>JBKOXA010000083.1:0-52843 GCA_046724685.1 Acidobacteriota bacterium | reverse complement strand
ACGCCCAATTATTCGCTCAAACACGCACGCTCCGGATCAGACAGATGGACGGTCTCGAACTCTCCACTGATAAACGCGACCTCGCCGCCCCAGACCGTTGCGATCTTACCCTGAAGTGATTTTCATGAGATTTCGCGGGCCGAAGGCCCTAAGGGACAGATGGAAGGAGTAAGTCGATCGACTGAGCTTGCCGCGGTGGGAGCGACTTCGGCCGCAATCACGCCTATGTCCAGCGTCACAATTCCCGTCGTTCTGCGATTCATCGGGTATCTGACATCCCTGGCATCGCCTATCCCCGCTCCGTAGTAGCCTCCTCCTCCCGCAACCATGGCCAGGCCGCGCAGGTCGGGATATCTTCAAAACACGGTCTTGATGATGCGAAGGATGAGTTCCTCCGGAGAGAAAATAGTGAGCAAGAGAGGCAAGAGAGGAGCTGCGGTAGCAGCGGCTAGACGGGTGATGTCCTCGAGTCCGAAGGGGACCGAACGCATATCGCGCACCAGGGCATAGCTGTTGCCGAGATCGGCAAGCGACTGGATATCCCCAGCTCCGAGAAGTTCCTCAGAAGGGGCGGGATTGCGGAGGACCCATTTCTGCTCGAAGCCCTCGACGTAGCGCTGAGCGAGCAGGCCGTAGTCGGCCAATCCTTTTCGTTTTGCGCGAGCCATTCTGGGAGTAAACATCAGGAGTGGACCGAGAATGGCCAAGACGAAAAAGGCAATAAAGCCGCCGACCTGTAATTTGAAGGACTGCAGGCTTTCCCCTCTGTAAAGGACTCGGCTGGCGACCAGACCGGCGAGCAAGGCGCCTTGCGCAAAAAGGATCGGACCAAAGGCGTAAGCACTCTTGCCCAGGAAGCCGAGACCAGCGGAGCGATCAGGGTGAGTCGGAATGAGTTTCAGGTTGATTCTGGAGACGTGCCAGAGAAAGCGAAACCAGATGAAGAGCCTCAAATACCAGCGCAGCAGGAGGAACTGTACAACCGGTATGCTGACGAACACGTACCAGAAGCCGGCGGGGGTCAGGTGCCAAGGTCCACCGGGCATGGCATACCAGGTCGAAGCGTCGAGCCTGACCCGACCGTGCCAGAACCACGGGCCCAACGTGTAGACAACAAGCAAAAGCCCGACCTCGACTGGGATGGAATTGCGCAGCCTTATCGCTGATTCGATTGCGCGGTGAAAGCGGGACAGGTCCTCGGGCAGAACAATACGCCGCTCCACGAAGTTGCGCACAACGGGACGCATCCTTGCATGAACAATCAACTCGGCAGCGACGAGGATCGGAAGTGCAATGAGGAATCGGACGTGCACTTCAACATCGTGAAGAAAGGAGAGTCGACCGAGGTTTGCAGCTGAGGAGTTGAGGGTGGCGAGGAGCAACAGCGGCAGCCATGCGACCAGGGTGATAACGAGCAGCCGGCGATAAAGGAGGTCTAAGCTATCTCCGGTAAGATGCGCCCTCCGAAAGAGCTGGAAGAGCGGCCCGCCTAGTACCAAAGAGAAATCGTAAGGTTCCTCGGGCAAATTGGGTTCCGTCATTGTGTGTAAGCCCTACCTTGCGATGAGGATGCCCCGGGTTTAGTTGAAACTTGAGAACAAGAAGCAGCAGCTCTCGCCCGAACTCGGATAGAGCTCGGGTTGCGAATCCCTATTCAAAGGAGAGAGCCGCCGTGAGAAAGAATTACCAGAGGAAAGAGCGCAAGTCCAATCACAAGTTCGAGGTGGTGCGAGGGCAAGAGTTGTTGGTGCGGGTGCCGATAGGCACCGTTCTTCTGGAACTGTCATTTCTGCTCGTTGAGCCGCGAATCCGGTCGTCGTTAACCTGCCCCTCCAAAGGGAATACCAGGAGATAATTATCAACCCTAGCCGTCCGGGCTTAGCAGCAACACTTTCAAGGACTCTCGGCCTGTTGACGCACTTAGCCTCCAAAAGAAGATCGATCCATCTCGCCCAATTAGAGCCATTTTATAAGTCGGCCATGACGCCCTGTTTCTTCTGACAGTTTTTAGGGACTCCGTCTACGGCCCAAGCTTAATGGCGAGGCGTCTTGCCAGGTCCATGACACCATTGGAATCAGCGGCGTGAACGGAAGTTCGCTGCGAGACTCCTACATGAAACCACATGACTCGCCAGAGAGATTGAGATTTAAAGGGGCGCGGTCGGTCAGAAAGCCTTCGTGCTGCAGTTTTGTCCGCATGCCGGGATGGACAACGGGTGTCTTGTTCCTATTGGTCTGGTCGAGCACGCTGGGCCAAACGCGTGCTGGCAAAGAAGATTACGTCCGCCTGTCGACGCCCAAGTTGCTGACATTCGAGGAGCTAGTCGAGTTGGAGAAGACGGACGAGCCGAGTGAACGGCTTGCTGCTCGATTGGATCAGCTGCTTCGCACCCCTTTTCTGAGTAACGAAGCATTCTATCAGGGTGCAAAGCCGAAGCGGCCGTCGTCTGAGGCTATGGGTCCCTTCCTCCGGGTGACGATGTGGAACATCGAACGGGGAATAGAATTTGACGGGATCCGCACTAGTCTGTCGGAGCAGGATAAGTTTGGAGCGTACATCGAACAAAAGAAAGACCCCAAATCCAAGCCGCTCACAATGGAAGAGCTGGGCGTGGTCAAGAATCAGCTGGAAATTCTTAAACCAACCGACCTATTCATCCTCAACGAAGTGGACTACGGTGTTACCCGGACGGACTATCGGAACGTCGCACGCGAGCTCGCCCAAGCGCTCAAAATGAACTACGCCTACGCTGTCGAGTTTCTCGAAATTGATCCGCTGAATCTGGGCCTCGAAAAAGTAACCGTCGAAGATAAGGCAGCGCAACAGGACATACAGAAATCCTTTGAACCCGACAAAAGTCGCTACCTGGGTCTGCACGGCTCGGCAGTTCTCAGTCGCTACCCCATACGCAAGGCTACCGTCCGCTCGCTTCCCGTTTGCTACGACTGGTTCCTGGGTGAGAAGAAAGAAATCTCCAAGCTCGAATCGTCCAAGCGAACGGGGGCAAACCTCGCATTCATGGAGAGAATCTCGCGGGAGGTCCGCCGGGGTGGCCGTACCACACTTGTCGTAGAACTCGCAGTGCCCGAATCTCCCACGGGAGCAGTGACCGTGGTTGCACCACACCTGGAGACGAAGTGCAAGCCGGAATGCCGCAGAAAACAAATGGCTGAAATCCTGGGGTGGATTCGGGCTGAGACAAATCCCGTGATTCTCGCGGGCGATTTGAATACATCTGGCTCGGACTCTTCACCTACTTCCGTGTCTAAAGTAGTTACGAACCGCCTGAAAGATCCTGATAAATGGGCTACTAGTGCAATCAAGTGGTCGACGGGAGCACCAACCGCTTTGCTCATGCCCGTGAACATGATGCGGAACAAGAACGACCCCACCGGTTTCGATGTCCCTTTTGTCTCGCGCAAAAAAGAGGCCAAGCTTTTTGGTGATTTAAATGACTTCCACTTTGAAGATGGCCATACGTTCGACTTTCGTGGTGAAGCTGCGCGAAGTGCAGAAAGCAGAGGCGGAACGCTCAGTGATTCCAACCAGCGTGCTACCAAGGGCTTTCGGTATACTTTCGCTCTTGCTCGCACTTACGGTGGTCTGGTCGGTGAATACAAACTCGACTGGATTTTTGTGAAAGGTTACGCGACCGACTCTTCCAAGCCGGGAGGGAGCTACAAGTTTGCCCCTCACTTTGCCCGAACTCTCCAGGAAGTAAATAACGCTCCCTACCCTCCGTTGTCAGATCATTTTCCAATAACAGTTGACATTCCGCTTACAGAACCCCTTTTGAAAGTGGGATCTCCCTGACGCATTTTCACCCGTGCCCTGGGATTGGCCTTTGAAGCCCGAAACTTGGCCAGCGCGCCATGCGTGAGCTGAAACCGTTCATCAAGCAGGACGGTCTCTTGTTCCGTTCAAAACGCGGTGGACCACTGGTTGAGAACACTATCTTGATTCAGGGAAATCTAGAGGCCAGCTTTCCGACCAACACGTCACGAGCTCTGAAGTTATAGCGGCGCTTTCGAAGCTACGACGCCGAGATTGGCGATGTTATCGCCCTTTTTCAGTGAGGGAACGGCGTTCACGTGAAGGACAACGCCAGCATGGGGAGCCCGTGGTTCGAGAATGACTTTCCCGAAATAGTCAGTGACGTAACCTAGTTTCATACCTTCCTGAACGTACGAGCCCCGCTTGACCAGCGGATACCAGATGCCAGGGCCGTCGGAAATGATGTCAACGATCTTCTCAAGCCAAACTGGATTTTCGATGTAGTGCGGCGCGCCGGGGAGCATTTTCAAGGCGCGCATGGCGCTCAGTGTGCCATTGACCAGCAGCGCCACATCATCGGTTTCGACCGTGCCGGCATATCCGGCTTCTACAACAATCGAAGGCTTCCCGCGGAGAGACGCCGTGTTGTCAAGGTACCGGCTGGCAGCAAGATCGGACGGACGGTCGCGCCAAATAATGATGTGATCTAGGCCGAAGGCGAGAACCATCTCCTTCGAGATATGGTCCTGCGAGTCGTTGCCAGTGGGTCCCCAGTAAGCGTAGGGCCGGAGGCTCTCGTCGAGGTCGCCGCCGTGATAGTCGATCAGGTAGTCCGAGCGATCCACGACGTGTTTGGTAATGAGGAAGGAAGCGCGATCCGTTTGCGTTCCATCGGCTTTGCCTGGATAGAAGCGGTTCATGCTCTTGTTATCTACCGGATTGACGTGCGGCACTTTTTGTTCGAACGAAGCAATGTTCACCAGCGGAATCAGGATGACCGTGCCCGAAATCTTGGCGGGGTCGAGATCAACGATCAATTTTTCGACAGCAATAACGGAAACGTACTCCGTCCCGTGCGCACCGGTCACCAGTGCAAGGACGGGACCGGGCTCGGCGCCATTCACCACAACCACAGGAATGTTCGTTCCGGCATCGACGCCGGAGGGGACTTGGAGGTAACCGGTCGCTTTCTGGCCAGGCGCGGCAGAAGCGGTGCCGACGGCGAAAGGTGTTCGCTGAGCCGAGGCAAAGAGTGGCAGGAACGCAAGGATGATGAAGGAAACGAGAGAAAGACGAAACGAGCGAAGCATGAAGCCTCCTCGGAGCGGACCGTTCGGCAAGCTCACGGCGAGTGAGCATAACGCGTGAGCGGCGAACCGGCAACGACCGTGCGAGCGGAAAAAGTTAAATCGAGATGCAGTTGCAAGGACGTCCAGTGCCGTCCGTGCTTCTCTATGTCGTTGAAAGTACATGTAACCCGCCAACTGTCACGGCAGAGATAGCGTGGTCGAGTCTCGTCGTCCCGGCCTTTTTTCGCTTTTCCCGGCAGGTGTAGAATACCTATAAGCCTATACGAATTTGTAATGGGGCTGGACTGATGACCGGACCCGCCGTAAACCAGACAACAGAAAACAAGAACACGTTCATTCACTTTGAGGACCGAGCCTCGGATTCGCCGTTTGTTGAAAAGATCTGGCGTTGCCACAGTGAACGCGCCGACAGTTTTCTCTCGGTTGCCGCGTGTCATTTCGAGATGGCTGTGACGCGACTCAGAGGCAAGATCTTCATCACGCTGCGCGGACCGGAGACAAAGGCAACGACCATTGACTGCCCTGCGGAAGGCGAGTGGCTTGGCATTCGCTTTAAACTGGGCACTTTCATGCCACGGTTTTTGCCCGGCAGTCTTCGCGACAGGAAAGATGTGACATTGCCTGACGCGACGAGTCGTTCCTTCTGGCTGAACGATTCAGCTTGGCAATATCCTGAGTTTGATAATGCGGAAGCATTTATCAAGCGGCTTTCGAAGGCTGGTCTCATTTTGCGTGATCCGGCTGTGGACGTCCCCCTGCGACGGCAAGCATCTGATCTGTCACTACGGTCTACACAGCGGCATTTTCTGCGGGCCACAGGCATCACTTACGCCACTTATCGTCAAATCGAACGAGCGCGATATGCGACCAACTTGCTGAAGGAGGGTGTCTCCATTCTCGACGCCGTTCATTTGGCTGGCTATTTTGATCAAGCGCATCTGACGAGATCGCTTCGACACCTCATCGGACAGACGCCCACGAAGATCAGTCGGCTCGAGAAACAACTGTCGTTTTTGTACAAGACGGAACCCTCGTCTATCCATCTATAGTCCTCCCTGTAATGGAACGTTCAACGCTGGCGCTTCAATCGCACGCGTCAGGACATAAAGGGAGAGACTATCTATGGGGGCACCGGTTGTTCATTTCGAAATCATGGGCGGCGAAGGCGGTCAGCTCGAAAAGTTTTACAGCGAGCTCTTTGGGTGGAAGATCAACAGCAACAACCCGATGAAGTACGGAGTCGTCGATACCGGTGGGGGACCGGGAGGCATCAACGGTGGAGTAGGTCCCGCCCATGACGGCAGCAAGCGCGTTTCCGTATATGCACAAGTCAAAGATCTGCAAGCAACGCTTGAGCGAGCGGAAAAACTCGGCGGCAGGACAGTCCTGCCGCCAACTGAAGTGCCGGGCGGCCCTAAGCTGGCCATGTTCGCCGATCCGGCGGGCAATGTCACCGGGCTTGTTCTGGGAAAGTAGGCCGGTCGATGACCACGCAAACATCTCCAACTGGAAACGCCGCGCGGAGGGACCCAGTGAATTCGAAAAAACTCCTTTGGGCTGGCCGCACCCTGAGCGGATTGGCGGCGCTTTTCTGTGCGGTAGACGGCGGGATGAAACTCTGGAAACCAGCCGTCGTCGTGGAAGCGACTCGGCAGCTGGGGTATCCTGAGTCCGGGATCACTGGCATCGGCATTGTGTTACTGGCATGTACGCTGCTGTATGTTTTCCCCCGGACATCGATTCTCGGCGCAATTTTGCTCACCGGATACATGGGAGGAGCCGCTGCGAGCCAGATTCGGGTCGGCGCTGGATGGTTCAACGTGATGTTCGCCGTAATATTCGGTGTGCTGGTGTGGGCCGGTCTGTGGCTGCGTGACATCCGCGTTCGGAACTTACTGAGGTAACGTACCGAAGAGGAGGCAAGCCTTCGTTCTCTCCATTCGACCCAGACGTCGGTTGCTTCCGAGACGAACCAGCAGATACGAGTCTGGGTGTCGTTTTGCGGCATTCCAGTCTGCAATCCCGAAGCGCACCGCGATGGCGCCTCAACCTAAGTCGCTAGACATGCATCCTCGGAGAAGTACCTTCTAATGGCACCAGCTTCCCAGCGTGTGCCGCAGAGGCCGACATAGCCGTCAGGACGGACCAGATAGAACGAAGGCTGAGGAAGCTGCGCCCTCGCCAATTCTCGATCGTTGGCCGGTTCGCCAGGAATCGCGTGGATGCGCAATAGGTCGCCGAAGTCCAGTGCGCCTTCAGGGAGCCGCGGCTGACCAATCAAGATCAAGTTGAAGCACGTGTCGCTCAACTTCTGGAAGAGGTCCTCGATGGCTCCGTTGGTGGCGAGCTTGAGGCGCAGCCAGGGGAAACGATCGCCGGCTCGCGGCGCGGTGTCCGGCAGGCCGTCCAAAGATCTTGACAAGGAGCTTTTCGGGTAGCGGATGCCGGTCTGTGAGACGGTGCGAAACGCCATCCTCTGTACGGCTTTGCGGTTCACGGCAAAGGCGGCAATCCTAGCGAGGATTTTGGTGCGCAGCAGTCCAGCAAACCAGGCGTCCGACACCACCAGCCGGAACGCGCGATCCGTGCCGTTCAGCAACGCCCGCGCTACCGGGACGCGCTCCTGTTCGTAGGAATCGAGCAGTGCTGATTTTGCCTGGTTTTTGACGACGAGCGCGAGCTTCCACGCCAGGTTGTAGGCATCCTGCAAGCCTGTGTTCATACCTTGCGCACCGACAGGGCTGTGGATGTGCGCCGCGTCCCCCAGCAGAAAGCAACGGCGGTCGCGGAACCTTACCGCGCATCGGTGATGGATCCGGTAGGTAGAGAACCAGGTGCAGGATTTTATCGTCAATCCCTGTCCCGCTTCGCTACGCAACGAAGGCATGACGGCATCGAATTTCAGGTCGCTCTGATTGCGCAAGGCCGGCGGGAGGATGCCGACGATGCGCCAGTGATCCTTTCCGCGCATCGGGAACAAGAGATGAAACCCGTCCCGAAACAGGTAAACATTGACCTCGTCGGGAACCATACTGCCCGTCATCTCGGTATCGGCAACGAAAAACACGTGCTCGTAGGGTGCGCCGGCAAATTCGATGCCGCTCGATTCACGGACGACGCTTCGTGCTCCATCGCATCCAGCAACCCATGCGGCGAGAATGTTTCGATGAGAACCGTCCGGGGACTTGAGCAATGCTGTGACAAAGTCGGCCTGTTGCGTGAGGCTGACTAGCTCTGTGTTCCACTGGACGGAGGATCCCAATTCACGAAGGTGGTCGCCCAGGATGCGTTCGTTGTCGTCCTGGCCGAGGACCAGGAGGAACGGATAGGGAGTTACCTTTTCCCCGGCGTCGCTTAGAGCGACGCGCGCCCTCCGCTGTCCATCCGCCCATATATTTCCGCCCGTGCCGCGCTTGCCCAGTTCCAGAGCCCGGTCAACGATGCCCAGGTGCGAATAGATTTCCAAGGTGCGCGCCTGCACTCCGAGCGCCCTCGTCTCAAGCGATGGCCCCGCATGTTGGTCAATAATCAGTGAACGTATGCCACGACGAACGAGTTGATTGGCGAGCATCAGGCCGGTCGGGCCGGCTCCGACGACAAGAACATCCGTGTCCATGTTGGCCTCCCATGCAGCGGGCTCAGTTTTTCGCTAATGCTTCGAGAATCCAGTTCGGCCATTTTAAAATTCGGGGAAACTGCCCCAAAAGGGAGTCGGAACTGCTGCCATTCGTGCCATAGACGGATACCGATCTCAGCAAAAATAACAAGAATCGAGCTTATAGGACATTCGTTTTCCCCGTGCTCTGAGAGTCTGGCAGGCTTGCGGCCGCGTTAGACAGAAGTCTGCGCGATGCATGGTAAATACACAGCAACGTTGTCGATGGTGTACCTTCATTGACCTATGGTGCCGTCTGAGTCACAAAGTTGCGATGAATGACTGGGTTGGGATAAAGCACTCTGACAGTTTCGCGTTTGACCTGAGTTCCGTCCTCGCGGGAGGTAAGGTGACGACGCCTGCCCTGGCGCTGCGGTACAAAGAACGCCGGCGTACGGAGACCTCAAATCAGAATCGTCGCGATCAATCATGGTCACATCGTATGCTTTGATGAGCCGCCACTCCAGCCCTAGGCAGAGCTGCCACTGTGCAGTTGACCCACTTCCCTCTTGCCGCAACTGACGCTTGAAGCCGCTTTGGGAAATCATATTCACAACTTTCATTTGTGCAGACCCTTTGGCCGGCGTTATCGCTTGCCTGGGTGTTCCATGCGTGACTCGGCTGTTTGTCTCCCGAAAAGACTCAAACGCAACAAACATCGCGTCATTCGCTTCTTTCTATGCTATGGATCCCTGTGAGCACACAAATGAGCTTACAACTGCTGGCAAAGGGTTATTGAACATGTGGTGCGCCCCGGTACGCGCTGTTAGAAGTCTCGTTGCGCTTTTTTCCAACCGGAAAGGCCCTGGGCAGTTTTCGGAGTTCGGGTCTCGCGATATTTGTCCAATTCCGCAGCGGTGATTTCATACTCCGTTTGAAGTGGATGATTCGAATGGGCAGCCAGTTCAGCTTGTAGGCGCTCCGAGCAGATTGCCGGCGCATCCTGATAGCGGGCACGCTGGTTGATAAAAGCTTCATTGGCGATATTCAGTTTGAATTCGCGATCCTCGCCGGCTTCTCTCACCTGAAAGGTATACTCGCGCACCAGCGACATCGGCTTGAAACCGAGATACTTAACTATGATGTCCGTGCTCATTTCACGCCTATCGCGCGGTCGTCGCGTACTGTCCGCCCGCTAGAGTGGCTGCGGCCGTCCCGGGGTTCCTGCCTACGGGCCTCTTTCACCAAGAGCGCACGGCCCTTGATGTCGCTTCCATTTAACTCTTCAACAGCCCGTTCGGCGTCATTCTGCGATCCGAATTCAACAAATCCGAATCCACGCGAACGCCCGCCTTCGCGGTCGCAAATCAATCGCGCGGACGTCACCAGAAATCCTTTGTTGCTGAACAATTGCCGCAGTTCGTCGTTGGTCACATCAGATGGGAGGTTCCCGACATACAACTTTGTCATTTGTTCCCCTTATGCCCGGATCTTTTCCCTAAGGCGAAACTTGCGTCCATGCGATTTCCAGTGCGTTGCAAGTTCGCCACCGCAAATCGCAGCTTGGCGCCCAAGCATTGCCCCATCCGCCAGCCGCTCCTACAGCGCTCGCGAATAAATTTTCCTTCCGTTGCTCAGTGCGGTAACGGTCGTCAACATCGCGGCACAGGCAATAGCCACGAGTGTGGCGATCACGGTGCCGCCGAAGCCAGAAAAGCCTGTCGAACGCATCAAAATTCCGCCAATGAGTGCTCCTCCAATTCCCATCGAAATATCCAGGGAAGCTCCATAGCCCTCGCCTTCCAAGCTTTTACCGGCCAACCAACCGGCACTCATTCCGACGAAAGTCCAAAGCAATAGAAGTGATACGTTCATTTTTTCTCCTCCGACCCACTACGGATGCCGACGTAAGGGCTACGTTGCAAAGACACGCGAACAGAAATACCAAGATCTCAGGCGGCCGCAGAGGTGGCAAGCGTACGGTCATGGGCCGAGGGAGCGATTCAGGAACGTCCTCTACCGGTTCCGGGAACCTGAAAGCAGCTTTGGTCCAGGTCTCAATACTGCGGTACTTTACCCTTTTTGTCAAGGACACTGTCGCTCTATAATATGTCTTTACCAATTCAGTTAATCTTTTGGAGACTGCTGTGGACGTTCGCTTGGTCATCAAACAAAGACTTGAGAAATTGGGCTTGGAACAGCGCGATCTCGCCGCCGCGGCTCAAGTAACTGAGTCTTACATGTCTCAGTTGCTTACGCGAAGGAAGGCGCCCCCGGCCGTTGACCGTACCGACCTCTACGAACGGATCAACTGGTTTTTGAAGCTCCCGGAGGGGCAGCTATCCGCGATGGTTGAAGCTCAGCGCAGGGAGGAACTGAAGAAAAAACTAGCCGATCCGCCCGCAGCCTTGTTCGGAGAAGTCCGCGAGCTGGTCATCAGGAAATGCAAAGTTGAGAAACAAATTTTGGTCCGCGATATTTTTGAGAAACAGGCGTTCGGTGAGCTGGAGCGATTGGTGACGCAGAAGCTTCTCGATGTGACCAAGAAGATTGCCAAGGATGAATTGAAGAATGAAAATTGGCTGCGGGCGGTGGCAAAACTTCGGGGGCGATCCTACGAAGAGATGCGAGTCGTGATTCTGGAGTTTCTGGATACGGATATGTTCAACATTTCGCCGGATCATTGCTACGCCTTTCTGACTCCGATCATTGATTCCTGGGATATCGATCTGACAACATTTGACATGGAAATCGTGTTAAACCGGCGTCTGGCCTCGACGCAGTTCATGAAATTTCAGTTCCTCGAGGTGGAGAGCGACCGAGTCCCCGAAGAAGAACCGGGCTTCCGTGAGTTTCTTTGCGACACCGCGATGTCTCGGGACGCGACTGAAGCAGAGATCGAGTTCTTGAAAAGCTTGAAATTTAAGGGCAACCGGCCCACCGCGCTTTACTACTACCGGGAATTGCAGAATCTCAGGGACCCGCTTCATTTCGGGAACGTTACCGCCGCGCCGCCAGACAGGCGGCGAGATCCCAACAAAGCGGACAAACAGATGCAGCTCGACTCCAGAAAAAAGGCGATCCGGCGGTGGGCCAAAAACAAAGCAGTGCCGCCTAAAAAGGGCAACTCCGAGCCACCTCCGAGATAGCCCCTAGAAAGGCTGGTCATTCGGTATGGACCGCCTGATGGCCGAAGTGCAAACAACTTCCCTGCCAACCGGGCAAATGCTCATTGAACTTGAGTTGGGTCGTCCCGACAAAATGCTTGGGGACGCCCTTCTAGGAGAGCACTGGCTAATCTGGAGGTTAACCAGGTTGGCCTTCCTTGCTGCGAAAACCGGCAGAGAAAAAGAGCAAGACAATCGCCGACGCGATTGCCGGCACCATCCAGATGGAGAGCCAGTCATGGGGAACGCCGGTTGCCGCTGACGACCGTGCGTAAAAGTCGACAACCCGGCCGCAAATCCAGGAGCCGATGAACATGCCGATTCCGTAGGTGATGAAGGTGATGAGCCCTTGTGCGGCAGCTCGCAGGGCTGGAGGTGCTTTTTGATCGACGTACACCTGCCCGGTCACAAAGAAAAAGTCATAGCAGATTCCGTGAAGCACAATCCCGAGATAGAGCAACCACACGAGGCTGGTGCTGTTCCCTGTACCGAAGCAAACGTAACGCAAAACCCAGGCCAACATGCCCAACATGAGTGTGTACTTGACGCCCAGACGGCGGAAAAACCAGGGCAAAGTGATCATAAAGAGGAGCTCGGACATTTGCCCCATCGTCATTTTTCCGGCTGCATTCTGGACTCCGATTTCGTTCAGAAAGGGATTCGTGAATGTGTAGTAGAACTGCAGAGGAATGCAGATCAGGAATGAGGCCAAGACAAAAACCGCGAAGTTTCTGTCTTTGAAGAGAGCAAAGGCTTCCGGTGGAAAGACGTTGCTCAGCTTGAAGCCGTGCGCGGAGCGCAGCGGAGGAGTATGGGGAAGAGTGAGACTGTAAATCGCCATCAAAATGGATGAAGCCGCTGCAACACGGATGGGAACCGCGGTCGATTCGACGCCCATGTAGCCGATTAGCAGCCCGGCGACGATCCAACCGGCGGTGCCCAGAACGCGGATGGAACCGAAGTCCTGCTTCGGGTCTTTCATCTGCCGAAAGGCCAGCGCGTTGGTGAGCGCCATGGTTGGCATATAGCAGAGCGAGTAGACCAACAGGATGAAGTAAAGGACGCCGAAAGTCGTCCGTGTGGAAGCGAACCACAACAGAGCGCCACCGATGCCGTGAAGCGCCGCGAGCAATCGCTGATTCGCGAACAGCTCATCCGCCATCAGCCCGACCAGAAAAGGAGAGAGCATAGCGCCTAACGCGGTAGTCCCGGCGGCCAGGCCGATCTCTTGTCCGGAAAAGTGCAATTGCTGCCCGAGCCACGTTCCCAGCGTGACGTACCACGCGCCCCAGATGAAATACTCCAAAAACATCATTACAGAGAGCCGGCCTCTCATTTGCAGGAGCACGTAATCACCTCTTGGATGATCGATTCACAGCAAATTTGGATCAGAATTATTGTCGAGATCACCGCTGCGCAGCTTGTTTGCGGGCGGGACCGTCCAGCCAGAGATCGACCGGCTTTTTCACACCTGGCGGCGGCTGATACGGGAGTGCGATTTTGCGGCCTTCCCCGGCGGACGCGTAACCGGCGTAGAGCGCCTGCATAACAACCAGTCCGTCTTCTCCGGTTGCCTGTGGCGTTTCCTTTCCGCGTGCGCAGCGGGCGAAGTGCGTGAGTTCTTGCGGAGTGCCGTAGTTCCAAAGCTCTTCGAAGACGGGATACGTCCAGCCCTTGGTGGTGGGCGCTTTTTCGACGGCGTAACCGTAGCCGTTTTCGCTGAAAGTTGGCAGCGCGTTGCCCATGTGCAGATTCGCATAGGTAACACCGGCTTCGCCAAAAACTTCGATGCGGTCATCCATTCCGCCACGCCGCGCCCAGCTGTTTTCAACCATTCCGACCGCGCCGTTGGCGAATTCGAGGATGCAGAGTGCTTCGTCTTCCGCTTTGGTTTTGTCTCCGTGAACGTACGTGCCCATTTGACAATAAACTGTTTTGATCGGCGAGCGCCCTAGAAACCAATAGCAAAACGCGATGCCGTGACAGCCCAGGTCCATCAGCGCCCCGCCGCCTGAGCGATTCACATCCCAAAACCAGGGACTATGCGGCCCAAAATGTTTTTCGCTCTGCTTAACAAGGTGAACCTTGCCGAAGGCGCCTGCATCGGCCATTTCCTTGGCTTTTAAGTATTTTGGAGTAAAGAAAAGCTCTTCGCCGTACATCAGCAGGACGCCGTGGCGCTTTGCGTCGGCGATCATTTCTTCGCCCTCGGCGAGGGTCATGGCCAGAGGCTTTTCGCAAACGATGTGCTTGCCGGACGCAGCGATGTCTTTCGTCATTTGCGCGTGCAAGCTGTTGGGGGCGCAGATCGTAACCATTTCAATGTCGGGCTCTTTCAACATTTCCCGATAATCGGTGAACACGCGCGGAATGCCGAACCTTTTGGCTAGCGCGGTGGCGTTGCCCGGCGTTGGAGAAGCTATCGCGACCACTTCCGCTTCGTGCGGAATGATTTGAAGAGAAGCGGCGTGAATGTCCGCTTGAAATTGCGACCCGATGATACCGACCTTTACCTTGCTGTTGCCCATGGCTCTTCCCCTGAATACGAATCGCGCGTCGTTCCTAATTACGAGGTCGCAGGACCCTGGTCATCGCAACCTACGTACTCCTTTAAAATACGATTGCCTTTGTATTCCAGTTCGTCGTGAATGCCGATTTTTGAGGTGTAGTAGCCCTTGACCGTCATCCGTTTCAACTCGACAAAGAACCGGACTTCGGGGAGATCGGTCATCTGCACATGGTCGGAAAGGACCGTCAGCAAAGCAATCCTTTGCTCTGAGGTTGCGTTGACAAACGTCTTGCCGTGATCGTGCTGGCTCATGATATCGATCAGCCGGAGGCCCTCCCGCCAAAGAGCCTTCTGAGCGTCATCAAAACTTTCCTGCAGGGTCTGGTCGACGTAGTCGGCGACTTTTGCTGCTTTAGCGCCCCCGGAATGGCTATCGGCCGGGATGATTGTTTCCGACAGTTCTTCGACGAGAGCGTGTTGCGCTGGAGTAAAAAAACGCCCGGTATTCTTGGCTGCGGCCTCCTGGGCCGGCCGTGCCGCCGGTGCAGCTTGGGCCGGCTCCTCGGATACGGCGGGCAAAGGCAAGAGCGATGCGCCGAGGACGGTGGCGGACGTCTTCAGCCACTGCCGGCGATCTTGCCTCAAATCAACGGGGCCCTTCCTAGTCATGGGTATCTCCCTACAAATTGCCCTTTTTTAGCTCGTCTGCAAGATAGTCGCACGAGCGCCAGCACAGGGCCATGATTGTCCAAGTGGGATTCTGGCACGTGGCGTTCACAAACGCACTGCCGTCTACGACAAACAAATTCTTGACGTCGTGTGACTGTTCGAATTGATTGAGGACCGAGGTTTTTGGATCATCTCCCATGCGCGCGGTGCCGAGTTCATGGATCGACCATCCTTCTGTGAGCACGCGGCCGCTGACGTGGACAATTTCAAATCCTGCTGCTTCAAACATTTCCTGCGCAGCTTCCTTCATGTCTTCGGCCATTCGGTGTTCGTTGTCGCCAAACTTGTAGTGAAAACGAAGTGATGGAACTCCCCACTTGTCTTTCACCACTGGATCAAGGTCGACATGGTTTTCATAGCGGGCCAGCACCTCGCCGAAAGCGCCCATTCCGATGAATGCTCCCTGATTTTTACGAACTTCTTCTTTGAAAGAGGCGCCAAAGCCGTGCACATCTGTTCCTCGGGGGAACATTGTGCTTCCGCTGCCTCCTTCGAATCCATAGCCGCGAATGAATTTGGGATGCTTCTCGGCGAGGTTCCGAAATCGGGTCAAATAGAAACCACCGGGCCGGCCATCATCGAGCGTTGGCGGTTTGCCGACGAGGTCCTTTGCCCGGCCGGCAACTCCCGGTCCCATGATGTGTTCACAGAAATTGTGGCCAACGTGTCCGCTGGAGTTTGCCAGGCCGTTTGGATAAAGACGCGACTTGGAGAGCAAGAGAAGTCGAGCGGATTCAAGCGTAGAAGCGGCCACAACGACGACTTTTGCCCGCACGCCGTAATCTTTCATGGTTTGCGAATCTATGAAATGCACGCCGCTGGCCTTGCCCGTTTTCGAGTCGACCGCGATTTCACGCACCACGGCATTGGTGCGAAGCGTCAAATTCCCCGTGTCCATCGCGGGATAAATCAAGCCGGTCGGCGAATCGAATGCCGCGTGGATGTCACAACCACCTTTGCGCTCGCAGGCTCCGCGGCCATAACAGCGGCTACGATACTTGTTATGTTTGAGGCCGTCGCTGGTGACGCCGGCTCGATACTGCGTCAGCACTCTCCCCATTTTTTGAATGCCCTGCTTGAGTGTAACCTCGGCGCAGTTCAGCCTTGTCGGGCGCTGGAAAATGCTATCCGGCAGATACGGCAGATTTTCCTTGACACCGGTGATGCCTAGATACAGGTCAACCTTGTCGTAGTACGGCGCCAGATCGCTGTAGCTGATGGGCCAGTTTTCGCCGTAGCCGTCACGGCTCTTGGCCTTGAAATCATAGTCAGATAAGCGCAGGGCGAGGCGGCCCCAGATATTCGTTTTGCCGCCGAGACAGCGCGCGCGAACCCACGCGTAGTTAGAGCCGGTATAAGGATTCTCGCGCTCATCTACAACGATGTTCTTCACGTAGTCCGTGCTGCCGACATAGCTGTGCAGATGCTTGGACTTTTCAAAGCCAGGACCATACGGTGGATTGCGTATCGTGTACTCGTTGAAGCTGAGCGAATGCGAGCCAGGGGGAAGAAAGCCGCGATGAGGATTGTCATAGGGCCATTCCATCGAGCGCAGTTCCTGCTCGATCGGGAGCTTTTTTCCGGCTTCGAGCAGCAGGACCTGCAATCCATGACTGGTAAGGACGTGAGCGGCCATTCCTCCCGCTGCGCCGGAACCGATAATGACCGCGTCGTAGGTCTTTGTGAGATTCACCTCAGGTTCCGCCATGGTCGAGTCTCCCGAAACTGATGGACGCGAACTTCGCCGCCCGAAATTGCAGAACGCCGATTATGCCAAAAGCGGCGACGAATATGTTCTCGAAAATCGATATTCAGGAGTGACGGTGCGTTTGTGCTCTTGCGGAAGGCACCGCCTCTATGGATGGCATGGCGACGAGTTCCCTTCTTGGGCTCGCGTGTTGGGCTTTGCGTCTTTTTGAAAAATCGAGTTGGTCTTTGCAGTCGGACGGGGCTGATATAGAAGATGCTCAGAGTCAGTCCAGCGCCCGGCCGAAACGGCTAGCTTGGCACTCCTCCGAGTGCTTTATAAAGAGCAATCACCGCGACATAAACGTCCCGTTCGCTTTCGGCGACGGCGTCCTCGGCTTGCAGTTGGGTCCGCTCCGCATCCAGCAACAACAAGAAATCGATTACACCCTCGCGATAACGTAACCTGGCGATGTCGGCTGCGCGCTTGCTTTCCTGCGCCTGGGTGTTCAATTTGACGAGGCGTTCTTGTTGCGCGTGGTAATTGGAGAATGAATTCTCTGTCTCTTCAAGAGCGCGCAGCACGGTTTCATCATAGGAGGCGAATGCTTCATCGGTAGCAGCGTTTGAAGCCCGGACCCGTGCACGGGCACGACCGATATCGAAGGCCGACCATGTCACGCTGGGCGAAGCCGTCGACGCAAAGGATCGCGATGTGAAGAAAAGGCTGCCGCGTCCTGCGAGGAACCCGACAAATGCCGAGACGCTGACCTCGGGAAAGAGTTGCGCTACGGCGACTCCCTGGCGTTCTGTAGCTGCGGACAGCCGTCGCTCGGCCGCCCGCACATCCGGGCGCCGCCTGAGTAAGTCAGCCGCATTCCCAATGGGCAGGGACTTATCGATGGGGGCGTAGTTGCGCGGGGAAAGATCGGCAGAAAGTTCGCCTGGGCGGGTTCCGGTTAACACCGCCAGCCGATATTGAGTCCGCTTCGATTCGAGTTCAAGCGAAGGAATCGTCGCATCCGTAGCTGCCACACGCGCTGCTGCACTCGCGACATCCTGTTCTTCTCCTACGCCTGCATCGCGCCGCAGTTGCGTCAATCGCAGGGTTTCCCGTTGATTTTCTAAGCTCCGTTGAGCCACGGCAAGACGCCACTGCGCGCCGCGAAGTTCGAAATAATTGCGCGCGAGTTCGGCCACAATGCTGACCTCGACGTCGTGCAAGTCCGCTTCGACTGCCTGATTATTACTCCGGGCTGCGGCAACGTCGTGACGAACACGACCGAACAAATCGATCTCCCAGGATGCGTCGAAACCGGCGCGGAAGGTATTGACGGTAATCGGGTCATCGAAGAATCCGGGGAGCTGTTGTTTCGCGTAAGTGTAGGTCGCGCTGGCGGGAACCGTCGGGTAGCGATCCAATTTACGCTCATCAAAGATGGCTCGCGATTCAGCAAGCCGCGCGCGTGCAATGCGAATCGTCGTGTTGGCAGCAAGCGATTTCTCAATGAGTGAATCCAGAGTGGGATCCTCGAACTGTTTCCACCAGCGTGCATCAAACGGCGCCTGCGTCACAAGCTTAGGATCTGCGTCGTGGTAGGTCACAGCTGCCGGCTGCGGGGCCTTGTAATGGGGACCGACGGCGCAGCCGCTCATCAAGACTGTGGCGCCGAAAAACGCGGAATATTTCAGACGGATGGACACGGAATTACGCCTCCACCGAAGCGCGGGTTGTCAGCCCCTTGCTTGCTGCTGATTTCTTCAACTCCCGCCCTTCGACGAATCGCTGAACTAACACGTAGAAGACCGGAGTGAGCACCAAGCCAAAGGCGGTGACCCCAAGCATTCCGAAAAACACGGCAACACCGATGGCGCGGCGCATTTCTGATCCGGCACCGGAAGAAAGGACGAGAGGAACAACGCCCATCGTGAACGCTAGAGAAGTCATCAAGATCGGACGCAAGCGCAACCGGCACGCTTCGAGCACTGCATCGATTCGGTTCATCCCTTCCTGAATTTGTTTTTCGCGCGCAAATTCGACGATAAGGATAGCGTTCTTGCAAGCCAACCCGACAAGCACGATCAGGCTGATCTGCGTGAAGACGTTATTGTCACCGTTCAGCAGCCAGACCCCGGCGATCGCGGAAAATAGAGTCATGGGAACGATGAGGATGATCACCAGTGGCAGGGACCAGCTTTCGTACTGAGCGGCAAGCACCAGATACACAAGGAAAACGGAAAGTGGAAAAATGTACACCATCGTGTTGCCGGCAAGAATCTTTTGATAAGTGAGCTCGGTCCATTCGTACTTCATCCCGTTGGGCAATTGATCGTCTAGAACCTTCGCAATCGCGCCCTCCGATTGGCCCGTGCTGAATCCTGGCGCAGCCGCGCCATTGATCTCCGCGGCTGGGAATCCGTTGTAGTGCATGACGCGGTCGGGACCGTAAACCGGCTTGACGTTTACGATGGCGCCGAGCGGGATCATTTCCCCAGCTGCATTCCTGGTCTTGAGATGGCTGATGTCTTCGGGATGCAATCGGTACGGCGACTCAGCCTGCACGTTTACCTGATAAGTTCTTCCAAAGCGATTGAAGTCGTTCACATACAGTGAACCAAGATAGACCTGCATGGTGTCGAACACGTCGCCTAGCGGAATTCCATAAGTCTTGGCCTTTTCGCGGTCCACATGCGAATCAATTTGCGGCACGTTTACGTCAAAACTGGAAAATACGCCTGTCAGTCCTGGGGTTTGATTGCCTTTTTGCAACGCCGAAGTCGTTTCTTTGTAGAGGGGCTCCAACCCCAAGCCGGCCCGGTCTTCGATATAGAGCTTGAACCCGGCCACTGTTCCCAGTCCTTGTACCGGGGGCGGCGGGAAAATCGCGATGAAAGCTTCTTGGATCGACGCGTACTGCTCGTTCAGGTCGGCGGCGATAGCGTTCGCGGAAAGTTCAGGAGACTTTCGCTCCTCCGACGGCTTCAATGTGGCGAAAACGATTCCCGAGTTCGGGCTGTTGGTGAACCCGTTGATCGACAGGCCAGGAAACGCAACGGCGTTTTGCACACCCGGATGTTTCATCGCGATGTCGGACATCCTGCGAATCACATCCTCGGTGCGGTCAAGCGTCGCGCCATTCGGCAGCTGCGCGAACGAGACGAGGTAACCCTTGTCCTGAGTGGGGACAAATCCTGTGGGCACGCGTGAGAAGCCCAGCGCGGTAAGGCCGATGAGGCCTCCATAAACCACTAGCGCAATGACGCTCGAACGTAGGGTGTGCGTCACCAGCTTTCCGTAACCGCCCGATGCGCGGCCAAAAAAGCGATTGAACAGCTTGAAGAACCAGCCAAACAGCAAATCAATCACTCGCGTGAAGCGATCTTTCTTGGCGCCATGTCCTTTCAGGAGAAGCGCCGCAAGTGCGGGACTCAGCGTCAGGGAGTTGAAGGCCGAAATCACCGTGGAGATCGCGATCGTCAAAGCAAACTGCTTATAAAACTGCCCTGAGAGTCCTACGATGAACGCCGTGGGCACGAAGACTGCGCACAACACCAACGCGATCGCCACGATCGGTCCGCTGACTTCATCCATCGCGCGGCGAGTCGCTTCGTGAGGTTCAAGACCCAGCGCAATGTTTCGTTCGACGTTCTCCACGACAACGATCGCGTCGTCAACCACAATGCCTATTGCAAGCACCAACCCGAACAGCGACAACGTGTTCAGCGAAAACCCTAGCAAGAGCATGATCGAAAACGTTCCAACCAGCGACACCGGAAGGGCCAGAAGAGGGATGATCGACGCCCTCCAGGTTTGCAGGAAGACCAGCACCACAATCACGACAAGGATCAAGGCTTCAACAAATGTATGCCCGACCGCCTGGATCGATTCGCGAACGAAAACCGTGGGGTCGTAGACGATCTTGTAGTCGACGCCTTCTGGAAACGATTTCTTCAGACGCTCCATTGTTTCGCGAACCTGCTGCGAAGTCTGAAGTGCATTTGAGCCCGGTCGCTGCGAAATTGGCAGCGCTGCAGCCGGCTTGTTGTCCAGCAGGCTGCGGAGCGCATAGGTGCTGGAGCCGAGTTCGACACGTCCCAGATCGCGGATACGGGTAATCTCGCCGTTTTTCGCGGCGCGCACAATGATGTTGCCGAATTCCTCCTCTGTGGTGAGACGTCCTTGCGTATTCACGAGCAACTGAAACGCTGTACTTCCAGTGTTCGTCGGCGGAGCGCCTAGAACGCCCGCAGCGACCTGAACGTTCTGTTCACGAATGGCCTGGACCACGTCCGTCGCGGTCAAATTGTGCGACGCCAATTTGTTCGGGTTGAGCCAGACGCGCATGCTGAAATCGCCTGCGCCAAAGACCTGCACGTTGCCTACACCCGGAAGACGCCCGAGTTCGTCCTTGACCTGAAGGATCGCCAAATTCGCCAGATACAGCATGTCGTAACGGTTGTCTGGAGACTCCAGGTGAACAACCATCAGCAAATCCGGAGACGTTTTTTCCGTGGTCACGCCGAGACGCTGAACTTCCTGCGGCAGTCGCGGGAGCGCCTGGGAGACCCGGTTCTGCACCTGAACTTGCGCTTTATCCAGGTCGGTTCCGAGTCCGAAGGTGATCGTCAGGGTCATCACGCCGTCGGCGGTGGCTTGCGAAAACATATACAGCATGCCTTCCACGCCGTTGATCTGCTGTTCGAGCGGAGAGGCGACCGTATCGGCAATGACTGTGGGATTTGCGCCCGGGTAGCTGGTTCGGACGACGACCGTCGGCGGTACGACTTCTGGGTACTCGCTCAGGGGAAGCCGAAAATAGGCCAATGCCCCGATTACAAAGATGATGATCGAGATTACCGCCGCAAAAATCGGGCGCTTGATGAAATGCTTTGAGATGTTCATGGCGTGCCTGGATTATTCCTGCACTTTCGGTTCGCGCGATTTTTCTTCCGGCAGAGATGCGGATTGAGTGGGTGCTTCACCTCGTGAATTGGCGCGTCCAGCCATGAAAACCTTCTTGGGCGTTACCGGACTCCCGGGGCGCACGCGCTGCAGCCCGTTCACTACGATGACGTCGCCTTCATGCAAACCATCACGCACGACGCGCAAGCCATCAGTCATCGGGCCAAGCTTCACGGGGCGGTACTCGAGCTTGTTCTCCTTACCGAGTACAAAGACGTACTTCTGATTCAAGTCAGTAACGACGGCTTCGTCTTTTGCCAGGCATCCGCTGTACGCACCGCCTCCTTGCAAACGGATTCTCGCGAAAAGTCCTGGCGTCAGAGCCAAATTCTTGTTCGCAAAGGTAGCCCGCAAGCGAATCGTTCCTGTCGAGGAGCTGACTTGATTGTCGACGAAGCTCAGCAGTCCGGCGTGCGGAAATCCGTCTTCATCTGCCAAGCCCAGGAGCGCAGCGTTACGAAGCTCATTCGAGCGCGTCCCGCGCGCCTGCGTCAGGCGCGCATACTTAAGATAGGTCTGTTCGTCGACGTCGAAGTACACATAAATCGGATCGAGGGAAACCAGCGTAGTCAGTGGCCTTCCCGGAGCGGCACCAGCCTCGACTAGATTTCCTTCCGTGATTTCGGCGCGGCCTACGCGGCCCGTAATTGGAGCCGTAACCCGGGTAAACTCCAGATTTAGTTGCGCGCCTCGCAGCGCGCCCTCCGTAGATGCGACGCGGGCGTCCGCTTCGTTGCGCGCTGCCGCCCGACGGTCGTACTCTTCGGCAGACATTCCGTCGTTGTTATGAAGGCGTTCGGCGCGCTCGAAATCACTCACGGTCCGCGACACCTGTGCCTTCGCTTGCGAGAGCTCACCTTTCAAGCGATCTACCTCCGCCTGAAATGGGCGGGGGTCAATCTGGAACAGCAGGTCGCCTTGATGAACGATTGCGCCTTCCTTGAAATGCACGCTCTGCAGATACCCGGAAACTCGCGGGCGAACTTCGACCGAGTTGACGGCCTCCAGCCGCCCGGTAAACTCGTCACTGTCGCCCAATTGCTTGCAGATGACCTCTGCCACACTAACTTCGACCGGAGCCGGGGACGCAGCAGACTTTGGCTGAGCTGAACTCGAGCACCCGACATTCAGGATGGCGGCCGTCGCCATGCCCATGGCCAGGATCAGCCGTGCCGATACCTTGCTTTCGTTCTGGCCCGTCAATCGGGTCGATGTTCCCAACTGCATCTCTGCCTCCAAGTCGTTGCTTGACTTCTGGTCCCGGCTTCGACGACTGGCGCAAAAAAATCCAGCGCGCGGTTTGGAAGTCCCTCTCGGTACCTTCGTGACCAGATAGATGAGATGCAGGGCGAAGCGGTTATATCAAACACTTAGGCAGAAGCGATACATGGTATACAATGTGGAACCGAGTTCGTATGAGCAAACGCGCTCCACTCTGTCCCGTCGAAACTACGGCACGTATCGTCGGTGGGCGATGGAAAGCCGCTGTTCTTGAGCAGCTCTTCCAGGGCACGAAACGTTTTTCCGAGCTGAAGCGCGGCGTTCCCGGAATCACGCAACGGACGCTTTCGCAGCAACTTCGCGAATTGCAAAATACGGGAATTGTCCAACGCACGGTCTATCCCGAGACACCTCCGCGGGTGGCCTATTCCATTACTCTCCTGGGAAAATCGCTTCGGCCTTTGCTGGACGCCATGTGCCACTGGGGCAAATCGCACTCGGCTGCCATGGCTCTACGCAAGCTTCGCGCCTCCGACCGTCAATGATAGGAGCGCACCAAGAATTGGCGATTTCCTGTCTTTCTTGCCTTGGTGACGGCGCGGCGGCTTTGCCGAAGCTGGCGTTCCACACCGAGTCCTCAGCGCCCTGGCGCTATAGTGCCAGAGTGGGAGTCGCGTAAAGTGGGACCGAGTATCGCCGACCGACATGAAGGCGTGCAGTGGACGTGAGAACCGCACAAGAAGCTGAGATCGATCAGCTGGCGAAGCTTTGGTACGACGGTTGGCAGGATGCGCACGCGCAGATCTTGCCAGCTCAACTAACCCGCCTTCGCACCGTGGAGACTTTTCGAGAGAGGCTGCAGGCAGCACTTCCAAATGTGCGAGTGGTTGGTCCGCCAGGCGAGCCGGCCGGACTCTACATCACTAAGCGCGACGAACTTTATCAACTCTTCGTCTCTGCGCCATCGCGTGGCTCGGGTGTTGCCGCTGCATTGATTGTCGATGCAGAAGCCCGACTCTCCGAGAGTGGAGTCGTGACTGCTTGGCTGGCCTGCGCCATATGAAACCAGCGAGCCGCCAGGTTTTATGAGAAACGCGGATGGCGATGCACGGGAACGATGGCTAACCTTCTGGAAACTTCCCAAGGAAACGTTTCCACTGGAGGTCTGGCGTTACGAAAAAGAACTTGGAAAACCGACACTTGGCTGATGGCAGCGATGTAAGGACCGTTCAATCGTGATTTTCTGGGGCGGGCGACCGAAATCCTTTGAACGCCCACATGGATTATCAACTGTTGCCTAAAGGAAAGAATCCCAAGCGGCTTGGCCGCCTGGGATTCTTTTTTTCCTTGCCGTCGAGGATTTGCTATTTCCAAGCGACTCAATGGCCCCTGCGGTTAAACGCATCCTCATATCCCCGCAAGAACCCTTTGCGGTACTGTTCCTTGTACTGGTCTTTGGTGCCGAAGCTTTTGCGGTAGCCGTGGTCGCCATCTTCATACGAGTCATGCTTTTCTGGGCGGTAATCCTTTCGCTCAGTAAAGTCCTTCCTGCCAGCGCTTAAGCCATCGCGGTAGCCGGTATCGAAAGCCACGTCGGAATAGCCCCAGTTCTTGTAATACCGGGCGTCCTCATCGTTCCGGGGGACGCGGTCCGGGTCGTAGGTGTCGTGTAGCCCATAAACTTCGGAACGCAGGGGCCGATTCTTGTAGCCGTCCTCGTACCCCTCCTTGAAACCGTCTCGATAACCCCTTTGGAAATCGGGCCGCGAGCCCATGAAGTCTTCGTAGCCCAAATCGGCACGCCGATAGTCCTCGCTCTCGTAATTTGGACTGGACTTACTGACGAGATCCGCGCGGCCCTGCCGAATGCCGTCGCGATAGCCGTGTTGGTAGCCATGCTCACGGGCGTCCATCGAGCCGCCGTAGATGACGACCTCCTGCGCCGTTGCCGCCGTCACGGCGAATAGGAGCGCCAGCAGCGCAATTCCTACGTATTTCACTTGTTTGACCATTCATCCTCCTTGCTGCGCGAGTGCGCAGGAACGGTTCGTGAAACGATTTTCACGGAGGCGATCTGCGGGGTCGATGGGGTTTTTGCCTTAACCTCACCCGGCCGGACCTGTACACCAGCCCGCACCAGGAGTTACGAGAAACTACGTATACCGTTTTTGGGCCCTTCCTCGCCCAGCGCGTTCGGGATACCTGGTCCAGGGCAGTCCTATGACTGTTCCCCCAGCTAGTCGCGGTTCTAGGGATTTCTCCTGATTGATTGAGGTGGTGTTCTTTCCCGACAATTGGTACTCTCACTTCGAACCAATCAAAGGCAGGGCGCATGGGAACGAGAAGGCCTTTGCGTCCCTGCTCCTCCCCTGAAGCTCCATAACACCTAGAATGCGCCGCTCGTTCAGATGCTCACGCTGCTTTTCGGAAAGCCCCGAACCCTTTGGTCGCCGACAGTGGACGGGCGGATTCCGAAAGTAGCTCAGACGACGGGTTACGTTATGCGAACACCGTATAAGATAATTTCGACAATTCCCGTCGTTCAAACGCCTGATCAACGCGCGACCACGTCGAGTAAAAAACCCCGAGGTCCGGGCCGGACCCAGCGTGACGAAAAATAGTTGTCCCGACCGTGGCTGGCGCTTCACGCAGAATGAGGGTTGCAGCTTGGATTTCGCCCGACGCCCCTGGCAACGTCATTTTGCCATTAGTCGGTACCGAGAAAAGGCTAAAAGCCAGGTGTGGTTCTACGCCGTTTTTTCGGACGACTAGGTAGGTTTGCGTTCTGGCAATCCTAATCTGTACGGACACTGCGAGTAAGCATGAGGTTCACTTCCTCTATCGTGGGCATCGACGGCTGAGCACCAGCCCGCGTGACAGACACCGCGCCGGCAGCAGCTGCAAACTGTGCACTCTCGAGGGGCGACTTTCCCAGCATCAGTCCAACAGCAAACGCGCCGTTGAAAGCGTCCCCTGCTGCTGTGGTGTCGACGGCGGCCACAGGGAAGGCGCTCACGTGCTGGCGGAAGCCGTCTTTCACAGCCAGATACGAACCCCGCGAACCCATCTTCAGCACCACGCCGTTGCGGCACTGCTTCAGTAAAGCATCCAGAATTTCGGAGGATTCCTCGCGATTCGAAGGATGTCTCGTCTCCGTGACGCAGCAACCAAACTCCGTTTCGTTCGGTGTAAGCCAGCTGACGCAATGAAGCAGGTCTGCGGGCAGCGCCCTTGCTGGAGCGGGGTCCAGAATCAGCGGAACTTCCCGACGGACGCAAAGGGTCCCCAAATACTCTACCGTCTCCATGGGAATCTCGAGCTGCGTGAGCACCAAGCCCGCCCCGCTTATCGAATCGGCATTGTCCTCAACGTCTCTCGGGGAGACGAGCGCATTCGCTCCTGACGTCACGACAATGGCGTTATCTCCATTTGGAGCGACTGATATCATCGCAACTCCAGAGGGACCCTTCGAAGTCCGAACGCTACTAGCGTCCACGCCACAGCGCACTAGCTGCGCTCGCAGATCCACACCAAACGCATCGGACCCCACATTCCCGATCATTCGAACCGGATAGCCAAGCCGCGCCACAGCGACGGCTTGATTCGCGCCCTTCCCGCCCGGATGTATTTGAAAATCGCTACTGTGAACGGTCTCTCCCGCAATAGGAATCCTCTCGGCACGCGCGACGAGGTCGACGTTGATACTTCCGACCACGACGATCGGTTTAGCGCTCATAAACATGCGCGCCACGTTGGCTATGCAACCGAGCGTAAAGCGCCGCTTTCCAGCCCGCGACATCCAGAGCCCAGCAGACGCGCGTCTTCACTTGCCCCTTTAATGCCCATTCCCAGAGGCCTCTGTTTCGCTCGTCCTCTGCTACTGCCAACCGGTCCACAACCGTCATTCCCCGCGTCAGATCACTCGCCGTTTCAACATCGACGTAATGCATGCTGGAAGCCGTGCAGAGTTCCGGCTGGAGTGTGATTGACATGGCTACCGGATCCGGCAGCGAAATTCCGTGGTCTCCTGTTTGTGCGTGGTAAGCCTCTGCCGCAACGCTGTTGCAGTGAATCACAAATTCGGCTAGTGGCGTTCCGAGCGCCAGAATTTTTGAAATGTCCTCCTGATTCAACGCCGCCGGGCCGCGACACAGATGCCATCCGACCATTTCCAGCGGCAGACCCGCCCGGAAGACAATCTTTGCCGCCTCTGGATCCACCCAGATGTTGAATTCAGCAGCGGGCGTGACGTTCCCCTCGCAGCACGGAGCGCCGCCCATTACGACGCAACGCCCAATCGCATTGATGATCTTTGGCTCTCGGTTCATCGCCAAGGCGAGATTCGTCAAGGGCCCCAACGTAACAACCTCGATTCCTGGATTCGAAAGGACCGTCTGAATAATCGCGTCTACGGCGTGCTGTGAGTCCGCCCGTCGCGACGCTGGAGCGTATCCGTGATCTCCCAGGCCGTCCCTCCCGTGAAACCACTGGGCAGTCGCAAGCTCCCGCAGTAGCGGCCTTTCGGCACCGGCGCATACAGGAGCCTGGGCCTCACACAACTCCACCGCGCGCAGCACGTTGAGAGTGGCCTGCTCGACCGGAACGTTGCCGGCAACGACCGTAATCGCCGACACACGAACCTCTGAAGACCGCAGCGCCATGATCAGAGCGACTACGTCATCAGAGCCGCCATCGGTATCAATCAACAGTGTTCGAGTCATCGAAAGCTCAATGCACCTTCGGCGCCCAACTATAACTGGTAGGGAGAGACTCCTCAATCTCGCCGGAGTCCTCACCCTTTTATTCGGGACCGCGATTGGTCTCCCGCGCTATCTGTTCGCGCCGGCTCTCCGTCTGCGAGGAACTAAGCCAGTCCGCTCAGATTAAGAATTGGGAAGTGCGGAAATGGGATGAGCGTAGGTGTAACATAGAGTGGTGTGGAATCGGCGCGGTCGAAGACCAATATCGCAGCTCGACAGACGCGTTTTATGCTTGCTTGCGGGAGGGCTCTGCCTGAGCCCCTTCCCTGCTGCTCGGTCAGGTGAAGCAAAGCCCGCTCCCGCTCCCGAAGAAAACACCAAGAAGCTCTCTTTTAATGACACGATCCAGCCAATTTTGTCGGAAAACTGTTATGCGTGTCACGGGCCGGATCCGGGAGGGCGAAAAGCGGGCCTGCGGCTGGACCGCGGAGAGTTTGCTTTTGCACCTCATCAGGATTCTCACGAGAAGTATGAACCGGCAATTATTCCTGGCAACCCCGATAAAAGCCCGTTGGTTCACCGGATCGAAACGAAAAATGCGAAGGACCGCATGCCGCCGCCGGAGGCACACAAAACATTAAAGCCGGAGCAGATTGCGCTTCTGAGAGAGTGGGTGAAACAGGGAGCAAAGTACGAAGAACTCTGGTCATTTCTTCCGCCAAAGCATCAGGCAATTCCTGCGGTAAGGCACGGCGAGTGGGTGCGGAACGCCATCGACAATTTCGTGCTGGCGCGGCTGGAAAAGGAATCATTGACACCCTCTCCTGAAGCGGATCGGCGGAGTTTGATCCGGCGGGTGACTTATGACCTGACAGGGTTGCCGCCGACCCCGGAAGAAGTGGAAGCGTTCGTGGCCGATTCCGCTCCCGACGCGTATGAAAAAGTTGTCGAGCGGCTACTGTCCAGTCCTCGCTACGGGGAGCACCGAGCGCATTACTGGCTGGACGTTGCCCGGTACGGCGACACGCATGGCCTGCATCTGGACAATTTCAGAAGTATCTGGGCATACCGCGACTATGTGATCCGGGCGTACAACCAGAACAAACCCTTTGATCAGTTTGTGCGAGAGCAACTTGCCGGAGACATGCTGCCGGTGAAAACCCTGGATACCTTGACGGCCTCGGCATACCTGCGCGCCGGAATCAGCAGCGGTGAAGGCGGAACGTTGATCGAAGAATTGCGGGTCAACAACAAGAGAGAACGGACGGAGGCCTATGGCGCAGCGTTTCTTGGATTAACGGTGGGCTGCGCAAACTGCCATGACCACAAGTTTGATCCCATCACGCAAAAGGATTTCTACCGGCTGACCGCGTTCTTCAACAACCTGACGGAAATCCCGTCGAACGATGATCGCAATGACTGGCCGCCGTTTCTTCGGCTTCCGAAAATAGAGAACCGCGTAGCTTACGAGCAAGCCCTGGCGAAACGCTCGGAGCTTGAGCAACAACGGGGACTTCGCAAGGAACAAGCGCGTGAACTGATCGCTGCTTGGATTGGTCAGCGCACCGGCATCGCGGTTCCTGTAAGTTCAGAAGGCCTTGCGGTGAGATTGCGCTTCGACGAACAGAATGGATCGGTGTTCATCAATTCAGCGCAAGGCACTTCGCACAAGAATGTTGCGGCAACGGGAGCGCCGGTAGTCTGGGGCGAAGGCACGTGGTTCTGGCCGTACATGCGGATGGAAATCAGCACCAGACTGGAAGTGCCGAATACCGGTGAGGTCGAAGCAAATCAAGCCTTCAGTGTGGGAACCTGGTTGCGACCCCATTTGCGATCGCTCGAAGCGAAAGACGAAGAAAAGCCCGCGGGGGTCATCTTGTCAGCCGCAGACGCGGGACAAAAGCTGCGCGGCTGGCAACTGAAGGTAAGCAAAGGCAAGCTCCAATTCGTTCTGGCGCACGAAACGCCGGATAACGCCATTCAAGTGGAAACAAAACAGAAAGTTTTGGCGGTCGGCCGCTGGAATCACGTGCTCGCCACCTATGACGGCTCAGGCAAGGCGGTAGGTGTCGCGTTGTATATAGATGGACGACCGCAGGAGCTGGCGATCATCATGGATTCCCTGCATGGCAGCACGCACACCACCGCGCCACTGGAATTTGGCCGCGCGTATCCGGACTCAGATCCCTTGCGCCAGTCCGCCTTTCAGGATTTCCGGTTCTTCCAACGGGCACTCTCGGCGGAGGAAGTGGCACGACTGCCCATCGAGGATTATGTGGCGGAAATCGTGCAAAAACCGATGTCGAGTTGGTCGGAGGATGAATTTCATACGGTCAGCCAGTTTTACTTTGCGCAACGCGATGAAGTGACGCAAAAGCTCGACGCCCAGATCGCGCCTTTGAATGAAGAGCTCGACAGGCTCTCGAAGGACGGTGCAATCACATTGATAAGCGAAGAAGGACCAGGGCTACCCTACGCAGACGTACTGACGCGTGGAGCATTCGGTGCGCGGACGGAACGTGTGCGGCCCGGAGTGCCGCACTTTTTGCCGGCGCTTCCTGTGAATGCGCCGCTCGACAGGCGGGGCTTGGCGGAGTGGACCGTCAGCGCCTCAAATCCACTGACCGCCAGAGTGACCGTCAATCGGATGTGGTCGGAGGTTATTGGCACGGGCCTGGTCGAGACTACCGAGGATTTTGGAGTGATGGGCGGCCGTCCCAGCCATCCGGAACTGCTGGATTGGCTGGCGCTGGATTTTCGCGAGAACGGCTGGGACGTAAAACGTTTCTACAAACAGTTGGTGCTGTCCGCGACCTATCGGCAATCCGCGCGGGTGACTCCGCATCTGCTTGAAGTCGATCCGAAGAACCGCCTGCTGGCGCGTGGCCCGCGCTATAGGATGGATGGCGAGATGCTCCGTGACACAGCCTTGGCCGCCAGCGGTCTGCTGGTGGAGAAAATTGGTGGTCCCAGCGTAAAGCCTTATCAGCCGGCTGGAGTGTGGGAAGCCGGAAGCCATCAGGGCAGCGACACCAAAAGCTATACGCAAGATCACGGCGAGTCTTTGTACCGGCGCAGCCTTTACACTTTTTGGAAACGAATGGCAACGATGCCCGATATGGACACACTGGACGTGCCGGTACGCGATGCCGCTTGCACCCGCCGCCAACGCACCGACACTCCGCTGCAAGCGCTGGTTTTGATGAACGATCCGCAATGGCTGGAAGCGGCTCGCCGTCTGGCGGAGCGGGTGATCCGTCAATCGCCCGAGACGGGAGCGCGTCTCGACTACCTTGGCGAAGTGCTGCTCGCCCGTCCGTGGGAACCACGTGAAAAGCTGGTCCTTGAAAATGCCTTGACGAGGTTTCAGAGTGCCTACGCGCAGGATCAGTCCCGGGCAGAGGAAGTGCTGAAGGTCGGAGAGAGCAGCCGCGACGGCGGGATCCGGACGGATGAACTAGCTTCGTGGATGCTGGTAGCCAGCGCGGCTATGAATCTCGATGCGGTGTTAAACAAATGAGATCGAACCATCACGAAAACTGCAGAAGCTGTTCTGATCATGGCGGCGCCGGACCCACGGTTTACGACCTTCCAGTCTCGCTCGAACTTCGTGAAGAGTGGAAGCGGCTGGCAACGCGCCGACATTTTCTCGGCAGCATGGGCAAGACGCTTGGCTGGGCAAGCCTTGCCACTTTATTTGGCGGCGCTTTGACACCGCGCGTCGTTCGAGCGACGAGTGATTCGCAGGCAATGTCGGCAACCCACTACGTGCCGGACTTTGCCCCAAAGGCCAAGCGCGCGATCTACCTTTTTATGTCCGGCGCGCCACCGCAGATGGATTTGTGGGACTACAAGCCGGGACTCGCGAGTCGCTATGACCAAGATCTGCCGGACTCCGTGCGAGGCACCCAGGCTCTGACCGGCATGACCTCTGGCCAGGCGCGCTTTCCGATTGCGCCATCGCATTGGGGTTTCACTCGCCAGGGCAAATCAGGGCGCTGGGTGAGCGACCTGCTTCCGTGGACGGGACGGCTGGTGGACCAACTGACGCTTGTGCATTCGCTGCAGACGGATGCCATCAATCACGAACCGGCAATCCTGTTGATGAACACCGGGAATATGGTGCCCGGCAAGCCATCGATGGGCGCATGGCTTTCCTATGGGCTCGGCAGCATGAATGAAAACCTGCCAACTTTTGTGGTACTGAATTCACTAACGTTGCCCGGCACCGACTTACAGCCGATTTCGCCGAAATTATGGAGCAGCGGATTTTTGTCGAACGAATATGCGGGGGTCGCATTCCGCTCCCAAGGGGAACCGGTGCTGTATCTTGGCGACCCACAGGGCTTGAGCCGCGAAACCCGGCGCACGCTGATCGAGACCGTGAATGCCATCAATCAAATGACGTTTGAAGAAGTTGGTGACCCGGAAACTCACGCGCGCATTCATCAGTACGAGATGGCGTTCCGCATGCAAACTTCGCTGCCGGAACTCACGAATATGGGTGACGAACCAGACAGCACTTGGACGTTGTATGGGGACGACGCAAAACAGGCGGGCACGTTTGCGTACAACTGCCTGCTGGCGCGGCGCATGGCCGAGCGCGGTGTCCGCTTTACGCAGATCTATCAGCGCGGATGGGATGTGCACTCGAATGCGGTCGGCAATTTGCCCAAGCTTTGCGCGGCGACGGATCGCGCTTCGTACGCGTTGGTCACGGATTTGCGCCGGCGTGGACTTCTGGATGACACGCTGGTGCTATGGGGCGGCGAATTCGGGCGCACCGTATACAGCCAGGGCGGCCTTTCCAAGGAAAACTACGGACGGGATCATCATCCGCGGTGCTTCACGATGTGGATGGCCGGCGGGGGCGCTAAAGCCGGGATCGTCCACGGAAAAACTGACGATTTCTGCTACAACGTGGTGAAGGACCCGGTGCACGTGCGTGACTTCAACGCAACCGTGCTTCGATTGCTGGGCATCGATCATGAGAAGCTGAAGTTCAAGTTTCAGGGTCTGGAGCAGAAATTGACGGGAGTCATTCCGGCGAAAGTCGTCCCGGAACTAATCTCATGAAGTCTTCCTCACGACGGTCGTTTCTTGTTCGCTGTTCTGCATTCGCTGCCGCCGCCGCAATTCCTCCTTTCTACGTGCGCGCATCGGATAAATCCGGCCAGCGCTTGCCGGTGGTGGGCACGGGATTTCACACCTATGAGTGCGTGCATGATTGGCTCATGCCGCCGGATGGGCTGGTCTGGGGAGACACGCATGGACTCGCTCAGGACGAACAAGGGCGGATCTATGTGGCCCACACGGTCAACAAGTCGAGCATGCGAGGCGAGTCGGTCGTGGTTTATGACGCCAATGGCCGGTTTGTAAGCGCGTTTGGGGAGGAATTTCGCGGCGGGGCTCATGGCCTTAGCGGGCGCCGCGAGGCCGACGGCGAATTTCTATATCACTGCGATATCAACCGCTGCAAGATCGTAAGAACTACGCTCGACGGAAAGACTGTCTGGTCGCATGGCTATCCTCGCGAAGATGAGGAGTATGCCGAACGACCTATCGATTTTGTCCCGACAAATGTCGCTTTTGCACCAAATGGCGATTTCTATGTTGGCGATGGGTACGGTTCGCATCACGTGCTGCGCTTTTCGCAAGGCGGCAAGTTTCTGGGCGAAATTGGCCGGCCGGGCCACGGAGACGGACAATTCGATACACCGCACGGCTTGTGGGTCGATCCTCGAGGCAAAGAACCCGTGCTGCTGGTGGCCGACCGCGGGAACCGGCGCATTCAAGCGTTCACGCTCAGCGGCGCTCATATCCGCACCATAAAGGATGAAGCCCACTTGCGAATGCCCTGTCACTTTCATGTTCAGGGCGAGTGGATGGTCTGCCCGGATCTCGACAGCCAGGTGTGCATCTTGGATCGGGAATACAAGGTGATCGCCCAGCTGGGCGATGGCCAAACCGCAAACGGAGAGGTTGGCTCTCGCCGAAATCAATCAAGACGCCAATTTACGCCAGGACAGTTCATCACGCCGCATGCCGCCATCTTCCTGCGTGACGGCAACATCTTGGTGGCCGAGTGGTTGCCGATCGGGCGAATCACGCTCTTGCGGCGGGTCTGAGGCGGCTCAATGCTCTTGCGCACCCGCCTGGTACTGTTTGGAATCGCTGCTGCTTTGCTCCTATTTCTCCTGTGGCCCTTGCTTCACGCCGCTCCTGACGGTCTTGAACGCAGCGAGCTGAGCCAATTTGTAGGGCGCTTCCATCCGCTGGTAGTTCATTTCCCGATCGCATTCTTGCTGTTGGTTCCGCTTCTGGAATGTGCGGGCTCGATTCGCCGCTGGAATCGCGTCCGGGAATCGGCGGAATTTGTTCTGACTCTTGCAGTGCTCAGTGCCTTGGTGGCGGTGTTTCTCGGGTGGCTTTTGGCATTTAGCGGAGGCTACGAAGGAAAACTGGTAACCAGTCACATGTGGGGCGGATTTTCTTTGGCCGTTGCAGTGCTGCTCTGTTTTGTCTTGCGTGCCTGGGACAAACGCGTTTACGGCGCCGCACTTCTTGCCACACTGGTTCTTCTGGTCTGGACCAGCGATAGGGGCGGAAAGCTGACGCACGGCGAGACCTTTATGACCCGTCATATGCCGGGCAAGCTGCGGACGGTGCTAAGGGTGCCGGCTATACCCAAGAAAGTCGAACCAACGATCGAGCCGGCGAGCGTAACTCCGACAAGCGTAAATGCTACGCCGGCGCCATCCGCCACATTTTTCAATGCGCGGGTGGCGCCGATCTTCGAGAACAAGTGCTCCAATTGCCACAACGCGGAAAAGAGAAAGGGAAAACTCCGCCTGGACAGTTATGAAAACGTGATGCGCGGCGGAAAAGACGGTATCGTCATAAAGGCCGGTGACCCGAAGCACAGCGAACTGTTCCGCCGCGTCAACTTGTCACCGGACGAAAAGGATTTCATGCCGACCGATGGCAAACCACCGCTGACGGCCGCGGAAGTCAAAGTCATCGAGTTATGGATCGCTTCGGGCGCATCGAGCAGCCTGCCCTCAATTGAGGTGCGCGGTGCTCCGCCTATTCCGGCCTCCGAGCTGCCAACGTTGCCCCTTGCCAAAGACTATCGGCCCGAACTGCCATTGATCACTGGACTCGAGAAGGGGCTGGGCGTGCGCCTGGTTCCGCGCTCGCGAAATCCTGAGGACGGATTGATATTGCGCACCGTCAGTGCGCCGGAGCGCTGCGATGATAACGCAATCGCTCGGCTAAAAGTCGTTGGAAGCCTGATCGTGGATGCGGAACTGGCGCGCACGAAGATCACTGACACCGGCCTGAAAACGCTCGCGACGTTTGCCAACCTTCGCACCGTTGATCTCGCGCATACCGCCGTAACTTCGGCTGGCGTGCCGGTTCTTGCCCGTCTAAGCCATTTGCAATCGCTGAATCTGACCGCGACCGGCGTTGACGACACAGGAGTTGCCTTACTCCGCCGCAAGCAAACGCTCCAGCGGTTGTATCTTTTCGAGACAAAATGTACGGCTCAGTCCGGGCTGGAATCAAGGGATGAAAGACCGTAGCTAAGGCGCAACCTCGAACCGTTCCCGCTCAAATCCACGGTAATAGGCCCCGGTTTCGGACTGCGTTTGGACTACGAATTTTGCCCCGGTTCAACGCTAGAATCGGGTCGCGGTTTTTCTGCATCGGCGCACGGCGTATCACCATCCGGAAGGCAACCGCTACATCGAGCGATGAGGTCCCTCGCACCTTCATGCCTTCGGAATCGACAAAATCGCTCGGCCAAAGATACGAGTCTTTGAGCGCGCAACGCTACAGCAATCTACTTCCACAAATACGACCTCGGCCGGATATCTCATCGGCTCAAGAAGAGCAACGCTTGAGCCATCAGTCAGCGGTCCTTGGGGTGAAACGCCTCCTTCGCGACCGCCACCATCAGAGCTGTTAGCAGAAAAAGGAGAAGCCAGATGGACGACACCAATAAACAACCAGGTCAGACCTCTTACGGATCAACGGGAAGTGGCGGCACCGGTGCGGCCGCTCGCATGAAGGAGCAGATTTCCGAAACTGCCGCAGATGTAAAGGAAAAAGTCACTGAGTTCGGCCGCAAAGCCGCTGATAGGATCGATGGTTCGCGTGAATCGGCTGCAGGTGCTCTGGAGCAGACAGCCACCTCGATGCACTCAGGCGGCGACAAACTGTCCGGCGTGGCCCATTCCGCTGCTGACAAGATTCAAGCTACGGCAGATTATGTTCGCCGAACCGATTTGAAAGGCATGGCGGAAGACGTTCAGGACATCGTAAAGCGTCATCCCGGACAAGCACTGGCCGCGGCCGCCATTCTGGGCTTCCTAGTGGCCCGCGGTTTGCGCCGCAGCGATTAGTCATCCCTCGAAGAGGACTTCAGCAATGGCGACACCTCAAATTCATCGGTCCATTCCGGAAGTCCTGCAGGATATCGTCGGCAATCTCGAGGAGATTATCCGTTCCGAATTTCGCCTGGCAAAGACTGAACTAAAAGAAGAAGCTTCGAGAGCGGCCAAGCCGGTCGCCACATTCGGAATGGGCCTGGTTTTCGGCTTCTATGGAATCGGGTTTTTGCTTCTGTCATCTGTCTACGGATTGTCCACGGTAATGGCTGGGTGGTTGGCAGCCCTGCTTGTAGGCACGATCCTTGCCATCGTTGCTATTGCGCTGATGAGTTCAAGCGGCAAGAAACTAAAGCGTGTAAATCCCACTCCAGATAAAACCATTCGAAGCTTAGAGGAGTAATGTCCAATGGGCGAAACATCCGATCAAATAGAACGACACATCCAGGAAACACGCAACGATCTCGGCAACAACTTCAGCGAGCTGGAGGAGAAGGTAAAAACGGCAGTTGACTGGCGCGCCCAGTTTGAAGAGCGCCCGGGTACCCTGTTGGCCCTGGCGTTTGGGGGCGGTATTGTTCTTTCGGCCCTGCTTCCGTCAAGCCGTCGTTCGCGCAGCACCTACGACGAGGGAAGGAAGCCAGCAACGAATCGCGATTTGACTCCTTCTTTACAATCCGCCAAGCCGTCGGCCGCTAAACCAAGCGAGACACGGCAAACTGTGGAAGCCTTGGCTGGTGCGTTCGTAGGTGTAGCTGTGAACAGAGCGAGTAGATTCATTGACTCGTTGCTGCCGGGGTTTGAACGCGAGTTCAGCAACGCCAAGGCCGCTAAGAGCGCCTATTCCTATCGGCAGGATTCCGGGAACCTCGCGGAGTCCAATGCGCAGTCTAAATCAACCGCTGCGGGAGCCGACTGATACCTCCTCGAACCAATTCGAGGGTGACGGACCCGGGCGAAAAGGCGACGTAAAAGCAGCTTAGTTTGCGAGGAGAAACCGGCGTCTTCTCTGCGGGTGAATCCGCTTTATTGTGCTGTTTCATTTTGTGAATGTACGGCCCTTGGGCGGTGGTTTTCCAAACCGCGAGCGCTGCGAGTTGCAAGGGTCGCTCAGGGACGATCTCATATGTTGTGAGGTGATCTGACGTCATCTGAATTGCAGTTTCGGCGGTTTGCTAATTTTACCAACCCGGTGCTTTGCTCAACGCTGTTCACGCGTTTTGCTAGAGTTACCAGCTCTCCCTTGCGCCGGAATGACCCTATTTTCAGTCCTTTGGCCAGTAATAATAGTCAGACGAAAGCCCATATTCAGGAAAGCATGCCGCCACTGTGGGTTTGCCTCGCGCGGTCGAACGAACGTCTACCACGATTGGTTAGGTCCTCCTGTCGCATTGCGAACCCAGCGTGCGCGCGTAGACTCGCGTGAATTCCGCACCAAAATAGAGAAGTAGTGCCGAGTAGTAGATCCAGGCGACGACCACTACCAGGGAGCCGGCGGCCCCGTAAGCGGAAGCCGACACACTCTTCCCGATATAAAACCCAATCACAAATTTTCCGGCAGTAAATAACAAAGAGGTGAGTGCCGCTCCAATCCAAACGTCGCTCCACGCGATCTTGGTATTCGGCAGAAGCTTGAAGATCATTGCAAATAGAACAGTGATAAAAAGCAGAGAAAGAAGAAAATCGAGAGATTCAAACAGGACCGTCGGAATCGGAAACATGCCCCCTAGATATTTTGTCGCGGCGGCCAGAAGCGCGCTAAGCAGCAACGAAACCAAAAGCAAGAATCCGATGCCGAGCACCATGCCAAAGCTCAGGAAACGCGCCTTGATGAGGCTTCGAATCCCAGTGCAGCCGTCCGAATTTACGTGCCAAATGCTGTTCAGAGCATCTTGGATTTCGCAGAATACCCCGGAAGCACCTAAGAGCAACACGAACACACCGATCATGCTTCCGATCAGGCCGTGGGCAGGCTTGTGAGCCGATTGAATCATGGCCTGAATGGCTTTCGCGCCATCTCGGCCTACGAGCCCCTGGATTTGCCCAGCAATCTCACCTTGCGCGGCTTGCATCCCAAAAGCCAGGCCGGCAATTGCAACCGCGATGATCAGGAGAGGGGCCAGAGAAAAAATGGTGTAATACGCCAGCGCTGCGCCCATCCGAGGCGCGTTGTCCTTGCTCCATTCAAAATAGGCGGTTTTGAGCAGTCCGGAAATCGCCTTCGGCCTAAGGAACAGTCGCACTCCGCGCCCAGCCTGGGCCTGCAATCTCCCTTCGTTCTCTGACGCAGAAATAGGTCCTGGCCCAGCATCAATTGAGTGGGTCTCAGCGTTGCGGGAACTCGCGGACGGAGAGACCATACACTTCTCCACGCGATAGGCGTTCGATACCCTGATGTTGGCCCCGATACTTAATGGACCGAAAATCAAGGAGAACTTCACAGAATCGCTCGCTCCGGGACCATTACGCAAATCGGATTCTCTACCGTCAATGCGAAGCTGACCATACCAGCGATTACGGATGTGCTTGCGGGTTTCGGAAGCAGGCGTTTATTCTTGCTCTCGAGCGAGTTACCAAGACCCTGATCAGGTGTTTACATTATTCAGGGGATTGCGGTCATCCCACCTCGACCTAGACTTGATGGATCCGGTGGCAGCCATCTGCCCCGGAGGCGGTGTCCAGTTTGAGGCCAAGGATGAATTTCGAACGCCCGGCACGCAGTTTTCGTTTCAGTGGCTTTGCCATGGCATCGATTTGGACGGACACGTACTGCGAGCCCCTAATCTATGCGCAGCTGGGTCATTCTGATTCTCGTCGTCTTCGGGTGGCCTTCCTACACCCGGTGCCAGCAGACCACACAAAGCGACAAAATTTCTTATGAAGGCCAAAATGTCGCGTCGGTGGAGATGGTCGCGAATCCGAAGATTTCCGTAGAGTCGTTGCGACCATTGCTGCAACAGCGAGCGGGTGAACCGTACGCGAACTCGAAGGTGGCCGATACGATTTCTGCGCTGCAGGGAACTGAGCGATTCAGTAAAGTAGCAGTCGACGTTAGGCCAGACCCCGGCGGGCTGCAGGTGACTTTCACTCTGGAACCGGCGCTCTACTTTGGAATTTTCGACTTCGCGGGTGCGACCAAGAGCTTCTCCTACACCAGGCTTTTGCAAGTCGTCGATATCCCGAACCGAACACCGTACAAACAGGATCTCGTATCCAAAGCTGAAGACAATCTTCTTCAATTTTTCATTTCCGCCGGCTTCTTTCAAGCGCAGGTGCAAGCGCAATCCCAGATCGATGAAGCTCACATGCTCGCCAATATCGTGTTTGCCGTCGATTTGGGGAAGCGAGCGAACGTGGGAAGCATAGAAATTCAGGGAGTAGAACCCGGCGAAGCGGATCGCTTGCGGCGTGCAACGCGTTCACTCTGGGCGACCGCTACAGGCGCTTCTCTCAAACCTGGCAAGCCGTATACCCCAAAACGAATCGATTCAGGCGTCAAGCGCATGAAGCGGGATCTCGAAAAGCAAAATCACCTCGCCAGCAAGGTTCGTCTGGATCACGCTAACTATCACAAAGACAGCAATCGCGCCGATCTGGTGATCGATGTCCAGCCTGGCCCGATCGTCAAGGTACACGTCACGGGCGCGAAGCTTTCGCCCCTTCCGTTCCTTCACGATCGCCAGATGAAGAAACTGATTCCCATATTTTCCGAAGGAGCCGTCGACCCTGACCTGGTGGAAGAGGGCCGGCGGAATCTGATCGATTTTTTTGAGAGCAAGGGCTACTTCGATGTAAAAGTGTCCGCGCATCTCCAAAACGAAGCTTCGAATGTGGACTTAGCTTACAAGGTCGACCGTGGATCCCGTCACAGAGTGGAGACCGTCGATTTCCGGGGTAACCAGCACTTCGGTAAAGACGTGCTGATCCGAGAAGTTCGGGTGAAACCTCGCCGCCTTGTCCGGCTCTCCCGAGGGAAGTTCAGTGACAAACTGCTCCGTCAAAGTGTGGCGGGCATTACCGCCTTCTACAAAAACCTGGGATACGAGGACGTGAAAGTCGATACCGATGTTGTCGATCGCGAGCCGAACGTTTATGTCACTTTTCAAATCACCGAAGGCTCGCAAACAATGGTGGATAACCTCACGATTGAAGGGAATTCCCACATATCCAGCTCGGCTTTCTCACCGAAAGGGGGCCTGCGGCTCAGGCCGGGCCAGCCGTTCTCCGCGAGAGCTTTGGCTGACGACCGCAGTCACATTATGGCCGTGTATTTGGACCGGGGTTTTCTCAATTCCGACTTCGACTCCAAAGTCACACGTTTGCCGGACAATCCGCACAGAGTAGATGTGACCTATACGATTACGGAGAGACAGCAGGTACAAGTGGGCGAAGTGGTTCTCCTCGGCAATAAGAAGACGAGAGCATCGTTAATCAAAAAAACCGCATACATCAGCCCGGCAGCCCCTTTGAGTCAACGAGCTTTGCTGGCCGGCGAGAGCGGATTACATGACCTGGGTGTTTTTGGTTGGGAGAGCGTCGACTCTCGCCGCACCATCACCGATCAAACGGAGGAGGATGTACTTATCAAACTACACGAAGCCGGGAGGAATGAGATTACCTACGGTTTCGGGTTGCAAGTGGCTCGCCGTGGAGGAAACATCCCCTCCGGTACGATCGCCATTCCCGGGCTGCCGCCCATTACGAGCGGAGCGGCGAATTTCACCGCTGAAGAAAAGACGTTTGTGAGTCCTCGGGGCTCGATCACATTCACCCGCTACAATCTTCGTGGTCTCGCAGAATCGGCGTCCGCTTCGATTTTGGTTTCACGACTAGATCAACGCGCTCTTGCGACGTACAGACAGCCGCATTTCAGGGCATCAAGCTGGAGTTCACTGTTTAGCGCATCGATCGAGCGCACAACCGCGAATCCCACCTTCGAGGCGCGTCTGGCGGAAGGCTCGTGGCAACTCGAGAAACCGCTCAACAAAGATAAAACACGAAGAATTCAACTCCGCTATCGCTTCGGTCAAACGAATCTGTCCGATTTGTTAATTCCTGGATTGGTGTTGCCGCAGGACGAGAGGGTCCGCCTTTCGACACTTTCCGCCACCTGGATTCGCGACACCCGCGACAAACCCTTGGATGCGAGCCGAGGTTTCTACCAGACTTTGGATCTCGGAATCACCCCTAAAGCTCTGGGCTCGAGCGCCAACTTCGTACGATTCCTGGGGCAGGGTTCCTACTACAAGCCGTTCGGCCCGACAGTCTGGGCAAACAGAATCACCTTGGGCCTGGCCAAGGCTTTCGGCAACAGTTTCGTGCCTACCAGTGAAAGCTTCTTCTCCGGAGGGGAAACCACTCTTCGCGGTTTTCCTATCAACGGGGCCGGGCCTCAACGCACGGTACCCGCGTGCAGCAACCCCGCTGACCCGTCCACTTGCGTAAACCTCTTGGTACCGACTGGAGGCCGTCAGCTGTTCATCTTCAATTCGGAATTGCGTTTTCCTTTGGGCATCAAAGAGGGGTTGGGCGCTGCGGTTTTCTATGACGGTGGCAACGTCTACAGCGCAATCAACATTAGCCATTTCCTTCAAGACTACACAAACACGATAGGCGTGGGGCTCCGGTATAAGACCCCCGTGGGCCCTATTCGGTTTGACATCGGACGCAACCTGAACCCTGTTACAGGATTGAAGGCTACCCAGTTCTATATCACTCTGGGACAGGCTTTTTGAGATCCACGAAAGGTGCCGCTATGGCGTGGAAACGAAAACTCGGTTGGATAGCAGTGGCTCTCGTGACGAGTATCGCGGTCCTCGGCGTGACCGGGTACCTCGTCCTCCGCAGCCCGAGATTCCACGGATACTTACTCACTCAAATTGAGAAGCAGGCGAGTGAGGCCGCGGGAACAGAAGTGCGAGTTCAGAATTTTGCGCTCCACCTCTCACGGCTCGCCGCCGACGTCTACGGAATTACAGTACGCGGCAACCAGCCGGCATCCGCGCGCCCGCTCGTGCAAGCAGACCAACTCAGGATTCGTCTGAGAATCGATTCCCTGCTACGCAAAAAGGTTGATCTAAACGAGATCGTCCTCCGTCACCCAGTGGTGAATCTCCGGGTCAGAAGGGATGGGACCACGAATCTTCCGACAATTCCGAAATCGAATAGCAACACCTCCACGAACCTGTTCGATCTCGGGATCCAACACGTTCTGCTCGAGCGTGGCGAGATCTATTACAACGACGTCAAAACCCCTTTGGACGCCGAGTTGCACGATCTACAAGTCGAAATCAAGCCTGAGCCCATTGGAAAAGGTTACGAGGGTAACCTTTCCTATCGAAACGGACGCGTTCTGTACGGAAATATGAAACCCCTTCTCCACGACTTGACTGCCGGCTTCAACGCAACTCCTTCCGAATTCAGGCTCAAACCTCTGCTTCTCACGGTGGCTTCCTCCACGCTCGAATTGGAGGGCCAAGTACGCAACTATTCTCAACCGTCCGCCATCGGGTCTTACAGGATTACGATTCACCCGCAGGACGCCAGGCCCGTCCTTAGGAATGCTTCGATCCCTACGGGCGAAGTCAAGTTGACAGGTTCCGTACGGTATCAACAGCAGGACAATGTGCCCCCGATACGTGCACTGGTTCTGGATGGAGTCTTGAACGGCCGCGAATTGGCGGTCAGCACAGCCGATCTTAATGCGGTGGTTCGCAATATCCGCGGAGAGTTCAAGCTTTTCGACGGGAACCTCGATGTGCATGGACTGCAGGCAGACCTGCTTGGTGGACACATGACGGCGAAGGCAACGATCGAGCATCTCGACACCAATTCGATTGCTAAGCTCCATGCGTCCGTGCAGGCAATCTCATTGAGTGCCGCTAACGCAGCCTTACGAACGGCAAGCCTCGGAGCGATGCCGATGGATGGACAGATTAGCGGAACCGCTGATGCAGCGTGGGCTGGCAGTATCAAAAACATTGAGGCCCGTTCGGAGATCACGCTGAAGGCTGCTCTCACCAGTGCTCAGTCGGCGCCGGTTCCCGTCGACGGTGCAGCTCAGCTGAACTACGATGGTCTATCTGCAACGGTGACACTGACCAACGCGTCCCTCGAAACCCCGCGGACGCGTTTGGAAATCTACGGAACCGCAGGCCCAACGCTCAACCTCAAGGTACAAGCGCACGCGGCAGACCTGACGGAACTAGATGCTCTCGTTGCCGCATTCCAGGGAATCGGGCCAGAACCGGCTGCAAGCGCTTCGCCTCCACGCTCCATGAATCTCGCTGGCGCCGCTGATTTGCAACTACACGTCGAGGGCCGTAGGAATGACCCTCGTATTCGAGGCCAATTGACGGGCCGAAGCCTTCAGGTGAAAAATACTCAGTGGCGCAGCTTGGAGCTGAGACTACAGGTCAGCAAATCCGGGATCTCGATCCAGAATGGCTCTCTTGTAAATGCGCACCAGGGTTACGTCAATTTCGCCGGCGGCTCTGGTCTCTCGAACTGGCATTACTCGCCGTCGAGCCCCATCACCCTGGAGGTGAGTTCGAGGGATCTTGCGATCAACCAGCTACTGCAACTCGCCAGGCTTGACTATCCCATTTCCGGCAGTCTCTCTGTTGATCTCTCGATGCATGGTTCTCAACTCAGTCCGGTAGGAAAAGGAACGGTCCGGCTGACCAAAGCCAAAGTCTACGGAGAGCCGTTGCAGCAATTATTGCTTCAGTCCCAAGGTAACGGCGACGCACTTACCTCTTCCCTGAATATGAAGTTGCCAGCGGGCTCTGTTAAAGCGGACCTCGTTTTCTACCCGAAACGCAAAGGTTACGAGCTTCAACTCAACATTGCTGGCATCAACCTGGCCCAACTCCAGGCAGTGCAGGAACGAAACCTCGGAGTGGCAGGCGTTTTAAGCGTCGACGCTAACGGGCGGGGAACCATAGACAATCCGCAATTGATACTCACGGCTCAAATCCCTCAGCTGCAGGTACGCGACGCGAGCATTTCGGGCATCAAGACAGAAGTCAACGTCGCTAATCACCAAGCGAACCTGGTCCTGGATTCGGAAGTTGCGCAGACCTCCGTCCAGGCCCGGGCGACCATGAATATCGGCGACGGGCACTACACCCGCGCAAGCCTGGATACGAGAGGAATGCCGATTGAGGGCCTTCTTGCGCTGCGCGGGCCCGCCAAGACCAACGGGCCGCGCGGCATCCTGGAAGTGCATGCTTCCGCCGAAGGCCCACTAGACGACAAGAACCAAATGCAAGCGCAGGTGATCATTCCCACTTTGAAGGCCGAGTACCAGGGCTTTCAGATCGGAAATGCGCGCCCCATTCGCATCCACTACGCCAATTCCATCGTTGCGCTCGACCCAGCGGAAATTTCTGGAACCGACACAATCTTACGGCTGCAAGGTCAGCTTCCCTTGCAAGGCATTGCACCCGCGACGCTGTCCGCTGTGGGTACGGTGGATATGCAGCTCGTACGTTTGTTCCAGCGTGATCTTCAGAGTTCCGGGAAGCTGGAGATTGATGTTCGCGCGGCCGGTCCAACGGACCATCCAACTGTCCAGGGACAGCTGCGCTTACAGAACATCTCCATCATGCCAGCCGATGCGCTCGTCGGACTCCAAAACTTGAATGGGGTTCTCGACGTGAGCAACGACCAAATAACCATCACGCAACTTTCGGGGGTGTCGGGAGGCGGACAGATTTCCGCCCGAGGGTCGATTGGGTATCGGCCCCAGCTTCAAATGAACGTCGCTGTTCAAGCGAAGAACGTTCGCATCCGCTACCAGGACGCGATCAGGACCGTTCTGGGCGGCGACCTGAATCTGGTCGGTACAAGCCAGGCGGCGAATCTGAATGGCCGGGTACTCATCGACAGCTTAAGTTTCACTCAGAATTTCGACTTGGCAACGCTGGCGGGGCAAATCCAATCGGGCCCGGAATCCGCGCCCAGCGAGGGCATGCCCAACAAGGTCAAGCTCGATATCACGGTGCAAACGGCTCGCGATGTTAACCTTACGAGCAGCGCCGTAAGCCTTCAGGGACAGGCAAATCTGCACGTGGTCGGTACTGCAGCTGATCCCGTCATCGTGGGGCGAACAGAGTTTACGGCTGGCGATATATTCCTCATGAATAAGCGCTATCAGATTGAGCGCGGCGTCATCGAGTTCTCGAATCCAAACCGCACCGAACCCGTGCTCAACTTGCTGCTCACGACCACGATAAACCAATACGACCTGAGCCTGACGTTTCGCGGACCGCTCGACAGAATGCAAACCAGCTACATCTCCGACCCTCCTCTGCCGACGGCCGACATCATTAATCTCATTGCCCGAGGACAAACCGCCCAACAGGCCGCAGCTTCTCCGTCCAACCTTGGAGCAAGTTCGCTTCTGGCGCAAGGTGCGGCAAGTCAAGTGAGCGGTGGAGTCCAAAAGCTCGCCGGTCTCTCAAGCTTGTCGATCGACCCGACGTTAGGCGGCAACAACTCCGATCCCGGCGCGCGCATCGCAATGCAAAAGCGGGTTACGAATAACTTCTTGTTCACCTTCGCGACCGACGTTACCTCCGCACAGCGAGAGCTCATCCAGGGGGAATACCGGTTCAATAAACGTTGGTCCGCTAGCGTGACTCGGGATGAAAATGGAGGGTTTGCCGTCGACGGTAAATACCATAAAAGGTATTAGGCACGCGACTGGGGGAACACAAAGCAGTACATAAGTCAGGCTATCCCAGATATCGGCGCGGAGCCGGCACTGCAGTCTTCCACGGCGCCCGCGAATTGCGTTCCGGCATCTCTAAACCAGGAGTTCAAAGCGCTGCCACAGGGAAGGCCGAATGCAAAGTCATGTTAAGGACGATCGGAAGGAACAAGAGTTGATTACCGTGCCTGCCGCAGTGTCACACCAAGTGTCGCCCCAAATGTTTTTGCGCGGAAGCGATGCAGAGAATGCAAGCGGCCCAGTCTAATCAGCGCTTGCACTTTGCACATGAATCAGTTCGGGCTTCCTGACGGGAGGGCGCCGAATCTGCTGTGTGCGTCTGGCCTCTTGTCGGTTTGGCAATTCGCAGCGAAACGGGCTTCCCGGTTGATAGCGATTCATATAACCCAATCGTGGACACTGGTCTGGCCGATCGTTTTACTTGTTGTGACAGCTCCGCCAAAGCCGCTCAAACCCGCGTTCACTAATCACAGGGTCTTGGGTGAATTCTTGAGAGAGAGGAAGCCGGAAAGCCAACTGCATCAATAGGATCATGGAGCGGACGATGGGAATCGGACCCACAAACCAATCATTAAGTCTCGCTGATTCAACGCCACTTGCAGCCGTCACTCGCTCAAATCCACGGTGATAGGCACCGGTTTTGGACTGAAGAGAACAACGCTCCAACCATTTCAAGAAACGAATAATGCCTCTGAGAGAATAAGCGGATGTCAACAACTGGAGGAGCCAGAGAATACCTGCCGGCGATAAACATCCATAACCAAGTCGGCATCGCGCCGGAATTCATTTTAATCCGGAACCTTAATTCACTGCGGCAGCGTGCCGGGATTCTATCAGAAATACGACCCATCGATTTGAGTGCCGGGTGCCGGGCTCCTACCCGAAGACCGCGTGGTATACCTTATGTCGGTGATGAAATCCCCGACCGTCAAAGAAACCAGCAGCAAAATTAATATATTTGCCCGATAGGTTTAACTAATCCACCATCGCAGGCCGCGCATGGCCAGCTGGGTTCTCAAATGCCCGATTGGAGTTCGATGTTCTTCCACTCGGAGATTGAAGACAATTTCAGGAATTACTTCTTTCCTCAGAAACCGAAATTTCCCGAAGGCGGACAATCGCTCGCATGCAGGCAGTGCGGACACACCGCAACGTATCAGCAGACGGATTTGATATATCAGCGCTGAGTCCGGCAGCTCAGAGGCTTGCGGCTACCCTATTCTCTTTACAGCGTTGCCTTTCTCTAATTCGAGACGTCACCTTATCGACCCCCGGGCCGCCCGTACCGACAATTCAACCTTGGAAAGGGAGGTTCTTATGTTGGCGATTATTGCCGCGGTGTTTGTCGTGCTCTGGCTGCTGGGGTTTCTCGCATTTCACGCAACTTCAGGGCTTATCCACCTTTTGTTGATTTGCGCAGTGATTTCGTTTATCGCGCACTTCTTCCGTGGCAGGGCGAGCACAGCTTAGGTAATCCATGTCCAGAACGGGGCCGCACGCAAATCTGGTGCGGCCTCTCTTATCGCGTCTACGCACAGATGCTCGTTGGGCATGTTACGCGTTCGGCACACAGCGTGCGCTGCAGCGCAACCGGCGCAACATATGTAGGTCGCGATGCCGACAAAACAAAGACCGACATTTCTGCCGCAAAAAGATGCCACATTCATTTCGCTGCTGGAATGTCTCTCTGTATCAAGACCTCCCGAAGGTCCTCAATGGCTCTGGGAAATCAAGCTTGATGGCCATCGCGCTGTTGCGTCGACCCATTGAGACCGCCGGCCCTATTGGACAATGATTCTAGTTTCGATCACGGCGCTAATCGGGTCTTCCTTGCTCCCAAGCGAATTTAGGCCCCGCATTTTGGGATCACCAAGTTTATCCAACGGACCATAAAATGGGAATCATGCGGAAAGCACAACAAAGGTCCCTGATATTCTTGGCGGTTGTAATGGTGTTCAGCACCGTGATGGAAACATTGATGATCCGTCGCGGCAGCGACCGACGCATATTTGGGGCGCCTCTGGTGTTTTGGTTGATGTGGTGTCCGGCGTTTGCGGCGGTTGTGGCTGCGATAGTGACCCGTAAGAGATGGCGCGAGTTCGGATGGCGATTGCCGAAAATTAGCTATTTACTAGCCGGATGGCTGGTTCCGATTGGCTACGCCACATTAGCCTACGGCACGGTTTGGATTACAGGGCTAGGTGGGGTACCGAAACCAACGTTTTTAGAGCGCGCAGCGTTCACACTGGGCATGCAAGGCAAGCCGCATTGGCTCATCATCATGGCAGCTTTCGTTTACATTGCAACGTCAGTAACCTTGTTCTCGTGCATCTCGGCTGCGGGCGAGGAGATCGGATGGCGCGGCTTTTGGGTACCGGAGCTGACTGGTTGGCTGGGATTCCGGAAAGCGGCATTATTTAGTGGTATCACTTGGGCTCTATGGCATACCCCCGGCATCATCTTCGGGGAATATAACGCCGGCACACCAAGATGGTTCGAGGTGCCGTGCTTCGCGACGATGGTGGTTAGCATGGGAATCTTCTACGCATGGGTGCGCCTTAAGTCAGATTCAGTTTGGCCCTGCGTACTGCTACATGCATCGCACAATGCAATCATCCAAACATTTTTCGATCGGATCACCGTGGACAAGGGACACACGCTTTGGTTTACGACAGAATTCGGTATTGCATTGGTTATTCCAGCACTGGTGATAGCTGTCTGGTGCTGGAACAGAAGTGGCGAGATCAGTGGGCGTCCACCCAACTCACGGAAGGCTCTTCTTGATTAGGCTAAGGATCATACGGTCTAAGCCGATGGTCTTGTCGACGGCATCGCCTTCCGCAGCGAACGTGCCGGGAATGAGGGAAGAACCGCCCCTTCGAGTCAGATACGTCGTAACAACGATGTAGTATTTATAGTCCTTGCCGTCTTGGCTGCGCCAATGAATCAGAAATTCAGGCAGATTTGTATGTGTGAAGGTGGATTCTGTTATGTCGATCTGTCCGATGGAGGTGACCGTGAAGCCGTGATCCCCACTCTGCGGTTGAAAGGATACTTTTCCTCGCTCAAGCACGAGGTTTCCCGAGCAAAATCCGCCTATGTGATTGTGGGCTACTGGAAACCTTAGCGAGCCTCCAGCGGCTATCGCATTTTCTCCGTCCTCCTGAGCATCTGCATAGGCGCTAACACCAGCCTCAGCAACGGATTTCGGGGAAAGCAGATCTGGATTTTTCGCAGTCTCGTACCATTAACCGCGCAAATAATGACATGTATTTTGAAAACCAAAAGACCGATTGGCCAGGCCTGAAATATCAAACACTTCCAGAGCCGGTTCGCTTTCTGGTTTTCTGAACGTCTAGTGACCTGCTTCGGCAAACAGGAAGTCATGATCCGCCCGCAATCGACGGCAAGCGCCAATAGAGCTTCCGACCTCACAGGAGGATTCGTCGGCCAGACCGGTCGTCGGCGCGGTTCGACCAACATTGGGTCTCGCAAAACCAAGGTGTGTAGACCGTGTAAAATGCACAATGCCCGAATAGACGAATCAAGGGCTTTCGTTGGTCTAGCGCTTTCAATTCAGGGAGGCACTCATGACCGTTTCGAAGAGAACGCTTGTTACAAGCATGTTGATCGCCTGCTTAGGCTTCGCCGCGAATGCCATCGCCCAAGGCTCAGACGCCTCTTTACCCCGCACGATGCGCCCGGTCATTCGAGGCCGACAGGCAGCAGTGTCATCGATGAAAGCGGAAGCGACAGAGGCGGCCAGCCGCATCCTGCAGACGGGGGGCAACGCGTTCGATGCGGTCGTTGGCGGCCAAGCGGCACTCGCGGTGACCGACTTTGCCCTCAATGGTGTTGGCAGTGACGCCGTTGTGCTCGTTTACGATGCGCGCGAGAAAAAAGTGCTTTCCATCAACGCGGAGCCGCGCGCTCCCAAACTGGCGACTATCGAGTGGTACGAGAAGAACAGCGGCGGCAAGATTCCGGTCAGCGATGGACTGCTGTCGGGCGGACTTCCGGGCGTGCTGGACGCCTGGTACATCCTGCTAGACCGCTGGGGAACAATGAGCTTCGCGCAGGTGCTCCAGCCGGCCATTGACCTCGCGGAAAATGGATTTCCCCTGAGTGAAGCTCGCGCCCGCATGATTGCCAGCACCCAAAAGATACTCAAGTACCCTTCGACCATCAGAATCTACAAGCCGAATGGCGAGGCGCCGAAGGCCGGCGAGATCTTCAAGAATCCTGATCTCGCTCGCACCCTAAAAAAGCTGGTGGAAGCGGAAAGAGCGAACAAGGCAAAAGGGCGGCACGAGGCACTGAAAGCGGCCCGCGACCGCTTCTACACAGGCGACATTGCGCGCGAGATGGCGGCCTTCTCAGAAGCCAACGGCGGCCTGTTCCGTTACGAGGACTTTGCGGAGTACACCGCGAAAGTGGAAACTCCGGTCTTCACCGATTACCGGGGCTATCAGGTTTATAAGAATCCTTCCGCCAGCCAGGGACCGGCCGAGCTGATCGCCCTGAACCTGCTTGAGGGGTACGATCTGAAGGCGCTCGGCCATAACAGCGTCGACTTCGTTTCCACCAATGTCGAGGTCATCAAACTGGCCATGGCCGATCGCGAAAAATATCTCGGCGACATGGACTTCATCAAAATTCCCTACGACGGATTGCTGTCGAAGGACTACGCACGGGAACGCAGAAAGCTCATCGATCCGGCAAAAGCTTCGCTGGAGCTACGTCCCGGTTCACCCGAAAAATTTGTCGCCGGCGCTGCGGAGTACCCCTGGCACGTCGTTCTCGACGATGACGCGGACTTCGACGGCGACACGAGTTACATCGCAATCGTTGACAAGGACCGCAACATGGTCAGCTTCGAGCCCAGCCTTCACAGCGTCTTCGGAACGGGAGTGGTGATGGGAAACACGGGAATCATCTTCAACTGCCGTGGCGATTATTACTCGTTGGTTCGGGGTGAGGCCAACGCGCTTGAGCCCGGAAAGCGGCCTCGGAGCACGTTACAGAGCACGCTGGTAATGAAGGACGGCCAACCGTTCATGATTACCGGAAGTCCTGGCGGCGACGACCAGGTGATGATCACCATGCAGACATTGGTCAACGTGATCGATTTCGGCATGAACGTCCAGCAAGCTATCGAAGCTCCACGCTGGTCCACTAGCAGCTTCCCGTCTTCGCCGTTTCCTCACACCATGCTTCCGGGCGCCATGGCGGTGGAGGAGCGCATTCCGGAAGCGACGCAAAAGGAACTCATCGCGCGCGGTCACAAGTTGCGTGTTTCACCGCCTTGGTCCCTTGCATCCAGCGCCGCCATCATCGTCGATGCGAAGACCGGCGTGCTGAGCGCAGGAGCCGACCCACGAGTCGAGGCTTACGCGTGGGCATGGTGAGGACGGTCAGGACGGGGCCAACGTTCTGATCCATCACCTGGCCTGCAAGTTTGACTGGCTCCTAACTGCAAGGTGCTTCAATCGACATTTTCTTCGATTCGCGTACACTCACGCCCGCTGTATGCCAACGGGACTTTCCGCCTGAGTGCCCAATCGAATGCGCAGACGCCCGCGTTCGCCACTTGTAAGCCCACCGGCGAACGAACGGGTGAAGTGGGATGCTGGATTCTGGTCGAGCAGCTGATTGGGCGAATCGACCAAACGGAAGTCTTTTGGACGGATCGTTGCCAAGCCGGAAGTTATCCAAGAATGCCGTTTCCGCGAAGCCTGGCAATGTTCTTAGCAAGCAACTTCATCGTGAGGGGGCAGTGTGCGGATGGTTTAGCGCTTGGTCCTTTACCGTGAGAATCATTTCTAGACCGGAAGCCAGATTCGAAAAGGCAAGAATTCTCCCCTCCGGCTTCGCAAGGCCACAATCAGGCGCAGAATACTTTCGGATTCGCTGTCGGCCCGTCCAGGTGTCCTACGAGTTTCTTCTCCAGTCCGTCGCGAGCTGGCGTGAGTTCTCGCCGGAGATGCTCCATCTCCTCCTCGCGTAGCGGCGAGAAGCTCCGCGCCACTTCAATATTATCGTCGAGCATATTCAGGCGTGGCATTCCCACAACGGCGGTTGTTACCGGCAAGCTCATCGAATAGCGCAGCAAAGAACTCATGTCGCCTTTTCCGGATCCGCTTCCCAACAGATATTCCTGCCCCGTCACCTTCATCGCAACAATGCCGAGGTTCTTCTGTTTAGCCGCAGGTAAGGCAAGCTCTTCAAAACGCCCGTTCCGCGAGGGATTCAGAGCCATCTGCACGCAGTCCAAATCGTTCCTCTGGATGGCTTGGGCCATCACTTCTCCATCGGTATGACTGGTAACGCCGATGAACCGCGTCATCTTCCGTTCACGCGCCTCGAGTGCGCCCCTAAGCGCCCCATCCCGCGCTTCGATCTTCGCCAAGTCGTCGACTTGTCCCAAACTGTGAATGTGGACTAGATCCACATGGTCTACCCGCAGCCGCTTTAGGCTGCCCTCCAGCCGCCGCAAAAATTCGTCTCGCGTGCGATCCGGAATTTTGGTTGCGAGCCACACTTCCTGGCGGCGGGTCGCCATCACCTGGCCGACTCGCGACTCGCTCCTGCCATCTCCGTATGCATACGCCGTGTCCAGATAAGTAATGCCAAGATCAATCGCTCGATTCAGCGCCTCCAGCGCCTTATCTTCGTCCTGGTACATGAGGAAGCGGCTGCCGCATCCGAATGCCAGAATCGAAACCTTGGCGCCTGTTCGTCCCAGAGTCCGCGACGGGAGCGGATCGACCATCCTAGGCGTGGCCGCCGCAACGTCCTTCAGAAGCGACAAACTTGCCCCAGCCGCAGTCCCCAAACCAATTCGCTCAAGAAAGTTTCTCCGAGAGAGCTCTTTGCTCATGGACCTCTCCTCGACAAATCCTAACCGCATTGGCACCTGGCTTCCCAAGAATTTAGCTCAAACCGGCGGATTATTCGACAGGCCACCCAGCACATCAACCCTCGCCAAGTCATTGCTCCCGAGGAATTCGTTTATTGTGAACGATGGGAACGGTGAGAACGAAGAGCGGGCTTCTACAG
>JBKOXA010000013.1:0-7554 GCA_046724685.1 Acidobacteriota bacterium | reverse complement strand
GGAGACTCCCCGAGCGCGCGAAGAGTCATGGCGACGTGAGCAGCCTTGCCGCCCGGGTATGCCTGCACTTCGCGGGAGCGGTGGATCTTGCCCGGCACAAGCGAATCAAGCGTCAGACGCTTGTCGATTGCCGGGTTGGGGCTGACGCAGAGGAACATGTGACGGTCGTCAGTTAGCCCTTTCCAGTCGAGACAGAAAACCTCTCATACCAAGGATGCGCGGCTTCAAGAAGCGCATTCACGATCTCGATGTTGCGCAATCCCTCGCTGTTGAGCCAATCATCGAGAGCAGCAGCGCCCTGCTCGACGAAGACCGGAACGCCTTCTTGCCAGATGGCGCGGCCGCAGAGAACGCCGGAGAAGGCGGAATTCGCTTCGGCCGCAAGGGTGAGCGCTTCGGCGAAGGTTTGATTGCTGACACCTTCGGAAAGATAGATGAAAGGACGAGCCGCGGCGTCGGACGCCCGGCGAAAATGGGCGCGGGCTTCTTCGCGGGAATGAATCGATTGAGATCTGGGAAGCCGCACCGACTCGACAAAAGCCATGTTGACCGGAACGCCGACTTTGAGCACGTCAACAAAATAGCGCGGCTTTGAGAACTCCTGAATGGATAGAGTGACGACACTCGGTTTGATGCGCGCGAAGTCCGGGCTCTTCTCGTCCATTTCATCGTGATAGCCGACCATTTCGAGGAAAAAGGGGATATCGGCGGCGACGCATTCGGCCCCGACGCGCTCGACCCAGGCGTGCTTGGCGGCGTTGATCGCCGAGTCGCTGAAAGGCGAGTAGTACAGGAGAACTTTGACGCCGTCGGCGCCGGCCTCCCGGAGACGCGCGACGGAGAAGGAATCGAGGAGAGACGGAAGCCGGCCCCGGACGGATCGATCGTAGCCGGTCTTCTCATAAGCGAGGAGAAGGCCGGCGTTTTTGGCGCGCGCAAGAGCAGCGGGAAGGCCGTACTCGGGGTCCAGAAGAATAGCGCTGGCACGGGGAGTAAGGACCCGGCTGACATGCTCCTTGAATTCAATCAGTGATTCCGAGGGGACTTCCTCTGGGAGCTTCCCGGAGGCTTTGGCAAAAAGTTTGCGCAGAGCATCGCGCTGATCGATGGCGAGAGCGGCAATGACGCCGCGATCCGTTGCCACGGCTTCAAGACCCTTTTGTTTGCCCGCTGAAAGCCTCAAGCTGCTCTCCGCTTCAAGAAAAAATGCCGAACCACGAGTCTAATTGGAGTCATTGATCCATGCCACCGCACCCCGTTCGAAAGGCGGCAAATCGAATATGCGGCGATCCCCGGAGATTTTTCCGGGAAGCGATTGTTCCTCACCAAAGAGCGGAAGAAACGTGAGGGTGCATTTTCGACTCGCAAGAACCGAAATTGCGGCGGAAGACTCAAGCCCCGGCCGGAGGTTTCGATGAGGGATTATGCCGGAGAAATTGGCAAGGAAAATGTGCGGTTTGCCGCCGACAGAGGCGATGTTCGAAGCAACGAGAGGGGAGGCGGAGACGGAAAGATCGGAAGGGATGTTGAGAGCAGCAAAAAAAGTTTCGGGCAGCTCGCGCGAGGCTCCGGCAAAATCTTTTTCTAGAGCAGCAAGGTGGACCGAACCGGGGGAGTATGAAAATCGCCTGATGTTCGAGGCGCTTCCGAGACCGCTAGCGTCGGAACCAGTGATGACGAGACGTCCACCACGATCCAGAAAATTCCTAAGATGTCCGCGTTCGATGTCGTCGAGGATTGAAACATCGGGAAGTAGCAGCGTCTGGCCGCGGAAGGAGGCGATGGTGCGGGGCGTGACCACTTGAAACTCGAGATGTTTTTGCAGAAAGAGCAAGAGCGCACCGCGATAGGAAGGAAGAAAACGGCCGGCGTCAAAATTTCTGCTTGAGGGGGAAAAGTAAACGCCGGCGGGATTCATAGCGTCGCGCGGCAAATAGAAGGTTTTCTCGTGGCGCGCGATCCAGTCAAAGATTTGTGCCCGCGTGGCGGAGTCGTTAGATCCCGCCATGGAGAGGCCGGGCGCATCCCAGAAATTGACACCCGCGACGAGTTGTGAAGCTGCAAGGGTCTTCATGGCTTCTCGGGGGTCAATGTCTTTGTCGCCGTCCCAGGAATAGTTCAGGAGCCAGGTTGCTTTGCCCTCGGCGAAGGCCCGGAAGGAGAGCATGCCGGCCTGGTAGAGAAACCAATCGAGCTGCGGGCGGGAGGAAGCCAGATGATCGCCGGAGCCGAATTCGTATTCGTGGGCAATCGCGTCGGCGACCGGATACATTTCGTAAACATCGGCACCTACGCGAACTGCCTCTTCTTCAATGCCCGGATAGATTTCGGGAATGACCATGATGGAAGGATTGACGGACCTCGCGGTGTCGCCGATCTCCCTGACGAAATCGGTAAGCGTTTCGATGCGGAAAGTAATCCACTTTCGAAAATTAGGATCGGAAAAATCGCCGAGCTTAAGATCTTTGCGGGCGTCGAGGCCCGTCTTTTGCTTGAACGCGGTGACCGTCGAGTCGTCAAAACTGGCCCAGGAGTTGTTCCATCCGCGAAAGTGAGTCATCCAGTACGGAATGTCCACGTAGATGCCGTCAATGCCGGTTGAAGCGATTTGCCGGACGCGCTGGAGATAAACCTTGCGCCATTCTACGGCGTAAGGGCTGATCCACACATCTTCGTCGCCCGGCCGGATCCAAAAAGCGGCGCCCGAAGTAAAGACAGCGGGCTCGCCTGCAAGGTTGCGCTGAAGCCAGTCCGGATGATCTTTCAAAACTGAATGCTGGGCTTTTTCTGCGTTGGCGGTGATGCATTCGGTGCCGGCGATGTAGACGAACGCCTTGTTTCGAATCTGGTGCGCCTGTTCGGCAAACGCGCGGATTGCAGCAAGCTTTTCCGTTGGATCGAGAAAGCTTTCATAGCGGCCCGTGATGTCATTGTCTACTTCGATCCCAAACACGTGGCCAGCTTGGGCGTCTCGGATAATCGCGCTCGCATTCGTGGAGCTGAGGCCATAAGCGCCAATGCGAACATAGTGGGTCCAGTTCTGCCGCGGTTGGTCGCCGCGAAGAGGCGAAACGAGCACATAGACTACCGGCAAAACGACTTTCAGCGTCTTGCGCATTCCGGGCAAACTCTAGAATTCGAAGCGCACGCCGATTTGCGTGTGGCGCGGAGAGCCGAGCGTGCTGGTCACCTGTCCAAATTGGGAATCGCCGAAAGCGGTGTTCGGCGGAGCAAAGCGCGGCGTGTTCGTGAAGTTAAAGAATTCGCCGCGCACCTGAAGTTTCATGCCTTCGCGAATCACGAATTCCTTGCTGAAGGAAAGATCGGAGTTGTGAATCCCATTGCTTCGCAAATTGGAAAAGTAGCGCGGCGCATTCCCGGGGATTTGATCGCCGGGATCTGAAAAGCAGGCAGCATTCAGAATAGGCTGCCCGCTCGAAGCCGCGGCGTGGTAGCCGATGCCGGTCGAGAGTTGCGGGCAAATTACATCGGGCCTTTGCGTCCCGTCGGCGAAACGCGCATCCGCAAGACCCAAGTTGAGCGGCGTCCCAGATTGGAAGGTGAGAATGGTCGAGATGGACCACCCGCCGACGATGGCGTCTAACACACGGTTCATGTCGCGGCCGATCCAGCGGCCGCGCCCGACCGGCACATCCACAATCGTCGCGAGCACCATGCGATGCGTGGCGTCATTGGCGCTGATCGCGTGCTCTGCCCTGAGATTATCGAACTGCTGGGGATTCCCCGCGCTCAGAATATCCGTGATGAAGGAATTTGCGCCCGCCGAAGAATTGTCTGTGGCTTTGGCCAGGGTGTAGTTGCCCGCGAAACTAACATAGTGGCCGGAGCGCTTCTGAAAGCGAATCTGCAACGAGTTGTAAAAGGCTGCGGCGGATAGGCGCGTCAAGCCGCTGAAGGGTCCGTCGAATTGGGGGAACGGCCTTAGCAAGTTGATGAGCGGAATGGTGTCATCGTTATAGATGGAAGTGGGCTCATTGAAAATCTGCTCAGGACCGGGGACGAACAGAGATTGAAACGGATTGGAAACCTGCTGATTCAGGCAATCGGACGGGCCCAGACCATTACACGCCGCAGGGTTGCCATTGACGATCTGCTCGCGTATGGACGAGGGCAAAAAGTTGCGGTCCGCGGTGCCAGAAAACGAACTGAACGGCAGATGGTTGCTGCGGCTGGCGGAATAGTCCACGCCGATGACGATTTCGCCCGGGAAGAGATGCTGAACGCCGAGATTCCACTGATAGATTTCCGCATTACGCGCTTCGGATACATCCAGATTGTTGTTGTTTGGCAAGCCCCACAACGCCAGCGAACCGTAGGTTTGATCCTGCGGCAGAGGCAGCCCATCCGGGAATGGATCAGCCAGCGTCGCGAAACGCGATTGGAAATTGTCCTTCGTAAAACGGATCGGAGAAAAGTTCCCGAACGCTGTGCCCGTGAACTGAAAATTCGTAGCCACGCTAAACCCGTAATAGACACCCGCGCCGCCGCGAATGACGGTGTTGGGGTTGACCGCATAGGCAAATCCGATGCGCGGCGCCCAGTTGTTGCGGTCGACGGGGACGCTGCGATGCCCGGAGCCGGCAAAGATGGTTGTTCCGAGCAGGTTCCCGTCGGAAGTTAGAATTCCAGGCACGTCGATTGGCACCGCAATGCCGCTGTCCCCTTTGAAGTCGCTGAACTGAATGTGATCGTGGCGTTCGGTGTAGGGGGAGCTCCACTCGTAGCGCAAGCCAAGATTTAGAGTCAGCTTGGAGTTAATTTTCCAGTCGTCCTGAAAATAGAACGCGGTTTCCTTGGATTTGTTGGCGACCGAAGGATTGATCGCGTAGAAGGAATCGACGTCTCCATATCCAAGCAGCAAGCTGGCGAAAGAATTGCCCTGATCGGAATTGCCGCCGTCGACCACTTCTTCAGTGACGCCCGTGGAGAAGTGGAAGAACCCCGTCGGAGGATTTGGCTGGAAGAAGTTGTTGAAGAAGAGACGCTGCTCGCCCCCGAACTTAAAGACGTGCCGTCCATGAATCCAGGAGATTGAGGCGCCGTAGGAGTAGAGCGAGTGCGCGAAGTTGGTGTCCGTGCAGCACTGATTGAACAGCGAGCTGGCATTATTGTCCATTTGGATGACGGAAATGCGGGAAACGCCGTTGCCTTGACCGAGAATGCCGGGAAGCCCCACGCTTTCGAGCGTAGGATAGTCTTCCGTTACAGGAGAGACAACACGGTCCACTCCAAACCGGGTGGTGAGCACGGCATTGGGTGTGAAATTCCAATTGTCTTCAAGCGACACATTGTGAACGTCGGTGGTAAATGCAAAACCGTCGTTGAAGTCCTCGCTACCGAAGATCGTCGGGATTGAACCCTCATCGTGATGGTTGCTGTAGCGGCCGGACAGGTGATTTTTTTCGGAGAAATGGTGATCGATCTTTATGTCGTACTGCCGTGCCGAAAACTTCGACAACACCGCGGTGTGAAAGTTAAAGTCGCCAGGTGCCGCGGTTGGATCCGTCGGTTGGGGATACAAGTTGATAATGGCCTGACCGATCGGGTCGATCAGACCGGGATCGATGAGGTTGGGCGTGGTGAAATCCGCGCGGATGGTTTGTCCACTCCCAGGATCGGTGGTCACGTTGAAGGGGTTGAAAATGTGCTGGAGGCTGTCTCGAAAATCGCCGGTCCGCTCCAAATCCGTGGGAACGAATGCGTCGATATTGTTAGGGTCATTTTGGCGTGTTTTCTCGAAATCCACAAAAAAGAAGGTTTTCCCTTTTTTTATCGGGCCCCCAAGCGAAAAGCCATACTGGTCGCGCACATGGTCCGGATTCGGAACCCCGTTGGCATTCCGGAAGAATTCGTTTGCATCCATTGCAGCGCGCTGGCCAAACCACCATCCGCTGCCGTGGAATTTGTTGCTGCCTTGCTTGAGCACGATATTGACGACGGTGCCGCCATTGTTCCCGAACTCCGACGAAAAGCTGTTGTTTTCGACCTTGAATTCCTGAACGATTTCGACCGATGGCTGGTAGTACACATTGGTCGTGGCCCCCTCGCCTTGCTCCGGAGCGCTGGTTAGCGCTCCATCCAGTCGAATCTCTGCCGTGGAATTGCGCTGGCCGTTTGAAACAAAGTTCGTTCCGGTCGGGTAGGAGTCTTCCGTCCCCTGCCCCGCAGTTTCTGTCACGCCGCCGGCAAGAAACACCAAGCCAAAAAAGCTGCGATTTGTTAAAGGGATATCGCGTACGTATTCATTCGTGACATCCGTGCCGAGCGCGGCGTTCCCTGTATCGAGCAGTGGGACTTCACTGGTGACAGTCACGCTCTCTGTGACCGACCCGGGCTTAAGCGTGAAATCCAAAGTCGCCTGCTGGCTGACGGCCAGCACAACGCCCTTACCCTCCGCCGCCGCGAAATTTACCGCTTCCACGCGAACCGTGTATGTACCGGGCCGCAACCCGGTGAGCACGTAAATTCCCTGGGACTCGGTCGTCGCCTCGGTCGAAATATTGGTCGCTTCATCCGTGATCGTGACTTTTGCGGCAGGAATGACTCCGCCGGATGAGTCCTTGACTACGCCTGAAAGTTGGGCAGTGTAGGTGGACTGGGCCGCGAGCACGAAGGGCAGAAGAAAGAGAGCGGAAAACAGTACAAACAGTTTGCAAATTATCGAGGACATGTACCCTCCCAAGAATCACACGAAACAGGACGACCCTTTGGGTACTTACGCTTTCCTTCTTTTACTTACTATTTGTTTCTAAGTCAAGCGGAGAGATTTGGGAAGAGCCCCGCGGGCTGTACCCCGTTCACACCAATGTGACTTCGATTTCCGCTTCCCGCAGCGCTTTGAGGTCCTGTTTGGGAATCCCCCGGTCTGTAATGCTTTCGTGTACGGAGGACACCGGCATGATCAGAGAGAGACTTCGGCGGCCGAACTTTGAGGAATCGCAAACGACGATGGTGCGGCGTGCCGCTTCTGACATGGCGCGGTTTACGCGAGCTTCGAGCTGGTTCGGTGTGGTTAGGCCGTAACCGACATCGAAGCCGTCGACCGCAAGAAACAGCATATCGGCGCTGAGTTTGCGCAGGGATTCCTCGGCAAGCGGCCCCACCAGCGAAAAAGAGTTTTTTCGAAGCGAACCGCCCGTGAGAATGACCTCGACCGGACTGCCCGCAAGCTCCGCGGCGATATTCGTGGCGTTCGTGATTACCGTCAGGCTCCGAAGATGGCGGCAGAGACGAGCGATGGCCGTGGTGGTCGTGCCGGAATCGAGAATGATGACCTGGCCAGGGCGAATCATGCGCACGGCAGCGGATGCGATGCGTGTCTTTTCCTGACGATGAAGCCGCTCCTTTTCCTGAAGGGTCTGGTCCTGGAGTGCGCCCGTGCGGAGCGGAAGCGCGCCGCCGTGGGTGCGCTCTAAGAGTCCTTGGTGGTGAAGCGATTCGAGGTCCTTGCGAATGGTAATCAGCGAAGTCCGGAAGCGCTTGGAGAGATTGCGAACCAGAACGCGGCCATCCGTGCGCAGAAGCTCCAGGATT
>JBKOXA010000004.1:0-11752 GCA_046724685.1 Acidobacteriota bacterium | reverse complement strand
TTGCATACCTCCGGAATACCCTTTTCCAACTCATGCATGCTGGTCTGAATGCCGCGAGCCCTTAAAGCACGTTCGTAGTTTTCGAGCTGGAGCACCTTGACCACGTCAATTGACGCCAGCCCGCCGCCCATCACCACGGCTTCGTCGGGCGTTTCATAGCGCGGTCCGAGATAGTCCTTTTCGTTCTTGTGGTTGTACCAGTAGATAAAGGGATTTTGGTAAACGAGGCCTTTGCCGACGTACTGCTCTGCTTCCGGCACGTCCAATTCTCGGTCGCGCCACGCGCCATTGGCGAGAATCACCGCCGAAAAGCCCCACTCGAAAAGCTGGGAGAGATCAAAATCTCGGCCTAGCTTGGTAGAGGGGATGAAGTACACATTCGGCTTCTTCATGCGCGCGTCGATTCGGCCGTATTCCTGTTTGCGTTGCTCGACGTGCCAACGCGGCAGACCGTCTTCGATCTTGCCGTACGGCCGCGTGTTCTGCTCGAACACGGCGACTCGAATTCCGTGATCCGCCAGAATCTCCGCCGCCACTGAGCCTGAAATCGCACCGCCAATTACTGCGACGAAATGATGCCCAGGATTCGTCATTTATCTGCCACCCCGCGCATTGGAGCGCAATTGTACAACGCAAATCGTGCAAAGTGTCCCCAACCACCGAGGGTTTCTATGATGTTTCTAAAACTCGTGCCTGGTAGACGCTGCCAGCTCAACCGGTCGATAAAACACTAGCTCGAAGCCTACTCGCAGGAGTCTCGAAACCTAAAGTCTTTCGCGGGCGTTGATTTAAACGCAGGCGATTTTGTCCAGTTCCGATTGAGGATAGCTGGAAGGGTCGGCTTCCTTAGGCAAGTATTGGCGCAGCAGTCGGTTGGTGTTTTCGTTGCTGCCCCGCTGCCGGGGGCGAGGTAGCCCTGTTCAACAAACGGTACTTTGGTCAAATAAGAGGACTAAGCGTCATCGAAGCAAATCGTTCCTCGCGAAATGTCCGCCTAGCTCTTTGCACGCCATGGCGCTCGCTTGTCCAAGCTGTCCATTTGAGAGCGGCCCGAACACTAACAAGTGACACCAGGACAGCGACTTAAGTTGGGCGCCTGTCAAATGCGTTGTGTCCCGGGTAACGGAAGTGTAGGCTATAAGAGTCAAAGTTCTCAATTTCGTGGTCGGCGGCTCATTACGCATCGGAAACAACAACATGGCGTACTCAAAGCCTGAAAGTCAGGCTGCTGTGTCCAGGCTTTTGATAAACTCGATAATTTTTCTGATTCTTTGCGGCGGCGCAGCTGTCTCCGCACAGGCTCAAGATCCTCAGGCGAACAGCAGCGACGAATCCTGGACGGCGACCACCGAGAATTCCGTAACCAACGGGAATCCGTCGCGGACGACGGAAAGCCACGCCAAGTCCGGCAACCGGAGTGTGGATAAGCAGAGGGTGGAAGTGCTTGGGCCCAATGGCCGGTACCAGCCAGATTCCGAGACCGAGACGGAGACTGTACGAGTAAATGACACGACGACTCGTACCGTGGTGCGCACCTACACGTGGGATGGAAATGGACGAAGGAAACTGGCGCGGGTAACGGAAGAAGAAGCACGAAGCACAGCAAGCGGCGATGCTCATGTGGTACGCACGACCTCGAGTTCTGATGTGAACGGGAACCTACGGGCTGTGCAACGGGAGACCGCGGAGACGAGAAAGACAAGTCCGGACGTGCAGGAGACGAAAACCACGGTTTACCTGGCGGACGGCAACGGCGGCTTCACTACGTCCCGGCAGACGCAGGAGTTGCAAAAGCGCACTGCTGACCACACACTCGAAGAGAAAAAGACAACGCTAGTGCCAGATGGCAACGGCAACTGGAAGGTGGGCGAAGTAAAAGAAAAAACAATCCAGGAAGACGGCCAGAATCGAACCACCGAAGAGCGGGTTTCGCGCCCCGATTTACAGGGCAGACTTTCAGAATTTTCACGCACTGTTGGCGAGGAGACAGAAACCACCGCGGGAGAAAAAAGCAATACCATCGACACATATTCTACGAATGTTCCTGGATTGGCTGGCGACGGCCGCCTGCACCTGAACGGGCGAGTCACGACCGTCCAGAAAAAGAGTTCAGACGGAGGAACAACCGAGCAACAGGTCGAGCTGCCGAATCCGGGTAATCCGAGTGACGGTCGGCAAGTACGCGCAAAAACTAAGTATATTGTGCGGTACGGTGCCTCCGGTACGCAGCAGACAAAGACCATTCAAGAGCGGGACATTAACGGCAACTTAAACGTGGTCTCCGTTGAGAAGCGGAAATCAGACCAGGTTGCTCCTCCTGCTCAAGCACCCTCGGATAAGCCCCAATAGCGCGTAAGAGCAGTTTCACATCTAGTTCGGGAAAATCCAACTTGCGGTTTACGGAATACCTAGCCGGATTTCGTGCCAAAAACGCAAACTGCTCGTAACGACCAACGATGGGCAGCATTGGCCGAAGACCGGCGAAACCTTTTCCGGCGCGACACCAGCCCGCTAAGTTGTGCTAGGAGCTCCCGGCCGATGGCCTCATGCTATGAGTCAGAAAGAGCCGCGATGCGATCCAGCCGGCTTTCGACGCTCTATCTGGCGTCGCCGATCAGGTGCTGGCCGTCGATTGGACCGCGGCGGAACCCGCAAAAGAGATTGTCATGGGACACCGGCAGATGTCAGCGCACGATGAAGTGGACTTGGCGGTCATGGAGCAGCATGGGATCGAGCGAATCTTGAGGCTGATTCAGGGTCTGACGGGTTTCCTGGAATTACCCGTCTTTCGTGATGACGCTGCCTTCAGAGGGAACTCCTTCTAAGGCATCACTGTCTCCCTGGGGAGAGTGTCACCTATGTGTCCGGTACAAGCGGTCGCCCATGTGTCAGGCTGCTCACCCCGTTTCCTTTCACCGGAAATGGCACGGAATTTGCCTCTAGAAGTGAACGGATCGCTCGCACGAGGGTAAAGCGTATCTCTCCGTGCACAGGACGCTAATGACCGACTTTCTTACGGAAATGAATCAGGGCCCCTTGGTGGTGCCCCATCGCATTGAGCGTACCGGCATTCGTCGCGGGTTGCTCGAAGATCTAGCCCTGAAGGTCCTATATCTCAACGGTGAGACGACCCTTGTCGATCTAAGTAACCATCTTTGCTTGAGCTTAGGAGTGGTGGAAGAGATTTTCCAATTCTTCCGCAAGGAACGTCTCTGCGAAGTGAAGGGCATGAGCAGCGGCACTCACCGGATTGCCGCCAGCGTGGAGGGACGCCAGCGGGCCGCGGATCTCCTGTCACTGAATCAGTACACCGGCGCGGCGCCCGTCTCTCTCGTGGACTATATCGCTCGGACCAAGCACCAGAGCGTTCAAGCGACCGGCGTCCGTCCGGAGCAACTAGAGGAAGCATTTCAGCAGTTGGTCCTGGGCGACGACATGATGCTTCGAGTCGGAACGGCTGTCGTTTCAGGCACTTCGATGTTCCTTTACGGCCCTCCGGGAACGGGCAAGACCAGCATCGCCAATCGCATCGCTTCGATCTACAAAGACTACGTCTGGATTCCGTATGCGGTCGAAGTAGACAACCAGATCATTACCGTGTTTGATCCGGGTGTTCACCGGCGTCGCCTGGAATCGGAAATTGAGGATTCCGACCGCCGATGGGTCCTCTGCCATCGTCCTTGCGTGATCACGGGCGGCGAACTTACCGGCGAGATGCTGGAGCTGCAGTTTAATCCGGTATCGCGATACTACTCTGCGCCGCTGCAAATGAAAGCCAACAATGGCATTTTTGTGATCGACGATTTTGGCCGGCAGCGCATGCGCCCTCAGGAATTGCTGAACCGCTGGATGACCGCACTCGATCAGCGGATCGAGTTTCTGTCATTGCCCGGTGGGCGCAAATTCGAAATTCCGTTCGATACCCTGGTCATCTTTTCGACCAACATCGAGCCCAGGCAGTTGGGAGACGACGCCTTCCTCCGCCGCATACCGAACAAGATCAAAGTCGATTTTGCTTCCCCCGAACAGTTCATGGAAATCTTCCGCAGGGAAGCGGAAGAAGTGCGCGGCCTCCCGGTTGATGAAGGCGTGCTGAACTTCTTAGTCGATCACCTCACCAGCGATATCAAAGTTCCTCTTTCACAATGCTACCCGCGGGACCTGCTCGACCAGATCTTCTGGGCGGCCCGCTATCTGAACGCGAAGCCGGAATTCAACAAGGATCTGGCGAAATGGGCATGCAGCAATTATTTCTTTTCAGGTAGCAGCGGAAGCAACGAACCATCCAGGTAGTAGGACCCCGCGACAACGGACGCCGCGCGCAGCCCGGCAGGGAGCAGCGGTGCAGGTCCGCCGTCGAACTTCCAGCAAGCGGCGCTTGTCGCGCTACTTTTGCTGCGGTTGCTTTTCTACCGGCACTTGCAGGTAGCCGACAATCTGGTCGTGGAGAACTCTCGTTGCGACCAGTTCCAGCGGTGCAGTGTTTCTTGAAACCACAAATACAACCACTTCGTTCAGCACACGGTCTTTCAACTCAATGCAACGATCCTCAAAGTACACGCATACGGAGTAGCGCTGGCTCTTCATGTCCACCGAGCGCAGTTGCAAAGTCACCGGCCCGACGGGCATGCGGGTGCTGCCGCGCTGAAGCTCGAAAGACAGCGCATGGCGCTGGGTCTTTGCAAGTAATTGATTGACGGTCTCGCGCGTTTCTGAAAGTTCATTCTGCTGCTGGCCCACGACCCCTACAACGTCTGCAAGCCGGTTCGTTGTGGCTTCCCAAGCTTCGTGATTCGCAGCCAGTTCACTCTGCATAGCAGCGGTCTTTGCTTCAATCTTTGCGTCCACCACGGAGGGCGCCGGCGATTGTACGGCCGGTGTCTGTGCCACTGCGACCGGCTTTGGTTGAGGAGGGAGCGCGCTCCCTGCGGCGATCCGGTAAACGGGTTTCGGCGGAGAATTCTTCGCTACGACGGGTGGTTCGGCAGTTGCCGCGGGTGGCTCGGCCTTTGCCGGCTTGCGACGCTTTTCAAGTTCTTCGATCCGCTTCTGAGAATCCGCGAGCTGTTGTTGTAGTTGCTCGACCTGGGCATTCGCAGCCGCGATCGCGTTATTTTGCGACGCCTGCGTGAAAATCTTATAGCCAACCAGACCCGCCAGCCCTAGGGCCACAACCAGCAGGATCGCACCTAAGGCCTGAGGCGCCGGTTTGCGCTGTACTTCCGAGGGAGAAGCGAAAATCTGCCGGTCAAATTCAATCCCTGCCATGATGCCTCCGAGCTTCGCTAGAGACTGCTTGCAACTCTAAATCAGAAAAGTTTCGAGAGCTTAACGTGAAACAGTGACGCGTCCAGGATAAAGCAGCTCCAGCTTTACCGTCATCTCCCGTGTTTCGCGCGGCAAAAGGTCTACGGAACGCTTCCCAGTCTGACCTCGTGATCCGCGCATTTCAATCTGATATTTGCCGGGAGATAGAACCAGCAGCAGCGGCGTCTTGCCCACGAGCTTTCCATCCACCCAGATCTGTGCCTGAACTGTCCCGCGAAGCAGAAGTTTTGCGGCGTCCTTACCGGCGCGGTCTTCAAGCGCCTTGCGATTTGTCTCCTCCGGTGCTGGGCCCGGCGAGACCACCAGGTGCGGCGACGACGCTGCGGCGGATGCAGTTCCCGGAAACTTTGGCATGGTCGCGCCCTTCGCAGAACCCGCCACGGCTGATGAAACCGAAGTCGCGCCGGCGGCTTCCGCGACTGCCTGGCCGGAGGCCGAACCGGCGAACGTCGCGAGGAAAAAGAGGGTTCCCATGGAAACGAGTAACGCCAGTTTTTTCGGCGCCCGGATTTGGAAAATTGGCATAGACGAACCATCCTCGAGGTAGACCGATCCTGCGTTCAGTCGAAGAGAAATCAAGCAGGAGGGCTACCAAACCTCGGCCAATTCCAGCTTGTTGTTAGTCTCCTGTTTTGTTTGTTTTAAGTCAACCGCTCTCCTCCCACATTCGCGTTGATCCTCCCTTGTAGGTATCTAAAAGCACACAAAGGGCTTGCTATCCTGTACTCATTCGGAGACGTTAAGAGCTTGCATTCGGCCGCGGATACGCCGATTTTCGTTGTTTTCAACGCCCGGCTTTGGAAGGGTTCGTGCAACCTGCAGAGTCCAGGCTGGGTGTACTCGCTTTCAGCGTCATTACCCAGGTAGGTCGACACACCGCTTTGCTGACGGGAAAGGCAACGTGATCTTTGACCGCAAGGGAACTTTGGAAGGCGTCTTCGAGGCAAAAAGCCTGCTAGATCCCGTCACTTTGCGCCCGGACAAAGTTCGTCCGTCCAATCCTCCGGCGCGTCAGCCCGATTTCCTCGTGGCTCCGGATTTTTTTCGCACCTCATGGTGGTCCCGGCTAGGAACGCTTTTCTCGCGCTATCCCGTTCATCTCACGCTGATTTCAAATAAGCTTTTTCGCGATGTTCCCGTCCGGCCGCGCCGATTCGCGGGAAGGCACTTTGCAATCTCAGTGCTCCTGCACGCTTGTGCCTTCTTGCTGCTGCCCTATGTGCTTCGTTATATTCCAACTCAGATCACGCAAGCGGCCGCCGTCCCCTCGAACAACCAGCAGGTGATTTACTACCGACTCGAAACTCCCGAGCGTCGCCTAAAGGTCCCGACCATCCAGCCGCCCGGTCCAGGCTCAACACCCGGAAGTGGAACCGCGCCAGAGTTGCCGCCCGTTCGCGGAGCATCCGCCTCTCAGGCGGCGCTCTTTGCGGTCTCCCGTCCACGAGTTCCAGACAACGACCACCAGACCATCCTGCAGCCCCTCCAGCCCGATCTAAAAATGCAAGCCGATTTGAAGTTGCCAAATCTGCTGATGAGCAAGCCCCAGGCTCCGAAAGCGCCTTTCCACTTTAATCCAAATTCAGTGAAGCCGCTGCAGCGGGCAAGTCGTGAGGTTGCCACTGTCGCGCCAACGCTGACGCAAACCAATGTTCAACAGCCACTCACCGACGCACTCCTCGCTAGCAACGAACATCCAAAACTTGCGGTGCCTTTGGGTGCGGCACCCGCCCCGAATTTGCCCTCGCAGAACGCTGGCGCGGATGCGGCCGTCGGCGCCCCGGAGTTTGAAGCAAGCGGAACGCCGGGCCAGGGCTTGCTGATTTTGGGCACGGATCCGGGAACTGCTTCGGACCGCGTCGTCCTTCCGCCTGGCAATCGTTACGGCCAGTTTTCCATTGCTCCTGGTGGTTCAGGTGCTGGCGCTCCCGGCGGTCAGCCAGGTGGTTCGCCAGCCGGAGGAGCCGGTGGCGGAACCGGAGCCGGAAACGAAAGCACGGGAATGGGCTCTGGAAACTCCGGCGGCGGAGGCGGAAGTTCGGGCGCACCCGGCATCGTAAGCATTCGCGGCTCGGGTGGAACGGGCGAGAGTCTCGGCATGCCGGAGCCGGAGCGCGTCGCCAGCATGGTTTTTGCGATGCCAAAATTCGCCGGTCCTCGCCGCGCTGCTCTCCTGGTCGCCGCCGGTCCGATGGGGGGCGGCGGTCTGGACGTGTACGGAGCTTTGCACTGCGGAAAGATCTACACCGTCTTCCTGCCTGCCGCGGGCAAGAATTGGACGCTGCAATTCTGCCAAACTCCCTCGGCGGGAGCGGTCGCTAAGCCTGCTCCGCGCGCATATTCAAGCGTCGTACACATGGAGCAAGCTCTTGTCCCGCCTGAAGCCGAAAATCGCTTCGACTTTAAACGGACCGCCCTGCCGTTCGAAAAGCAGCACAAGTACGTGATTCTAAAGGGCCAAATCAACGAAGAAGGAGTTGTCACGGACCTAAAGGTCTTTCAGGGCCTCTCGGACGAAATGGACGCAGCGGCCAAGCTGGCCTTTAGCAAATGGACCTTCCGGCCCGCTATGAAAGCCGGGAAGGCGGTAAGTATCGACATCCTGGTCGGCATTCCGTCCGATCCTCCGAAGGAGGCACGCTAAAGGAACCCAGGTGCCCCCACATCCGGCTTTTGGCATCTGTTCCCGATCGAAACACCCGGGCGAGGATCAGAGTAGTGCCGTCTCCCATGGAGGGAACTATTTTTCACATTTCTGGCCGCTCTTAACCACTGCCCTGTTCTTCCGATTACCCATACGCAGACAAGTCCAATGATTTCAGCAAAATAACTCTTTCGATTTACCCTCATTGCAGGCCTAAACGGCAAACGACATGCTCCTCACACCCCAGTAAAAGACGATTCTGCGGGCTAGTCCTGCGGAACGGTCGAGCCGCCCTTACAGCCAGCGCTGCGCCCCTGTCCGGTCCTCGCATCCGCGCGCGCAGTTCTTAGGGGGATTTAGGTAGAAGCCCTTTTGTCACACTTTAATCACCATACGGGCTCGGGTCAAAGCTGACGCTTTAGCGTGGAGAAGTGTTCGTGGACAAAGAGCTCCTACAGGTTTCTTTTCTCAGTCACGACAGCGGTTTGGGTGAGGCCATCGCAAGGGCGCTCGGCGACGGGTTTGCTCTCCGCACCAACGGGGCAACGCGGGTCGATCAACTTCAGGAACTCCTCTCCTGGTCCGATGTGGTCCTGCTTGATTTGCGGCAGTCAAACGCTGCCACCGAAGAGATTGGCTTGCGGCTGCTCGACGATATCAACGCCCAGCCTTGCCATCCGCCGGCGTTGGTTCTTTGCGATGCTGAGAATCGCCCGCTCATGCTTCGTACGATTGAGAAGGGTGCAAGCGACAGCATCCCCAACCCGCCGAATATTTTGGAACTTAGATTGTTGTTCCGTCGTGCGTACCGCATGTCTTCTGCGGAGCGCGAGCTTCGCCATCTGAACGCACTTGAAAATAGTGGCCGCCGGCTCCACGGTCTCCTTGGAAGTTCGCCTGCGATGCAAGAACTTTTTCTGCTCGCCGAGCGCATCGCTCCCTGTGACGTCAACGTGCTGATCACCGGCGAAACCGGGACTGGCAAGGAGTTGCTGGCGCGCGCCATTCATCACAAGGGTTCTCGCGGCAGCGGGCCGCTCGTCGCCTTCTCCTGCGCAAACCTGCCGGAAACCCTCGTGGAAGATGAACTGTTTGGCCACGAAAAAGGTGCGTTCACCGGTGCTTTCCTGGCACGCCAGGGCCGCGTTGAAGCCGCCAATCACGGAACATTGTTCCTCGACGAAATCGGCGACCTGGGCCTCGGCTTGCAGCCGAAGCTTCTTCGTGTACTGCAAGAAAAAAGCTTCGAACGCCTCGGAAGCAACAAGACCATCAACGTCGATATCCGTCTCATCTCCGCAACCAATCGCAATTTGCAGGAGATGGTTCAGCAGGGCAAATTCCGTGAAGATCTCTTTTACCGCTTGAACGTTGTTGAACTTCGCTTGCCTCCCTTGCGCGAACGCCGCGACGATATTTCCTTGCTGGCCCAACACTTCTTGCAACGCTCCGCCGAACTCTTCCACAAAAAAGCCCGGCGCTTTTCTCCTGCCATGCTCCAGGCTCTCGAGCAATACAACTGGCCCGGAAATGTCCGCGAGCTCGAAAACGTTGTGCAACGCGCCGTCGTCTTGTCGGACGGCCCGACCATCGAGGTTGCGCAGCTACCGGCATCGCTGCGATCGATTGTTACGGTAGCCGAGCCCGCTCCGCAGCCCGCTGCTGCCGAGCCCGAATCGCCTTTGATGTCCTACGAGGACGAAATCCGCCGCTTCAAACGCAATCTGATTCTTCGCACTCTCCGCGAATACGGCTGGCGCAAGGCCGAAAGTGCCCGCGCGCTCGGTGTTGCCCGCGGTTACCTCCATCGCCTGATCCATCAGCTTGAAATCGAAGAGGAAGAATCGGAGGTTCCGGAAAAGGAGTCTGGCGCCTCTCCATTCGGGCCTGTGATGTAATCGCCCTGCCGTCGGTCGACGCTCGATCTGTCCGGGCCGTTTCATGAACGCCCTCGAAATGCCGAATCCACTGGAATCAAGAGAAGCCGTTCCGCCCTTGCGTAAGCAATGCCTGTCTCTCTTAATCTCCGCGCAGAATGCCGATGGCGGCTGGGGATTTCACGCCGGTCAAAGCAGTCGAGTTGAGCCTGCATGTTGGGCGCTGTGCGCGCTCCGCGGGCAGCCGCAGGATTCGAGCGTAGTTGTGAGAGCCAATCGCTTTCTTCAAACCACACAGCTTCCGGACGGTTCGTGGCCCGCATCTTCGCAAATGAAATCAGGCAGTTGGGTGACATCGCTCGCCTGTTCGGTTTTGCGGGACAGCGTAGAGTTCCGAGCGAATGTGAAAGCCGGCCTAGAATGGCTTTGCGAGGACTTTCCGCGCGACAGCAGTCCGTGGCGCCGCTTCCTCGGACGCCTTCGTTCCGGCTCCGCTTCCAATTCGTTTGGGGATACCCACCGCGGCTGGGGATGGACGCCGAGAACGAGCAGTTGGGTCGAGCCGACGGCATTTGCGTTGATGACGCTCTCGAAAGCGACTCCTCAGCTCTTGCCGGGCAACGCTTTGCGCCGCCGCGAACTCGCGATCAGCCTCCTCTACGACCGCATGTGCCCGGGCGGGGGATGGAATTGCGGTAATCCCCGCGTTTATGGCGTGGATGGAGACGCTCTTGTCCTTGCGACCTGCTGGGCGTTACTCGCGCTTCTTGAGGCACCTGAAAAACCGGGGCGTCCGTCGAGCATCGCGTGGCTCGAAAAGGAATCCGCAAACATACAGACCGCCGGTTCTCTCGCCGTGGCCAAGATGACCCTTGAGAATTACGGTAGGGAGCTGCCAAAACGGAAACTCAGCCTGGAGGATTTCTCCGCGGAGCAGCTCGCCGAAGAGGGAACTCACGTGCTGGCCTGGGTCTGTATGGCGCTCGACCCCGCGCGCCCCTGGCCGTCCTTTGCGACAAGAAAGTTCGCCACCGCGAAAAACTCGCATGGAAGCGTGCAATGAATCAGCGTAATCGCCAGCTTATTCCGTCCTTTTCGCGGCCGCCGTCCCGCGTGATGATTCGTAACGCCGCTCGCTATGAACAAGATTTGTTTGCCTTGATTTACGAAAGCCTGCTCGAATTTCAGCTTCCCGTAAAAGATAAGACCGTTTTCTTGAAACCGAATCTCGTGGGCCTCGATCCGCGCGGGGTGATGAACACTCATCCTGCGGTGATCGCAGCCACGCGAGAAAGCTTCCTGAAGCTTGGCGCTTTGCGCGTCCTGATCGGCGACGGCCCCGCAATGGACCGCGACACCCAGGCCATTCTCGAATCGGTTCGCTTGAAGGAATTCACCGGCAACCTGGGCAGAGATTTTTGCGACCTCAATATCGATGACGTCGAGCGCATCGAGCTCGAGACACGGGCCTCCCGGCTGAAGGAACTTTTCCTGCCGAAAACCGTTCTCGGCGCGGATTTCCTGGTGTCGATGCCGAAGCTGAAAACCCACCACTGGGCGGGTGTCACGCTGTCCTTGAAAAACATGTTCGGCATCGTGCCCGGAAGCTGCTACGGGTGGCCGAAAAACGTGTTGCATTGGGCCGGCATCGATCGCTCGATTCTCGATCTGAACGCGGCCGCGCGGCCGGACTTTGCAATCGTCGACGGCATTCTGGGCATGGAAGGCAACGGCCCGATTCAGGGCTCGCCAAAGTATGCAGGAGTTTTCCTTTTTGGTGACGATCCGGTCGCCGTCGACTCGACCGCCTGCCGGGTCATGGGCTTGCTGCCCGAAAAAGTGAACTATCTCCGGCGGGCCGGTACGATGCTTGGTCATGTGCAAGCCTCCAAAATTCAGCAAC
>JBKOXA010000035.1:0-35050 GCA_046724685.1 Acidobacteriota bacterium | reverse complement strand
GCTCATTGAGCGCGAGTCCATGCCGTTTTCTTATTCCGAGACCGGCGCGACGCGTTCCACACCGCCGCGCGGCTATCGGGTCAATCACATGCGCGCGCTTCTCGGAAAAGGCAAGGAAGTCCACGCGCGCGCGGTTAACGCTCTACTTTCCTGGCGGCTCCTGACCGTGGCGGGTCTCGAACTGTTTCCTCGACAACCAGCCATGCGGACAGAAACCGGCGTTGCTTTGCTGTCACGGCATTTCGGTTTGTGGTCCCTCGATTTCTGTCGGGTGATCTATGTCCTTCAAGCGGAACCCGAAAACGGCGGCGCGATCGAACGCACCGGCTTCGCATACGGCACTTTGCCGGGCCACGCGGTTCGCGGTGAAGAAATTTTTTCGATCGAGTGGCATCCCGCAACGAACGAAGTCTGGTACGACATTTTTTCGTTCTCCGCGCCCGCCAATCTGCTCATCCGTCTCGGCGGGCCGCTGGCGCGCTCCGCCCAAAAACACTTTGCCTCGGCCTCTGTAAAGGAGGCTTTCGAGGAGTCCGGCGTGAACCCCCACGCGAACACCCAGTCCCATTCATGACTCCGCGAACTTTTATTTCGCGGAGAATTTGTAGATGGTTTCGGAGCGATAGTCCTGCCCGGGACGCACAACGGTCGATGGGAACGTCGGATGGTTGGGCGAATCGGGGAAGTGCTGCGTCTCGAGGCACACTGCGCCGAATTTCTGGTACGCGCCGCCGACGCCTTTGTTGGAGCCGTCGAGTCCGATGCCGATATAGAGCTGCACGCCGGGCTCGGTGGTCCAGATTTCCATGGAACGTCCCGAAGCCGGATCGGAAAGGTTGCCGATCCGGCGAAGGGTTCCTGCTTTACCGTTCAACACAAAATTGTGATCGTAACCGGCAATGCCCGGAATTTTCCCGCTGCGGTCGCCAATGGGGGTCGGCTTGCGAAAATCGAACGGCGTGCCTGCAACGGATTTCAACTCGCCGGTGGGAATCAGCGTGTCGCCGACGGGCGTGTACCGGTCGGCATTCAGTTGCAGCACATTTTTCAGAACGTCGCCGCTGCCCGCTCCCGATAAATTGAAGTAACTATGATTGGTCAGATTGATGACCGTCGGCTTGTCGGTGGACGCGCGGTAGGAGATCTTGACGGCGCTGTCATCGGTCAGTTCGTATGTGGCCTCTACGGTCAACGTGCCGGGATATCCTTCTTCACCGTCCGCGCTGACATAGGTAAATTTCACCGCGGCGCCGTGGGCAACCTTCACCGGCTCCGCCTTCCACACTTTTCGGTTGAAGCCAACTTTGCCGCCGTGCAGCGAGTTCGGCCCATTGTTGACAAACAGCGAATACTCCTTGCCATCGAGCGTGAACTTTCCCTTGGCGATGCGGTTGGCGTAACGCCCGACGATGGCGCCGAAGTATGGTTGGTCCCCGGCGTAGCCGTCGATTTTGTCAAAGCCCAGCACAACGTCGGCATTCTTGCCGGACTTGTCGGGTATCCAGAGTTCCGTGAGGGTGGCCCCGTAGGTGATGACTTTTGCAACCGCGCCCTTGGCGTTGCCTAGAGTGTATTGCTCGATTTCAGTGCCGTCGGATAATTTGCCAAATGAACTCTTCTCAACCTTGTCGCTCTTGCCCGCCTGTCCGCCCGCCGCCCGCAACCCGCCGGGAATCAAAAGCAAGGCGAGGACCCCCAGCAACGCCACGCAGCGGAATTCCGTCATGTTGTTCATCCTTGAGCCTCCCCGAGCAGCCTCGAAAGGGTACTACGCTTTCCCCGCGAATGCAGGTTGCCTGTCGCGGTCGACCACGGAACTAAGGCTCGGTCGCATAGCCGGTGGGACGCGACTTGCGCCAATTCCAGGCGCTCTCGACGATGCCTTCCAGATCCGCGTACCTGGGCTTCCAGCCGAGTTCCCGCTTGATTTTTTCCGAACTGGCGACCAGCACGGCCGGATCGCCCGCCCGGCGTGGTGATTCCCGGGCGGGAATTGCGTGGCCGGTGATTTTGCGGGCCGCGGCAACGACTTCGCGAACGCTGAACCCGCGACCGCTTCCGAGGTTGTAGATAAGGCGTTCCTTCTCCTTCAATGCCTCCAGCACCAGAAGGTGCGCGGCCGCCAGATCGCTGACGTGAACATAATCGCGCACACAGGTCCCGTCAGGAGTCGAATAGTCGGTACCAAAAATCGCGAGCTCTTTTCGCGCGCCCAGGGCGACCTCTAACGCGATAGGAATCAGATGAGATTCGGGCTGGTGGTCTTCGCCCTGTTCCCCGGCCGCGCCCGCTGCATTGAAATACCGAAGCGAGCTGTAGCGCAGCCCGTGAACGCGATGCAGCCACTCGAGCATTTGCTCGACGAGCAGCTTGGATTCGCCATAAGCGTTGGTGGGGCGCAATGGCGCGTTTTCTTCGATGGGTGTCTTTTCCGGAGTGCCGTAGAGAGCTGCCGTGCTCGAAAAGACAAAACGTTTGACGTTGTTCGCCAGCACGCCCTCGAGCAGCGTGAGCGTGCTGGCGGTATTGTTGCGAAAATATTTCTCGGGGCGCTGCATGGATTCGCCGGCTTCAATGAACGCGGCGAAATGCATGACGGCTTGCGGGCGATACTCGAAGAACACGCGGTCGAGCGCCGCGCGGTCGGCAATGTCACCAACGATCAGGTTTGCAGCACTTGGCAATGCGGCGCGATGCCCGTGCGACAGATTGTCCAGCACAACCGGTTGGTAGCCTCGTTCAAGCAATTGCGCCACAACCACGCTTCCGATATAGCCTGCCCCACCCGTAACGAGTATTCTCTCCGGCATTCGCGTATGGGCCTCTTTTCGATGGCGAGCGATTCGCGGACGGTGAAACCGACGGGCGTTCGCCCGCGGCGCGTTTCATTGTAAATGGGAATGGGTCGCAAATAGTGAACGCGGCGGGCTGGATTCTGCCGGGCCAAGCGAAGAAGCTTCAGGAAACTGCGGGCGGGTCGGATTGGTTTTAAAGTGAAAAGGGAGGCAGGCCAGGTCTTCCTGCCTCCCTTTCTTCCTCTTGCGAGGAATCCGGCTGACTTGACGGAGGGTGGTCAGCCGGTCGTGTGTTGGCCTACCTATTAAACCTCAAAAACACGAAAAAGGTTTCAGAGAAATTGCAAAAAAGTCTAGAATCCTGATGAAATCTTTATGCGAGCGCCAAAGCCAGCCTCGGAAGAGGCCCAATGAACCGGGAGTCGCCGCTGGGTGTCGATAATATTTTGCGTTTTCTGCAACTTAGACCGGACGGCGCGACATTTTCAGAGCTCGAACGCGGTTTGAGACTCCGCAAGTCCGACCAGCGTTCGTTGGCAAAGCTCTTAACTAAGCTCAAGAAAAGAAAGGCTATAGGCGAGCTCTCTGACGGACGGCTCGTTCTTCCCTCGCGGCGGCAAGAGCGTCAGTCGACCGTCGCCCAGCCAAGCCTCATGCTCTCTCCTTCGCCCGCAAGGAGCCGGAATTCGGTTTCCGGACGCCTGATCCTGCATCAGGATGGCTACGGATTCGTGGTTCCCGACCTGCCCATGCCGCAGCTCGACCGCGACGTTTTTATCCCGCGCGATTCCGTAGGCGACGCGATGCACGGCGACCATGTCCTGATCGAACTTGGCCGCATTACCCCTGGGGCGGCTGGGCAGCGGGCCGAGGGACGCATCGTCCGCATTCTGGACCGGGCTCATCCGACCGTCGTCGGCCTTTTCCGGTACGCCGCGCGCGGAAACGTCGTACTGCCTTATGACAACCGCATCCAGCATGAGGTGGAAATACCTCCCGGCGATGAGCTCACCAGGGCACTCAAGCAAAAATATGGCCTGGACGAACCGAAAGACCCGGGACGCGCGCGCCGGCCCGGAAGGATTGAAGAGCTGAATGGCGCGGTCGTGAATGTCGAGTTACTGCGATTTCCAAAAGGCGGAATTGCTCCGGTCGGCCGGGTCGTCGAGATCCTTGGAAAACCGGGTGACCTTGGCGTCGACACGGAAATTATCATTCGCAAGCATCATCTGCCGCACGAATTTTCGGAAACGGTTCTCGAGGAAGCTGCGCGCAGGGCGAAGCCGGTTCATGAAGCGGATTTGCAGGGCCGGGAAGATTTTCGCAAGCTGCCGATCGTGACCATCGATGGCGAGACCGCGCGCGACTTTGACGATGCCGTGTATGTCGAACGCCGCTCGGATGGTGGCTGGCACCTCGAAGTGCACATCGCCGACGTTGCGCACTACGTTCGCAGCGCCACAGCGGTTGACAGCGAAGCGCGCCTTCGCGGGACTTCGGTTTATTTCATCGACCGCGCCGTGCCCATGCTGCCCGAGTCGCTCTCAAACGGCATCTGCTCGCTGAACCCGCACGAAGATCGCCTGGTAATGAGCTGCCTGATGGAATTCGATGCAAGCGGCCGCATGCGCGATTCCAAAATGACTGCCGGCGTGATTCGCTCTGCGGAGCGCATGACCTACACCAACGTGAACAAAGTGCTCGAGGGCGATGCCGAAGCCAGCGCGCGCTACGCTCCACTGGTTCACCATTTTCAGGACATGAAGACTCTCGCGCTGCTGATGAATTCCCGCAGGACCGAGCACGGCTCCATCGATTTCGATTTACCCGAGCCGGTGATTGAATTTGACGACGAGCAAAAGATGAAGAACATCGCGCGGAGCGAACGCAACATTGCTCACCGCTTGATTGAGGAGTTCATGCTCGCGGCGAATCGAGCAGTGGCGGGCTTCTTGCTCCGGCGCGGCCTGGCAACCCTGCATCGCGTTCATGAAAAGCCCGACGCGCGAAAAGTTTTGGAATTTGAAGAGATGGCCAAGGCATTCGGCTACACGCTGGGCGTCGAAGATTTGCATCGCCGCGAAATTGCCGTAAAGCACGGCCGCGTTCCTGCGCCCGCCAGAGCCGGACGCCCCGATTCGTACGGCCGGGGACGCGAACGCGGAATGAAAATCTCACTGCCGGGCACCGAGGAGTTGCGGATCGCGCCGCAGCACTACCAGCGATTGCTGAAGAAACTTGCCGGCAGACCGGAGGAGCGCATCGTGTCGTACCTGATGCTGCGTTCGTTGAAGCAAGCGCGCTACGCGGCGGATTCACTCGGCCATTTCGCATTGGGTTTCGACGAATACCTGCACTTCACTTCGCCGATCCGCCGCTATCCGGACCTGGTGGTTCACCGTACGTTGAAGTGGGCACTCGCGCATACAGAGCAAAGCGCTCCGGTCGATCGAGGTCCCGCGCCGCACGCGGAAGCCGTCGTCTACAACCACAAACAACTGGAGGAACTGGCGACGGAAACTTCAGAAGCCGAGCGGAGAGCGGCTTCGGCCGAACGCGAGTTGCGCGACTGGAAGACCGCGCAGTTCATGGAAGAGCACCTCGGCGACGAATACGATGCTCTGATTATTTCCGTGCAGAAGTATGGCTGCTTTGTGGAACTGTTTGAAGTTTTTGTCGAAGGATTGCTGCCAATCGGCGCGCTGGAGGAAGCCGCGGGCGCGCGGTGTATGTATCGCGAACGCGATCACGCCATCGTCGCCGTGGGCGGAGCAGAGCGTTCGCGCGGTCGCGGGGCAGCCAAATCCAAACCACGCAGGTGGGGACTAGGAGACCGCGTCAAGGTTCGCGCGGAACGCATCGATCCCATGCGTCATCGCGTCGAATTTGCGTTGCTCGACTGAAAAGCGGAGGCCTCGCCTCTATTTACCTTGAGATTCTGCGGCAAGCGATCGTTGGCCCCAGGATGACCCTGCTTTCCCCGGGTCATTCGCGCCTCCAGGGCGAGCCGCCGGACAGGTCTTGCTATCACTCATTTCAACGCTCCCGCTTTGCGGAGGAGCGCTTTCGTTCCAGCCATGCTCTGGCGTGACGATTCTTCCTGATTCCCGGCACCGTTCCAGTGCGTTTCGAGGCTCATCGCGCCGCGATAGCCGTCGCGCAACATCGCGCGAAACTGCCCCTCGTAGTCGATGATGCCGCGGCCCATGCACTCCCAGTCGTAATTTCCGTCTGCTGTTCGCTTCACGTCTTTGATGTGCATGTGACCGATCCGTTCCTTGGGCAGAAGTGCGTAACCTTCGGGAAAGGCCTGGTCTCCCAGCCTGGCAGCATTGCCTGGGTCCCAGTTCAGAAGGAAATTCTTGTTCCTCACGGCGGAAAGGGTTCGCGCGGATTCCCGAGCGGTCGCCGTGTTGCACTCGTATTCATTTTCAAGGATCAGGATCATGCTTTGCTTGGCCGCTTTTTCGGAAAATTCGCGGAGTTTTTCGTCCATTTCTTTGCGGTAGGGCTTATCGTCCTCCAGCCGCCAAAAATCGAATAGACGAATGCGGTTCGTCCCGAATGCGTTGGCCATGTTTGCGGCGCGTTCGAGCACTTCATCCTGCTGTTCAAACGAAAAACTCGCGCCGTAGGAAGAACCCTTCGGGCTGTATTTGGATCTTGGCGCGCCCGGCCAATCCACCTTGAACAGAGGGCTTGCAATGTCGGTCACTTTCAGCTCGTACCGCTCGAGCAGCTTCTTGGCCTCTGAAACTTCGCTGGCGTCGAGCGAGACGATGTTTTTGTTCCACAGTCCGCGCAGCTCAACGAAGCCCAGCCCGAACTCCTTCGCCGCCACTTCGAGTGCGCGGCCGAAGTCCTGCGTAATTTCGTCGGTAATCACGGAGAGCTGGAACGCGCAGCCCAGTTTCGCCGCGGGCCAAGCGAGCTTGCTCACATGCGGGTCGCTGAGCGCGCCGAGCGCCGCAACCCCGCCTTGTTTCATCCATTCTCTTCGATTCATAGTCCGGTATTCTCCGAAGGAATTCTAATCCCGCGGTGCGGGAAATGTCCGTCCGACGCCGCACAGGAGATCAACGATGGGGGAGGACATCGGTCCGTCCGGCCCTTGTTCGCGCATCGTGCCCGCCAGGGCGTACTCCAAAACGAGAAAGCCCAAAGTGCCGAATGGTTCGGTTGTTCGACGAATCATGCGGCAGATCGACGGCTTGAACCCTCTTCAAAGACCTTCTTCACATGGACCGGGCCTCACGCTAGCACAAGAACCGGACGAGAGTGTGACTTTGGGTCGCCATCATTCTGTTATTCTGAAGTGCTGACGGCAAGGGCAGGGTCCCAGAGAGGACGCGCCACTTCGGCCTAGCCTGGTTGGCCCGTCAGAGAGAGGAACTTCGATCGTGTCATCCAGCGTTACCGCCACGTCCGTGAATCGTGTTTTCAATTTCAATGCAGGCCCCAGCGCGCTGCCGCTTGGTGTTCTTGAGCGCATCCGCGAAGAATTGCTGGATTGGCGCGGCTCCGGCATGTCCGTGATGGAAATGAGCCACCGGTCGCCTGAATTCGAAAGCATCAATGCGGCTGCGGAAGCCGGCTTGCGAAAGCATCTGGCGATTCCCGACGACTATGCCGTCATTTTTTTGCAGGGCGGTGGCAGCACGCAGTTCACGCTCGCCCCGATGAATCTTTGTGTTCCCGGAAGGCCCGTGGATGTCCTCCACACCGGTACCTGGACCGCGAAGGCTTTGACCGAGCTAAAAAAGGGCATCGCGCACCGTATTGCAGGAACGACGGAAGCGGTGAAGTTCACGCGCGTCCCCCGCAAGGACGAAATCTCCTTTTCGCCTGATGCTTCCTACGTGCATCTGTGCACCAACAACACGATTGAGGGCACGCAGTACCACTCTTTGCCGGAAACCGGCGCCGTGCCCATTGCCGCAGACATGTCATCAGACATCGCTTCGCGGCCGCTCGACGTGAGCAGATTCGGCTTGATTTTTGCGGGAGCGCAGAAAAATCTCGGCCCTTCGGGCGCCACGGTCGTGATCGTGCGCAAAGACCTTGCCGAACGCGCCGACAAGAACCTGCCGACCATCTTTCAGTACCGCACCCACATCAAGGAAAAATCGCTCTATCACACCCCGCCGACCTTCGCGGTTTACATCGTCGGTCTGATGATGGAATGGATCGAATCGCAGGGCGGCCTGACCGGCATAGAGAAGCGTAATGAAACCAAGGCCAAGCTGCTCTACGACGCGATCGATACAAGCAACGGCTTCTACCATGGCCCGGTCGAGAAGGATTCGCGTTCCCTGATGAACGTGGTTTTCCGGGTGGCGGGCGCAAACGGACAATCGGCCGCAACGCACCCCGACGAAGCCGCCGAGAAGGAATTTGGCAAACAAGCCGCTGCAGCAGGCTTGGTCGGCACGCCGGGCCATCGTTCGGTTGGCGGCATGCGGGTGTCACTCTACAACGCGGTCGAACCCGCGGCAGTCGAAGCGCTGACCAGCTTCATGCGGGACTTCCAGCGTAAACGGGGCTAAATTCGCACGTTCCGACGCTGCGGGGTAGGCGTGAAATCTTCTTTCATCGGATGCGTACTCATTAGCGGATCAGCCGCATCTGTAGTTACCGAGGGTTTCGATGACCGTCTTCAGCATCGTTGTTTTCTTGCATCTTGCGGGCGCGCTGGCACTCTTTATCGGCTATGGAATTGAATGGACCGCTTCTGCGCTGTTTCGCAACGCTACCTCCGGCGAACAAGTCCGCGCGTGGTTGCGCGTTTTCAAAGTTTCCGCGCCGCTTTCCGGCGCCGGTCTCGGTGTTCTGCTCTTGTCCGGCGGATACCTGGCTTCCGTTTCCGGTGCGATGAAGCAGGGTTGGATTCCCGCCACTTTGATCGGAATTTTCCTGGCGCTCGCGCTGGGCTTCGCGCTGATCCTTCCGCGCATGCGGCGTATCCGCACGACCCTACCTGCTGCAAACGAGCCGCTCTCGGCCGCCTTGCGCGCCAATCTTTCCAACCCGCTTCTTCTCAGCGCGATCCGTATCCGCCTTCTTCTCGCGGGCGGGATCGTTTACTTGATGGCTGCCAAACTGCCTTTTACCGAAAGTCTTTTTGTTCTCGCCATTGCCGTCGCACTCGGTGTCCTGTTTTCGATTCCGGCCTGGAAGCGCAGCTAAAGCGCGATCCGTTTCGAACGCAGTTGATCTGATTCAGTTGCAAAATGAGAAAAGCCCGCCGTATAAGCCGGGCTTTTCTTCGGTCGTTTCTTGCGATTCCCCCTCAGCCAAGATCGAAGAGCAGCACCTCTGCGTCCTCGACGCCGGCAAGTTCCAGCTCTTTTTCTTCTGAAACCTCCGCGCCGTCGCCAACCTCCAGTGCTTCGCCGTTCAGCCTCACGCTGCCTCGCAGAACCTGCACGTAGGCGTACCGCTCCGGTTTCAGCTCATGCTTCACACGGTCTCCCGGGCCCAGGATCGTGGCATACAGTTCGTTGTCCTGGCGGATCTTCACTGAACCTTCCCTACCGTCCGGCGAGACCACCAGCCGCAGCTTGCCGCGTTTCTCTTCCTCAGAAAAATTCTTCTGGTCGTACGCCGGCTGGTGACCGTTCTTGTCCGGGAACATCCAGATTTGATACAGGTGCACCGGCTCGGTTTTGGAAGCGTTGAACTCCGAGTGAGCCACGCCCGTTCCGGCGCTCATGTACTGCACGTCGCCCGGCTTGATCACCGAGCCGTTGCCCATGCTGTCCTGGTGTGCCAGTTCGCCTTCAAGCACGTACGTAACAATCTCCATGTCGCGGTGCGGATGTGTAGGAAACCCGCCGCCGCCCGCGATACGATCATCATTCATCACCCGCAGCGTGCGAAACCGCGAGTGCTCAGGGTCGTAATAGTCCGCAAAGGAAAACGTGAACCGGGTGTTGAGCCAGCCGTGGTCGGCGTGCCCGCGTTGGTTGCTCTTGCGAATCGTGATCATCATGGCCTCCCGAAGAGCCACCATAATACTCGTTATAACGACTATTGTCAAGAGGCGTATCGTCTCGAGGAGGCTTCTCCTCTAAACCCTTTCTTTTCTTCCATCAGCAGCCTCCCCGCTTTCCCGCATCCTCTCGCGGGTTCCGCCTTCTCCTCCTTTGGCGTATAGTGGATTGTTGCGAGGCTTGTTCGATGGATTCCCTGACTTCCACTGCCAATTCGAAAAAAACTGAGGCCGCTTCCGCGTCCCGCGAGACTCTGACCGTCACCGACAATCGCACCGGGAAGAGTTACGAAGTGCCCATCACGCACGGGACCATCAGGGCCATGGACCTCCGGCAGATCAAATCCGACGCCAACGATTTCGGCATGATGAGTTACGATCCGGCGTTCAACAACACTGCTGCGTGTATCAGCCGTATTACCTATATTGACGGCGACAAGGGGATCCTTCGCTACCGCGGATACCCCATCGAAGAACTCGCGGAGAAAAGCACTTACCTCGAAACGGCCTATCTGATTTTGCATGGCGAATTGCCCAGCGAGTCGCAGCTGAAAGACTGGACCTGGCACATCAGCCACCACACTTTCATCCACGAAAGCATCAAAAAATTTCTGGATGGCTTTCACTACGACGCCCACCCCATGGGCATGATGATCTCGACCATCGCCGCGCTCTCGACCTTCTACCACGACGCCAAAGACATTCTGAACGAAGAATCGCGGCGCAAGCAGACCTATCGCTTGATCGGCAAGATGCCGACCATCGCTGCATTCGCTTACCGGCACACGCTGGGGATGCCGTTTGTGTATCCGGACAATGAGTTGAGCTACCCGGGAAATTTCTTGAACATGCTTTTCCGCACGACCGAAGCGCGCTACCGCCCCAATCCAACTCTCGAGCGCGCGCTGGACATTCTGTTCATCCTTCATGCGGATCACGAGCAAAATTGTTCAACAAATGTGATTCGCGGCGTAGGCAGCTCGCACGTGGATCCTTATTCGGCAACCGCCGCGGCAATCGCCGCGCTTTACGGCCCGTTGCACGGAGGCGCAAACGAAGAAGTTTTGCGTATGCTCCTTGAAATCGGCTCGGTACAAAAGGTTCCCGATTTCATCAAGCGGGTCAAAGCAGGCGAAACCAAGCTGATGGGCTTTGGACATCGCATTTATAAGAATTACGATCCCCGCGCGCGCATCATCAAGCGGGTGGCATACGAAGTCTTCGAGCTAATGGGCAAGAACCCACTGCTCGAAATTGCCCTGGAGTGCGAACGCATTGCCCTCGAAGACGATTACTTCGTAAAGCGCAAGCTCTACCCCAACGTGGACTTCTATACCGGTCTCATCTACCAGTCGATGGGTTTCCCGATGACCATGTTCCCGGTGCTGTTCGCGATCCCTCGCACCTCCGGATGGATCGCGCAATGGCAGGAGATGTTGCTCGATCCAGAGCAAAAGATCGCGCGTCCGCGACAGATTTACCTGGGTCATGAAACGCGCGATTATGTGCTCATGGACAAACGCTCCTGACCGGACGGTCTGCCCGAATTTGAAGCATTTGAAATTTCCAGCGCTCGTTTCGCCCGCGTATTTTGTGTTTACCCTTTCCCAGCATTCGCCTCCGCCTCCCGGATCCTTGCGGTATAGTCGAATGAAGAGAGCTGATCATGTCCCAACTTCCCAGCATTCCATCGAACGCAGGAGCCCGGCGCCGCAGCCAGCGCGTCCTGATGCAGGTCAGCGTTCGACTCTATGGAGTCGACGCACAAGGCAAACCCTTTGACGAAGAAGCCGACACATTGGCGATCAACGCGCATGGCGCACTGGTGCTGCTTCAGGCACGGATCACCAGTGGAAGCCTCTTGACCCTGCGCAACAACACCACCAAGGAAGAGCAGGAATGCCATGTTGCTTTCCTCGGTCCGGTACGCGGAAACAAGGCCGAAATCGGCCTGGAATTTTCCTCACGCCGCCCGCAGTTCTGGCGAATCGCCTTCCCTCCGGAGGATTGGACACCGAAAAGCCCGGAGGCTAGAACCGCTTCTCAGATCAAGCCGGTTCCAAAGTAAAAGGCCAGGGAACCACAAGGGGATTCCGCCCATTGGACTAGAGCGGGAACTCGAGCGCTTCAGCCTACGACGATTACGAACACTCGAATTTCCGGATGAAGGATGTCCACCAGGTAGTAGTCGTCTCCGTCTTCCTCGATGTAGCACTCATCATCAAACGACCATCCTGCCGGCCAAACTTCCACTACTTCAAACCAGTAGCCGCCATACTGGAACCGGCGATCGTCGCGGCGTGCTAGGCGAAACCGGTGCTCCCTGCCGAAATTAGCCCGGAATTTCTCCTGGGGAATCTTCTGGCCTTTGCCCTGGGCGCGCTGGGGGGTCTGCCGGCTTGAGTCGGCGGTCGGATGCTGTTGTTGCTGCGTCTTCGGATTTTCCTTGGCCTGCTCCTTCTGCTGTTTTTCCTGCTGTTTTTGCCGTTCTTTCTGCGTTTGTTGTTCCTGCTTTTGGTCTTGTTTTTCCTTTGGCGGTGGTGCTGGTTTCGGTTTTGGCTTGTCCGGCTTAGGCTGGGGTTGGTCCTCGGACTGCGGCTCCGGATTCGGCCTTGGCTGCGGTTTCGGCGGCTGCTTCTTGGGCTGTTCCTGTTTCTGCTTATCCTTTTCAGTCTCCGGTTCCTGACCGGCAAGCAGCGGCGAACCTGCGATGGCCAACGCCAACGTCGTGCTTAGGATCGTTTTCATCGGCATGCTCCGTTTCTTGTGGTTGGGCGGGCGGGAGATTTCTGAGTCTCTCGAAAAGGGACCCTTCATGGAATTCGCAGCCGGGGCTCGAGGCCTTCAGCTAAGACACTACTTCTCGGTGCGTTCGGCATTAGGGCGTTTGCAGTAAACGCGCTACGGAAGGGTCGTAGGGATTATCTAGTACAAGTGGAAGAATCCGTCGTGCCGATACAAGCGGACGCCGACGCCGAACAGCCTCCCTAGATTCTCTTCGGTAAGGACGCGTTCGTTCGGGCCATCGGCGAGGATTCTTCCCTCCTGCAGCAGGATGACGCGCTCGATCTCGGGAATAATCTCGCTGACGTGATGCGTGACCAGCAGGATCGCCAGGCCGGCACGGGCGAGTTCGCGCAGCGTATCGCGAAGCTGGAACTGCGCGGCGATATCGAGCGCATTCGACGGTTCATCAAAGAGCAGGGTATGCGGCTCGTGGACCAGCGCCCGCGCGATCAGCGTGCGCTTGGCCTCGCCGGAAGACATCTCGAGGACCGGGCGGTCCGCCAGGTGCGCGATTCCCAGTCGCGAAAGCGCCCGATCGGCGCGTGAAACATGATCTGGTTCGGGATGGTGGTGCGGGAAAATTCGCGTGCTGCTGAAAAATCCGGAGAGCACAACGTCGCGCCCGGTCGAATCCGTCGTGCACGAGCTAAGCAAGTCGGGCGTGACGATTCCGAGATGCGCCCGCAATTCGAAAATGTCCCACCGCTCGCGGCCCAGAATGCGCATTGCAGATCCCTGTTGCGCCAGCGGGTAACATTCGCGCGTGATCGTCTTGATCAGCGTGGATTTGCCGCAGCCGTTTGGCCCGAGGACACAAACATGTTCTCCCGCTTCAATATGCAGCGAAACGCCGCGCAGAGCCGCGCGATCGCCGCGAATCACGGTTACATTTTCCAGTTCCAGCAGGGGAGGCACGCCTTAGTGTAGCGTCAGCTGCCGTTGGCGATGAAATTCAAGGAAACAACGATTTTACGCGGGAACTTGCTGGGCTTCTCCGCTGTCCAGCCCATCGCGCACCAGCCGTCCCAGTCTTTTGGGGCTGCACGGCAGGTATCCGAGGCCTGATAGCGTCTTCCGCGATCAGAACGGTCTTAGAGGCAAGGAGAGTAGCGAGACGCTCAGCGGGTGTCTCTGCCACTCCGCCGCAGGCGAAAGGCCACCAATCCGGCGACCAGGCCGCCAGCAATGATAATCCCCTCCCACACGAGGCCTGATGCGAGCACCAAGGGGCCAGAAGCGCCGAAGGGCAGGAGCAGGGCCACCAGCACCGCTTCGCGGATGCCCATGCCTCCCTGGGTCAATGGCAGCAGGGCAGCGATTTTGGCCAGCGGCCACGCGAACAGCCAAATGCGCAACGGAAGAAACAACCCGCAGGAAATGGCAAGCAGAGCGTTTAGCAGAATGAACGTCGCCTGGATCAGGATCGCGAGGAGCCAACCGATAACAAGAACTTGCGGACGAGCGCGCACGGAACGAAGCGCGCGGCGCGACCGGGCAAGCGTGCGCCGAAACCGTCGCGAGCGCCCCGCAAAGAGCGTTTCCCTTAACAAGATCAGCGTGACAATTACAGCAAGCGAAGCGGCACCGAAGACAAGAAGAATCCTACGCGCGAACGCGCTGAACTGCGCCGGAAGCGAGCCGGGTAGCAGTACCAAGCCAATCAAGACCAGTGTGCCTTGCGCCACGACGTCCAGGAAGCGGTCCACGACATTTCCTGCGAGAACTGCCGCGGGCCGGGGACTGCGGCGCAGCCCAACCGCCAGTCGAACCACATCGCCACCGATGATGGACGGAAGAAACAGCGTTCCAAATAAACCGCCGAGATAGCACTGCGCGCTGGTCGGGAAGTCCAACTGCGAGCCCGCGGTATTCACAACCAAGCGCCATTTGAGGATTCCCACCGCATGGGCGAGCAAATAAGCAATCAGGATAATTACAAATCGAATCGGAGGGACCTGCGACAGAGCCGTGCGAAGCGGAGCGACTGGGAGAAAGTGGAAAAGGACTGCAAAAACAGCGAGCGCCGCTACCCAGCGGAAAATCGTGATCCATCGTGCGCGAGATTTCGTTTGCGGCTGGTGCGCTCCGATCATGTTCCTGAGGTCGCGCGGCTCACGGCCTGGGCAGAAAAGATCTCCTCGATTTTTTCGGCCAGCACAAAATCCAGATCACTGATGCCTTTCACGCTGTGCGTGACCAGCTCAAAACTGACGCGGTTCCACACGTTGGACCATTCGGGATGATGGTTCATCGCTTCGGCGATCAGCGCCACCCGGGTCATGTTGCCGAAGGCTGCATTGAAATCCTTGCACTCGTATTGCCTGTGGAGCTTGCCGTTCATCACGCGCCAACCCGGCAGGCGGCTGAGCAGCTTGTTGATTTCTTCGTCGGCGAGTTTGCGTGCTGGCACTGTGCACCTCCAGGTGTTGACCCTGCCTCCAGTGATGGAGACCGGGCAGGGGCCGTCGGGGTCAACGACATTATGAATCCTTCTGGCGGCGACGCGCCAGCGCAGATCTTTTCCCCATACTGCCTTCCCTGTTACGCCGGCCGAGAGAAGCGCATGAGCCGCGCGGCGCGTATCGCGAATTGTTTGCCTGCACACGCTGAATCCTTTATCTTAGAGGTTTCGCGACGCGCCAAAATTCAGCTGTGAGCGCAAAGCTTCACAATTGCGAAGACGGAGAGTCCGGTGAAAAAGAAGATACGCGCGATTCAGTATGGTATTGGGCCGATTGGCGCCTCCATTGTCAAGTTGTTGCGCGAAAAGCAGTCGATTGAAATTGTCGGCGCGATTGACAAAGATCCTGCGAAGGTCGGGCGCGACCTGGGCGAAGTGCTGGGAGCCAGTGACGCGCCGTGGGGAGTGGCGATTTCCGACAACTCAGAAGAAGTCCTTTCGCAGGCGGCGGACATTGTGATGCACGCCACTTCTTCCTCGCTGGAAAAAGTTACCGACCAGCTGATCGAATGTTTGAAAGCTGGATCGTGCGTGGTTTCCACTTGCGAAGAGTTGTCCTATCCCTATCGCACGCATCCGGAGCTGGCGGAGCGAATAGACAAGGAAGCGAAAGACTGGGGCGTGGCATTGGTGGGCACGGGCGTCAATCCGGGATTTGTGATGGACAAGCTGGTGATTACGCTGGCGGCGGTCTCGCAACGGATTGAACATGCCAAGGCTTTGCGGATTGTTGACGCATCGAAACGCCGTTTGCCCCTGCAGAGAAAAATCGGAGCAGGAATGAGTGTGGAGGAATTCCGCGCGAAAGTTGCTGAAGGCGTGATCAAGCACGTGGGTCTGCCGGAATCGGTGGCGATGGTGGCGGACAGCTTGGGCCTTGCGGTGGACCAAATTACTGAAACGATCGACCCGAAAGTCGCAACGGAGCGCGCCGAGACTGAATATCTGACGGTGGAAGCAGGACAAGCGGCGGGCGTGCACCAGATTGCGCGCGGCCTTTCGGGCGGCAAGGAAGTCATCTACTTGGAGCTGCAGATGTACGTGGGGGCGAAGGAACCGGCGGACACGGTGACCCTGACGGGACATCCCAACATTAGTTTGACGATTCCTGGCGGTTCGCATGGCGACATTGCGACGGCGTCGGTGGCGGTGAATTCCATTCCGGTGATTCTCGACGCTCCGGCGGGATTGCGTACGGCTCGGGATTTGCCGATCGGGTTTTTCTCGCCGACCGCAAAGCCGTGAGGGCCCTCCCCCTCTTCTTGTACCGTTGATTCAAGAGAGGGTTAGAGTCCCTTCTTGAAGCAGGTTCACAACTCCTGATTCCGGAGAAGTTCCCGGACGGCGTGTTCAAGAGACTTCCGGGAGCTCGCGGCGCCATGCTGGTCCATTCGTTTCTCGACCGGACGTGATCGAACGGCGATGCTCTTTTTAGCCCCCGAAAAGGGAGGACGAGGATGCTCGAAGCGATTCTGAAGAGGTTTGAAGAGCCGGACGAGGTGCGGGTGTTTGAGAAGGGGAGATTTGAGCTGGTGAAGGTGGGAGGGATGACGATCGGGCGGGCTTCCTATGAGCCGGGATGGAAATGGTCGGTCGACGTGGGGGCGGCGACGGGCGCGAAAAGTTGCATGGTCGAGCATGTGGGGATGGTCGTGTCAGGATGCGCGACGGCGGCGATGGATGACGGCCGGGTAATCGAGATGCGCGCGGGAGACGTATTTTACATCGGGGCCGGGCATGACAGTTGGGTGGTGGGAGATGAGCCGTACGTGTCGCTGCACTTCATGGGTGCGGAGAAGTATGCCGACGGGAAGAAGGGCTGAGGAAAGCAGCACCGATTCAGTGTGGTTCAGGCAGGCTTCCGACCGGACCCTCAGGATTTCCGTTCCCACCAGTCGAGGACGCGCAGCGCGCGAAGAGTATTCCAGCGGCTGGGCGCGCCGAGGCGTTCCAGTTCGAAATAGGTTTTTCCTTTGTGTGCGTGCTCAAGCGGCCAGCGGCCGTCTTCGCGCTGGCTGCTTCGGACGATGCCGATAGCGTCGGCGAGGCGCGGGTCGCGAGGCGCATGAACCGCCTGCAGATAGTCGAGAGCGCGAAGGATGTCGTAATGCCAGCGGGGCGGAAAGGCGAAGCGAACGAATGCAGGCTTGATGACTTCACCGGTACGATGGGAGCGAAAGAGCCGGTGCTTCAGGAGAAATTCACGGCCGCAGGCCTGCGCAGCGCGCACCGCCCGAAGTTTTCCTCCGCGGTGCAGCTCGTAATATCGCAAACCCTCAAGCGCGCTTATCGTCGTGTGCACTGAGGAGTGGGTTGCGCCTTTTGGGCGCTGGCAATTCCAGCCGCCGTCGGACATCTGCTGCTCGAGCAAGTAACCCGCCAGGGTGTCGAGGCGCTTATCGTCGTATTCGAAATACGACAGGATCGAAAGGCCCATCCCCGTGACGCAGGTTTCGCTTTGGCCTGTCCATTTCGCCCAGACGCCGTAGTTGAGACCGCCATCGCGTTGCAGCCCCTTGTCTAGGAGAAGCTTCGAGGCTTTTCGCGCCTGCCGGTTGCCGGGCGGCAAACCGAGGTCGCGAAGCAGCAGCATGGTGTAGAAGGTTGAGGTCCACTTGGGTGAATAGAGCCCGCCGTCGGAGGCTTGTCGGCCCGCCCACGTGCCCGCAGAATCCTGCCTGGCGAGAAGGCGAGCGCCCCAGCCTTCGTGTGCGACCTTTCTGCGCTCGCGTTCAACTTCGCGTCCTTCCGCTTCGACCAAATCCCGCAAGGTCTGCCAGCGAATGGCCGGGTCTCCCTCGAGAAGCCATTGAACCGCCCCGCCGGTCGAAGGTTGCGGCGATCCCATAGCGGAAGGATACCTTCCGTTTCGTTCGAAGAAAACGGGAATCAAGGCGCGAGCCAGAGGCTATTTTTTCCAGAATTTCATTACCGCTGCGTAGTCGAGGTCGTCCTTGGATTGCCCTTTGACGGAGTTATAGGTTTCGCGGGCAGCTGCGGCGGCGGGCAGAGGAATGCCGAGTTGATTGCCGAGATCGAGCGCCAGGCTGAGATCCTTGTGCATCAGGCGAAGAGGAAAGCTCGGAGTGTAGTCACCCTTCAGCATCACCGGAGCTTTGACGTCGAGGACGCCGGAGCGGGCCATACTGGATTGCATGACTTCGACAAGTCGTTCTCCGGCGAAACCGGCGCCGGTGACCAGGGCCAGAGCTTCGGCGAAGGCGTCGACCTCGAGGGCGAGGAGCAGGTTCATGGCGAGCTTGATGGTCTGCCCGGCGCCGCTGGGGCCCACGTGGAAAATCTTCTTGCCCATGGCGGAGAGAACGGGTCGCGCGGCGTCAACGTCGGCAGCTTCGCCACCAATCATGAAGAGAAGTTCGCCCTTCTCCGCGCCCCAGGTGCCACCGGTGACCGGCGCATCGAGAAAGCGCACACCGGCAGAAGCAGAGGCAGCGGAAACTTTGCGCGCCAGTGCCGGAGAGACCGTGCTCGAGTCGATGTAAATGGCGCCCTTCCTGACGGACGCGAAAGCTCCTCCGGTTTTCGTATCAGCGCCCCACAAGACTTCTTCGAGCGCGGGCGGATCGCTGACGATGGTGAGGAGGAGGTCGGCGGCTGCGGCAGCTTCTTTGGGAGAAGCGGCGAGGCGAGCCCCGGCCGCGACGAGCGACTCCGCCCGGGAGGCGGTGCGGTTCCAGACGACGAGCGGAAACCCTGCTTTGAGCAGGTTGTGGCCCATGGGACGACCCATAAGGCCAAGTCCAATCAGGCTGACAGTAGGTTGCGGCACGATTGCCTCCCCGCAATGAATGAAAAGCTGAAACCCGGACGAGCGGTTAGTCTAACGCAGAGACGCGGCATGACGAAGGAAACCGAGACAAGCCATTCGGGCGATTGGAATTTTTCCGGCGAAACGAGCGGCGAGGACCGGGTTCAGGCGGTCTTGGGCCGCTGAGCCATGGGGAGAAGCGCTGGGCTGCCACTTGCGTGCGCGGCCTTCGCCTGCAAAGCGTGATCAGGCGAAGCGGAGACTTCATCGGCTTGCGCCAGCACGGAAGGCTCAGGTTTCGGGAGAGCTTCTGCTTCCTCCAGGCGAATGATGCACTGGTAGGGAATTTCCCACCTGAAATTTTTTAGCTGGCCGTGCTGCTCGTAATGCTGTTCGAGGAAAACGGACCGGCCTGAATCTCCAACGAAGGTGCCGGAAGCGGGAAGGCAGATATCCCCGGCGCGATATTGAACGTCAACGAAACGCCCAAGAAACTCCGCGTAACGGGCCATGATCGAGTGTCCGTACGGCCAGTTCTATGGTCAATAGTACGAAAGGACCGATGAGAAAAACTTTGTGGAAAATTGTTTCACGTTGAAACAAAAAGTCTAGCGACTGTGAAAAATTCTGCTGCTTCAAACGTGTTCTGTCGCTGCCGGCCGAACGGGTTGATCGCTGATGCTCGGTTCCCGCCATTTTCTTTAAGCTCCGATGAACGCGGTAGGCGAAAGAAATCGGACCCAGCCGAAGGGGAAGCATGGACGCATTGGCGGGATATGCGACCATTTAAGTCTGATATTCACCGCTCGGTGGCGAAATCCGACCATTTAAGTCCGATTGGTTGACAGGCGCTTCCGGAAAGATCAGGCTGTGATCGTTAGTTGCAAATATGTTGCAACTGAAAAGATCTCGAGCAGCAAGAGCGCCGCGGTTTTCGCCTCTTGGCGGCTCTTTTTGAAGCACCTGCAGAAGATTCTCGACGGAGGGGTTGTGTGAGCCGCAAGGAACTCCCGGTAAGGCTTTCAACAATCGGTACGGACCGCTGGCCCGTGACGTACCGGTGGATGGCCATGGGCACGCTGGTGGCGTACTCGGCGCTGGGGGCAATGAAGGTGGCGGTAGGCTGCCCGGTCGCGGAATTTCCGGCTGGTGACGACGGCGCGGCAGGGCAGCAGGCGCTCGTGGTGCGCCGGTTCGCGATCGATGGCGGGTCGCTCGAGGAAACGCTTGCGGCGTTCGAACGAATTACCGGTATCAGCGTGAAGTTTGCAGAAGACGGGATTCGCCGGCTGGCGTCGAAGGGAGCCGCAGGGTTGTACACGCCCGAGCAGGCATTGAAAGTTCTGCTGGCCGAAAGCGGAGCCACGTACCGGTTCGCTTCTGCGGGCACGGTGACGGTTCAACTTGCGGGTGTGACGAGCACGGTGGAAGTGTCGGCGGACAGAGCGCCGATGGTCGCTTCAGAAAAGTATACCGAGCTGGTAAGGGATACGCCGCAAACGATCAGCGTGCTCGACCAGCAGACTCTCGGGCAGCAAGGCGCGAACACGCTTCGCGATGCGCTGCGGAATGTCGCGGGAATCAGCCTGGCAGCAGGAGAAGGTGGCGCGCAGGGCGACAATCTGACGATCCGCGGCTTTTCTGCGCGAAACGACATCTTTTTGGATGGAATCCGTGATTTCGGAAGCTACTACCGCGATCCGTTCAATTACGAAACGATTGACGTGCTGCAGGGACCGACGTCGGCGACGTTCGGACGGGGATCGACAGGCGGCGTCGTGAATCAGGAGAGCAAGACTCCGCAGGCGCGCAAATTCATCACCGGAACCGTGCAATTTGGCAGCGATTCGACGCGCCGGATGACCGCGGACGTGAATCAGCCGCTCGGCCAAATGGCGGCGTTCCGATTGAGCGTGATGGCGCACGACTCGCAGGTAGCGGATAGGGACATCGCGGAAAACCGGAGATTTGGCGTAGCGCCGTCGCTCGGGTTCGGATTGGGAACGACCACGCGGCTTACCCTCAGCTATTACCATCAACAAGCCGACGACAATCCCGATTACGGCGTGCCGTGGCTGTTCAACGGGCCGGCGCCGGTAGAGCGAAGCAGCTACTACGGGTTTCCTCACGGAAACTATTTGAAGACCGACGTGGATATCGCAACGGTTAAGGCAGAACACGATTTCACAGGCTCGATCACGCTGCGGAATCAGGTGCGATACGGGCACTACAAACGCGATGTGCAGATCACCGAGGCGCGGGTTAGCGGAACGCCGACGCTCGACACGCCACTAGAAGAAATCTCGGTAAACCGAAACCAGATCGCGGTAAAGAGCCTGGAGACTTCCCTGAACGATCAGCTGGATCTGACTTTGCGGTTTCGAACCGGCTTTGCCGAACATACCGTGGTGACCGGACTGGAGGGTGGGCGAGAGACGTCCTCGCCGAGGCGACTCGCATGGAGCGGAGTCCCCGGGACGAGTTTGCTGAATCCAGACGAAAGCCAGGCGTTCGCGGGCACGGCGACGGTCTCCTCGAACGCGAACGCGCTGGCAATCAGCTTTGGGGCTTATGCGGTGGACACGGTGAAGCTCAACAGGCAGTGGAATCTGGTGGGCGGCATCCGGTGGGATCGGTTCGATACCGGCTACGACCAATCCGTTGCGCCGATCGGCTCTTTTCACCGCGTCGATCAGCAGCCAAGCTACCGCGCGGCGGTTGTGTACAAGCCGAAATCGTTCGGCAGCATTTATTTCGATTATGGCACGTCGTTTAATCCTTCGGCGGAATCGCTTTCGCTGAGTGCGAGCAACGCAAATTTGCCGCCGGAGAAAAATCGCACGTTTGAAGCGGGCACGAAGTGGGACTTCCCGTCGCGGCGGCTGTCGCTCGAAGGGGCGGTATTCCGCACGGAAAAATTGAACGCGCGAGAACCGGATCCCGACAACCCGCTGCTGAATGTCCTTGCTGGAGAGCAGCGCGTGAACGGCCTGCAGGTCTCCGTTACGGGAAGAATCACGGACCGGTGGCAGGTGCTTTCAAGCTACGCGTATTTGGACGGAAAGCTGGTGAGCTCGCAGTTCTATCGACCAGCGGTCGGCGCACAACTGGCGAACGTGCCGAAAAATACGTTCAACCTGTGGTCGACCTTTGAGCTGCCGTGGAAATTCACAGCGGGAGGCGGATCGCAATTCGTCGATTCCCGCACGGCGAGCACAACGGTGCCTACCGATCCGGCTACCGGCCTCGTAAAACAAATTCCCAGCTACTGGCTGTTTAATGCGATGGCGAGCCACCCGCTCGGCGAAGGTGTGAACTTGCAGGTGAATCTCTACAATCTGGCGAACCGCAAATACTTCGATGAAATCCATCCGGCGCACATCGTGCCCGGGGCGGGATTCACTGCGCTGGTTGGATTGAATTTCAAATTTTAGGAACGGAAGGATTTGAGGAATGTTACTCGCAATTCCGGAAGTGTTGTCGGCCGAGCAAGTGAAGCGGGCGCGCCGGATTTTGGACAGCGCCGAATGGGTGGATGGCAAGGTTACGGCGGGCCGTCAGTCCGCGCAGGCCAAGAACAATCAGCAATTGCCGGAAGGAAGCGGCGCGGCGCAGGAACTCGGCGAAATGATCCTCCACGCGCTCGGTCAGAATGCTCTGTTCATCTCCGCCGCTTTGCCGCTGCGGGTGTTCCCTCCACTCTTCAATCGCTATGCGGGCGGCCAGTCGTTTGGAACGCACGTCGACAACGCGATTCGCCAGGTGCCCGGGACCGGACATCAGATCCGCACGGACCTTTCCGCAACTCTGTTTTTCGCGATGCCCGAGGAATATGACGGCGGCGAACTGGTGGTCGAAGACACTTATGGAGTGCACAGCGTGAAGCTGCCGGCCGGCCATTTAGTGTTGTATCCCTCGACAAGCCTGCATCACGTACGCCCGGTGACGCGTGGCGCGCGCATTGCTTCATTTTTTTGGATTCAAAGCATGGTGCGCGACGACGGCCAGCGTACGTTGCTTTTCGATCTGGACGTGGCGATTCAGAAGCTGAACCGCGCGCCGCTCGAGGACTCGCCCGTGGTTCAATTAACCGGCATCTACCACAATTTGATGCGGCGCTGGGCGGAAGCCTAGAGCGGCGCCGCCGGCCCATGTTCGTTCGCAAGTGTTTTTTCGAAAAGCAGATTACCCACTGGGCGGAACAAGGTGTCTGGCACGTCAGGCCGGCGGGGGGCGACGTGCGTCAACCCGTAGGAACGTTGCTCACCCGAGGGCTTCGAGGAGAGTCGGGCGCGCCGACATCCGTGATCTGGCACGCCGGGTATGGTTCGACGGTAGAAATCGGATTTGGACGGGAGCGCACGGTTTTCGTGAATCCCTACAACGGCGAGCGATTGGGGGAGGGAGCGGTCGCTCTACGCGGTTTCTTCAGAAGCGTGGAGGGAGTGCACCGGTGGCTGGCGGCGGGCGGTCGATGGAGGCCCATGGCGCGGTCCGTAACGGGTGCTGCGAATTTGCTTTTCTTGTTTCTGGCGCGCAGCGGGTTTTATTTGTGGCGGCCGCGAAGCTGGTCTCTAAATTCCTTAAGGGCCGTGACATGGTTTCGCGCTGGCTTGGAAGGCAAGGCCCGCGACTTCAATTGGCACAATACGATTGGCTTCTGGAGTTGCGCGCCGCTGATCGTGATTGTCGCGTGTTCGGTTGGGATGTCGTATGGCTGGGCGAACAATCTGGTGTATCGCTTCAGCGGAAGTCCGGTGCCATCCGCGAATTTGGGCGTGAGGCAAACCGGCGCCGGAGCGCTCGATCCGGAGGAACTGAATCTGTTGTGTGCCCGTGCCGAGAAAAGGGCCGCGGGATGGCGGACCATCAGTTTTCGTCTGCCCGCGCCGGCAGATGCGAACGCGGCTTTTACGATCGATGCCGGGGAAGGCGGACGTCCCGACCAGCGCGCACAACTTGTCTTGCGCCGAAACTCCGGTGATGAAGTGCGGTGGGAACCCTTCAGAAGCAACAGCCGAGGGCGGCGCTGGCGCACCTGGATGCGATTCACGCACACGGGCGAAGCCTTTGGGGTCATCGGGCAAGCGATTGCCGGGGCCGCGTCGCTCGGCGGCGCATTCCTGGTGTACACGGGAATTTTGCTGGCGTCGCGACGATTGTTTGCCTGGCGGGCGCGGACGCGATCGGAATTGCCGGCCGCGCTGACCCCCTTGGAACGAGAATGATCGCCGCAAGAGGGGAATCAACGCGAGAGGTCTCGGAGGACCGCTTCTGCAGCGCGACGCCCGCTCAACATCGCCCCGTTGATCGAAGCGTTGTCGCGGTGATCGCCGCAAAGATAGATTCCTGGGCGGACCCGCACGGGGCGCTGTGGCGGTTCGAGGGCACCAGGAAATTGCTGCGGCTGAGCGTGCGGAATGCGATAGCTCTTCAGATGCCGCCAAGAGCCGGCGGCCGGTCCAAACCAGTTTTTCATCTGTGCGATGATGAAGCCGCCAAGCTGTTGGTCGGTGAGTTGTTGCGTGCCGAGAACCGTGACGGAGACGAGCGATTTTCCGGGCGGCGCGTAGGACGGCGCGACCTGACTCATGACGGCGAAATTGTTGACGGGCCCGGCGCCGTCTCCGTTCAAGACCAGCAAGGGACACGCTACCGGTGGTTGGTCGGCGGAAAAGTAGAAACAGGTGACGCTGCGAGAAGCGGGCTCGGCCTCGCCCACCAGATGCGCCGCGGCCGGGCCGTCGGCGGCCACAACAATGGCCCGCGCGCGCAAGGATTCCCCGCCGGTAAGGATCAGTTCGTTTTCGTGCAGCGATTCAGCACGGGCGTTCAGACGAATGGAATCCGCAGGAAGGTGCGAAGCGAGCTGAGCGGGGATCGCTCCCATGCCCCCGGCCGGCACTGCAGTGTCGCCTTCCGAGAGCATTTTGAAGACAAATTCAAACATGCGGCTGGAGGATTTCAGGTCGCCATCGAGGAGAATACCGCCGAAAAACGGACGAAAGAAGCGGTGAATGAATTCTTCGGAGAATCCAGCCGAGACGAGCGCGTCTTTTGTGGGACGCTCCGGACGCTTGAAAATCTGTTCGATGGAGGAACCACGAAGCCGCGAGCGGAGCCGAAGGATGCGCAGCTTGTCGAAGAATCCGCCGAATTCAGAGCGCAACGCTTCCGTCCAGGCGCCGGGGGTGCGCCAGGGATCGACCAGCTTGTTCATGCGCCCGGCAAACCAGGAAAGCGCGCCGGGAGCAAATTTTCTTAATTCAAGCGAGTGATAGTCGAGGGTGCGCTGCGCTTCTGGATAGGCGGTGAGTAAGACCTGGAAACCACGGTCTAGCAGAAATCCCTCGAATTCATCGGTGCGGACCCGTCCGCCGATTCCGTTGGAAGCTTCAAGAATCTGAAACGAAACTCCTGCGTCGGCAAGATGGCGTCCGCACGCGAGCCCGGCAAGCCCCGCGCCAACAATCAACACATCCGGACTGGTGGACATTCCGCGCGATTCTCCCGGGAACGCTGAACGGATTCCGCTACCGAACACCCTATACGGCCTGGGGGCAAGGTGAATATCGTGCGGCAAGTCGGCGGCTTCGCGCAAGACTGCAGGCAACTCACGCAGCAGAGGCGAGATCGAGATAGTTGGGGCGGTCGGAAATCAGCTTGTGACGAAACGAGCTCTTGATCTGGTTATTTTGCAACAGAAATGCACCCGGCATGCGCTGAACGTCTCCGGCCGGAAGAATTGCGAAATTGCCATCGAGCCAGGACCTTAACATCCGATAAATGCTTTCGCGATTCAGGTACTGGCGCAACTCGGCCCGCGTGAGGCCAAACGCTTCGTAGAGCTTGCCATCGGGATCGGCAAACCTGGGCAGGTCGTCCAGTTTGTAGGGAGCGAAGAATTTGGCGGCGCGTTCTTCGGTACCCAGATGCACAAATGCGATGCGCGGGCCTTTCGTCTCAATCTGCGGACGAAGATTGGCGAGCTCGGCGACCGCCTCGCGGCAGAAGGTTCAACCAAAATGCCGCAGAAAGACCAGCAGTAGGGGGCGTTCCGCGGAGATCGATTCGATCGTGTCGCCATCCTGCGACCGATATCGCCGCAGGAGTTCCGGATCAGCGCGCTTTGCCTGGAACATTTCGCTTCCATTTTACTGATTCTTGAACTAGAGGCAATGCTCAGGGAGTCGCGCCGCGCTCGAGGCGGGATCCGTTCAGCAGGCAGGTTCACCTGGCAGCGGGAATGAAGCTTCCGGGATTCGAAGTGTAAACGATCATCCCAGCAAGCAAGATACTCAGGACCACCACCATCACTACGCTCGAAATCGTTCGGAACATGCGGCGGCGGAGGAGATCGTCGCGGGGAATGGCAGGCCAGCGATAACCGAAGAAAGAGCGTGAGTTGTGGGCTCTCGTGCCCATGGGAGCTCCGGTAAAGACACACAGACGTAGGGCTGTCGGCGCTTCGGGGAAGCAGGTGCGGGAGGATGGGTTTCCCTGGCTGGTAGGCTACATCCCTATTTCTCAGCTCGCGTGAAATAGTAACCAAACTTACGGCGTCCTGGCGAGGATTTCTTTGCATGAAGCTGATTCAGAATTCGCGTGTCGCAAGGAGGAAGGCTTCGGCAGCCTTGACATTTTCGCCTGAGAGGCTATTTTGGGCGTTCGGATTTTTTCGTTACCGGAGGAAACAGAAATGATGCGCAGGTTCATCGTGCTGGTCGTAGGGTGCGGGTTGGGTCTGATACCGGCAAACGGCCAGCAGAACAAGACGCCGAAGTCGTACGTACTGAAGGCTGCGCACGTCTTCGACGGAAAAAGCGACGCACTCGCGTCGCCTGGAGTCGTGGTGGTTACAGACGGCAGGATCGTGGGGGTTGGAGCCGGTGCGAAAACTCCGGAAGACGCCGAAGTGATCGACTTGGGCGATGCCACGCTGCTGCCGGGATTCATCGACGCGCATACGCATTTGACGATGGCGTACAGCGAAGACTACGCAAAGGCGACTCTGGACGGGCTGAGGAAGCCGATCCCAGAAATGGCCTTGGACGCCAGCGTCAACGCGCGAATCACGCTGATGGCAGGGTTCACGACCGTACGAGACGTCGGCTCCGAGCACTACCTGGATGCCGGACTGCGCAATGCGATCAATCGTGGGGTAGTGCCGGGCCCGCGAATGCTGGTGGCCGTGCACGCAATCGGCGCGACGGGAGGACACTGTGACGACACCGGCTGGCGCGAGGGAGCCGTTGGTCCAGAGACCGGCCCCGAAAAGGGCGTGGTCAATGGTGCCGACGAGGCGCGGCGCGCAGTTCGCCTGGCTCACAAATACGGCGCGACGGTCATCAAGACATGCGCCACCGGCGGCGTGCTTTCACTTGCCGACGCGGTGGATACACCGCAACTCACGCAAGCGGAACTCGACGCGCTTGTGGATGAAGCACACGCTCTGAGGCTCAAAGCGGCCGCGCACGCGCACGGCGCCGAAGGAGCGAAGCGGGCGATTCGCGCGGGGATTGATTCGATCGAGCACGGCTCGTTTCTCGACGACGAAGCGCTCGACATGATGAAGCAGAAAGGCACGTACTACGTGCCGACGCTGATGGCGGCCCAGGGACTGTCCGAACAAATCCAGAAGGGCGTGGCGATGCCGCCGGCGATCAAAGTGAAGGCTGAGGACGCAATCGCGCACGTACATCAGGCTTTTCAAAAATCGGTTGCCAAGGGCGTGAAGATTGCTCTCGGAACGGATGCCGCTGTTTACCCGCACGGGCGCAATGCCGAAGAGTTTCACCAGATGGTGGATCTGGGCATGAAGCCCATCGACGCGCTGAAGGCGGGAACTTCAAACGATGCCGACCTGCTGGGCCTCGCCAACAAGATCGGCACGCTCGAGGCGGGAAAGCTGGCCGACGTGGTGGCCGTTCCGGGCGATCCGGTCAAGAATATCCGGCAGACAGAACATGTCATCTTCGTGATGAAGGAAGGCGTGATCTACAAGAACGAAAAACCGCACTGAGCGTTTATTCGGATTCTTCGGGGAAAGAAGCATGAAGGACCTGACGGAAGTCATCGCGATAGATCTTGCGGAGTACTACCAGATGGTGCGCGACCAGACGCATCATTGGGTGGACTCGCTTAACGAGGAACAGTTCTGGCAGCGACCGTTTGAGCACGGCAACAGTGTTGGCCACCTGCTGCTCCACATGACGGGCAACTTGAATTACTACATTGGCGCACGAGTCGCTGAGACGGGCTACGTGCGGGACCGTGACCGCGAGTTCACCGAATCCGCGTTGCGACCCAAAGCGGAGGTTCTGGCGGCATTCGATCAGGTGATTGCGCTGGTGATAGACACGATTCAAAAGCAGTCCGCAGAAGATTGGCTAAAGCCGTATTCCGCGGTGCGCGAACCGGAATCGACAGAGCGCTTTGCCATTTTCCTGAGGTGCGCAGGCCACGCCTATCATCACGTCGGGCAGCTGATTTATTTGGCGCGCGAACTCGGGAATCAGTCCGGCAACGGTTGAATCGCGAAAGGAATCGCATTCCAGTTACAATCGCCTTGACGACCAGATGAGCGATTCGCCTCTCTCTCCGCCGACAAGTCCATCCAAACATCCGTTGCGCGAATGGGGATTCGCGACGCTGCTATCACTCGGCGTTTCACTTGCAGTGGTAGCCCCGTTTTTCCACCTGGGAAGTGCATCCGGCCATGACGTTGCGTTTCACCTGGCTTCGTGGCTCGACGCCGCCGGTCAGTGGAAGCAAGGTGTTTTGTTTCCACGCTGGACGGAGTGGGCCAACTTCGGCTATGGCGAGCCGCGCTTCATTTTCTATCCGCCGCTCTCGTGGCTCTTTGGAGCGCTGCTCGGAACTTTCGTTCGCTGGCAAGCGGTCGACGTCGTTTTTATCGTTTGCGTGCAAACTTTCGCCGGGCTTTCCGCTTACCTACTCTTGCGAAAACTGGTGGATTCATCGTTCCGAGCGTTTTTTGGCGCTGCCTGCTTCGCTGCAAATCCCTATGCATTGCTCATCATTTATCTGCGAAGCGACTTTGCGGAGCTTCTCGCCATAGCTTTCTTTCCGTTGCTCCTGCTCGCGACACTGCGCTTGGCTCGGGTTCTTCCTGGCGAAGAGCGGGACAGTTTCGGCAAGATCTTCCTTTTCGCGATGGTCTTCTGCGTGGTCTGGCTCTCGAACGCGCCCGCCGGTGTGATCGCAACGTACAGCGTTGCACTGCTTTTCGCGCTCTCGGCCGCGTGGCAACGAACTTTCGTGCCGCTGGCGAGCGGATCGGCCGGCATCAGCCTGGGCTTTGCGTTCGCATCCTTCTATCTAATTCCTGCGTTGTACGAACAACGCTGGGTCAACATCTCGGGAGCGCTCGCTGGAGGTCTGATGCCAGGGGAAAATTTCCTGTATGCCAAAACCGCGGACGCGGACCACGACGCCTTTAACCGCATCGCGTCGAATCTGGCGGTGCTGCTGATTCTCTGGTTCGCGGCGACCGTAGTTGCCACGTGGAGAAGATATTTTGCCGGCGCTTCCGGGCGGGATTGGGGATTCTTCGTGCCGACAGGCGCGCTGGGCGCGGCTGCAATTCTGATGATGCTGCCCGTTACGGCGGTTTTGTGGCGCTATCTGCCGGAGCTAAAGTTTGTACAATTTCCCTGGCGTTGTATGTCCATCCTGGCTCTGTGCGCGGTGATTTTCACTGCAGCCACCGCGTACGGCTGGTTGCGTTGGCTGTGGCTGCTTGCCGCAACGCTGGCCATCGTCGTCACGGCGCACTATCTGGTGAAGCATGCTTGGTGGGACACGGAAGACATGCCGGCGCTCGAAGCCGCCATGAAGGATGGCGTCGGATTCGAGGGAACCGACGAATACGATCCCATCGGCGACGACCGCACGAACCTCCCGCAGAAACAGCCGCGTGCTCAAATGCTCGGTTCTCGAACCGATGTCTTCAATCATAACCAGGCGACACTGATCGTCCAGAAATGGAGCGCCGAGCACCGGGCAATCCGCGTAGTGACCGCAAAACCTGGCAATGTGGTTCTGAAGTTGTTGGACTATCCGGCATGGCGAGTCTCGGTAAATGGATCCGCTGTCCAGCCATGGCATCCGAACGGGACCAGACAGATGATGGTTCCTGTGCCTGCCGGCAGGTCGGAGTTGCACATCGACTTTGCGCGCACCCACGACCGCACGATCGGCGGAGCTACGTCGATAGGGAGTCTGGCTGCGTCGGTCTTGGCTCTAGTTTGGAAGCGGCGCGTGCCACGACCTGCACGCGTTTAACGGCGGTCTACGGCAGGGTGCCGTACGTCCTGGCCCTGCACGATGTAAATCACGTCCTCGGCGATATTGGTGGCATGGTCGCCGATGCGTTCCAGATTTTTCGCAACCAGGATCAGTTCAAACGCCGGAAAGACCACGCTCGAATCGCCCATCATGTAGGTCAGCAATTCGCGGAAAATCTGATCGCGGTAGTGGTCCACCTTGTCATCGCTCATCAAAACCTTGCGCGCCAGGTCCACATCGCGGCGAACCACGGCGTTCAAGGCGTCGCGCACCATTTCTTCGGCCACTTCGCTCATACGCGGCAAGTCCACATAGGGTTTCACCCGCGGATGCCGCAAGATTCGCAGCGCGCCCTGGGCTATGTTCACGGCCTGGTCGCCAATGCGCTCCAGATCGTTGTTGATCCGCGAGACCGCCAGAACAAACCGCAGGTCCATCGCCATCAACTGATGCAACGCGAGAAGCTGCACCACCCGGTCGTCGATCTCCAGCTGAAGTTCGTTGATCGCGCCTTCTTCGTCGAGCACGCGCTTGGCCAGCTGTTCGTCCGATTCCAGCACCGCGTGCACCGACTGGTGCACGGCGCGCTCCGCCAGGCTGCCCATCCACAGCAGACGTTCCTTCAGTTCGTTCAGGTCTCGTTCGAAGTGGCGTTCCATGGTTCCTTTCCTTCATGCTCGATCTGAAGACTGCCGCAATCATCCGAAGCGGCCGGTGATGTAGGCCTCCGTTCGCGGATCACTCGGCGTAGTAAACAGCTGCGGAGTTGGATTGAATTCCACGAGTTGGCCCACCAGCAAGAATGCTGTGTAGTCGCTCACGCGCGCGGCCTGCTGCATGTTGTGGGTGACAATTGCGATGGTGCAGGAATCCTTCAGCTGGACCAGCAGTTCTTCGATCTTGGCGGTGCTGATCGGATCCAGCGCCGAGCAAGGTTCATCGAGCAAGAGAACTTCCGGCTCGACGGCCAGCCCGCGCGCGATGCAGAGACGCTGCTGCTGCCCGCCGGAGAGTTCGTAGGCCGACTTGTGCAAATGATCCTTCACTTCCTCCCACAACGCCGCACGCCGCAAACTTTTTTCGACAATTTCCGCGACCGGCGCGCTGGCACCGTTAATTTTTGGCCCATAGGCAACGTTTTCGAAGATCGACTTGGGAAAAGGATTTGGCCGCTGAAACACCATGCCGATGCGGCGGCGCAACTGCGTCACATCCAGCGAAAGAATGTTCTGCCCGTCCAGCAGAATCTCGCCCTCAAGCCGCGCGTTGCGCACAGTTTCATGCATGCGGTTGAACGTGCGAAGCAGTGTGGACTTGCCGCAGCCGGACGGCCCGATCAGCGCGGTGACGCGGTTCGTGGCGATGCCCATATTGATGTCGAACAGGGTCTGCTTCTCGCCATAGAAGAAATTGACCTTGGAAATATCCATGCGCATCGAGGAAGGCGCACTGGTGTCTCGGCTCGTATTGGCTAGGCCGGTCGGTTTTAAGTTAACAGACAATGCTGGCCTCGTAGAAGCTTGCATGATCAGGACCTCGGTACCGCAACTCCTCGGGAAAGAATGACGCGGGCAATAATGTTTACCGTCAGAATCAAGCCCAGGAGCACCAGCCCTGCAGCCCAGGCCTGGCGGTGCCAATCTTCATACGGCGAAATCGCGTAGGTGTAAATCATCACCGGTAGCGACGCGGTCGGCTGATCCCAGCCCGGACTCCAGTAACGATTGCCGAAAGCCGTGAAAAGCAGCGGCGCGGTTTCCCCCGCGACGCGCGCCAGCGCCAGCAGGATTGCGGTCATGATGCCACGGTAAGCCGCGGGCACGATCACGCGAACAATCGTCGTCCACTTACTCGCACCTAGCGCCATTGAGCCTTCGCGCAGCGCCCGCGGCACGCCAAGCAGAAACTCTTCGGTATTGCGCAGGGTGATAGGGATCATCATCAGCCCCAGGGCGAAGGCTCCCGCAATCGTCGAGAAATGCTTGAAGGGCAGAACCACCAGTGAATAAGCAAAGATTCCGATCACGATCGAGGGTACGCCGTTCAGCAAATCCGCTGCGTACCTTACCACGAAGGCTACCTTGGTGCCGCTAAACTCGGCAAGATAGATCCCGCCAAAAAATCCGATTGGAACACCAAGCAGCGACGCCAGCAGCAACAACTTCGCGCTCCCCACGATGGCATTCGCCATCCCGCCGCCGGCTTCGCCAACGGGAGTCGGCAGTTTTGTGAAGAAATCCCAGTTGATGGACGTGCCGCCGTTGAAAACCAGATATCCAAGAATAAAGAAAAGCACCGCAACCGCAACAAAAGCACAGACACCGGTCATCGTCAGCATGAAGCCGCTCACCAGCTTTCGCCAACGAAGGCGTGGACTCATGCTTGGGCCGTTCCGCTGCCGCGTTGCGTGGTCAAAATGATCATCAAGCGCGCCAAACCGTTGAGAATAAACGTCAGCAAGAACAGCACCAGGCCCAGCTCGATCAAGGACTGCAGGTACAGGTCGCCCGTGGCTTCGGTGAATTCCGCGGCGATGACTGCGGCAATGGAATAACCGGGAGAGAAGAGGGAACTGCTGATGGTGGGAGTGTTGCCAATGACCATGGTGACAGCCATGGTCTCGCCGAGCGCCCGCGCCAGTGCCAGGAAAATCGAGCCCATAATGCCAGTCCGCGCAAAAGGTACAACGACTTTCCAGGTAGCTTCCCAGCGCGTAGAACCCAGGGCGAGAGCAGCTTCGCGCTGGTCGCGCGGAACCGCCAACAGGATTTCTCGGGAAACGGAAATGATGTAGGGAATCACCATAATGGCGAGAACGATGCCCGCCGTGAGAAAACCGATGCCAAACGCGGGACCTTGAAAAAAAGGAAGAAAACCGAGCGAATTTTTCAACGCCGGCTGGATCCACTCCCGCATGAGTGGAACAACGATGAAAAACCCCAGGAATCCGTAGATGACGCTGGGCACCGCCGCAAGCAGGTCGATAAAAAACTGCAGGGCATCCGAAATTTTCTGAGGAGCAAGCTCAGCCAGAAAGATCGCCGCGCCAATCCCCAGCGGCACGGCGAAGAGCAGCGCCAGCCCTGCAGTCACCAGAGTTCCGTAGATAAAAGGCAACGCGCCAAATTGTTCGGCGATCGGGTCCCAAACTCTGGTAAGGAAAAAATTCAGTCCGAACTTATGTCGCGGCAGCGTCGATTCGGTCCACAACTCCACGACCAGCAGCAGCGTGATCAACACCACGCTCGCCGCGAACAGAAATGTGATCAGCCGCGCAATCTCATCACCATTTCGCAGCCGCGAAAGAAATGAGCGCGAGCCCGCGACAGGGCCCGCGCTCGGAACGTTGATAGATGAGGTTGCCACAAGCCTGCTTACTGAACCTTGCCAATCGCCTTCAACTCTTTGTCCACGACTTCCTTCGGCAGTTTTGCATACGAAAGGGTTTCTGCAAACGTCTGCCCGTCCGTAATTGACCAAGTCAGGAATTTCTTAAGAGCGTCACGTTTCGCGCCGTCCTTGAACTTCTCCGGAATCAGCAGCCAGGTAAAGCTCGAAATCGGGTAAGCGTTCTTCCCCGGAGCATTGGTGATGGAAACCCGGAAATCTTCCGGCATGGTCTTCACCGCGCCCGCCGCCGCTTCGGTCACACTCGCCAGGTCCGCCTTCACGAACGTGCCGGTCGAGTTCTTTACGCTACCGTAAGGAATTTTATTCTGCGCGGCATAAATGAGTTCGACATATCCGATCGAGTTTGGGGTTTGCTTGATCAATCCGGTCACGCCTTCGTTGCCCTTCCCGCCAAGGCCCACCGGCCAGTTCACCGAGGTTCCCTTGCTGACCTTGTCTTTCCAATCCGTACTGATCTTTGAAAGATAGTCAGTCCAGATATACGTCGTGCCGCTGCCGTCCGAGCGGTGAATCACGACAATGTCGTTCGCGGGAAGGTTGACGCCCTTGTTGGCGTTGGCGATTGCCGGATCGTTCCACTTCGAAATGCGTCCAAGGAAAATGCCCGCCAACGCGTCTGGCGTGAAATTCAGCCCCGTGGTCACGCCGGGAACGTTATACGTCGGCACGACAGCCCCGAGGACTGTAGGAAAGTGCAGAATCCCCGCGCCATTTTTCGCGCGGTACGCTTTCAACTGATCGTCATTCATCGGGCCGTCCGTCGCGCCGAAATCGACGGTGCCTTCTGTCACCTGTTTGATTCCCGCACCGGAACCAACGGACTGATAATTAATCTGGGTTCCGTTTGCCTTGTGAAACTCGTCAAACCATTTCGAATAAATTGGGTAGGGAAATGTCGCACCCGCGCCATTGATGAGTAATGAACCTTGCGCTAACGCAAAACCGGCAAGGGCCAAGATGGCCAATGTGATTCCTGCAAGTCGTTTCATCAGAGCCTCTCTCCACACGAGTTTGGCCGTTGGGCGGCCACTCTTCTACCATTTTCCAGATTGAATTTGGTTCCCCGTCCGTCACTGGTCATTCTGGCGGCGAAATATTACAGGATTGTTACAGTGGTTTCAGAGTTGGTTGAATCCCGGAAGCTGCTGAATTCGTTAAAGTTCTCTCCCTCGATTACACGGGCGTCAACTTGACCCGCGACCAAAACAACAAAGGCGGCGCCTGCTAGCAGGCGCCGCCTTTGTCCGGTCGAGAGGAAGGACTCGGTTAGGGAATGTAGTAGCGGAACGAAGTGAACAGCATGTTGTCGACGGCCTTCGGGGCGATCCCGTTGTTGCCGGACCATCCGGACTTGGTGAGGTACGAGTATTGAATGCCCCAGCGTATACCGCCCTTCGGTCCGGTATAGACCTTATGCCAGAAGCCGAACGACCCTTCGCTGATTGCGCGGATGTCACCGGCACAGGTCCCGCCGGTTCCGGGTGTTCCGGTTCCCGTCGGTGTGGTTTCTGTCGAGCAGCCGCTGT
>JBKOXA010000113.1:0-17153 GCA_046724685.1 Acidobacteriota bacterium | reverse complement strand
GTATATGCCCTTATTTAGGCAATAGGACAAAATTACGGCATGCGTTATATGCCCGTATATTGGCGTTTACGTGGCTCGCCTTGCTAGCGTCCTTCCCATGGGGCAGCCCCGGCTCGGCTCCATTAACCCAGCTGCCCCTCTACGCAGTTTTCCCTATGCCCTCGCACGCGGCATGGTCCCAAACTAGGGTACCCTCTAACCGGGCCCAATTTAGACTTGGAGTTTTCGAACTTCCACATGGCTTCCCTCCGGCTCTCGAGCAGTCTCAGGCTAGCGGCACTTTCGCTTCTTTTCGCGGCGGGCGGTTCGCGCGTCCTTGCGCAGGAAGCGGAAAAACCCGATGCCCCGACGCCGCACTTCTCGGACGAGAATGGAAGCACGGCTTCCCCGCAGGGTTCGAGCAAGTTGCCGGTCTACAACCATCAAGCCGCGTATCAACCGATTTCGGGGCAGGAACGGGCCCGCTGGGTTTTCCGCAGCACTCTTGGTGCAAAGAGCCTGCTGGGCGGCGTCTTTTTCAAAGGCATCTCGACGGCCCGGAACTCACCCGAAGAATACGGCCCGCACTGGGACGGGTTTGGGAAACGCTACGGCATGTGGCTGAGCGCCGTGGCCGCCAGCCACAGCCTGGAGGCCGGCCTCGGCGCCATTTGGGGGGAGGATCCGCGCTACGTGCGTTCCGGAAATCCCGGCTTCAAGCAGCGTCTCGGGCACATCTTCGTGATGACCTTCGCCGCCCGGAACCGGGCAGGAGAGCTGAAACCCGCCTATGCGCGTTACATTGCAATCCCGGGAAGCAATTTCTTGACGAACACCTGGCGGGTTGAAAGCGACTCCCAATCGAGCGACGCGCTGAGAAGGTCGGCCTACAGCTTTGCCGGCAAACTCGCGGGCAACGCCTTGAGCGAATTCTGGCCGGACCTGAAGCGCAAGGTTCTGAAAAAGTAGGGCCTTGCTCACGCTGCCCCCGTAAGACGCGCGATGGTCAGCGCTTGACGGCGATGGCTTGCAATTCGAAGTGGCCGCCGCGCAACAGCGACCCCGCTCCGATGAACGCCCGAGCGGGGAATTCTTTCGTGAAATAGGACTTGTAGACCGGATTGAATTTCTCAAATAGGCTAAGGTCGGTGCAGTACACCTGCACGAACACGAGGTCGTCAAACGTCATTCCGGCTTGCGCCAGCACGTCTTTTTCGCCGTCGAGCAGTAGCTTGATTTCATCCTCGATCTTGTCCGGCGCTTTTCCAGTCTTTGGATCGAGCCCGATGCGCCCCGCGAGATAGAGCGTATTGCCCGAAAGAATCGCATCGCTGAACGGGGCTTGCACCGTTTTCCCCGGCAGGTCGATGACCTTGCGGGTCGCCTGCGGAGTGGGTTGCGAGTATGTACCCTCTACGGCGGTAAAAATTCCCGCGATGACCAGAGTGGCCAGGACAATTCCGACTCGGCGATTCATGTTAGAAACTCCTTGAGCAGCGGACCTTCTGCCAATCGCGCGCCGCACTCCGGGGAGAGTGTAGTGCGGCAAAGGCCATGCCGCAAGCACGAACCGGGGCCATTCCTGGACAAACCGCAAATGCGTTCGATCGAAAATCCGGCTAGAGTGCGATCCATCCGCTGCGGATGAAATAGAGCGACGCGGCTCCGACCAGGATCCAGAGCAGTACGCCCTGTGCCAGCGGGCGCCATCCCACTTCCTTCAGCGTTGCCCGAGAAATTCCCGTGCCGATCAGAAACAGTGTAACGGTCAGTCCCAGCCGCCCGAGCTGAAAGAACATTTGCGACAAGCGCGGCTCCTGCGGCCCGTAGGTATTGATCACGGCGGCGAGACAAAACAGAAAAATAAACCATGGTACCTGCACCTTTGATTGACTGCGCCTCACGGCTGCCGTAGCCAGCGCCAGCGGCACAATCCACAGCGCCCGCGCCAGTTTCACCGTTGTCGCGACCACCAGCGCTTCGCTTCCGTATCGGGATGCCGCGCCCACCACGGAACTGGTGTCGTGAATCGCCAGCGCCGCCCACAATCCAAACTGCGGTTCTGAGAGATGCAGCGCGGATCCAATCGACGGAAAAATGAACAACGCAATGGAGTTGAGAATGAAGACGGTTCCGAGCGAAACCGCCATTTCCTCCGCGCTCGCCTGCACGATCGGGCCAATCGCCGCAATCGCGCTGCCGCCGCAAATGGCGGTTCCCGTCGAAATCAAATATGCCGTGGTTCCCCGGACGAAAAGAAATTTCCCGATCAGCGTTCCCGCCAGCAACGCAAATCCGATTCCCAACGCGGTGTAGAGAAATCCGTTGCGGCCCGCTTTCAGCACCTCGTGCAGATTCATGCCGAAACCCAGCGCCACCACGGACGCCTGCAAGAGAAATTTAGCAAGCGCACTGCTGTCGGCTGCAAACGGATGCAGGAATGCCAGCCCAAAGATCAGTCCCGAACACAGGGCGATCGGCGGCGAAATAAACCCCGTCGCGCTCAAAATCAGCAGCAAGAAGAAAATTGTCTTGGTATTCATTCCGTCGGGTCGCCGGCGGAACGCTCGTCCCGCGAGTCAATCATGCGCGTGATAGATTGCTGCGTAACGCACCCCGGAGGCAAATCTGATCCAGCAACTGGAGCGAATTCTATGGCTGTGAACCTGTTGGCTTAGCAGAATCTTTGCCCTTCGGACCGGAACGCGCGACTTGCGAAACGATTTTCGCCGTGAGTGCGAGACTCACCCGGCACGCGGTGTCGTTCATTCGGCACTGTGCCAGCGTCAACCTGCAGCCGCAATCGCAGGATTCCGCATTCATCCGGCGCAGCGCAGCAGCCTTTTGCGCCGCGCTGAGTTTCGAGAAATTTACACCGGGGAGTTCCGTGGCGCGTTCCGCGTTCTTCAGGAAAATCTGGCCGTTATCCTCGAAATACTCGACCTTTCGATCCAGCGGCTGCCCGAGCATGGCCTTCAGTTCCAATTCATAAATTGCAGGATCATTCAGGCCGACGTGTTTCTGCACCACTTTTCCTTGTGGATCGATGACGAACGAAGTGGGTAGCGCGGCGATGCCGCCATAGCTGCGGCGGACCTCGTCGGAAGTCATCGCAACGCGATAGTTGATTCCGGACTTCATGACAAATCGGCGAACCTCATCGGGATCGTCTTCATCGGTGGCAAGCGCGATGATTTCGAGCTTGTCCGCGTAGCGCTTCTGCAGATCGACAAGATCGGGAATCTCCGCGCGGCACGGTCCGCACCACGTGGCCCAAAAATTAAGCAGGACAATTTTGCCCTTGGCCCCGGCAAGAGAGACCGGTCTTCCTTCAAGATCATTCAGCTCGAACGGCGGCGCGGCGTCCGGATTTTTCACCAGCCGGATAACGTTCTGCTCTTGCGCATCCTGACTCGAGCCCGCCGGATCGGCCTGAGCTGTCGGCGTGCGCCCACAGCCGCCCAACAGCACCGCAGCGGCTAGCGCCAAACACGGAAGTTGACGGTGAACGAATCGTCTCATGGACAACTCAATTGTAGCGCAGATGCTGCCGCAGGTTCGTAGGGGTCGCAACCTGTTTACCCTGAGTCTCGAAGGGTGCGCCCGGGCTTAGCGACCCCAGGAGATATCGCGAGCCAGCTAGAAACTCTCCGCCTTGCGGTTGGTGGGAAAGTCGCCTATAACGTCTTGCGACGCAGCTTCTAGGGGTGAGTCATGGCCCGAATCACGCTCTTCGTGATCCTCTTCCTTTTCCTCATCGGCAGATCGGCCGCACAACCGCAATCACCTCTTCCGGAGCTGCCAGCCGACATTCCGAAGGATGCATCCATTCGCATGCTGCTTACCGACAAGGCGCCCTCCGGCCAGGACGCGGTTTGGCAAACTCCGGATGGCATCATCCACGAGTTTTTCCAATTCAACGATCGCGGGCGCGGCCCGAAGATCTACACCGCCTATCGCCTCGATGCGAATGGGCTGATCGTCATGGAAGAGTCCAAGGGCGTGGATTACATGAAAAACGACGTGCAGGAGCATTTTTCGCTGGTCGACGGCAAAGCCACCTGGAAAAACCAAGCGGAAGAATCGGAACAAGCAAAGGCTAACGGCAAATTCTACATAGACCTGAACGGCGGACCGGAGTCGGGCGCAATTCTTGCGCGCGCTCTGCTGAATTCGAAGAGCAACGGCACCCTTCCTGTTTTACCGGGCGGCGCAGCCAGCATTCGCAAGCTGCAATCGGTTGCGGTCGAAGCCAAAGGCAAGAAGCCAACGGTCACCCTGTATGAGATCGCCGGGTTGGCTTACACGCCGAACTATCTCTGGCTCGATGATCAGCAGCAATTTTTCGCGTTTGTCTCCGGATGGTTTTCCGTGGTGCGCCAGGGTTTCGAATCCAGCTTTCCAGTCCTGCGCGAATCACAGCGGCAAGTCGAAGATGCGCGGTCCGCAGAACTTGCGAGGAGACTCACGTCCAGGCCGAAGGGTAATCTGGTCATCCGTAACGTTGGGCTCTTCGATTCGCAAACCGGAAAGGTCTTGCCGAACCAGCGTGTGACCGTCGACGGGCAGAAGATCGCTAGCGTCGAGCCCGATCAAGACCAGTCGGTGACCGGGACGGCGCAGACCATTGATGGAAAGGGAAAGATGCTCCTGCCCGGGTTGTGGGACATGCACGCACACCTGTTCCCCGACAACGCATTCCTCGATATCGCATCCGGGGTGACCACGGTTCGCGATCTCGCGAATTCCATCGAAGAGCTGACAAAACTCAGGCAGCAAATCGATAGAGGGACGCAAATCGGCCCGCGTGTCGTGCCGGCGGGATTCATTGACGGTCCCGGTCCGTTTGAAGGTCCAGTAAAAATTCTCGCAGCCACTCCCGAAGAAGCCCGGCAGCGCGTCGATCACTACGCCGACCTCGGCTACGTGCAAATCAAGATCTACAGCTCCGTGAAGCCCGAGCTGGTGCCGGTAATCATCGAAGAAGCGCACAAGCGCGGTTTGCGCGTCAGCGGTCACGTCCCTGCGAACATGGTTGCCGAACAATTTATCCGCGATGGGGCGGACGAAATCCAGCACATGAATTTTATCTTTCTCAACTTCATGCCTGATGTGAAAGAGACGCGGACGCCGGCACGCTTCATCGAGCCCGGAAAGCGCGGCGCCGACCTGGACTTGAATTCCGAGCAGGTGACCGACTTCATCGCGCTGCTCCAACAGCGGCACACCGCCATCGACCCGACGATGGGCGTCTGGGAATCAACGTACCTGAGCCGGCCCGGGCAGGTGCCAAGGCTCGATGCGCCGATCTTCGATCGCCTGCCGGTGCAGGTTCAGAGAGGAATCAAAAGCGCCGGCGACGCGTTACCCGCCTCCGATCCGCAGACCGACAAGCAATACCGCGCGTCCTACGCAAAGATGGTTTTGATGCTAAAGAAGCTGTACGACAGCGGGGTGCAGATTGTGGCCGGCACTGACGCGGGAAGCGGATATGCATTTCACCGCGAACTCGAGATTTACAATGAGGCTGGTATTCCGGCACCCGAGGTCCTTCGCATCGCAACGATCGAAGCCGCCAAGGTCATGCACAAAGAGCAGGAATTCGGCTCCATTACGGCGGGCAAATACGCTGACATGATCCTTGTAAACGGCGATCCGACCAAACAAATCAGTGACATTCGGCGCATCGATACCGTCATCAAGAACGGGGAAATCTACAGACCGTCGGAAATGTATCCGGCATTCGGGATACGCGCAGACTGACGGTTCGTGTTCCGAACGGCACCAGGACAAGAGAATATTCACAGATTTTACGACGTGCGGAGTTGAGCGCCGACCGAGGTTTCGAGCGCGGCAACGATCCTGGACGAGAATTCGGAGATTTGAGAATCCGTAAGGGTCCCTTCGCGGCTCAGGAACGTCACGCGAAGCATCAGCGAGTATTTTCCCGCCGGAACATTTTTCCCGCGATAGAGATCAGCGGCCTCGACCGAGATGATTTCAGGAATGTTCAGAGAACGAATCGTCTTGACCACGTCAGTGAAAGGCGTACCTTCCCTAAGCAACAGCGAAAAATCGCGTTCGACGGCAGGGAAGCGGGGAAGCGGCTGGTAGCGGCGCGCATTTTTCACGCCGTAGTACGCGCAGTAAAGAGGGCCGAGGATGAGCTCCGCAAGAAAAACATCCTGGCGGAACTTGAGTTCGTCGGCCATCCGGCGAGTGAGTTGGCCCGCCGAGCCGAGATGATTTTCGCCCAAGCGAATCTGTCCGCGCTTCGCAGCGAGCAGCGACTCCGCGCCGCCCGGTTCCCACTGGAAACCGCCAGCCAGGGCGCCGATGGCGTCGAGGTCGCCCTTGAGATCGGCGAAGGACAACGGGCGGGCTGAATCATAAAGTCCCTGCGAGCGAGCCTCGCCCGTAGCGCCGATCGTTAGAAAGAGTGTTTCGACGGGCGCGGTTGCGACGGCTCCGGACTTTTCTGTCGAAGCAAAACGATAGTGGCGCCCGATTTCGAAGAGCCGCACGTTGCGCTGGCCGTGATTGAGATTCCATTCGATCGCCGCGGCCATCGAGACCGAGCCGTTCGAGCGAAGCAGGTTCGCTTCTTCAGAAAGCGGGTTGGCAAGACGCGCGGGAATCACGCCGTCGGGACGGAACAGTGCGTCGCGACCCTCGGGGACATGAGGAATGGTTGCGATTTCGCGGTAGCCGAGGCCGATCAACCGTTCACGCACTCGCGATTCCGCTTCGTACTGCGGCAAACGCGCGGCACCTTGTCTGGCGGCGGGCAAGCGCGGCGGAAATTTATCCAGGCCGTAAATGCGCGCGACTTCCTCAATCAAATCGATTTCGCGCTCAACATCGGCGCGCCACGAAGGCTGGGTGCACTCCCAAGCGGCCAAAATCGAGCCGGCCTGTCCCCGATTCTGGTCCACACGAAGCGGCGAGAATCCAAGCGCGCTCAGAATCGATTCGATCTCCTTGTCGGGAACGTCCGCGCCCATCACGCGAAGAATCTCCGCGCGGGTAACGGCAATTTTCTTCGCCGCGCGTCTTCCGGGATAAACGTCCACCAAGCCAGAAAGGAGTTCACCGCCCGCAAGCTGCAGAATCAGCTCCGCGCAACGCCGCGAAGCAAGCTCCGCCATTTCCGGATCGGCGCCGCGGCTAAACCGCGTGGAGGCTTCCGTATGCAGCTTCAGGAAACGCGTAGCGCGGCGGATCGCGACGGGCTCGAACCACGCGCATTCGATCAGCACATTCTTCGTCGAAAAAGAAATCTCGGTTTCACCGCCGCCCATGATTCCGCCGATGCCCACGGCGCGCGAGCCGTCGCCGTCGGAAATCAAGCAAATCGCCGGATCGAGTCGCCGTTCGACGCCATCGAGCGTCTTCATCTTTTCTCCGCGTTTTGCGGCGCGCACCACAATGGAATGGCCGCGGACCAGGTCGTAATCGAACGCGTGCAGCGCGTGGCCGAATTCGAGCATCACGTAGTTGGTCGCGTCCACAACATTGCTGATGGATGTCACCCCTGCGGCTTCCAGTCGTTCGCGCAGCCAGGCTGGCGACGGCTGAATTTTCACATTGCGGATCACACGGGCGGTGAAGCGGCCGCACAGTTCCGGCGCTTCGATCTTCACCGAAACCGCGTCACTGGCTTTCGCGGCAGACGATTCCGCGGGCTTCGGAGCGACCTTCTTGAGATCAAGTTTATAGATGGCGCCGATTTCGCGTGCAATCCCGTAAACTCCGAGACAATCCGGACGATTCGATGTGACCTCCGCGTCGATCACGCCGCCGAGCGGCTGCAGCTCGACGCCGGCGACGTTGGTTCCGGAAAGCGCAAGCCGCGACGCCAGGTCCTCGACCGGCGCCGCCACATCCACAAAGTCTTTCAGCCAGTTGTAAACAACCTTCATCCCGCATCCCTCGCCGGATCCAAGCGGCCAAAATAAATCTGCGTCGTATAGTCCATGCGCACGCGGCCGAGTTTTTCGTTGACCTCAAACAAGTCTCGTAGCGCTGCCATCATCGGCTGGTAATTCGCTTGACCCTTATTGGGCGCATAGGAACTGCTCCGCAGCCTCCCCGCAAGTCCTTCAAAATCGAGCTCCTGAAAGTTTGGCAACTCACGCCGTTGGACATTTCCTTTGCCGAAGAAATTCGCCATCTGGTGCGTCTCGGGATACGCCTCTTTGACACGCTTGTAATCCGTGCCGTAGCGGACAAGCAGATCTTCGTAAGCGCGGCCAAAAGCCGTCTCCGAAATACGCCGGTCATTCCACATCACTACCACCCAGCCATTCGGTCTCAGAATGCGAAGAAACTCGCGCCGCGCGGCCGTCGGTTCAAACCAATGAAATGCCTGCGCCGCAGTCACGAAATCGACGCAGCCATTTGCCAGGGTTGTGGCTTCAGCGGAGCCGGAAACGCTTTCGAAATTGGGATAGGCGGCGAGGAACTCGACAGCGGCATCACTCATTTCGCGATTCGGTTCGACGCCCCAAACAAAATTGCCGTTCCTCAAAAACATCTCGCTCAGAAGCCCGGTGCCGGATCCTATGTCCGCAACCCCGTGCTCCGTGCGCAATCCGCACTCTGCGCGCAGCAGCTCCATGAGCGCAGGCGGATATCCCGGCCGGTAGCGAACATAGTCCGCCACGCGATTCGAGAAGCGCTGCTTGGCGTCAGCAAGAGTCATGAAGCCTTTTTGGCGGCCGGCTCTCTACCGGCGGTATTACGGAAACTGTTTCAGGAACCGCACGTCGTTTTGAAAGAACACCTGAATGTCGTCGATGCCGTACTTCAGCATCGCCAAACGATCCATGCCCATTCCGAACGCGAAGCCACTCACTTTTTTCGCGTCGTATTTCACAAAGCCATACACCGCGGGATCGACCATCCCCGCGCCAAACAGTTCAATCCAACGCGAACCTTTGCACTTGCCGCAAGTCGCGCCCGTCGCGCTGCTGCCGCTGCCGCCGCAGAAAATGCAGGACACGTCGAATTCGACCGATGGTTCGGTAAACGGAAAATAGCTCGGACGAAAACGCGTTTTCACGCTGGGCCCGAAATATTGTTTGACGAAATACTCGATCGTGCCCGTGAAATCGCAGAACGTAATGTCCGTGTCCACCGCCAAGCCTTCGATTTGATGAAACATGAAGGAGTGGGTGGCGTCCGGATTATCGCGGCGATACACTTTGCCGGGAACAATCACGCGCACCGGCGGCTTCTGTTTTTCCATGGTACGAATTTGCACCGGCGAAGTGTGGGTACGAAGCAGCAGCGGCCCTGGAGCTCCCTTTGGGAGTTCCAGATAAAACGTGTCCATGTCGTCGCGGACAGGATGAAACTCGGGAATATTCAGGGCTTCGAAATTGTAGTAGGGCGTTTCAATTTCCGGCCCCTCGACGACGGAAAATCCGATTGAAACAAAAATGTCTTCGATCTCCTGAAAAACCTGGCGAATCAAATGGCGCGATCCGATGGGACGAATCACTCCGGGAAGCGAAAGATCGACGCGGTCTTTCGGAAGCGCGGCTTGCTCCGCACCGGAATCGATCGCAGCACGCCGAGACTCGATCAACAATTCCAGCGCTGATTTAAATTTGTTGAGTTCCAGGCCGACAGCTCGTTTGAGTTCCGGTGTGGCCGGCTTCAGCCAATTTTCGGTGACGAGCGTCAGCACGCCGGATTTTCTGCCGAGCCACTGTACGCGAAATTTCTCAAACAGTTCGGCGGAATCGACGGCGCCAAGTTCCATGGACGCCTCGGCCAGCAGCTGCGCGAACAACCGAGCAACTTGCTCCGGCTGCGTGAAGCCCAGGCTCGCAAGTGTTTTCTCGTGCGATTTTTCGGACATAAAGAAAGGATAGAGTACACCGCGAGACCCGGGTCACGCTTCGCCATCGGCAAAACTCAGCGTGTCCAGAAGACCCCGGGGCTCAACGGCCCGAGCCCCGGCAAAAACAGAACTTTCTCACGCGAAAAAACTATGCTTTTCCCCCGGCCGGCTTCGCCGCGAAGGCTTTTGCTTTTTCGGCGAGCTGCGTGAAGCCTGCGGCGTCCTTCACTGCGATGTCGGCGAGAACCTTGCGATCGAGCGCGATTCCCGCGGCTTTGAGGCCGTGAATCAGCTGACCGTACGTGATGCCGTTGGCGCGAGCGGCCGCACCGATACGCTGAATCCAAAGGCGGCGGTACTGGCGTTTCTTCACGCGGCGATCGCGGAACGCGTAACGATCGGCGCGATTTGCCGCTTCCTGCGCGGACTGGTAGAGCTTGCTCTTTGTGAGGAAAAAGCCCTTGGTCCTCTTGAGATACTTCTTGCGCCGTGCCCGGCGCTTGGTGCCGCGTTTTACGCGAGCCATGGGTTTGCTCCTTTTGGCCAGGCCGTTGTCGAAAAATCGACCACCGGCATTGCCTGAAAATGTTTTGGAAACCAGACGGGTTGCGGCGACACGAAAAAAAGCGTCGCGCAACGGGTTTGTCTCCAGTGCTGCTGTCGAGCGCCGGCCCCTCGGGGGCGCTACGAATCCCGGCAGAGCCGAGATTTTTTCGGCCGGCAGGCACCCGTGGAGCACTGCCTGGCACGAAGCGAAGCGGACAAGCCGCACCGCAAAAACTCTTTTCTCACTGCTTCAACCGCGATCGAATCCGGCGATTGAGGTCTTTCGCGCTCGCCGCGAACGCGTCGAGCGCTCGAATGACTAAGTCTTGCTACAGACCATAGGGAAGCATCTGCATGGTTTTGCCGAAGTCGGCGTCGCTGACCTTGGTCAGCTTCTTGAGCTTGCGCATGCGCTTGGCGGCTTTGGTGCCAAGCAGGTGGCGTTTGCCGGAATGCATACGAATGAGCTTGCCGGTGCCAGTGATCTTGAAACGTTTGGCGGCGCCGCGATGCGTTTTGAGCTTCTTTTTCGGCTTCGATCTGTTACGAGGCATTGCTAAACCCTTTCCTTTGTTGCGGTTACATACGCTTTCAGGCGCCGTAAGGCTTTAAATTTCAGCGCCTTAGACAAAGCCAGAAACGCTTAGTTTGCTGTTCGCGGTGCGGACGAACTGACGCCGCCCTTTTTCGGAGCCAGCAATGCGACAAGGACGTTGCCTTCCATGCGCGGCGGTGTTTCGATCGCGCCAGCATCGCCGATTTCGCCCAACAGTCGCGTCATCTTGGCGCGGCCGACTTCCTGGTGCGCCATTTCGCGTCCGCGGTGAAAAATCATGGCGCGGACTTTGTGGCCCTCACCGAGGAATCGGATAATCTGGTTCTTGCGAACCTGAAAATCGTGTTCCGCGGTGGCCGGCCGGAACTTGACTTCCTTCAGCGCTGAGCCACGGCTGCTCTTGCGCTGCTCGTGGGCTTTCTTGCTTTGCTGATAGAGAAACTTGCCGTAGTCGGTGATCTTGCAAACTGGCGGATCGGCGGTTGGCGAAATTTCCACCAAGTCCAATCCACGTTCGCGAGCCATGCGAAGCGCTTCAAATGGCTGCATTACTCCGAGCTGGCCGCCTTCTTCGTCAATCACCCGGATTTCGCGAGCGCGAATCCGATCGTTGACACGAACTCGGTCGCTCGCTTGCCGGAAATTCCGCTCTGCGATAAATCCCCCTCTAGCTGATGAAAGCACCAAAGGACACGGATAGCCGGCCCCGGAGCCCGAATCTAGTGCCAACACACGCCGAACCCAGACGGCAGAGAGCCCCCTGAGGACGGGTTAAGAGTATAGCACGGCGAACACCGTGACCGGCAAGCGGGAACCGGGATAGGTTGGAGTCGATCCAGAGAGAGGGCTGAGGAGAAGGCAGGCCGCGACGAGTGTCGACGGGAATACAGGTTTTTTCCTATTGCGCCCAACACGCAAGAAACCTGAAATGGTTCATGGCCAAGACTGTACTGGTTGCCGATGATCATGCCTCGATGCGTCTATCCGTACGGCTCTTGCTCGAAGGCCGGCACGCGGAACTTTCGGTGTGCGAGGCCGTTGACGGAGTCGATGCGATTCACAAAGCGAAAAAATCCCAACCCGATTTGATCCTCCTGGACCTTGCGATGCCCGGGTTGAACGGAGCAGAAACGGCAACAATCCTCAAGGAAGCTATGCCGGGAACACCGATCATCCTATTCACGATGTGTACCGACATGCTTGCCAATTCTCTGTCGAACGCCATCGGAATTGATTTTATTTCAAAGGCCGACGGTATGCCGAAGTTGTTAGAACGCATCGATGCCTTACTCCTCCCTGAGAAGGCATCGCCGCCTGGCGCGTCCGACTTTCGGTCCTAACTGTGTCCGGGTGATTCCTCCGATCTGAATTAAGAGATCCCGATTAGAATGTGCTGCCCGCGATAGAGCGAACGGTGAGCCGCGAAATGCTGCGGCCAGCTGCGGAAAGCGGACCGCCGTCGATAGAGCGGCCGAACAGGCAACGGAAGGCCAAAGTACGAAGGGGGCACGGGCCAGGTCGGTGACCGCTCAAGGCCCGGCATGCCCCCCGGCGCCCTCAACCCACGGTGAAACGTGCAGGTTCTGCCCCTGAGTTGTTGGTGCACCCGAATAGTGGCGGGAGAGCGTCGAACGTTTCAGATTGGAGCGGTGGGGTTGTGGTGTTAGCGGGTGAATCCGTGACCTGGAACGGCTCGCAAGACAGCTCCGAGAAATGTCAGTACGCAAGCGAAATAGGCGACGGTTCGCGGGCTCGAGACGGCGGGCAGATCTTTCGTGAAGAGCCTCCACAGGAAGCCCCCGGCCACCAGAACGAAGGCGCCTTCCTGAAAAACGAGCGCCAGGAAAACAGCCGAGCCTAGCAGTATCGAGCGCCCGTTTCGATCGAGGGCATTCGCCGCTTGTCCGCCATCGAGGACCCAAATGGGGATCAGGTTCATTATGTTGAGCCAGGCTCCCGCGCGTGTTAATCCTGCCCAAATCGGATCGCCGGTCTTCCACCAGAGCAGCAGGCAGGCGACGGAAGCGAACAGTCCGGCGAGCGGGCCTGCGAGGCTGACGGCCGCACGGGTTTCCGACGAGACGCCAAGGGCCTGCCAGCGAACGTACGCGCCGAATCCCGGCAGGAAAACGGGCATGTCTGCGGGAAGGCCGCGGCGGCGAATATCAATGTAGTGGCCCATTTCGTGGATCAAGATCAGAACGCCGAAACCGACACCAAACTTCCAGCCCCACATGGCCCAGTACAAGGCGAAGAAGGCGCCCAAACTGAAGAGAGATTTGAATTTAAGAATTGCGAAAAGCCATTTCGCCTTGGCTAGAAAAATGGCCAACGGCGCCAGGGGACCAAGCTTTTTCGCCCAATTGTTTTTTGGCCGAGGGGGAGAAGACTCTAAGGAGAGTTCGAGTTTGCGGACATGATCGCGGACCCAATCGGCTTGGGTAGATTGGGCGGGAAGCATCTCCAAAGACTTGCGCCACGGTTCGAGCGCCCGAGCAAATTCGCCCTGTTCCTCGAGACGATTGGCGCGCGCGGAAAGAACCGTAAGTTCTTCGGAGAAGGCGAGCGTGTGACATTGCACGCATGCAAGTTCGCTTGAAGCGAGCTCGCGGCCGCAGGTCTTGCACTTGCGCGCTGTCAATTCAGGGCTCGATCGAAACACAGTGGTAGGCGCTGGTCACGCGCTGGGAGCGGCCGGCGGCGCGTTGGCTTGGAAGGGTCCAAGGATTTCCAGGGGCGGCGCGCCGGTCATCTTCCAGGCGATGCGCATTCCGACAAAAATAATCACGAGGCCAATGATGCCTGGGAAACCGGCTTGGAGTTCGAGAAAGGGCGAAACCAGTCCGGCGAAGAGAAGAGCGCCAGCAAGGGCACCAAGACCCTTTTGCTGCGTCGCGGGCTGTGCCGGCGCCAGCGTATCGTCGGAAGGCGAAGTGCCGCCGGGATCGGCTGCAGACTCGGCAGACGGAGAAGCGGAAGCGGTGGAGGCCGCGGCCGGCTTTTTCTCTTTCATCAGATATGAAATGCCGATAGGAACTGCGGAAAGCGAAACCGCCGCATACGTCAGGGCAACGGCGGCGATTTGATAACGGCGGCCGCCAACTCCGTTTGAGCCCTTCCTGATGGCACTTCCAACCAACCAGCCGACTGCCAAAGCAACGTAGCCAATCTCAATGCCGGTAATGATGCCGAATGCAGAGTACAAGATGAGGCCGGCGATAGCGCCGCCTATGCCAAACAAGATTCCGCGGACATAGACGGAATGCGTGTCCTTGGGGGTTTGCGCTTGCAGTTGACGGGTGCACTTTTCGCAAGCAAGCGATCCGTTGATCCGAAAATAAGTCCCGGTTAGTTCTTGCTGGCAACTTTTGCAGAGGTTGGGACCGGACGCGGAGCTGTACTCCGCCGTGCCGAACTGAGGGGTACTGGACATGGGGCCTCCGTTTAGCGTTGGGCCAACTATCTCACAAGATACGCGGGAAGAGGGGAGGTTCGGGACCGGGTGTGGTCAAAGGATTAGCAGATCGATATTTACGGCACGGTTCTGCCGGCAATGAGCTTGACCCGAGTGCTGAACAGCCGCTGACTTCAAAGGATTTAGCGACTTGCTACACACAGTCGCGCGGCCAAAACGAAACACACAAGCAGCCATAGCCGGAAAGCAGCGCCGAATACGAACTTCGGTTCGACAAGCTCTCTGCTTCACTCGGGCCGTCGAGCGACGTCAGGAGGTCAGGGAGAGAGCGACGCCCCGGCCTTTGATGACGGCATGGAGTTGCGGACTCCGCGCCATTGCGATGGGAGCTTCGAGTTTGAGTTGGGAGGCAAGTTTAGAGAGGGCGGAGGGGTCAGGAGAGAGAATTTCGAAGCGGAGGAGCTGGCAGCCGGCGGGCGCGTCGACGGAGGGATGCAGGGAGCCGGCAGTCCATTCGATGAAGAAAGGGAGAAGGCCGTTGGCGTCGTCTTTCAGATTGAGCGTTTGCCAGTGGAGTACTTTGCCGTCGGGGCGCTTGCGTGAGCCGGGAGTTGGACCGGTTGCCTCGATGCCATTTTGCTTAAGTTGCGCGGCGAGAGCTTCGATGTTTCTGGGATGTGCGGCCCAACCGACGAGACGGGGGTCGGCAAGTTCTTTAAGCAGGGGCAAAAGCGGAGAACGTCCGCCGGACTGCTCTCGATCGGGGGCAATGATTTCGAGGTACCGCCGAGTGCCGAGAGAGAGGAGAGCGTTTTGTGTGCCGCGGCCAGGGTGGACTCCGCCGAATGCCGCGCGGACTCCGGTTTGCTGTTCGACGAAAGCGATGCCGCGCTCTAGGTCACTGCAGCCGAGAAGGATGTGGTCGAGCAGGGGCGGAACCTGGTCGACCAGGGGCACGTCGGATTTTTCCTGGTCCCCGGCGAAAACGGCGCTTGGCGCGAAAATCGCGCCCCCGGCGAGTGTGAGGAAACAGCGACGAGAAGTCATAGAACGGACTCCAGACCTTGTTTGCTGAGCGAATCGTTTGAGGGACAGTTTACGCTCAAAAGGGCAGCTTCGAGCCGCCGCGCTCCCCAAAAGAGCCGCAAACTGGATTTCGCGAGAATCTTGCCGGATTGCGCCAGCCCGCGCCTGCGGCAGGCGTTGCGGGGCGAGAGGAATCAACCGATGGAGCGGGAATCGGCTTCCTGGCGCAGGGAGTCGACAAGGTCGGCCAGCGGTTTCGGGCCGAGGTCGCCTTTGCTGCGGTGGCGGACGCTGACGGTGCCGGCTTCGGCTTCTTTAGGGCCAACGACAAGCATGTAGGGAATTTTCTGCAGCTGCGCATCGCGGATTTTGGCGGGCAGTTTTTCGTTACGGTCGTCGAGATGCACGCGGATGCCGTGGTTTTTCAGCATTTCGTGGACGTGTTTGGCGTAGTCGATTACTTTTTCGCTGACCGGACAGATCTCCACCTGCACGGGAGCGAGCCACAGCGGAAACGCTCCGGCGTAGTGCTCGATCAGGATGCCGAAGAAGCGCTCGACCGAGCCGAGCAGCGCGCGGTGGACCATCAACGGCTGGTGGCGAGCGCCATCGTCGCCGACGTATTCGAGGCCGAAGCGGGCGGGAAGGTTGAAATCAAACTGAACCGTGGTGAGCTGCCATGAGCGGCCAATGGCGTCGATTAATTTGACATCGATCTTGGGACCGTAAAAAGCGGCTTCGCCTTCCATCTTTTTGTAGGGAATATCGAGTCGATCCAAGGTATTGGCGAGCGCAGCGGTGGCGCGTGCCCAGTCGTCCAGCTTGCCGGCGTAATTTTCCGGGTGCTTGGCGTCCCAATCGGAAAGTTCGACTTCGAACTTGTCGAACCCGAAATTCTTCATGACCGCGTAGGCGAAGTCTATGCAGGCTTCGACTTCGGTTTCGATTTGCGAAGACATGCAAAAAATGTGCGCGTCGTCCTGCGTGAAGCCGCGGACGCGCAGCAGACCGTGCAGCACGCCGCTGCGCTCATAGCGATAGACGGTGCCGAGTTCGGCGAGGCGCACGGGGAGATCGCGATAGCTGCGCAGCTTTGATTTGTAGATGAGGATGTGGCCCGGGCAATTCATCGGCTTGAGCTGGTAATCGGCCTTTTCGACTTCGACGGGGCCAAACATATTTTCGCGATAGAAATTGGCGTGGCCGGAAGTTTTCCACAGATCGAGACGCATAATGTGCGGCGTGTAGACCAGATCGTAGCCCCGCTTGAGGAGCTCCTCGCGGAGCCAGGTTTCAATGATGTTGCGGATAAAGCCGCCTTTGGCGTGCCAGAAAATCAAGCCGGGGCCTGCTTCTTCCTGAATGCTGAAGAGATCGAGCTCGGGTCCGAGCTTGCGGTGGTCGCGGCGCTTGGCTTCTTCCAGGCGGTGGAGATATGCGTCGAGTTCCTTTTGCGTGAAGAACGCGGCGGCGTAGATGCGCTGCAGCTGCGCGTTGCCTTCCTGGCCTTTCCAGTAGGCGCCGGCGACGTTCATCAATTTGAACGCTTGGATTCGTCTGGTGGAAGGAATGTGCGGGCCGCGGCAGAAATCGAGAAACTTGCCGGTGGAGTAGAAAGAAACCATGGGCTCGGTGACTTTTTCTTCGACGAGCTCACACTTAAAAATCTGATTGGATTTCCTGTAGAAGTCGAGCGCTTCGGGCTTGGGCAGGTACTTGCGCTCGTTGGGCAGATCCTGCGAGGCAAGCTCGTGCATTTTCTTTTCGATTTTCGCGAGGTC
>JBKOXA010000105.1:0-18011 GCA_046724685.1 Acidobacteriota bacterium | reverse complement strand
GCAGCGGGTGGCGCGCAACGTAAAGCGTTGGCGCGAAGGAAATCAGCCGCTGCGCTGGACAGCCACAGGACTCTTGGAAGCAGAGAAAAAGTTCCGACGCATCAAAGGTTATCAAGAAATCTTGTTGCTGAAGGAACGCCTAAATCCGTCACGTATTCCGCAGAAGGAGGTCAGGACAGTAGAAGTCGCTTGAACTCGGTTGTAGGGAGACTTACAGTGCCGAACATCCAGAGCCGCTGCAATCAACTGATATGGAACGACCCGTCAACTAGGGACTCCGTTTTTTCTTTCTCGAGCTTTTTGGGAGCAGCGTGAATCGCGGTCGAGGAAGCTGTTGCGACGGTTGATCACTCTGATATTCGCGGGTCGAAACCGCATAATCGTGATCCGTCGGGAGCTGCCTCGGACTAAATAGCGCGCATTCGATCCGAAGATCTATCGCATAGTTGATTCGAGGGTTCTCCTTTCCGTGAGCACCTCGACCGCTATCCACGCTGCCTCCTTTGAGCATCCTGCTTACGAGACGAACTGTCCGTTAAGCCACTGGACGCAATGCGTCCTTCTTGGCTTCTACTTTGTTTCCGATGGCCCAGATAAAACCCAGCAGCTCACGGCCCATTGCTGTGACCACTTGCCCGTGGTTTTTCCCACGTGCCGCCAGTTTCCAATAGCGTGCGTGTAACCGGTGCTGTGCTTTCCAGGCGATCTCTCGCACCTCTTCGCTAACGACCTCTTGTCGCTTCCGTAGAGTTTTACCAATTCCTGGCCGGTGTCTGTAGGCCCACGCCGCCTCGATGACCACGCGCCGTAGATGCGCGTTGCCCGTTTTGGTGATGCCGCCCCGGCGGGTGCCTTCTCCGCTGGAATGTTCGCTGGCCACGATCCCACCGTAGCCCATCAACTGTCGTGCTCCGGGGAAGCGTGATATTTCTCCCAGTTCAGACACAATCGTCACCGCCGATACTTGGGCGATTCCGCGCAGTGCCTGCAATGCTTCGATCACTCTACGCATCTTGGGCGGTGCCAACTTTACTGCTTCCGTGATCGCAAGATCGAGTCGCTCGATTCGTGCTGCCGCGTGATCCACCTCATGCACGTAGTCAAGCAAAGTAACTTCTTGCGCCGGCTGTTCGAAGTGCACTTCCCGCTTCACCCATTCCATGTACCGGAGCGTCCAGAGCTGCACTCCCATCGGAGGCCGTCGGCCAGTTCGCAGTAGGAACTTGCTGAGGCGATGCCGTGCTCGCAGTTGATCCTTCTTGGCGGCTTCCCGTGCCCTCACCAGGTCTCGCAATGCTTCGTGAGCCGCATCGGGTACCCATACGGGCGTCAGGTCCCCGGCTCGGTAGCTCCGCGCCAGTTTCAACGCATCGCGCCGATCAGTCTTCACTCGCTCCCCGGCCTTCACTGGAACCAACGTCGGCGCTATGACCTCGCACTTCGCCCCAAGCGCCGTCAGCTGCCAATACAGTGCGTAGCCTGTGGGACCTGCTTCATAACAAAACCGAAGTTGCTCCAATGGTCCTAGCTTTTTTACTAGCTTGCGAACGGGCTCCTCGCGATTCGGAAGCACTCCGAGGAATCTGACTTCTTCGCCTTGTTCAGCAACCGCGACGGCAATCGTCTCCGCGTGGACATCCAAACCAACAAATTTTACCCTCTTCATAGACCGGCTCCTTTCGCATGTGGCTCTGCGTTGCGATCTTCCGATTCACAGCGTAACCCACGAGCTGCGAATCGGAGCCGGTCGTTCCATTCTGACTAAAACTCGGACATCCTCATATTCCAGCTCGACCGGGTGTCAGTGCCTGGTAAACGGGGTAACCGGAAAAGTGGCTTTTTGCCCGAGGCAAGACTTCGCATCGGATCTTCGGTGAGTTTTGCTACTTTTCGGATTTGGGGAGCAGATTAGCGGGGTTTCGATGGCCTGGAGAAATAACTTACACTGCGGTAAGCCCGCATGACGGGTTACCTCCGTTTTGTGGGTTAGGGACGTTGTGCGGCCTTGAACCGCATGGCGTCCCGCTTTTACTTCTTTAGCTTATCTATAACCTCTCTATGAGCAAGACTGAGCAACCGTGAGCAACTCTATTCCTTTTTTGTCCTACGCGCAAGATAAAGCCTGTTTTTGTGTGAATATCGGTGAGCAAGCTTGAGTAAGCGGGCCGCGTCGAATTTTGAGTCTGGCGCGTCTGCCAGTTCCGCCACTCGGGCACGTCAGAAGAATATCACAGTTGGAATTTGGTCAGCGGATACAATGGCAACTGCCGTCATATCGAGGGCATGAAGGCGACCTATGACATGCTCGACTTTGCCCGGAGCGACGGTAATCTCGACTGGAAGGGAAGACCGCGACACTTTATCGCGGGAAGGGCGGCCGGTGGCTCGGGGGCGGGCCGCACCGTTCACGCCGCCGGCGAGATTTGGTGACTCTCTCGCCGGGAGAAGTCACGCGCGCTTTATCGGCGACGATGCGGACGTTCTCTTCATCCACTTTTCAAACGGTCTGTTTCCGAAAAAGCTTTTGTTCTGCCCCGGCTACAGCGAAACATCCGAAAATTTAAGGCATTGTCGGTATGTAAAGGCACGGACAGAGCCCGCATGCTACTCGTGAGAGGGCTCTATCTTGGCCCGAATCCTAATTGCCGACGACGGCGAATCGATGCGAGGAGCGCTTAAGACCCTCGTCGCGCTAAATCCCGAATGGACAGTTTGCGGAGAGGCAGGGGATGCGAACGAGGCGGTTGCGAAAGCCAAGGAACTTCACCCCGACCTGATAATAATGGATTATAAGATGCCGGATTCCGACGGCCTGATGGCAGCAGACGGGATATTTAGAGCCTTACCGGATATTCCAATCGTGATGTTCACGCTGTTCAAGAACGATGAGCTTGAACACGCGGCCAACCTAATGGGAATCCGATACGTCGTCGGCAAGGAAGAGGGCGTCCCAACGTTATTCAGCGCAATTGAGAATGGCTTAGCAACTCGAAAGCAAACATCCTGATATCGTCGATTCCCGCCATCGCTCGACTCCAGAAAAAAATCAACATCTGGGCCCGGAGGCGGTTGTTTTTGAAGATGTTAGGACAGCGCGGCAAATCTAGTTAGAAATCCGGCCAAGGCCCAAATTGTTCAGTGCATCCCAGCAGCAGAAGCATGGGCGTTAGCGACTAGCAAGCTCACTCGCAAGATTGTGCCATCTGAAGTTGAAGAAAGGTCGAGCTTTCCGTCCACACGGTAGTTGCTCTTCGGGCGCGGGCGCTCGAGCCAGTCGACGGAGTCGTCGGACCGGGAAATAAAGCCGTCGGCACTCGCGGCGATGTAGACGATGATTTTTCGCTTGCGGACCATAGCCAGGCAGTGACCCATCCTACGGTATCTGCTCCCTCCTCCGGCACTCACTGAGCCTTGCCCGCAGATCGCAAGCAAGTTCAAATTTCCTCACAACCGCAAGAAAAAGGTTTTCTCCAGCATTGAATCGGTTTAATCTTACGCGCGACTGTTCGCCCATCCCTACGAAAGAGGACTCATGCCCCGCACCTCGCTGCTGACTGTCTTGCTTGCTCCGTTTCTCATTCTGCCCTCATTTGCAGAAACGCCTGACCTCGCGACGTCTGCCGCAAAGCCCGTGGAACTCCTGCGCGGCTGGGAAATTCAGTCGTCCTGCGAAGCAACGTCGACGGGCGACAAGGTGTCGCAGCCTGGATTTGCCGCGACTGGATGGCACAAGACCACGATCCCCAACACCGTGGTTGGAAGTCTCGTCGACGACAAGACTTACCCCGACCCGATGGTGGCCACAAACCTGAAAAATCTTCCCGGGATGAATTATTCGTCGGCGACGTTTTTTGCGAATCAGGATCTGCCCGAAGGCAGCCCATTCAAGTGTTCCTGGTGGTGGCGAAACGAATTTGCCCTTCCTGCGGCGTTTGCAAAGAAAAATATGGCCATTCATTTTCCCGGCATCAACTATCGCGCCAATGTGTGGTTCAACGGGCAGAAGCTGGGCGACGCCGCGGAGATCGCCGGGACCTACCGCATTTTCGAATTCGATTTGACGAAGTTTGCAAAGCCAGGAGCGAAAAACGTGATCGCGCTGGAAATCAGCGCGCCTGCGAAAGACGACCTCGGCATTACGTGGGTAGACTGGAATCCGACGCCCGCGGACAAGGATCTTGGTATCTGGAAAGAGGTGAGCATTACGGCCACCGGTCCGGTCGCGATACGCAACCCGTTTGTGAAATCGCAGCTCAACGCGGACTTTACGGCGGCCGACCTGACTGTCACTGCCGACCTGCGCAACCATTCAGGCGCTGCCGTGACGGGAACATTCTTCGTCGAACTCGACGGGAAAACGGCCAAGCAAGCGGTCGAGCTGGCTGCCGGCGAAAGCAAACTCCTTCGGTTCGATCCTGAGCATTTCGCGGCGCTAAGATTCGCGAAGCCGAAGCTCTGGTGGCCCTACACGATCGGCACACCGTATCTGTACAAAGCCCACTTTCGCTTCGACGCGATTGGCGGGACCTCCGATTCGGCAACAGTGCCGTTTGGCATTCGCCAGGTAACCAGCGAACTCACTGAAAAGGGGCATCGCCTTTTTAGGATCAATGGCCGGCGGATTCTGATTCGCGGAGCGGCCTGGGCGCCAGATCTGTTTCTTCGACCGATGTCGAAAAAGCTCGACGCCGATCTTCGCTATGTAAAACACCTGGGACTCAATACGATTCGGCTCGAAGGCCGTATTGATCGCGACGAACTCTTCGACAAGACGGATGAAATGGGCATTCTCGTAATGCCCGGATTGACCTGCTGCGATGCGTGGGAGTTGTGGGACAAGTGGACAGCAGATACACGCAAAATCGCGGCCGCCTCAATGGCCGATCAGGCTCGTCGCTTGCGCAATCACGCCAGTGTTTTCGTCTGGCTGTATGGCAGTGACGGCCCGCCGCCCGCAGATGTGGAAAAAATGTACCTCGCCATTCTCTCGGATGCCGAATGGCCGAATCCTTCGCTTTCATCGGCCAGCGAGACGCCGGCGCCGGTCACAGGAAAATCCGGCGTGAAGATGACCGGACCGTATGAATATGTTCCGCCGGTGTATTGGCTCGCCGATACGCAAGCGGGCGGCGCGCACGGCTATAACACCGAGACCAGCCCGGGGCCTGCGATTCCGACGCTTGAAAGCCTGAAGCGGTTTATTCCGAAGGAGCATCTGTGGCCGATCGACGAGGTGTGGAACTACCATGCAGGAGGGGAGCGTTTCACCACTGTGAACATTTTTACCGATGGCCTCAACAAGCGCTACGGCCAGACGACGTCCCTTGAAGACTATGAACGTAAAGCCCAGGCCGTTGCGTATGACGGTGAACGCGCGATGTTCGAAGCGTACGGGCGGAACAAGTATGTTTCGACGGGTGTCATCCAGTGGATGCTCAATAATGCATGGCCATCGCTCATCTGGCACCTCTATGACTACTATCTTGTGCCGGGTGGCGGATACTTTGGAACCAAGAAGGCGATGGAACCGCTTCACGTGCAGTACGGCTACGACGATCAGGGTGTCGCGGTGGTGAATGACACCTACCAGGAACGCAAGGGCATGAAGGTGCGCGCGCGAATCTATTCGCTCGAGGCCAAGCTACTTGCCGACAAGGAGACGTCCGTGGATGTTCCAGCGGACGGAGCGATCAAGGCGTTTGACTTGCCGAAGCCGGATGGTTTGACGATGACGTTTTTTCTGAAGCTGGACTTGCGCGACGCGCGAGGCAGGGCCGTCAGCGAAAACTTTTACTGGCTCTCGGCGAAGCCTGACACGCTCGACTGGGCTCACAAACAGGACACGGTCTATACGCCGCAGGCGGAATTCGGTGATTTGACCGGGTTGAATTCGTTGCCGCAAATCAAACTGCAGACCAGCGCGGTGGTCCAAAAAAGCGCAGGAGCGGAAAGAGGTAAGGCCCACGTTCAGGTAAAGAATCCTTCGGCCAGCATGGCATTTCAGATTCGCTTGCGGCTCGCGGATCGTAAGGAAAACAACGACGTGGTTCCCGTTCTTTGGGACGACAACTATTTTTCATTGCTTCCCGGCGAAGAGCGAATCATCTCCGCGACCTATGACGCGCAAGAGCTCGACGGCCGGCTTCCGATCGTAGAAGTTGGCGGATTCAATATTGCGGAAGGCGAAGTGCCGCAAAAGGCTGGGGCGACGATGCGCCAGGCGCGGTGATTTCGCGATTTGCAATCCGACGGCGCGTGATGCACAATTCGCGCCGATGAAAAACGTCTTCTCGCGCAGAACACTTTCGACGGCCTGGATTCCTCTTCTCCTTCTTCTGGTTTGTCTCGCCGCTTGTTTTTCCGCCTCCGCGCAGGGCGCAAGAGTGGTTTCTGCCGGAGAAACGATTCAGAAACGGATTTCGAAGAGCGGCGCGGACGTTGGCGTCTATTTCAGGACACTGGATGGGAGAGCGGAATGGACCTTCCGCGCCGATGATGTGTTTCACGCTGCAAGTACGATGAAGATTCCCGTGATGATCGAATTGTTCCACCAAGCGAAGCTCGGAAAACTAGAACTTACCGACCCGATCGTCATCAAGAACGAATTTCACAGCATTCTGGATGGCTCGGTATACACGTTGAGTCCTGCGGACGATTCCGAAACGGAGTTGTACGCGGCGGAGGGACAGACGCGCACGCTGCACGAGCTCTGCGAGCTGATGATTACCGTCAGCAGCAATTTTGCGACGAATCTGTTGATCGAGAAACTGGGAGTGGAAAATATCCGCGCAACCATTCATGGACTCGGTGCGGACGGCATGAACGTCTTGCGCGGCGTCGAAGACAACAAAGCTTACGAAAAAGGATTGATCAATACGACCACGGCTCGCGGCCTCGCGACTCTGCTGCAGGCGATCGCCGAGGGCAAGGCAGTGGATAAGGAAAGCTCTGAAGAGATGATTGCGATTCTGAAGCGGCAGAAATTCAACGAAGGCATTCCGGCGGGCTTGCCACCCGGCATTCCCGTAGCCCACAAGACCGGAGAGATCACTAAGATTCATCATGATGCTGCGATTGTGTTTGCGAAGCATCCTTTTGTTCTGGTAATTCTGGTGCGCGGCCTGGCGGAGCGAAAGGACAGCGCCGGCCTAATGGCGGAATTCAGCAAGAGTTTCTACCAGGCAACTCAATAGTTGGTGGGCGACGGCATACGGCGCAACCTGGCAGGGGCTCGGCTACATCCAAGACCCAAGAAGACCGACGTCGAAGGCTAAGGGGTCTGCCGGCAAGACCGGCAGGGAAGAGGGCGAGGGGGAACATGACCATACCGAATGTTTCGAAATGGCTGGCAATGATCGGAGCGGTTCTGGTCTTTGCGGGAGTGGGAATTGCAGACACGCTGGAGCTAAAGGATGGTCGCGTGCTGCAGGGGAAGTATCTCGGAGGAACTCAGGCGGTCTTACGGTTTCAAGTCAACCGAGAGGTGCAGACATTTCCGACGAATGACATTGTGGCGTTGACGTTTACGCGGAGTTCAGGCGGACCACCTCCTGCGGCGGCGCCAGCCGCTCCACCGCCGTCAGCGGATACCCCTCCGGCAGCCGAAGCAGCGCCCCCAATGGCGTCGGCCGCTGCGCCACAGGCCAATGACGGTGGTGACGTCACACTGCCCGCGGGGCAGCCGCTTCTGGTGCGCATGATCGACAGCGTTGACTCTTCGAAAAACCACGTTGGCGATATTTTTCACGCGAGCCTCGAAACCGATTTGAATGTAAACGGCGTGCTCGTCGCACGCAAGGGAACGGACGTGTATGGCCGACTGGCGGCTGCGGATGAAGGCGGGAAGTTCTCCGGAAAGTCGGAGCTGCAACTTGAACTGACGCGGCTGATGATTGACGGGAGAGATTACTCGCTGGTGAGCAGCGACTACAACTTGCAAGGAAAAAGCCGCGGTTCGGACAGCGCGAAGAAGGTAGGCGGCGGAGCGATTGTAGGCGCCATCATCGGAGGAATCGCCGCCGGCGGAAAGGGCGCGGCGATTGGCGCGGCCGCGGGCGGCGGTGCAGGGGCGGGCGTGCAGGTGCTGACGAAGGGACAGCAAGTGAAGGTTCCGAGCGAAACATTGCTTGAATTCCGTCTGCAGCAACCGGCCACAGTGATGCCCACTTCGCGACAGTAGCGGTTCAAAGCGCCCGTCAAATACATTTGAGACACCCGGGCAGGTGAATGCGCGAGCATCTGAACCGCCAAGAACGAGTCACTTGGTCTTGTTTCCTGGGAAGCACATTCGCGAGAAATCCCGGAATTCCTCCTTGCTAGGTCTGCTGTTAGTGACTAAGCTAACCCCCTCAGCCAACCGAATGGCCCATGAAAGGCCGCGAGGGAAACATGCCAAAGGAAAAACCGCAGGTAAACATCGGAGAGGTCATCAAGACGTATCGCAGCCAGCGGGGTCTGTCACAGGGCGATATCGAGCGCCGTACAGGATTGTTGCGATGCTATCTGTCGCGGGTCGAAAACGGCCACACAGTGCCTTCTCTTGAGACGCTGGCCAAGATTGCTGAGGCGATGGACATTTCATTGGCCGACTTTTTCCCTGGAACGGAAACTCCCCGGGACAAAGAAACGCAGAAGATGCTGGGCGAGCTCTCCCAAGACGAAATCCGCTTTCTGGTGGAGATCAAGCGATACAGCTCGACGCTGTCGGACGGCGACAAGCGCCTGGTGCTGGCCATGATCCGCAAAATGGCGACGATGATTCCGCCTCCCGTGCGGAAACCGCTGATTCGGAGACCTGCGGTGTAGACGCGGCCGGGCTAGGATTCATCGCAGAAGCAGAGACGATTTCGCGATTGGGCTGACCAGCTTTGGCTGGTCAGCCCGTGGCGTTTTCTAGGGGGTGCCAATACACCCGAGCCAGATACACGATGTAGGGTATGGGAGGACGGCCCTTTCCGCGCGAACCTAGTAAGACCGTGCCATTCGGGGCCGACGCGACGACGAGGGCGACGGTCAAGAGCCGATCAAACATGAGTTCGTTGCGCATCGTTGTTGTTGATGACCACGAAGCAATTCGGCGGGGAATCCGGGAGGTCCTGTCAGCGCGTCCCGAGTGGAACGTCTGCGGCGAAGCCGGCAATGGTGTCGAAGCCGTAGAACAAGCGAAGAACATTCGGCCGGACGTCGTGCTCATGGACGTCACGATGCCCCGCATGGACGGTTTAGAGGCCACCAAAATCATCCGCAGCCAGGTGCCGGAATCCCAAGTCATCATCGTGAGCCAGAACGATCGCAGTATTGTGGAGCGGCAGGCAGCCGAAGCCGGCGCGAGCGGGTATGTCCCGAAGGACGAACTCTATGTTGCTCTGGTTGATACAATCGAAAAGATCGTAAGCGACCGTTTGGCTCCAGAGTTCAGCAGGGGATCCTCACTCAACAATCCTGCTACTGACTCGGCTCGGCCGATCCGGAGAACAACGACTATGCCTGCCAGCGACGCGGAACTTCGGAAGTTTCTTGAAACGACAATGGTCGCCCTCCATTGGGTGGGCCCAGATGGCGTCATTTTATGGGCGAATCAAGCCGAGTTGGATCTGGTCGGCTACACGCGGGAGGAGTATGTTGGGCAGCGCTCGGCCGGGTTTCACCGAGAGCCTCGAAGGATCGAAGAACTGCTGTCGCGGCTGATGCGTGGCGAGGTGATTCGCGACTACGAAGCGCGCCTAAGGACTAAGGATGGCGCAACCCCGAATGTGCTGATCACCGCCAGCGGCGTATTTGAAAGCGGCAAATTCGTCTACGGCCAGGTTTTTACGGTCGATATTACAGGGCGAAAGTTGGCGGAGGCGGGGTTTCGCGAAAGCGAACGGAGCTTTCGCGAAATGGTTGACGCGCTGCCGGCGGCGATCTATACAACGGATGCGAATGGCAGCCTAACGCACTTCAACCCTGCTTCGATCGAATTTTCCGGACGAATCCCGCAGCTAGGAACGGATCATTGGTGTGTCAGCTGGAAGCTATTCAACGCAGATGGTACGCCGCTGCCCCATGAACAATGCCCGATGGCGATCGCGCTGAAGGAGGGGCGCATCGTCGACGGCGTGGAGGTGATCGCCGAGCGCCCGGACGGCTCGCGAGTTTGGTTCGCGCCCTTTCCAAGGGCGCTGCATGACGCCGATGGCAATGTGGTCGGTGGCATTAACATGCTGCTGGACATCACGGCACGCAAGGAAGCTGAACGCACAAGCAGTCACCTCGCTGCCATCGTCGATTCGTCCGATGACATCATCATTAGCAAGAATCTCGATGGCATCATCACCAGCTGGAACAAAAGCGCGGAAAGGATGTTCGGCTACACGTCTGACGAGGCAATTGGCCAGCACATCTTCCTGATTGTTCCTCCCGAGTACCGGCACGAAGAAGTGAAAATTTTGGAACGGCTGAAGAGAGGCGAGCGTGTTGAACATTTTGAAACAGTCCGCCTCGCGAAGGACGGGACCCGGCTGGATTTGTCCCTGACGATTTCACCGGTAAAGGATCGGCAAGGGCGGGTGATCGGCGCGTCGAAGGTAGCCCGGGACATCGGGGAGAAAAAGCAAGCCGAACGATTGCTGCAAGAGAGCAAGGATCAGCTTCGCACGCTCGCCGAAGCCCTCGAAGTACAGGTGCGCCATCGCACTCGAGAATTGGAGGAGCGTAACGCCGAGATCCTGCAACAGTCCGAACAGCTTCGCAAACTTTCCGGTCGTTTGCTGCGGACCCAGGATGACGAACGGCGCCGTATTGCACGGGAGCTGCACGACAGTGCGGGCCAAATCGTGACGGCGCTGGGGATGAGCCTCTCCTGCATGACGCCCCACGTCAAACAAGATCCACAGTTCGGCAAGGCCTTGGGGAATTGCCAGGACTTGGTCGGGCAGCTAAGCAAAGAGATTCGCACGATGTCTTATCTGCTGCATCCCCCGCTTTTGGACGAAACCGGTTTGGCGCAGGCGATCCGCTGGTACATGCATGGTCTGGCAGAACGCAGTGATCTGAAGATACAGCTCGATGCTCCGGAAGATTTTGGAAGGCTCTCGAGCGAACTGGAGCTGGCGATCTTTCGCATCGTGCAGGAATGCCTGACGAATATCCACCGACACTCGGAGAGCAAAACGGCGAGGATTGCGCTTTCGCGAAATCGCCAAACGGTTTGCCTCAGGGTCGAGGATGAAGGTAAGGGGATATGCGCGGAAAAGCTGGCCGGAATTCAGGCACAGCGGTCGGGCGTGGGGATCAGCGGAATGCGCGAGCGCGTTCGCCATCTGGGCGGCGTCCTCGCAATTGAGTCTGAAGGAAGAGGTACCAGGATTTTGGCGTCGTTCCCTGTGCCGGAGGCGGAATGCGTCAGCGCCCAGCCGGCGGGCCCGGGGGGATCATCGGAGGTTCCTGGCGGGATCGCAGCTTCGGCCGACTAGTACGACTACGCCCTCGCCGATCGGGTAAACGCAAAAGCTCGCTGAGCATCGTGGTGCACTTGGGCTGCAGGTGTTCCTGCTGCCGATCAAGATTAGGGCCAGGCTGAGGCTGATCTGGCAGCTATGAGCGGAGGACGAGACAGCCGGCGATCATGTCGTGAAGGGCCTGCTTCTTTTCGGTGATGCCTGCCAGGATGTATCCGATTCCGAGGGGGATGAAGCCCGAAAGGATTTTTGCAAAGAAGCGGCCCGAGGCACGGGCGAAGGAAACGCGGTTGCCGTTGAGATCGGTGACGACGAGGTTCAGAACTTTCTTGCCGACTGTGGCTTGCCACTCGGAACTCTCAAAATAGGCGTAATAGAGCCAAGTACCCAGCAAGCTGACGCCAATCAAAAGGACGATCGAAGACACGAAAGTGGCGATGACCGCAGGGTCTGGTTCTTGCCCCCGGGTGACCGACTGCAAGGCTGCGCCCAATCCGGTGAGGAAGAGAATCGGGACACAAATTGCGATAAAGAGCATGCCCACCAGGAAGCCATCCAAAAGATGGGCAACAAAGCGGAGCCAGAAACCTGCATAAGACCGGGAAACAGGAGGGAGCCAATGCGGCGAAACCCCGGCGGCAGAGCTGGCCTGGGGAATCGTTTGAGCAGGCGCGGAGAGGAGCGCGTCGACCGGAGCTGGGATGCCGCAAATCTGACAGTAGGCGGTGTTAGGTGCGATCGTGCTGCCGCATTTCGAACAGTACATGTATGCTCCTGTGCTTCGTCGGAGGAGAAGTTTTTCCGCAGGGATGGTACCGCAAGTTGGAGGAGAGTGGATAGGGCAGAGAAGGCAAGCTGGTTTGCGTCGAAACGCCAGCCTTCACGTAATCGAAGTTCCCCCAAAACTCCGCTGAATGGCGGCGACTCGCATGGCGGAGGTGCCGGCAATGCCTGAAGATCGTCGCGGAGAGAAATCTCATGTGAGTGACGAGCCCATTCGTTTCGGACTCGCGCTCACTTCGCGGCTGATGAGTAAACAGAGCAAGAGAAGCGATAACGGGAAGTTCGCCGTTCAATAAACGAGGTCCGGAAGAAAACGCTCTTAGAGAGTCGGGGCGGCGACGAGTTTGCGCAGGGTGCGAGCCTTGCGACCGAAGTACAAGCCATTCAGCGTTTTCCAGGGAGCGATGAGGAAATAGAGAGAAGCGGAGTAGACCGACCAGGAAGGCGGGAGGATCAAGCCGGCGAGGGCAGAGATCAGGCCAATGGCGGCGAGTCCGAGGGCGTCGACGATCGAAGAGACCGTCAGTAGGCGCTCGAGGCCGTTGAGACCGAGCGCCCCGCGTTGGCGCCATGCGTTCCAGTAGAGAGCTGCGACGAGAAAAAATGCCACCGTAAATCCCAGGGCATAGAGAGCGAGCACCCCGTTGATCTGAACCGTCGCCGTGAAACGGCTTGGCGAGCTGTCGCGGAACAGATATTCAGAAATCGTGGAGACGAGAATTTTCAAGGGATATACGCAAAAGAGAACAACGAAGAGCAAACCGGAATTCAGAATAATCGTGAACTGGTCATGGAGGCCGTAGCGTCGAAAAAAAGTGTAGTGGGAAAACCAGACGGCGAGAAGCATAACAAAGCAAACGGCGAAAGGTACGAATCCGGGGATAGATTCGTGCAAGTCGCCGTGGTTCTTCGGAACAACAAGGGAGAGTACCAGAAGGACGAGCGCAAGGCCGAAGACGACGTCGCTGAAGACGTCGATGCGCGACATTCCGGCGCCGCGAATGCGAAAGCCGAGTTCCACGGGAAGTTTGTCGGGGGCGTCCACGCGAATTTTTCCAAAAGAGATTCTTCCCAAAGCTAAGGAGTTGAGGCGGTTTCAGGGCGCGGTTTGGCAATGGCCGGAGCATCCACATTCAGCACAGATGTGACGAAATCGCTGAGCGTCATGCCGAGATGCCCCACGACGCGCTGTTTCAGAGTTGTGTAGTCCTGTGTGCCGCTAAAGATATCGGCCATGAGCTGGCGGAAAATCGTGCTGCGGCGAAGGAATTGAACCATACGCGTGGTGACGGCAGTGCCGAGAAAAGTGCCGCGATAGAAGCGGCGAACGATCCTCGCGGCGAATTCGAGCTCGCAAGAAAATGCAGCACGGACCCAGTCGGTGTACATCTGCGGGTTGCCTTCGGCGATGGCCTTGCCGAGAAGCTCGCCGGAGCGCATGGCGTAGAAGAGGCCTTCTCCGGTGAGCGGATCGACGAAAGCGGCAGCATCTCCGACCAGAGCCCAGTTTTTGCCGACGACCGTGCGTTGAGAGAGCGTCGGAACCTGAGGCGACGGGAGAACGTGGCTGTAGAAGCAGGCGGTTTCGAGCGAAAGTTTTTGTTTGCCGATGAAGGTCTGCAAATGCGTCCGCAGTTCGCTTTGGTTGTGGGACGCCATGCTGCCGCAAATACCCACCGATAAATGGTCGCAACGCGGAAAGGACCAAATATAACCGTCAAAGTGCGGAAGGAATTTGATGATGATGGAATCGGCGGCCTGCGGAATGAAATAGCCTTGAGTGATTTCCAGTTCCTCGCGCCGAAGCGGGCGGGTTTCTGGCAGGAGCTGGTTTCTAGCGCCGGCAGCGAGAACCAGGAAGTCGGCTGTGCGCCATTCGCCCTCTATCGAGTAACGTGGTTTCTCGCCGGACGTATCGACGGCTACGACGTGAGAGCGATGGATCTGGCAACCAGCGTTCTGCGCGCGCTCGAGGAGCAGGCCATTCAGTACTCGGCGTGAATAGATGACGATCGGATTGGGCATTTCGAGCTTGGCACGCTGCTCGTTGCTGGCAATCAGCTCGATGGAATGGATTAGTTTTTTGGGATAAGGATTATCGAGAAGGAAAGGAAAACGCTGGATGGCTTTGTGAGTGAGTCCTCCGCCGCACGGCTTTTCCCAGGCGAGGTGCTCGTCAAAGATGTGCACGGAATTGCCGGCACGTGCGAGTTGTTCGCCGCACATTGAGCCGGACGGCCCGCCGCCGACGATTACGATTTCAGCCATCAGGTTTCTCTCGGGATCTAGTGGAATGCGGCTCCGTGCCGCTAGACCATCAGGCGACGGGGAGAATCGCCAGCGTAAATCCAGCGAGGAGTATAGCACCGAAAAACGCAGCAGCAGTGATCGAGCGTGTCTGAGCGCGTATTATATCGATCGCCAGCCGTTGCAGAATTGAAAACAATGCAAAGTAGACGACGAGGAGCAGGTAAATGAACTGTCCGGAGTGTAGGTAGAAAACCGCGGCGACAAGGATCAGCCACAGAATGGCGCGAAAAGCGAGCGCTTGGAAGATTCGCCGGAGGCGCGGGGCCTCTGAAGGACTGCCGAGGAACAGTTCCTCGGCCAAGTGCCATGGAAGAAGGACGAGCATCAGAATGGGAAGGCGAAGCCATCGTGCGGGGGTCAGCCAGGCCTCATAAAAGGTGAATTCGAACCAGGCGCCGAAGAGAAGGATCAGCAGTATGGACGCGGCGAAGGATGCCGCGCAAGCAGAGGTGAAGAATGATTGGAACGTTGGGATGGCCTGGCGATGGACGAGGAGCATGGCAACACCAACGATGAAGAGAAATGACGAAAAATAGCCGCCCTGAAAAATGTGCAGGAATCGAAAAGGCACGAAGAAGCTAAGCATGACTACGGCCGCCACAGAGAACAAGAAGAGATAGATCCCGGTGCGAACAAAGGGAACCGCGGAATTTGAGTCGAGAGAAGAATTGGCTGCGGGCAAGGTGGTCATTTCGCGGAGGAAAGGAGGCGCCAAAACGCTGAGGCCGATCAGTCCCAGGATGCAGCCTAGGGCAGGCATATTCTGCGGGAGTGGAGCCGTGGAAGGGGTACCGAGCAGTTGTGACGTCCAGGAGCGGATCGCTTCGAAGGCAGCGGCCGAAAACAAGATGCTGACGTGGGTGGTACGCGGGATGATTTCGTATTTGTTGGTGGAGGCGGCGGATTTGGCGACGAGGTCGGCGGCGATTTCCCTGACTGCGGCGGGCTCCAGGGAAGCACTGAGGACAAGGGAGTGAGGTGCGAGGATAGGCGGAGTTTGGAACAGCAGTAGTTCAGGAGCAAGGCTGGCGGCGGGATGCATGGGGGCCGGCGAGACTGCCAGAACGCCGGCGACAGGGAAGTGAGCAGAGACGCGGGCGGCGATGGCGCCCCCCATGGAATGACCGGCGAGCAGAGTGCGCTCCGGAAGGACGGCTTTTCTTGCAGCGAGGTCACGTAGCAAGGCGTCTGCACAAAACTCCGTGCGCGCGGGAGAGAAAGGACCCGGAGTCTTTCCATGACCCGGGAGATCAGGGACGAAGACGCGGAGGTCCTGGTTGGCGAACTCCTGCGCGGCGAAGGACATGACTTTTTTGTTGGCAGAAAGGCCGTGAAAAAGAATCACCGAGCCAGCCGGCGAGCCAGAGCGTGGCTCGTATACGTCGGTGGGCATGGCACATCCACCTGCAGTCGCAAGAACGGTGCGGACCTCGTAGGGTTCGCGGCGAACGAGGAAAAAGCCGAATGCGCAAAGAAGGACGCCCGTGACTGCTTGAAGAATCTTACGGCGACTCATGGAAGGAACCTTCGGAGAGTTCATATCGCCATCGCCGGCAGCGATGAGATGGGCGGAAGCCGGGCGCTTATATCCGCGTGATAAACTGAAGTGTCACGCGATCGGAGTTTAGGAGATCTCGAGAGGGCGGGGAATTGAGCGCAGCGATTTTGAGTTTGCACGAAGCGATTTTGCAATTTGGCCCAGCCAAACGCAATGGGCGGCGAGTGGTGTTTACAAACGGATGCTTCGACCTGCTTCACCCTGGACATATTGAAACACTCGAAAAGGCGCGGAGCCTTGGCGACGTCCTGGTGGTTGGTGTGAATAGCGACCGCAGCGTGCGCCAGATGAAAGGCGCGGGCCGTCCGATTTTGCCGGAGCGGGAACGGGCGGAAATTCTTGCGGCGCTTGAATGCGTCGATGGCGTTGTGATTTTTGAGCAGCCGACGCCTCGGGAAATTGTTGCGGCACTGCTACCAGACGTGCTGGTGAAGGGCGGAGACTGGGCGAGCGACCAGATCGTGGGCCGCGAGGAAGTGGAAGCAGCGGGCGGCGAGGTGATCTCCATTCCGCTCGTTGCGGGTTACTCCACGACGGCGATGCTCGAGAAAATCCGCGAGCTGGATGCGCCCGGCGGAACGGACCACCCGTAAGTTCAAATGATCCTACCTGTTGTTCGTGAACGATTCGAAGGGTTGCTGCGACAGCCTGGGCTGGAGGGCGTGGTCTCCGCGTTGCAGGGCGGGGCCAAGGCCGCGGGGTGTGTCGGCCTGACGGAGCTGGCAAAGGCGATTTCCGTTGCCTACATCACGAACCGACTGAGGCGGCCGGCGTTCTTGCTGGTCGATTCGAACAAGAAAGCGGAAGCGATCGCCGAGACGCTGCGGTTCTGCTTCTCGATATTTCCGGGAGCGACCGGCGGAGTGGCGGTGCTTCCGGCGTTCGATACCTACCCGTGGGAGTCGAGAAGCCCTCACGCGGATATTTTGGAACGGCGCGCGGCGACGCTTTATCGATTGGCCGCGGGTGAGACTTCACTGGTGATCGCGCCGGTAGCCTCGGCGTTGTGGCGGTACCGGGAGGGAAATGAGTACGCCGAGCTGACCCGCCTGCTCGAAAAGGACGCGGACGTACCTTTGCAGGATTTTCTCGCGCATCTCGGCGCGACAGGTTACGCGAGGACGGAGATGGTGGAGTTGCCGGGACAATTCGCGGCGCGTGGCGGGATCGTGGATATTTTTTCCCCGGAAGCGCCGCGGCCGGTGCGGGTGGAATTGCTAGGGGACACCGTGGAATCGGTGCGGGAATTTGATCCGCGGACGCAGAGGTCGATCGCTCCGGTGAACCGGACCACGGTGTTGCCGTTGACGGAATGGGCGGTGGCTTCGACGGATGGAGTGGAGCCCTGGGCGGTGCCAACGTACTGGGGCCCGGCGAGGACAGCCGGAACGACAACCCTGTTTGAGTTGTCGCCAAGTTCGCTTGAGACGGTGATCTTTCTGGATGAGCCGGCGACGCTCCATACCGCCATGGACGCGCTGTTGCGCGAGGCTACGGAAGCGTACGAAAAATTCGGGATGGCCAACGCGCCGGAAGCGGGAACCTTCTACTGGCAAGCGCAAGAGTTCGACCTGGCCCTGCGGCTGGCGGCCCGCGTGGAATTGGAACAGCTGGGCCTGAGTCAGAGCGAAGGCCCGCGGTTTCACCTGTCATCCCGGCCGAGCGCACGATTTCATGGAGACGTGGTGGCATGCGTGGGTGACGTGAAGTCCCAACTGGCGGCGGGGGGAAAGATATTCCTGACAGCGGCGAGTACCGGCGAGTTGGAGCGTTACGCGGACATCTGCCGGGAGTACGAAGTGCCATATGTGCTCGGTGAATCCGAGAGCGCGGCGGCGGGATTTACCGCGGAAGGTGCGATCGAGTCGGCGGGATTGGTGCTCTTGCGCGCGCCGTTCGGCCAAGGCACGACGTTCCCC
>JBKOXA010000040.1:0-23794 GCA_046724685.1 Acidobacteriota bacterium | reverse complement strand
GTAGACATCGGTGATGTCCGCCTTGTGATCGAGCGCCGTGATTGGGGCCTCGCGATGGTTTGCCGGCAGTGTCACTTGCGGCATCGCGATCGTGAAGGCCATCAATAAGGCGAGAGTCGCCTTGTAGGACTTCATTTTCGTTCTCCTGATAAGATTTGGCCTGGCAGTTCTCCCCAAGCGCAGTAGGAAACTTCGAGTTCCACTTGCTTATACGCGGGATGACACTAATTTGGATGAGCAGCCGAGAGAGATACCAGAATTCATTGATCCGACCAGAGGATGTTGTGAGCGTGAGTAGGCGCAATGGCTCGGGCAGCAGTGCGGCGCGACGGAGTCGAAGACGGCGAAAGGATAAGCGCCGCATTAGCGGACGTCGCTAAACCTATGGTTTTACAGGGAAAAGAGATTTGGCTGGGAGGCCTGGACTCGAACCAGGATAGTCAGATTCAGAATCTGAAGTCCTGCCAATTGGACGACCTCCCAACGGGGGTGCGTGATTTTTTGCCGTTAACGGAGCAGCGTGGGTTTTTGCTTGCAAACTCTCAAGTAAAAACGCGCAACAAAAACGAACCGCAGCACGTTCCCGAGTTCGGGACAGCGGCGATTCAACCTATTCAGATTAAACGCCTTTCGCTGCTCCGTCAACCCGCCTGCAGCGGCTTTCCGGGGCTTTTTCCGTCATCCGCGTCTATTGCGATCATCTCGCCGCTCGCTGTGAGCCGGAATTTTGATTCGCCCCACGTAATGCGATTGGAGAAAAAGCTTCCCAGCCAGACGGCAAAATGAATCGCATCGCGCAGCGGCAGCAGCCACCACTTGCTGTGTGCCGTCTCATCGCGAAGCCCCCAGACGCCAGCACTCCACGCCAGCGCCAGCCGCAACACGAGGTATGCTCCCAGGTACGCCGCAGCGCCAGCGGTGGAACCGGTCACCAGCCCGCCAAAGATCGCTAGCGGTAATCCATGCGTGAAAAACAGTCCCACGTACGAAGCCGGCCGGCACAGGCGGACCGTGCGGGCCCAGCGGGTCTGATGCTCCCAGAATTTTCCGAATGTCAGCGCGGGATACATCGTCGCCACCACTTCCCGCGAAATCATCACCCGCCCGCCTGCCCTCGCGATGCGATTTCCAATTTCGTAGTCATCCGCCAGCACATTCGCGAGGGCTTGGTATCCGCCAATTTTCTCGAGCCACGCCTTCGTGGTTGCTACCGAAGCGCCCAGCGCAAACGTCACGCCTTCCATCCAGTCCGCCACGAGAACGCCTGCCGAAAAATCGGTGGCCGCTCCCAGCGCTTCGATTTCCGCCCAGAAACTGCGCTGGGTCACGCCGCGATAGAAACAACTCACCACGCCAGTTTCGGCATTCTCAAAGGGGGCAGCCAGCTCGCGCAAATAGTTCGACTCGACCCGCACATCGCCGTCGCTCTGCACCAGCAGGTCGTATTTCGCTTCGCGCGCGAGCAGGGCCAGATTGTTCACTTTGCGGTTCGAACCGATTTGCGGTGCGTTCGACAATAGCCGGATGTCCCGCTCTGGGAATTTTGTTGCCAGATCGCGAACCAGCGGAACCGCCGCATCTTCTAGATCATTCACGCAAAATAAGATTTCGTATTGGGGATAGTTCTGCAGGCAAAAACTCTTGAAATTCTCGTACGACGCAAAGTCCACGCCGCGCACCGGCTTGACGATGCTTACAGGAGGCGTGTACGAATCGAGAGTCTTCGCGCGCTCCCTGGAAAAGAATCGCACTGCCGCCAGGGTCGCGAATGAGTAGTACAACAAGGGAATCGCGGCGACGAGCATCGCCAACTCTCGCGAGAAATCCAGTAAGAAATGCCCGTGCGGCGCTATCTGCTGCGCCCACAAGCCGATCTCCGATGTACAAGTTATGAAATGCATGGTCGCGCTGTCCGCGGCAGAAAGCAGAACGCCTGAAACCTGGCCCTAGACTTCTTCGCCTTCTTCCCGCAGCACGATGCGCCCGCCTTCCACCAGCCGGAATCGGTGGTCGCGCCAGACTGCGCTCTTGCTGAGATAGCTGGCGCACCACACCGCGAATCCGAGCAGGTCACGCAGCGGATAGAGCCAGACTTGGCGTGCGCGTGGATCCCGTACCGCTCCCCAGCCGACGACCCAGGATTCCAATAAACGATTGCATGTCGCCACCAGAAGCAAGATCGCACCGAAAGCAAAGTGCCCCGTTAACGCCCCTGCGATAACTCCCAGGATTCCGTAAGGCATCGCGAAAATTAGGCCGGTTCCCAAATGCCCCTTGGGACGAGACCAGCGAGTTCCTTTGGCCCATCGCACCTGTCTCTGCCACATCCGCTTGAACGTCATTGGCGGAACAACGTGATCGATCACATGGCGCGACAGAACGACTCGGTATCCGGCTCTCTCAATGAAATTTCCCGTAACAAAATCGTTGGAGAAATACTCTCCGGTAACTCCGTAGCCTCCGATTTTTGCAATGGAGTCCTTGCGCGTCACGATTGTCGGCCCGAGACCGAATTTCATGCCCTCGAGAAGGTTCGCAGTCAGCACTCCCGCGGTCATTTCCACCGACATCCCGATTGCGTCCATCCCAGACCAGAAACCCCCTGCATTCTTTCCCCGATAAACGCAGGTCACCATGCCCACCGCGGATTCCAGCGTTGGCGCGACCACTTCGCGAAGGTAATTCGGACCCACCTCGACATCGCTGTCGCTGGTTACCAGGATGTGGTGAGCCGCAACTTCGGTCATGCGCGCGAATGAGCAGGCGGGTGGATTCGGCAGCGCCGGCTTGCCCGTAACCAAGATCGAAGATTTGATTTGTGGATAGCGCGACGCCACTCCCCGCACAACGTCCAGGGCTGCGTCATCCTCATCATCGGCCGCAAAGAGGATTTCGTAATCCGGATAATCCTGCCGAAAGAAACTCTCGATGTTCTCTTTCAGCCGCGGTTCCGCTCCGTGAACCGGTTTCAAGACGGAGACCGCCGGCAGTGAAACGTTTTTCTCCGCAAAGCGCCTCTGCTCCTTGTTATCGCGGTGAAACTTCGCAGCGCCGAGCAGTGCCAGCAGTAGAAAACTCAAAGAAGAAAGAACCCCGATGCAGGCGATTCCCAGCAGAACCAGACCAATCATGTGGATCCAACCCGTCATTTAGTCCCTTGCAATCTGGCCACCGGCCATTCAACTGGTGGTTTGACGCGCGCCGGCCTGCGACGGCACCTGCTGAGGTTCGAAGGCAGAAGCGATTTTTTTAAAGTAACGAAGCGCATCATCAGGAAAGTCTGAAAACACGTCGTCGGCCCCGGCTTTGGCAAGCTCCGCCGCTCGGTCTGGCGAAACGTAGCCGACACACTTCATCGCCGCGGCCCGTGCCGCAGCCACTCCGGCCACCGAATCTTCCACCACAACGCAATGTACAGGCTGTATGCCCAGCTTCTCTGCAGCGAGCAGAAAAATGTCCGGCGCGGGTTTGGGCAAATCTGCGTCTTCGCCGGCCACAATCACCGAAAAATTGTGTGTGATTCCAAACCGCTCCAGCGTTTCGTAAGCGCGCACGCCTCCCGCCGAAGTGGCCAATGCGCACAGTATCCCGCCGCCGGTCAATTGCGAAAGCACGCGCGGAATGCCGGGTTTTGTCTTGAGTTGGTCTACGGCGATCGCGTACAGCTCGTCCTTGCGGCTTCCCAACCGCTCCATCACCTGCGGCTCGAGAGAACCGAGATAGTGCTGAAGAATCTGGCGTCGCGGATGGCCCGCATATAGGAAATCCAGATTAAGGGTTGTCGCATCCAGCCCTTGCTCCACCAGGAGCGTTTTCCACGCCGCTTCATGAATGGGATGGCTATCGGCCACGACTCCGTCCAGATCAAATAGGACGGCTTTCAGCATGGCACCGCAAAGAACGTCGAGGCAAAGGACGTTGAGGCAAAGTCTCGTCGAACGTCGGGGCTATTCGGCATTTGCCTGCATCATGCGCTGGCGCACGGCCAGGAATATGGCGTGAGTGGCGCAGAGGTGCGCATCTTCGATGTGCTGCATGCTGTCCGACGGCACCACAAGGCAGAAATCGGCAAGCGGCTTCGCACGGCCTCCCTCGAATCCGGTCAGAACCAGTGTCTGTACTCCCATGCGGCGAGCCGCTTCCAGACCGCGAATGACATTCGGCGAATTTCCGCTTCCGGAAATCGCCAGTGCAATGTCGCCTCCTTCGGCCAGGCTTTGCAGTTGCTCGGAAAAAATCTCTTCGTATGCCTTGTCGTTCGCCCAGGCGGTGATCAGCGCCACATTGTCCGTCAGTGCGATGGTCTTGAGCCGTTTGCGATGTCCGGCGATCGTTCCCTTTCCGATATCACACGCAATATGCGAAGCCAGTGCCGCGCTTCCTCCATTGCCGAACAGGAAAAGGGTGCGTCCGTCCTCATAGCCGCGCCAGATCACCTCAACCATCCGATCAACGACTGCATGGTCAAGGCGAGCCAGCACCTCTTGCAGCGCCAGGATGTAATCCTTGGCCGCAACAGAAGGCGCAGCTGCTATGGAGGTTGATTTGATCTGTGCCAAAGGGATCCCCGCGCAAGGCCGACTTTAAGAATTATATACTGGCGGCACAGGCCTCACAACGCTGGAGCGAATTGCATTTTTCTCAGCGATCATCAGGAGTCCGTCCCGCGTGGCTTGTGGACGCTGCCGTTTCGCCCGTCGTTATGCACTACTTGCGAACCTTCCGGCGTCAGCGCAAAGGGCATTTCTCGAAGCGCTGCAAGTGCTTCACGGACTTCTTGCTGTTTTTCCGGCCGGCAGGTCAACAACAGAAACCCCCCCGCGCCGGCTCCAAGAAGTTTGCCGCCGGCTGCACCCGCTTCACGCGCAAGACGGTAGTTCGATTCGACTACCTCGTTGGTGATTCCACTCGCCAGACCGCGCTTGAGCTTCCAGCCCTGGTCGAGAATATCTCCGAAGGAATCCAGGTTATCCCTCTCCAATGCAGCGCGCAGCTCCGTTGCCAGTTCCACCATCTGTTCCACGCTGCGAAACTTGTCCTTGTCGGCCATGCCGCGCGCTTGTTCCGTCAGAATCGAAGCAGCCGGCCGTTCCTGGCCAATATAGAAAAGCATCAAGCGCTCCGATAACTCTTCGAGCGTTTTCGCGGAGCATTTCACTGGATCGACTTCAACCCTTTCATCCGCATGGAAGCGAATAAAGTTCAGTCCGCCGTACGCAGTGGCAAATTGATCCTGCTTGCCAATGGGCTCGGCGACTCGCTCGATTTCGATCTCGCACGCTGCCGTCGCCAATTCGTGCGCGCCGGGATTCCTGCCCGAACGAACGTACAGCGCGTGCAACAGCCCCACGGTGAATGCGCTGCTCGATCCCATCCCCGTGCCTGCCGGAACATCCGCGAAGCTGGCGATTTCCATTCCGCGTTCGATGCCCACCAGGTTGAGGCACTCTCGCACCAACGGGTGCTCGATCTCGGAAACGCTCGAAACGTCCTCTGTTCGTGAATACTTGATGCGGATCTTGTCGTGAAAATAGGGATGAAGGGCGATATACATCGCTTTATCGATCGTGGAGCTCAACACGGCCCCGCTGCTTCGACGGTAAAAATCCGGCAAGTCGCTGCCGCCTCCCGCAAAACTCACGCGAAATGGCGTCTTCGTCAGGATCATGCGAGTTTTTCTTCCAGCGCGGCCAGCCCAGCCGGGCTGCCCATGTCATAAAAAGGTTCGGAAGTCACCCAGGCCCGCATTTGGCCTTGCGCTATCAAGTGTGGATAGATCTCCTCTTCGAGCGAACACTTCTGCCTGGCGGGAAGAGCTGCAAGGATTTCCTTCTTCAGTACAATCACACCCGCATCGATGTGGCTCAACCCCCCAGGGTCTCGTTTGCGATACGCCGTCACCAGGTCATCGCCACCCACGGCCAAGTTATTGGGCACCTGATTCGCGGGAATATCCTCCAAAACGGCTCCTCGCTTCTCGTACGCAACAATCAGCGCCGCGCAATTCAAATCCAAAAATCTTCGCACCAGTGCCAGGTAGTCGATCGCAAGATACGTGTCGCCATTCACGAGCACAAAAGCATCTTGTAGCTGTGCTTCCGCATTTTTCAGCGCCCCGGCGGTTCCCAAGGGCGATGGTTCGAATGAGTACGAAATTCCACAACCAATCTTCGAACCATCCCCAAAGTAGTGCTGAATTTGTTCGCCCAAATAGGCCACGAGAAGCAAGGCGCGTCCAATTCCAGCTCGGCGCAGCAGTTCCAGCTGGTGTTCCAGAAAGGGCTTCCCCGCGACCGCAATCATCGGTTTGGGAATTGTTTCCGTGACGGGACGCATCCGCGTGCCGAGCCCCCCCGCAAGAATCACCGCTTGCACCTGCGCATGTCGCTCTGAAAAACTCTCGACCACGCTCTTGGACCGCACCGTCATTCCTTCGCGAGAAGCGGGATTTCCATACGCGAATTCCGGGAAACAGAACCCCCGCTACTTTCCTCAGTCCGCACGTTTGGCCGGTTGCTATAGACAGCCTTGCCACCGCTCTCCGCAATCAAGTATGTCTCGCCCGCCGGAAGCCACTTCTTTGCGTCCGGCCGTTTTTCCGCGGGCACAAACAGGAAAACCCGGGGCGCACCTTGCCAGATCGGCAAGAACTCCTCATCTTCATAAAAAATCTGCGGAGCGTCCGGATAGTGCGATCCCGGGAGCAGATTGTTGTACCTTCCGTTCCAAATCAATAGCCTGCGGTTCGTGTAAAATCCCACGCTCGAACTTGCGTCAAATTCGCCGTATATCGCCAGTACATCCTCGCTCCTGATTTCCGCCCGCACCTTTTCCACGAGATGCTTGGACGAGAGATACGGCCCGAACACTCCCAGCGCGATGTTTGCGGCAAAAAAGAACAGCGCCATCGTCGCGGCCATCGACAAGGTTGCCGCAATGGATCGGCTTTTGCGTCGCAGCCACCACGCCAATCCAAGGCCCGCCAGAAACGCCACAGCGGCCAGCGCTGCCGGCAATCGCAGCACGGCAAACGCCTGAGGCGTCAAATCCAGAAAATGGGCCATCGACACCCGGTACACATCCTGCTCCTGTCGCTGCAACAAGGTCGATATATCTCCTTGCACATGCACTCTTGCAGAGATTACGAGCATCATGATCAAGACAGCCGCCAGCAAAACTCCCACGGCCGCCAATGCTCCCTGAACATGGATAGGCCATCGCTTGTCGTCTTCTTCCGCTCGCGCCAGGCCGATTCCCAGCAGCATGGCGATCGCCGGCCAGCCGCCAAAGCTGTAGTACTCCATCCGCGAGCCAAATGTCATCGAGAAGAACAGCAGTATAAATCCAGCCCACAGCGCCAGCAGCAGCCTGGCTTGTTTCTGTGCCTCCAGATTTTTCCACGTGCGAATGGGCGGAAACTTCCGCAACGCCGCCATTAAAAAAATGCTCCACGGAAAAAGCCAGACCAGGTGCGCTCCGAGCCACAGCCACAGAGGCACGGCTTCATAGTCCGGCGGAAATCGCGTGCCCACAGCACGCTTGAAATGTTCGTTGACGAAGTACGACCAAAAAAAAGTCTTCGCACGAAGGCTTGCCAACAGATGCCACGGCGTCGCGACCACCAGGAAAATCAGCGTGCTCGAAACCAGGTGCATCTCCCGCAAGCGCTTCCAGCCGCGCGTCGCAATCACAAACAACCCGATGATTCCTACCGGGAAAATCACGCCGACCAGGCCGCGAGTCAACATTGCCAGCGCCGTCATCACCGCAGCACTCCAATACGCCGTCCGCGGCGGCAACGATCCTGTCCATCCCCGTATGAAAAAATAGAAAACCGCCGTCAATTCCAGCGCGTAGATCCCTTCCGGAATCATGATTCGCGTAAAAAGAAAAAATCCAGCACCCGTTAGCACCACCAGCGCGCTGTATAATCCCGCTCGCACTCCGAAAAATCGCCGAGCGAATTCGTTCACCAGCAGCGCCAAACCGATCATCGCGAGCGCCACCGGCAAGCGGGTTGCGAATTCATTTACGCCGAACACCGCGTAGCTCGCTGCCACCGCCCAGTAGTGCAACGGCGCCTTCATCAGGTAGCGGATCCCATTCATGAACAGGATCACCCAGTCGTGCCGCTCGAAGATCTCTCGAGATACCACCGCGTGAGACGCGTCGGCATCGTCGAGCAGGCCGGGAAATCCGGCGTTGCCCAGATAAATCACGCAACCAAAAAGCAGCGTGATGAGCAGCGCGGCCTTTCGGCTCAGCCAGCTTGAGACTTCTTTATGTCGTGTAAGGGAATTCATTAAAGGAAATCGGATTGCGTATCAACCCGCCGCAACCAGGATCACTCCGGCGCACACCAGCAGCACTCCCGCCCATCTCGCCGTATTCACTTCTTCCTTCAAGACATATTTCGCGCCCAGTGTCCCTACCACATAACTGAGCGCCGATGCCGGAATCACGAAGCTGACTGGCTGCCACGACAGCAGCACCAACAACGCATAAAACGAAGCCGCCATGAGCGGAATTGCCACCCAGAACCATGCGTTGCACACCGCGCGGCCGAGAAAAATCAGCAATGCTTTCGGGCGCAGGCGCGCCGGTTCACCGGTCGCCTTCATACCGTAGGTCATCGCAATTTCGCCGCCGGTGCTCGCACACACAAAGAAGCACAGCAACAGGATTGTGCCGGTCATGCCGTCGCCTTCTGGATTTCGGGACTCACCGTTGTGCTCGGTTTCGTTTGCCCCACTAACAACACCCCGATACAGATCAGGATCACGCCAATCCACCGCCGCGAAGAGACGCTCTCGTGCAAAAACACCACCGCCAGGAAAGTCAGCACCGCATACCCGAACGCTCCCGCTGGCATCACGTAGCTGTAGTCCGCCCAGCTCAACACCGTCATGTAGCTGGCCATGAATCCAATCAGGAAAAGAATGCCCAGCCAGATTGTGGCGTTTGTCACGGTCATCAAGAATGCGTGAAACAGCCCGCTGGTGGAAATCTCAACCCGGCCGATCTGTGTCATGCCGTGCTTCAACAACAGGTCCCCAGCGTTGGCGCACACCACCATCGCAAGGACCATGATCAGCGTCTTGATCCGAAGCCGTCTCTCGCTTGCCATGATTCGATTAGTTAGTTTTTCCGGCTTAGTCGTTGCCCGTAGCCGGTGACGTCCCGGGTACGGAAACCATCGGCTTCTCGATATCGCCGCCCTGCCGCACCCACTTCCAGCGTTCCGCGCGCAGCTTTAGGAAGCTGGTCGCCTCATGATACAGGCGCTTCCGCTCGTGGCTGTCCCACAACGCTTCCCTTACGATGCGCCACGCAACCTTCGGCCGGAAATAATACTCGTCGTAGAAACGGTTCACGCCCCCCATCATCTCCGCTTTCGAAAGATGCGGATATTCGATGTGCGGCAACTGGTGTCCACCGGAATCCGCTAGCGCTTCCACACGCAGGAATCCATCCTTGGACATCTGATCGTGCAGTTCCGTGCCCGGCATCGCGTGCGCCAGCGAAACCTGGATCGTCTCGCAATCCAGTTCCTTCGCAAAATCAATGGTCCTGTTGATCGTCTCTTTCGTTTCGCCCGGCAATCCGATGATGAAGTCGCCGTGCACCTTTATGCCGACCTTCTTGCAGTTCTTCATGAAGTCGCGCGCCATATCAACCGTGGCGCCCTTCTTGATGTTTTTCAGGATTTGCGGGTCGCCCGATTCAAATCCGACGATAAACAAACGAGCGCCGCCATCCGCCATCGCCTTCAACTCTTCGTACTTGCTATGGCAACGCGCCGTGCAGGACCACTGGAACTTCAGCGCCTTGAACTTGGTGCTCAGTTCAATTGCGCGGTCGCGCCGGATATTGAATGTATCGTCGTCGAAGAAAATCTCCTTCATCTTCGGGAAGTACTCAATCGTGTTCTTCACTTCCTGCACGACGTTGTCGACCGACCGCGTACGCCACGCGTGTCCCGAAATCGTCTGTGGCCACATGCAGAATGTGCACATCGCCGGGCAGCCGCGCGTCGTATAAAACGACACGAACGGATGCAACAGGAACGGCACGTTGTACCGCTCAATCTGCAAATCTCTTTTGTACGTGTCGGTGGCGAACGGCAGCGCATCCAGTTCCGCCGTGTGCAGTTGCGGCCGCGGGGTATTCATCACGATCTTGCCGTCTTTGCGGAAACAAGCTCCCGCGATCTGTTCCAGCGGTTTGCCGTGTGCAAACTCCGTTACCGAGTGGTCGAACTCTCCGCGCACCACGAAATCAATATCGCTGCTTGCATTCAGAGTCTCTTCCGGCTTGATGTGTCCGTGCGGACCAACGAACGCGATCTTCAGCCCGGGATTCACTTCCTTGATTTTCCGGATCAACTTGATGTCGCTGTAGAACCCGACCGTGGAGGTGTAAAGGACCAGGAACTCATAGTCTTTGCAAATCTGGATTGTCTGCGTCCAGTCGATCTTGTGCGGAGATGCGTCTACCAGCCGGCTGCCGGGAATCATTCCCGCCGGGTAGGCCAGCCACACCGGGTACCAATACGATTCAATCTCACGCGTCGCGGGCCACCGCGAACTCGCTCCGCCGTCGAAGTTCTCGAAACTCGGCGGATTCAACAGCACAGTCTTCATAACACCAGGCATTCATCACCCTCAGCGTTTCAGGCTTGTACTTACAAGCTCTGACCTAGAAAGTTTCAGGGTTTGCGATATAGACCCTGAGATAAGGACTCCGCAACGCAAACTCTTAACTTGGAAATTTCCCCCGAAATTGCCCAGGTCCGAGGCCGCCGCGCCGTGCCTTTGCGGCACCTTTGCACGCCGACGCTACAGCTTTTAGTGTACCCGACTTACCCATCTCACCCAACTACCAAATCTCGTTTGTTTTCCTGCCTTTACACATCCCAATTCGATGCTTCCCGCACCGTTTCCGATGCATTCCTTTTCACCCAGCTGGCCGCCTGGGTCACCTGTGAAACCACGGGGCTCCGCCTTGCCAAGCGACGACTGCGAGCTCACGAGGCGACGCACGCGAGGAGAATCTCTCCCGACATCCGGCCCAATTTCAAAAACGAAATCCCGAACTACGCTCCTGTCGCCTTACGCAGGAGCCAGTCGATTTCGTCTACCCAATCGAGATGCTCGGGTTTCATCAGCACCGACCTCAGACAAGTCACGCTTTTTTGCGCCGCTTCTCGGAGTCTTCCTCCCCAAAATTTCGCCGGCAAATTCGCCAGCGCCAAGTGCAAACCCTGTCGCGCCGCGGATGCAAAGATTCGCTGCGACTCGGTGGAAATCTCCTCGATCGAGCCTTTTCGGGGCAGAAAAATCACGATGTCCAGGTCCGGCTCGAACGCCGCTAAGAATCTGTCGCCATTTTGGAGTTCACGGAAAAACTTCAGCGCGGCTTCCCTTCCGCGCTCCAGGCCGCTTGCAAACTCTCCACCTCGCTTCAAAGGAAATAGTTTCTGCGTGGCCCAAAGCGCCGCTGCTGCAGCGCCCGGCCGCGAACATTCCAGGCTGATTTCGCCCAAATGCAGTTCTGCTGAACTGAAATACGTATACGGGGAATCATGCTTGTACAACCGGCCCACTCCCGGATCGCGAAACAACACGCAACCGCATCCATACGGTTGTAACCCGTGTTTGTGCGGATCGATTACAATCGAATCGGCGTCGCCAATCCGCTCAAAGCTTTTCTTCGCGCTCTCCGCCAGATTCGACGCCAGCACAAAGTATCCGCCGTAGGCGGCATCGACGTGCACGCGGAATCCAAATTTTCCCTGCAGCTCCACAATCTCCGGCAGTGAATCGACCGACCCCGTCGCGGTCGTTCCGAGCGTAGCGACCACGGTTCCCACATCACCGCGTTCGGCGCGCTTCGAGAGCGCGTTCAAGTCCATCCGTCCGCGTGTGTCGCACTCCACTTTTTCGAAAGGAAGCTGCAGGACCGCGGAGATCCTTTCATGCGTGTAGTGCGCTTGATCGCTCGCCAAAACCTTTTTCCCAGGGTGCAACTGCCCCGCTACCCAAAGGGCCTCCAAATTCGCCATGGTTCCGCCGCCGCACAGGTGTCCCAAAAACTCCCGCCATCCGAACATCGCGGAAATTTCCGCGACCGCCTCTTTCTCAATCGCCGACGTCGCGCGCCCTCCATCGAGCGCGTGATTGTTTGGATTGATGTGCATTGCCAGCGAATACGCCAGCCGCGCCACCGGATGCGGCGGTTTCAGCATCTGGCCTGCATAAAGCGGATGAAAGTACGGATAGTTATCTTGCAGTTTTTCCGCCAGCGCGAGCAGCACTTCACTGATGCGCTCGCCTCCGGCCGAGAAAGGAGAAAAATCCGGCAACTGCGAAAAACCGGCATCCAGTTTCTGGATGGCGCGAGCAAGAATTTCGAGTGAATCGCGATCGAGCGCCATAGGCACGAGATTCTACCGAAGAATCTTCGGCTTAAGAAAGTCCCGCCGGCAAGCCAGCTATTGGAGAACCTTGTCCAATTGTCCGGCGGTCTTCAACAAATCAAGCTGCGCTTGCTGTCGTTGGAAGGTTGCATCGAGCAGCGCCATCCACTTTTCGTTTTCCTCCAGCCGCGCTTTTTCCACTTCCTGCAGGTTGACTTTTCCTTCTTCAAATCGCGCTTGCAATTGCGCCAGATTTTGTTGCACCAGCTGCAGCTCCAGCCGCGCGACCTCTTTCCCGGCATCGGTCTCGCGAACGTGGAGCGTCATCCGCCGAACATCGGCGCTCACGCGATTCTGCTTGCTGGAGAGCGAAGCTCGCGATGCAAGCAAATTTGTCTCCGCCAGGGCCACGTTTGCTCTCGTGCTGGCGCTGAAAATCGGCACCTGGACCTGCACACCGACGTTGTAGTTGTGACGCTGGAAATTGTTGAAGTACTGATCATAGTTATTGAACTTCGCCAGCATGCTGTACACGCTGACCAATTCGAGTGTCGGCCAGTAGCCCCGCTTTTCTCCCGTTAAACGGAACTCCTTCGCTCTTACATCCGATTGCGCCAGTTGCAGCTCGGTGTTGTTCTGCATCGCCAGCGCAATCAGGTTTGCGCCTTCCTGCTCCGCTGCACCGGGCAACTCTTCCGCGGTAACCTCGATCGGTTGCTCCGGCGACAGGCCGCACTGGCTGCGCAGGAATATTTCAAGCTCGTCTTCACGACCTTGCAGTTGCAACAGCCTCTGCGCCACTTGCGCCCTCATCAGTTGCGCGCGCGTCACCTCCACCGGCAGCTCAAATCCTTCCTCTGCACGCTGCTGCACCACGCCGAGAATCTTCTCCGCGCTGCCCTGTTCCTTCTGCAGCAATTCCGCCGAGTGACGGACCTTCACGAGCTCCAGATACGCAGAGGCAGTTCGCACAATCACCGAATTGCGGGTGTCTTCGAGAAGAATTTTCTGCGCCCGCGCCTGTTCCTGCTGCTCTTTACCCTGCCCGCGCAGAGGCTCGTTGAATACCTGCTCGGAGTAGGTCACGTTGAACAGCGCCGGAGCGCGCCCGCCGGGCGTTTCCGGAATGCCGTAGGTGTATCCAGCGCCCGAACCCGCATAGAGATTGGGCAGAAATTGCGCCTTATTGATCATCGCGGCTCGGTCCGCAATGCCGGCCTGGATCTTGGCCACCTGAATGTCCCGGCTGTTTTGGAGGGCCAGCTCGATCGCCCGCCGCAGAGTCAGCGCAGTAGGCTGGGGCGCGGAAACCTCCTGCGCCGTCGCAGAGACAACCAGCACCAACGCCGCAACGATCGCCGCCGGCAAACGCACGATTTCCCGCATGGTGTCGATCCTCCTGGCTCAGATTTCCGGCACGGAAGCGCCTGCCGCCCGGAACTTCCGCCTATTCATAGCGTAGCGATTCAATCGGCTGCAATCGGGCCGCTTGGTTTGCCGGCAAATACCCGAAGAACAATCCGGTCGAGCAGGAAACCGCAAACGCCAGCACCACGCTTGCACCCGATACCGGAACGCGCAGATTCCCGGGCAGGAAAAATTGCGCGGTAACTGGAATCGCCAGGCCAATCAGAATGCCGATCACCGCCCCGCCGCCGCTAATTAGGAAAGCCTCGATCAGAAATTGATACATGATTTCGCGACGCGCCGCACCGATCGCTTTGCGAATTCCAATTTCGCGTGTGCGCTCTTTCACGGTCACCAGCATGATGTTCATGATGCCGATTCCGCTGATCAGCAGCGCGATGAACGCGATCACGATCAGCACAACGGTAAGTGCGAGGGAAATCGTGCGCGCGGCATCCAGAATCGCCGTCAGCGATTGTACGTCGTATTCCGCATCGGCGGGGTGACGGCTCTTCAGGATTTGCGCCACCTGCCGCTGCACAGACGGCACGTCTTCCGCGCTGGCTGCTTGCGCATCCAGAACGCGAATCACATCCACGCCGGTGTAATACTTCATCAGGCTGAACGGAATCAGCACCGACTCGGCCTGAATGTCGGAAAGACCGAACGTTTCGACTCGCTCCACAAAAACACCGATCACCGTAAACGTCAGCTCGCCCATACGAACGCTGCGGCCTATGGCGTTCTCCGGTCCAAAAAGCCGCGTCGCAAGCAGCTTGGTAATTAGGCAGACCTTGTCGCGGGTCTCCATGTCCGTAGAGTCAAAATATCTGCCGCGCAATATGAGCAAGCGGCGAATTTCCTGGTAACCCTGCGTTACGCCGACCAGATTTACCGGGCGTTGCACGCCTTTGGCGACGACAGACATCGGCAGTTCGCGCACGCCCGCCACTTGGACGACTTGCGGGACCGAGGAACGAATGGTTTCCATATCGTCGAGCGTCAGTTCGTGACTGAGCGGCTGCGCCTTGTCCGGCGTCTTAATCATCTCCACCCAGACAAGGTTCGAGCCGACGCTTTCGATTTGCTGGAGGACAAACCTCTTGCTGGTGAGGGCCACTGTGACGACCAGGACGATCGATGCGCTGCCGATGATGACACCCAATGACGTGAGCATGGCGCGAAGTTTGTTGGTGCGGAGCGCCTCGAGAGCAACGGCAAACGTTTCGTGAAGGTCCATCATGGCGATCAGTCGCGCAGTCGCTTCAATGCTTCATTGGCCAAACGGTTTTTCGGTTCGAGATTGAGCGCTTCCCGGTATTCCTTCTTTGCGGAAGCGGCGTCGTTCTGATTTTCCTCGATCCGCCCCAGCCAGTAGTGAGCCATGGCTTTCGACGGGTAGTTGTTGCGCTTCGGCGCACTGGCGAGGTAGCCGCGGAAACCTTTCACCGCTTCGCCATAATTTTGCTTCTCGAGCGTAAAAACCACGGAGCGGAAAAAGCTTCCGCGCGGATCACTCGGCGCCGCGCGCTCGCCCTCCTCAATGACAAGTCGAAGCTGGTCCGGCTGGCCGCGCTTCATGTAGTGATCGCCAATGTCGTAAATCAGGTCGGCGGACTTGGGGTGCAGGGCCAGCGCCTTGCGAAACTCCGCATCCGCCGCCTCAAAATCCTTTTTTTGCCTGCGGCAATTTCCCGCCGCGTACCGGCCCTCCGCGGCGTCGAGCGCGCTGAGTTTATCGATTTCGGGACGGGCCTTGTCTTCCCCGCCCCCGGCAATTCCGGGCGCGCTGCAGTCAAATTCAATCAGCGCCTGCATAGCGGAAAAATTACGTTCATCCAGCTGCACGGCCATTTGAAATTCCTTGCGTGCTTTTTTGGCAAACGACAATCCGCAGAACCACCCGCAACGACCTGCTTTTTCGCCGTACGCACGGCCCAACAGCTCGTGATACGAAGAATTTTGTGGCTCAATCGAGATCGATGCTTCGGCTGGAGGAATTGCGCGTTCGTATTGTTCGTTTTCAAAATAGTTTCGCGCAAGCCAGTGCTGCACTTCCGCGTTGCCCGGAGACGAGGCAGCTTCGCGATTCAGAATCTCGATCGCCTTGGAATAGTCACCGGCGGCAAACGCGGCCTTCGCTTGGTCAAGAACCTTACCGTCCGCGTGCACACACCTCGCGGCGGAGAAAATCGCAGCAGCGTAGACGATGATCTGAAATCGCTTACGGAGTGTCATGATGGCCCTGAATCGAAGCCGATTCCGTGTTTACTATTTTCACCCGCATGCCCTCGTGCAGCTCTACGTCACCTGGTAGCGCGACCAAATCCTTCGCATCCAGGCCGCTGACAACCTCATAGTGCACGGAGTCGGCGATTCCAAGCTGGATTTCACGCTTCTCGAGCATCTTCTTGCCAACTCCCAGCCCCGTGCTTTTCACCACGAACACGAAGCGCTTGCCATTCTCGGATGCCACCGTACCGCGCGGTATCACGAGAACGTTTGAGCGCTCTTGAGAATTGATGCGCACGTCGACATTTACGTTGGGCAGGAGTTCCAGCTTGTCGTTGTTCACGGAACAAAGAAGTTCGCCGACGCTTCGCGTGCCGCGCGGGACCACTTGCTTGGGAATGACTTCCGTCTGGCCCTGCCAGGCACGATCGGGCAGCGCGTCCCAGGTGATCCGCACAGGTTCATTCGGACGAAGTGCGCCGATTTCGGGCTCGTCCACGAAGGCGCGGACACGGACTTTGTGGAGGTCGGCCATCTCGGCGAGCAGGTCGCCGGCCTTTACGAAGTCTCCCTGGCGCACCGGCAACGAATAGAGCGTCCCGTCGCCGGGGGCGGTGATGCGGCCGTCACGCACTTTTTCCTCGAGAGCTGCAACCTCGCTTTGCGCCTGCTGAACTTGCAGGCTGCCGCGCGCGCTATCGAGATGAACACCGCGTGCAAACTCGTTCTTCGCAGCTGTGAGGCGGGCGACTTCGGCTTGCGCCTTTGTGAGCTCCACTTCATTCGCCGCAAGCTCGTCCTTGGTGGCGGCCTGCTGCGCAAGCAAACGCTGCAAAGCGTCGTGACTCCGCTGCAGGCGGTCACGTTCGGCAGTCATTTTGGCGAGGTCGCCAGCCACGCGGGCCACATCATCGGTGCGGCCGCCTGCGTTGGCTGCGCGGAAATCGTCCTGCGCCTTCAGCAGGCGAGCGCGAGCTTGCGCCAGTAGAGCCGTAGCGTCCTTCACATTCAGCTCCAGGAGAAGCTGGCCTTTCTTGACCTGCTGCCCTTCGAGAACGGCTACTTTTTCAACAAACGTGTCGAGCTGCGCACGCGTTACGTAAGGCGAAATAGGTTCGACCTTTCCGTTGCTGCTAACGGAGGAAACGATATTTTCGCGGGTAGGCATGACCGCGGAAAGTTTTGCAACGGGTTGGCGGCCGCTCAGAAGAAAGAGGACGTACGCCAGGACGCCGGCCCCAAGGAGGAAGAACAGGATGCGATTGCGGAGTCTGCGGTCCATGATCCTCTTATCTCAGGGTTTGCAAGGACCAACCCTGAAACCTCCTGTCTTAACTCCTGCTACCACGCACGTTTAGAGCAGTCAGAGCCGGTCGAGCTGAGCCCTTACACCATGATGTTCTGGTCTTTCCCGCCGTTACGAGCTGCCTGCGCGGGCAGGCGAGCCGAAGGATAGCATCTTAACAAGAGACTGAAGAAGCTTGCACCACTCGGGCATCTTCCCTGGCGCCAAAAAAACAGATGCGCGGCAGCGCAGCGCGGATGCCTTTTGAAGACAACTAAGGGAGCCAAGGACAGTGGATGTGGAGCGAATTAGGGTAATCTTCTTGGCGGGAAGAGAGAATCCCCGCCTCACCGCTCGCCGGGTGAAGGCGACGTTTTCAAGAACCTGGCAGCATCCAAAAAAAGGGCGGACCGGTGATTGAAGCACTGAACCTGGGCAAGAGGTTTCAGGACAAAAAGCGCGGACAAGTGCGAGCCGTGGAGAACGTGAGTTTCACGTGCCGCCCGGGAGAAATCTACGGATTGCTCGGTGCGAACGGAGCAGGCAAGACGACGACGTTGCGGATGCTGGCGACGATTCTGGAGCCGACGGAAGGAACGGCTAGACTGTGCGGGCACGATATCGTGGAACATCCGGAAAGGGTGCGCGCAAACTGCGGATTTCTCTCCACGGCGACGGCGCTTTATCCCCGGCTGACGGCCCAGGAGATGGTGGAATACTTCGGGCGGCTGAACGGCCTGGATTCGTCCACATTGAAGAAACGCATCGACGATATTTTCGAACGGCTGGATATGAACGATTTCCGCGACCGCCGGTGCGACAAGCTGTCTACAGGAATGAAACAGAAGACGTCGATCGCGCGGACGCTGGTGCACGATCCGCCAGTGATGATTTTTGATGAGCCGACCTTGGGACTCGACATCATGACCGCGCGCACCATCATCGAATTCATTCGCGAGTGCCGGGACCGGGGTAAGACCGTCATTTTTTCCACGCATGTGATGCGTGAAGTGGAGAAGCTTTGCGACGTGGTGGGAATTATTCAAGGAGGAAGACTGCTGGCGGAGGGAACGCTCGAACAATTGCGGCAGCGTCACGATGAAAACGACCTGGAGGAGGTCTTCGTGAAAATTGTCACACCGCACTATGTGCCGGAGGCGGTCTGACATGGGACTTCAGAATGTGTGGATCGTCTACTGCAAGGAATTGACGGAAGCGTTGCGCGACCGTCGGACCCTCATTACGACGCTCTTGGTTCCGCTGCTGATGATTCCCGTGCTGGGCGTTGGATTTACGGGAGTGATGTCTGCGGTCATTGGAAGCGCGAAGAAGGAGAAACCGAAGATCATGATCATCGGCGGATCCGATTCGCCGCGGCTGGTGGAACACCTGAAAAAGTCTCCGAAGGCCAGGCTTGTCCCGGCGACACCTGATTGGAAAGAACAGGTCGTCGAAAAGGAGATCCGTGCGGCGGTCGAGATCCCCGACGGTTTTCAGGAAGATTTGGCAAAGGGGCGGGCAGGCACCGTCAAAATCTATATTTACAAGGGGGAGCTGAAGTCCGAACTGGCCGCATCAAACATCGAAGGCTACCTGAAAGAATACCGCGATAGCATCGCGGTCGAGCGCCTCGAAGCGAACCACCTGCCCACGGCGTTGCTCAAACCTTTCGAGGTCAAGCAACAAAATGTCGCGCCTCCGGAAAAGGTTGCGGGAGCGATTCTCGGCGGAATCATCGCGTACCTGGTGATTTTCATGTGCCTAAACGGTGGCATGCACCCGGCGATCGACTTGACCGCGGGAGAGAAAGAGCGCGGGACAATGGAAACGATTCTCTCCAGTCCGGTTTCCCGGACGCACCTGGTGCTCGGAAAGTTCCTGCTGGTGCTGACCGCCTCGCTGGTCACTGCGGCGCTGCTGGTTGCCTCAATGGGAGTTTCTTTTTCTGTTCTGCAAAAATCGCGCGTGTTGGACCAAATGTCCGAGGACGGGGAACCCGTGCCTCAGTTGACGCTGGGACCGGCGGCGATCGCGTCGGTGTTGGTGATGGCGGTGCCGCTGGCGATTCTCTTTTCCGCAGGATTGATCACGATTTCGCTTTTCGCGAAGAGTTACAAAGAGGCGCAGAGTTACATCGCGCCGCTGATGTTCCTGGTGGTCGTTCCGGCGGTGGCCGCGATGCTGCCGGGGGTGGATTTGACGCCAAAGCTCGCGATCGTGCCGTTGTTAAACGTCAGTCTGCTGTGCAAGGAACTTGTTACCGGCGAATATCACTGGAACTATATTGTGCTGATCTTTGCTTCGACGTGCATATACGCGGCTGGGGCACTTTACCTTGCCGTGAAGATGTTCCAGCGGGAGTCGGTGTTGTTTCGGTCGTAGCGAGCCTTTCGACGACCAGGTTTGACCGCCTCCATGGCCAGGCCATCCGCGGCCGCACGCCAACGCAGCCATTTCGTCAGAAACTTTATACGTCTAGAATGCGTATCTTCTGCATCGTTGCGTGAGTCATATGCGAGTTCCGGAACAGAAGAAGCACGCATGTTGCAAAGCGAAAATCTAGCGACACGTTCATCTTCCGAACAATTCGCTCCAACATTAACAGGATCGGGTTTCAAAGGTGGAAATTTTCGAAGCTTCCGGCCGCGAGAAGAGACGGTCGATTCTTGGACGCGTCGATCGTTTTTCAAAACGGAAATGGGCCGTTCTATTTTGGAACGAGTGCTTCGGGTTGCTTCGACTTTGCCGTGACGGGCGCATACCAGCGAAGGATGCCTTCGGACTGGGACGCGACGTAGAATGCGTGGTCTGCGGTCGGAACCAAACCGCTCACCCTTCCGCGCTCCCCATCGGTATCGAAGCGCTCCCAGTTCCTGCCGAAATCGCTCGATTGGTAGATTCCGCCGTTGCTCATGGCGAGAACCCAGACCGAGCCCGAGGAAGCCAGGGGCGCAGATGCAATGGCGGGAAGCCCCTGGGCAAGGAGTTGCCACGAACCGCCCGGCGGTTTCGAAAAGACACCGTTTTCGGCTCCGAGCAGCCACACCGCCCTTCCGCTTACGGATTCCTGCCGGCTCCAGAGCAGCCGTCCGGCGTTTTGGGGGGCGGTCGTCGCATTCCAATGCACCCCTTCGAAGTCGCTTGCCCACATTGAGTTACCGGCAATGGCAAGCAGTGAATCACCAGCGCCGACGGAAAGATGGGTAACCGAGCGCGGTAGGCCTCCGGAAGCCACCCGGCGGAAATCCGATTCCCCGCGATTTCGTTTCCACAATCCCTCATCCGTCGCAACGAGAATTTCTTCATCCAGCTCGAGCAGGGATGTGACTCGAGGAAACACGATTCGCATCTGCCGGGCGGGACGCTTTCCGGCGGACGTACGGGAGGAATTTCGAGTTCGAACAACCTCCCGGAAGTGCATCTCGCGCCACTCCTTTTTTACCGGGTCAAATTGAGCAAGCCCACCTTGCACGAAGGAAAGCCAAAAACCGGATGACCCTGCAAAGATTTTCAAGGGCGACTTGAGGCCTGCGGGAACAGGAACTTCGCGCCAGGAAACAGCCCCATCTTGCGTTTCGAACAGCCGGTCGGAGAAACCGTCGGCCCGGACGAGCAGGTGCGACGGTCCGCGCGGTTCAGCAGCAAGCGATGCGATGACGCGGTGCGAAAAGCCTTCGTTGGACGGTGCAAATGAAATTCCTCCGTCGTCACTGCGCAAAACTCCCTGCGCTTCGATACCCGCCAGGATTCGCGTGGATCTTGCCTCCGGTAAAACCAGAACCGTATTGACGACCGCTTCGCGAGGTGTAACCCGTTTCCAGCTTTCACCGCTGTCGGATGTCTGCCACAGGCCTTCGCTGGTGGCTGCGTAAAGTACGCGCGGATCTTTCGGATCTTGGACAATTTGCTGCGTGCGGCGACTCGAATAAGGGATGCCTTGCAATTTGGTCCACGAAGCGCCGGCGTCCTCGCTGCGGTAAATGCCCGAGCAGGCACTTGAAAAAATCCTCCGGGAGTCTCGCGCGTCGATGTGCAGGCTCATTACATCGGAATCGTCGATCATTCCGGAAGCAATGGAGGTCCAGGTCTTGCCGCCGTCCACGGTTTTCCAAGGCAGATGATAAGTGCCGGCATAGATGATTTCGGGATTCGTGGGATCGATCGCGAGCGAATCGATATTTTGCAATTCCGGATTGTCGGGCGGGGTAATCCGCTGCCACGTACTTGCGTCGTCGCTCGATCGAAAGACGCCAGTGCGGGTTCCCGCAATCCAGACACGTCGATCGGACTCGGACTGCTCGAGGACGCGAACCGCTTCGCCGGCCAAGCCTGCTGATGACCAATGCCGAGCGCCATCGACACTCTCAAACACCCCGCCGCCCTGAGTGGAATCCTGGAACCATACTGCCGCACGAAGTCGTTTGCCCTCTTCGGCGACGATTTTTTGTACCACGCCGTCGCGCCGGGCGCCGACTCTGCCCCGGAGTTCCCAGTGTTCGCCGCGATCGGAAGACGCGAAGACGTGTCCGTCCGGAGTACCGAGATAAATCGAGCCATCTGAAGCGGCGGCTAGCGAGATAACGTTGCCACCCGGAGGCCCGAGGCGCTGCCAGATTTGCGTTCCTGAAGAAAAACCGATGGAAAACGCAAGAAGAAGTAAGGTCGCTGCAGCTCGAACAAGACTGGGAAGAAACGCGAAAGGGGTTCTAAAAAAAGAAGCGGGCCCACAGGAGATTTCTTCCTTGAGCCCGCTCATGACCTTGCTTGAGAAAAATGTCGCGCTGAGTCTGAGAGAAGCCGCGCGCGACCTCTTCCCATGCGGTTAGTAGGTCGCGCCTTCAGGCACGATGACGAAGTCGACTCGGCGGTTGGCCTTTTCCTGACCTTTTTCCTTCGAGGCTTCGCCAGTCCGCGTCGAAATACGTGAAGCATCGACGCCCTTCTCGATAATGTACTTCTTCGCGAGGTCGGCGCGGGTCTGGGCAAGCTTCGCGGCCTTGGGTTCCTTGCTGTCCGCGAAGCCAACGATCACCAGTTTTGCGTTGGGATCGTTCTTCAAGCGAAGAGCCACGTCATCCCCTACGCGTTTGCACGCATTGTCAAAGCGCGATGCGCCCGCTTTGTTGTAACCGCAATCGCCGGCCTTTGCTGCCTGCGGCGGAGGTGGCGGCTGCTGCACGTCAACGGTGGTCGAGGAGTCGGCTGTGCCGCCCTTGCCATCGCTTACCGAGCACTTCACCGTGTAGCTTCCCGGCGCAAGGCCCGTCGAGTCGAATTCCGCCTTGGGACCGTCGCCTGTAACCTGACCGCCCGTTGCCGTGTAGCTATAGGTCAAAGGATCGCCGTCAGGATCGCTGGCAGTCGCGGTGATGCCGGTACGCTCACCCGGCATGATCGGGCTGCGGTCTGTGGCACAGGAAATCGTGGGAGGCTGATTGGGTTTCTTGGCAACCGTGACGTCCGCTGCGCAGGTTGCTGTACCGCCCTTGCCGTCGTCCACTTTCGCGGTGACAGTGTAGTTTCCTTCCGCAAGGCCCGCCGTGTTGAAGCGAGCGTCCGGGCCCGTGCCTTCGACCGTACCGCCGGACGCGGAATACGCATACGTCAAGGAATCATTGTCCGGATCGCTGGCGTTCACGTGAATGGTGACCGGATCGTTCGAGCCGGCAAAGACCGAGGTCGGGCTTGCGGAGCAGGCCGCGACCGGCGCGTGATTCGGAGGAGGCGGAGGATTCGGGATACCGAAGCGCAACACGATTCCGCTGCCGAGCCGCAAGTTGTTCTGCCGCGCGTTGGGGCTTAAGTTGGCGCCGCTAAAGTTGGTCATCAGGTAGTCGATCTGAGCGAAACGCCAGGCGACATGCTTCGTCAGGACTACGTCGACGCCGCCGCCAGCCGCCAGCGCAAAAACGTCCTGGCCGTTACTGCCGGTGAGCTGACCGCCGCCATGCGCGCCGCCGAAAAGAAATTCTGCGAACGGCACGAAGTGATCGAACCTGCGCAAATTGAGGCGAGGGCCAAAGAGATACGTAGTCAGACCGCCGTCCAACTTGTTGCCGTTCACGTCGCGCGAAAAAGTGTAGCTGGCGACCTCTGCTGTTAATCCGAGGACGCGGTTCGCGTTGTAGGTGAATCCACCCGAGCCGCCGTGATTGTTGAAGTTGGCGAATCCGCTTCCAGGATTGAAATTGACATAGCTATAGCCTGCGTTAATTTCAACTTTGGGTACGAGCTGACCCGGAGTGCGGGTATCTTTCGCGGCCGCAGTCTGCGGGCCCGGAAATGGCGTGGCTTTCGGAGCTGCGGGCAAAGCAAAAACCCCGCGCGTGGCGGGCGCTGCGCTCTCCGGCGCTGCAGGAACATCGGCTGTTGCGGCTGCTTCAGTTACCGGCTTGGCCGCGCTTTCATCCTTCTGTTGCGCAAAGAGCGGAAGCGCGAAAAGCGCTCCCACA
>JBKOXA010000018.1:0-16053 GCA_046724685.1 Acidobacteriota bacterium | reverse complement strand
TCTCTGAGGTTCAGGCAAATTTGAGTGCCGCGTCAGGAAGTGAACTTGTAGCCCTTGCCGCGAACGGTCTGGATGCGTTTCGGGCTTTGCGGATTGTCGAGCTTCTGCCGAAGCCACGCGACGTGCACATCGACGGTGCGCGAATTGACTTCGCTGTCGTACTGCCAAACTTGCTGAAGAATTTCTTCACGTGGCAGGACCCGGTCGCGATGCAGCACCAGGTATTCGAGCAATTGCATCTCTTTCGCCGCCATCGGCACTTTCTGCCCGGCACGGAGCACTTCGGCGCTCTCAAAATCGATTTGCACGTCGTCGAACGAAAATGATTTCACCGGAACGCGAGCATGTTTCTCGACCCGCCGCAAGAGCGCTTCAATGCGGGCCAGCAATTCCGACGGGTCGAAGGGTTTCGCGAGATAGTCGTCGGCGCCGAGCCGCAGCCCGGTCACCCGGTCGCCCACCAAGGTCTTTGCGGTAAGCATCAGAATCGCCGTGTCCACTCCCGCTTGCCGCAACTCCCTGCAGACTTCGAACCCGTTTTTTCTGGGCAGCATGACATCAAGAACAATCAGTGAATGTTGTCGCGTCAGCGCGCGGCTCAAGCCAGCCTCGCCGTCGGCAGCCGTCTCAACTTTGTATCCCTCGGCACGCAAGAGGTCGGTCAGGGTCAAGACTAGGCCCGGCTCGTCTTCAACGAGAAGAATCTGGGGATTCATTTTCATTCCGCCGGAGTTGCGGGAATCGTAACCAGAAACTCCGAACCCTTGCCCACTGCGCTCTCTAACGTCAGAGTTCCGCCGTGCGCTTCGATGATGCGCTTGGCCAGGTTTAGTCCGAGGCCCGTGCCGTGGACCTGATTGGCCGTGGCGATTCTGCCGCGAAAGAACGGTTGAAATACCAGTTCGCGTTCCTCCTCGGGAATGCCCGGGCCATTGTCCTGGATGCCTATACAAACGGCGCTCCGTCCGGAAACTGTTGCGGGCGCAGCGGTCACGCGAATCCAGGCACTTGGTTTGCCTCCGTGTTTCAGAGCATTTTCCAGCAGATTCCGGAGCGCATGCTTTAGCGATTCGCGATCCGCTTTGACCGCCGGCAGACCCGCTGAAATCTTTTCTTCGATCGTGATTCCCGCCTCGGCCAGCGCCTCCCGCGTGCTTGGAAGGCTCTCTTCGAGCAATGGCTGAATGTCGAGGACTTCACGCGCGCCGAGAATTCGCCCGGATTCGACGCCGCCATAGCGCAAGATTTGCTCCACCAAAGCCGTCAACTTCTGGCTCTCCTCTTCTACCAGCTTCCCGTAGCGTTCGACCTGCTCCGGCTGGCGCGAGAATTTGGTGCTGAGATTGAAGCCCGCGGCGCGGATCACCGAAAGGGGCGTGCGCAGTTCATGCGAAATTCCGGAGACGAAGTTCATCTGCATCTCCGCCAGCTTTTCCGCGCCGCGGGTAAAGCGAATCAGCGCGAGCGCGAGGACGATTAAAAGCGACAGCAGACCCGCGGCGAGCAAAAGATTCCGCCTTCGCGCCTGGGCTACGATGCTTTCAAGCGAGCCGGCCGGACCCGGATGTCCCGCCCGCCGTCGCGATCAGAGATCCCCTGCATGGGCCCAGGCTCAATCGCAAACAGAGTGACCGACGCATCGGCGCGCTCGCTGGTCCCGAAGCTTTTCGGTCCCCAGCGGTAGACTTCCCGCGATGGGTCGGCCGTTTCGCTCACGATCACGCTGTAACTCGGCTCCCCTGATTCCGCCAAATAACGCTGCAGCAGCGACGGAAGCAGAACACTGCGCAAGTACTCGCGATTGAATTCAAGGATCAGCCATTCTTGCTCACCGGGTCGCGGTTCGTCGCCCGGCCCGCCGCCAAATCTTGGGACTTCCACGACGCCTTCCGGTAGATATTTCTGTGGACCTGGCGGCTGGCCGGTAAGGCGCGCGCTTAGCCCTTCGTGTAACCTTGCCCAGCCGGACGGCCAAGCTTCTTTGCGAAAATCTCTTTGTTCCGCATCGAGGAGCAAAACGTCCAGTTCGCCTTTCTCCGGAACGGCCCGCGCCACTCGACTGAAGAATTTCTGCGTCGATCCTTCTGAGTAAAAGTAGCGATCAACATATGCTCTGCCGCGACCGAGCCGCTCGATTTCAGCTGCGGTTGGCACCAGGTCGGTCACTGCCGTTGCGATCTGCGAATTGAAGTCGCGCTGCACGAAATTCAAATTGCGCTGTAATTCTGAACGAAGGCGTTGCTGCTCGGCGTTGGCAACTTCACCGATCCAGCGATATTGCAAGAGCGCAAGCACCGCACAGACTGCGGCCAGCAGAAATACCGCGGCGCCGTACACCCGGTCGCGTCGTGATGGCAGCGTGAATTTCATGCGGCGTTCATGCGGAATTCCAATCTTTCGTACACGAAAGCTTAGCGGCCCTTGGCGCAAAGAACCAGTAAAGACTGGGTTAAGAACGTAAAATCGGGCTCGAACGCCGCAACCCGCTAGGAAACCGCCTCATCTTCTTTTCACAGCGGCCATGGTTCTATCCGTGACGGACCGTGCCGGCCAACGTTCCATCTCGACGTCGAGGAAACCCAAAAATGAAAGAAGATCCGAACGATCGGCCCATCGTGGAAATGCTTGAGCCGGCTCCAGAGTGGAGCGGCGGTCGGGATTTCTTGCAGCTCACACGCCGGCGCCTGCTTGAAACCCTCCTAGGTGCAGGCATCGCCGCTCTTAGCGGCTGCGGTGGCGGCAGCGACCCGACCACATCAACGAGCGGCACCGGCGCCGGCACGAGTTCAGGCACAACTGCCTCTGGTGTGCTCACGCCGGAACTCACCATGGCCGTATTTCGTGGACGAAAAGTTGAACCGATCCGACCTGACGACGAACACCAGCGACCCCAACGTGCCGGACGCCACTCCCCTGACGCTGACCCTGACGATCATGGAATACACTTCGAGCGGCTGTTCCGCGCTGGCCGGAGCGCAAGTCGACGTTTGGCATGCCGACGCCGCGGGAGTCTATTCCGACGAAGCCGTTAAGAACACCACGGGCCAGACCTATCTTCGCGGTTACCAGATCACCGATTCGAACGGCGTCGTCACCTTCAAAACGGTGATCCCTGGCTGGTACAGCGGACGCACGATTCACATCCACGTGATGATTCGAACCTGAATTCACAACGCAACTGTTTTTCGACCAGACGCTCCTGAACGCTCTTGCCTCCACCGTTTCGCCCTGCAACGCCCGCGGCACGCAGGACACCAGCAACTCCGAGGACACGATCTACACGAGCTGACGCTGGCCAACTCAGGCAGTGGCGGCGGCTATACGGCTGCGATAACTCTCGGAGTACAGACGACTTAGCGCCGTCGTTGGTTTGCGTTTCCTATCCGCAGGTTGATACCAGGCACTGTTTTTTTTGATACGTGGTGCTATACTCCGCCCCAGATACCGTCTTACCCCTTGGCAGGCTTGCCCGTCCACGGCTTGCCACCGCGGTTCGGTTCCAACGGGAGGTCACCATGGAATCAACGCTCACGGGGCCCATTTTTTACCTGCTGATCGCCTTCGGGATCGTCACCGCCGTATTTCTGGTGTTGCTCATTTGGCGGAGTCTCCTTGAAAGCCACGAGGACGATCAGATTTTTATCGATTCAGCCCAGGATCATATGGCCAAGGAGCAGCGGGAGTTGGTCGCGAAAATCAATACGCTTTCGCGCCCAATCATGACCAGCGGGATTGCCGCTGGCGGCTTGCTGTTGGTGATTGCAGGTCTTTGGCTTTATCAGGGGTTGAAACACTTCTAGGCCGGCCGCGAAATCAATTGCTTGGTTTTGGCGGCGCGGCACCGCTCCCGGGCGCTTGCGGCTGGGCACTTTGCACGACAGAGGTGTGGTCGTGTGCGATCAGCCAGCGGTTGTCCTTTTTCACCATGACGTAGGTAGTTTGTCCACGCGCCGTCGAAGAATTGCCCCCCACCACTCCAGAAAAATCCCATTGGAAGCAAGCCCACGCGGTATTGCCGTTCACCTTGACGTAGGTGTTGGTGCGATCCATGCGCACCTGCTGCATTTGCGCGCGCTGCTGTTTGTATAACGCTTCGTAGTTCGTCCACCCGAGAATGGGTGGCTGCCAGTCACCTCGCACGACGGTCACGCTTTCCAAATAACTCTTGTGCATCCGCTCGGAATCACCGATCTGCCACGCGCCGAGCACCTCCGAAATCATGTATTCAATTTGCTGCTCATCCGTCATCGGAATGATCGGGTTCGCACTGCCGCTGTCGGTAACGGACGCGTCCTTTTTCTTCTTTTTCTCCTTTTGTTGAGCACCGGCCGGTCCCGCGCCGGCCAGGAGCAGGACGACCGAGAAAACAATCGCGGTCACAGCAGAATTTGAACTGCGCGTTTGAATGCGAATCATGAAGTCCCTCAGCGGAAGAATTCTCGAAAGATGCTTATTCTCCCTGGCAAGAATCGTACTTCATTGCGGACGAGACGCGCTGAGCAGGTTCACAAAGAGCCGATAGGCGCCCGGAACGCCTTCCGGAAGCTGCCGGAAAAAAGCCAGACCTGTGTACACGTAGGTTCCTTTGCCGTACTTGGCGTACACCAGGCCGCCGTTCAGATCTTTTTCGCCGGGATCGTGCATGGAAAGAAGCGGTGTGTATTTCGTCGCGTCGAAATCTGTCCAGTAGTACAGCCCACGCTCCTGCACCCAGCCCTCAAAGTCTTTCGCCGTGATTTTGTTGGGCACATTCAGCAAGCGGTCGTCGGGTTTGAGAAATCTCACCGCGGCAGTTTCATCCGTGATGCGCGGCAACGGATCGCCCGACTTGTTGCTGTCAATCTTCGCAGGATACGGCGCGTAGTTTTTTCCATCCCACGCGAAGTCGCGCTCGTACTGCACCAGCAAGGTTCCACCGTTTGAAACGTAGTCGAGCAACCGCTGGTTCGCTCCGGACAACTCGCTTCGCAATTCGTAAGCGCGCACGCCGACCACGATGGCGTCGTACCTTGAAAGATCGCCGAACGTCAGCGCTGCGGCATCAAGCATTTCCACCTGAATCCCCAGCATCTTCAAGGCATCCGGCACCGGCTCGCTTTCCGCCGTGATGTACCCCACACGCAAATTCTTTGGCACGGCGATGTCGAAGGCATGCACGACGCATTGCGCCGGCTCTTCCCACAGCAGCGTGGGCATCGAAGGCAGCGGCTGCAGTGAAGAAATGAAGCCCTCGTCGCCACGATTCACGTGCGCGGAAATCGTGTAATTGCCCGCTGTCAGTTCCTTTGAAGGCGTAACCATTATTCTTGCGTATCCGTCCCCCACACCCTCAAAACCCAGCTTCACGCCTCCGCTGCTGGTCCAGTTAGGAGGCAGGCCTAGACTGACATTCACGGTTCCTTTCTTCAAAGAGTAGGAATGTACGCGAACCAGCACATCAAACGGCTTGCCGTCCTGTTCAAGGGGCCAGGTAGGCCGCCTGGGTTCTACTCGAAGGGTATAGGCTGGCACTAAGCGCGGCGGCATGCGCTCGACTCGCGTCGAAGAAGCTTCAACATGGGTCACGGGAATCTCGATTGCGTAGGCATACCCTTCGATCTCTACGTTCTGGACCGCAGAGACCAGGGGTGGAGGCTCGGCCAGTTGCTGATTCCAGATGGAGTTCGCGCTTTCCCCTTTCCCCGGCGTGCATTGGAATTTTTCTTCGGTCGAATCGTCTCCGAGCCTCGCTTCGCTCCAGCCTGCCGGTACTTTCACATGCATCTGCAAAAACTGGCACTTTACACCGGGCCGGCACCTTCTCTCGATGGTGATCGCGAAGGGTTCCCCTGTAACGAGCGCACCTTTATCGGCGGTCGCATTCATCGTCAGCCCGGCGGCCAGGTTGAGCGACCCTTGAACCCTTGTTTCAGCAAATTTCAACTCATCCAGCAGAGGATCGTTCGCTTTCCAGTGTGCGGCGTGGTTTCCCCCCGGATAGAGCGATCGAATGGTCTGCGCCGCCCGCGCCAGCGATTGGGCCGCCTCTTTCCATTGAAACGCGAGGGCCGAGGCGCGTGCCGAAGCAATATCGTTTTCGGCTGATTTCAAGACCGGGCAGAAAAATGCGGTCTTCATGCAGTCGGGCCCTTCAGCGTCGCCAGCCACCGCGCGCAAGGGCAAGGCAAGCGATACCGGCTCGAGGGCGGAGCCATCTTCCCGCTTCAATGCAATTGGGCGTCGAAAGAAAGGGTTGCCATAGAACACGGAAACGCCTTGTGTTCTGTGGTTCGCGAAAGCATCCATTGCAATTTCGCGCCAAGTTTTGCCCCACAGAGGCGATACCTCATCGAGCGGCAACACATACCCCGTTGGCTTCTCACCGAATCTATCGAGGTCGAGAATCTGTACCTGGTTCTTGGCAACGCCCCAACCAGACAGTCCTTCCTTGATCTGGTCCGGAAAAGCTTTTGCGTCCGCCGCCATTGCCACCGCTTTGGGGGTCAGCAGGCCGGAGGCCTGATGGTGCCCATGGCCGCCGTGCACGCCTCCCCAGTGGTTGATGACCAGGTTCGGGCGAAACGTCCGGATCACGCGCACCATGTCGTCCAAAACCTGGTCGCCCCAAATCTTTTCTGTCTCCTCGGGTGTTTTCGAGAAGCCGAAATCCTTGGCCCGCGTGAAGTACAGTTTCACGCCGTAGCCGCGTGTTGCCGCAAGCAACTCCTCGGTGCGAATGAGTCCCAGTTGTGGAGCCTGCTCCGGACCGAGCGCGTTCTGTCCGCCCTCGCCGCGCGTCAACGACAGCAATGCCACATCCGCATGCAGTCCGCGCGCAAGATACGTCAGCACGGCCGCGCTTTCATCGTCAGGATGCGCCGTTACATACAAGATGCGCGTCGTCACGCGCGCGCTGTCGATGGCCTCAATCGTTTCGGCAAGTCCTGGCCCGGTTCCCGGAGCCGGCGGAAATTGCCCGCGCGCCGGCGCCCATAGAGACAAAACCATTGCCACCACACTTGCTGCGGCGCGGCAAATTTTCACGCTTCCCCCTTCAACCCTGTCTGGAGTGAGATGTGTCCCGAAGGCTTTCGGTTTAGTCCGCCTTGACTTCAGAAACCGGTTCTTTACGCTGCTCGAACGGCCACTGTTTCATCGTGAAGGTCCACACCAGGAACGCCAGCACACCCATCACGATCTCCAGGAGTCCCCACACCCTCGCTGCGCCGGTGTGCCAGAACAACCAGGCCCAGCCGATCATCGTGAGTAGCGCGGGCGCGGGATACAACCACATCTTGAACGGCAGCCGCTCTGTCCCCAATCGTTTCCGTAGCAACATCACGCCCACGGCCTGACCTATGAATTGCACGATCAGCCGCACCGCCAGAATTCCCGCGATGGACGTTTCCAGATCCAGCTTCACGCTGAAGAAAAACGCCAGCGCTCCCAGCACCAGCAGCGATACATGCGGAAAATGCTTGGTCGGATGCAGCCGCCCAAAAATCGGGAAAAAGTTCCCATCGAGCGCAGCCGAGTACGGCACGCGCGAATAGCCGAGCAACACCGAAAACACAGACGCCAGCGCGATCCACAACACCATCCATGTCGCCACCGTGGCCGCTCCGTGTCCATACAGCCGCTCGACGAACGTGCTCACAATGAATTTAGAATCCTGTGCTTCGCGCCATGGCACCACGCCGAGGATGCTGGTCTGCATGGCGAGGTACAGCACGGCAATTCCCAGCACCGATAGAAAAATACCGCGCGGAATGTTTTTCTCCGGTTCCCGGATCTCACCGCCCAGATGACAGATGTTGTAATAGCCCCAATAGCTGTAAACCGTCTTGACCATCCCGGAGCCGAGGCCCGCAAGCCAAACCCAGGAGAGCGAAAATGCTCCCGGCGGAAAATCGAAAGCTACCTTCCTGTCGAAGTGCCGCATCCCTCCCCAGATCAGCCACAGCAACGTCCCGACCACGCCCGCCCACAGCAACAGTGAAATTTTCCCGATCGTCGTGATTCGCCTATAGAGCAAAATCACCAGAAAAATCACCAGCCCGCCGGAAATCGCTTTGGCCTGTAAGGGCGAAAGCGGGTGCAGAAACTGCGCATAGTGCGTAAATCCGATCGATGCCGAAGCCACCGACAAGGGCGCTTGCACAAACGTCTGCCACACAAACAGGAACGACATCAGCCGTCCCCAGCGCCCAGGCCCGTACGCCTCACGCAGAAAAACGTAGGTCCCTCCGGCTTTGGGCATGGCCGCACCGAGCTCCGACCACACAAAGGCGTCGAGCGTGGCCAGCACCGCGCCGCCCAGCCACGCCAGCAGTGCCTGCGGTCCGCCCATGGCCTTGATCACCGCTCCGGTGACCACAAACGGACCGATGCCGACGATTTCGATCATGTTGAGCGCAACCGCTTCTTTCAGTCCCAACCCGCGCTCTAGTCCGGTATTTTCCCTTGCCTCCATTGCGTCGCTGAGAATAGCAGGTGCCTGCTCTCGATTCACGTTTCAATTCACCGCGTCGCCGTCACACTCTTCTGTGCCTGCTTTACAGGCAGCCCCGGGTTGCGCTCTTCCTGCAAAAGCCATTTCGCTTGTCTGCCCTCCTTAAAAGCCTGCGCCCAGCTCAAGATTCACTCGCTAACCCGCGGCATATCCGGGAAAAGTCGCTCAATTTCTGACACCCGGCTTTGCGGCTCATCGCCCAAAGATTGACCTCGCCCCGCTTCGAATGAAATGATAGCGGGGCAGGTTTGGGGATGGCTCGTCAGGGGTTCGCTGGCGCCGGTTTGTCCGACGACCGTTTCGGCGGTCGATTCTAGGCTGACCGCGAAGCGGTCAACGCGCCAGTTAGTTCGTGCATCTCACCTCAGCGGTCGTCTGGCCGAGCGGATTCCCGCTGTAGGCCCGTAGACATCAAGGGAGTCTTCATGAAGCGGTTTGGGGCAGCGTGCGCGCTCGCGCTCGCGGTAATCTGTTTGACTGCCGGGTGCAACGACTACGGCAACACATTTCAAGGCAACACCGGCGCGCGCTTGCGTTCCATTTCGCCGTCAAATGTCAGTTCCGGGGGCCCGGATCTCACCATCACCTTGTTCGGTCAAGGGTTCGTCGCAAAAACGGTCGTTCAGTGGAACGGCAAGAATCTGGCGACCACCGTGGTCACCGACGCCAACAACAACATCCTGAACCTCACCGCTGTCGTGCCTGCGGCGCTCACGGCAACTCCCGGCAACGCGACCGTCAACACGTTGAGTCCCCATTCCGGCTCGCAGGACAACGGACTCTCCAATCCAGTCGCCTTCATCATCAATCCGCCGCCAAACCCCACTCCGGCTCTTAGCTCCACGAATCCTATGACTCCCGCCAGTGTCGGCGCCGGCAGCACCAACATCGCATTGACCCTCAACAGCCAATTGACCAATGGCAACGGCACTTTCCTGAACAATCCGCCCTGCGCTTCACCCCCGCAGACTCCCCAGGTGTCCCAGGCAAACTGGACTGCAGCCGGCACCCAGACTACGCTCGCTGCTACGAGCGTAAGCGCGACCCAGATTCAACTTGTGATTCCCGATAGCTTATTGGCCAGTCAGGGAACTGCAATCGTTACCGTTTTTAATCCGCCGGCATGCCCAACACCGGCTCCTTCCGGCATCTCGAATCCTTTTAGCGGCGGCGGCGGCTCGAGCAACGGCGTCACCTTCACGATTACCAATGATCCTCCCACGCACAGTACGGCCAGCGCCCTTGCTGTGGCCGAAGAAACTCCGGCCCTTGGCGCCGACGGCCGCTTCGTTTCCTACACCGCCAATCACAGCGGTCACTCGCAGATTTTCCTCCGCGACACTTGCACTGGCGCCGCGACCGACTGCCAGCCGCACACTTCGCTGCTTTCCGCCGCCACCGACGGCACACCCGGCAACGCCGACAGCAACACTCCCTCGATGAGCTCCGATGGCCGCTTCGTTGCCTTCAGCTCCGCCGCAACAAATCTCGTCGCCGGCGCTCCTCTAGGCCGCCAGATCTATCTTCGCGACACCTGCGCCGGCGCGGCGATGAGCTGCGCTCCACAAACCACGCTTGTCTCCATCGACGCGTCCGGTGCGCTTTCCGGCAACGACAATCTTCTTCCTTCCGTCAGCTCCTCCGGGCGGTTCGTCGCGTTTCTTTCCGTCACGTCCTCGAAATATCCCGCCAAATCTGCCGGCATGCCCAATAGCGGTCTTCGCCAGATTTTTGTGCGCGACACCTGTTTCGGCGCGGGTTTGTCGTGCAACCCGAGCACGATACGTCTTTCCGTCATGCCCGGCGACACCAATTCATTGCAGAACAAGCCCGCGGGGCCCGCGCTGTCCAGTTCTGCTCAGGCCGTCGGCGTTTCCAGTGCAGCGACGCCTACAGTATTCACGCGCACCGTGCCGATCGACGATCGCGTCTTCCTCGCCCTCACCGCTCAAAAGTAAGGTTTGTCAGCCTGGGAACGCCGCGGGCAACCGTTCAGGCAAGAATTCTGATTCCGAGCCCACCTGCGAGGCCGCGCCGTGCGGTTTTTGTCAACAACATAGGAGTTGGCTGCGCGGCTCCGTCCGCAGCTACTTCCCCAAATATTTCTCCGGAATCGGATTCCCAGGACGTTCCGCGTCCCAATAGATCCCGACGCACCACCACCGCTCGCCATCGAAGAAAAATTCCATGCTATTGATCCCGCGGTCGATCGGTTTCCCATCCTTCGTCTCGCGTGATTCATAGGTCGTGTAAATGTGCGTCATCATTCCGAAGGAATCTGTCTTCCGGCCGATTTCATGCTCGAAGAATCCATGTTCCAGAAAATGCTTCCCTGCGCGTTCTTCGTAATCCTTCGGAGTCATCACCGCAAGAGTCGGTTTGCCGCCGTCCTTTGGCACACGCACCGCGATCAGCCTCGCGTCCTCCGCAAACAGCGAATGGAACCGGTTCCAATCCCTCGCTCCTGGCGGCCCGGAAATCACGTCGTAAATCGCCGCCACCATGGCATTCAGACTCTGCACGTCCTTCGGATTCGCCAGGGGCGCGGAAGACGCCGTTGAGCCAGCAGCCTCTGAGCTTTTCTTGGCTGGTTCTTTCTTCTCCTGCGCCGATTCTCTTCTCTCTCCTGCGCCAGCCCCCGACCCCAACACAGCCAGCGCCAGAATCCACAAAGCAATCCCTCTTATCGTCAGCCTCATCATCGGATCCTCCGAAGCAACTCCCAGATGCCGCGCCACTTGTGCCGGTAATTTGTGCTTGTACATCCTGGTCAGTTGAATCGCACCTTCACGTCCGGCCGCTTCTCCAGTTGCACCGAATCGATAAACCGCACCTGCCGGTCATCCAAGGTCAAAATCATCGACTGCGTGCGAATGCCTTCGCCAAAAAATCTCACCCCTCGCAGCAAATTCCCGTCCGTCACTCCAGTGCACGCAAAAATCATTTTCTTCCCGGGAGCGAGGTCCGTCGTGTCGTAAATTCGTTTGGTATCTTTCACACCCATCTTCTCCAAACGTTCCGCATCATTGGGCTTCGAAATCACCAGCCGTCCCAGGATCTGCCCATTTAGGCATCGCAGCGCCGCCGCCGTGAGCACGCCTTCCGGCGCTCCGCCAGTTCCCATCACCGCGTGTACTCCCGTACCCACCACCGCCGCCGAAATGCCCGCCGAAAGATCGCCATCGCCAATCAGCCGGATTCGTGCTCCCGCCTTGCGAATGTCCTCAATCAACTTTTCGTGCCGTGGCCGGTCCAACACAATAATCACCAGGTCTTCCACGTCGCGGTCCAGCCGTTTTGCAATCGACTTCAGGTTGTCCGCCACCGGCGCATCCAGATCGACGGCGCCCTTGCACGACGGCCCCACCACAATCTTCTCCATGTACAAATCCGGCGCATGCAGCAGCCCGCCGCGTTCGCTTGCCGCCAGCACTGCAATCGAATTCGCCGCGCCCGTCGCGCACAAATTCGTTCCCTCCAGCGGATCGACGGCAATATCCACCGCCGGGAAATTCGCTTTTGGAGCGTGCGTCGCCAGCCCGACTTTCTCTCCGATGTACAGCATCGGCGCCTCATCGCGTTCGCCTTCGCCGATCACGATGGTCCCGTCCATCTGCAGGCTGTCCATCGTCTTGCGCATCGCTTCCACGGCGACTTCGTCGGCTTTGTGCCGGTCGCCGAATCCCATCGTTCGGGCTGCCGCAATCGCCGCATTCTCCACCACTCGCAAAAATTCCAAACTCAGCTCAGCTTCCATCTCTCTCTCTCCGTGCGGTTCTCGTCGCGCAAACTTCTCTTGCCATATCGCGCGATTTCTCCTCTTTCTTTTCTTGCCTTTTCTTTTTTTGTTTTTGGGTACCCCGCCCTTGATTCATGAGGGCGGGTATTCGATCTATCTCACTCTACCAGCTCTCCCGCGCGCGAGGTCGCAACATCCTAGTCCAATTCCCTTGCTGGCGTCATCTACCCGTGCTTTCATTGTGGCCTGAGGAACTCGCTATGCCATCCACTCCTGCCGACTTTCGCCGTCTTGCTCTGGCACTCCCCGAAACCGAACAACGCCGGCACATGGACCATCCCGACTTCCGCGTCGCCGGAAAAATCTTCGCCACCCTTGGCTACCCCAACAAAGAGCGAGGAATGCTCAAACTTACCCCGGTTCAACAAGAAGACTTCATCAGGTCCTGCCCCGCCGCCTTTTCACCCGTCAACGGGGCCTGGGGTCGCCAGGGCTGCACCAGCGTCGTTCTCGCCAAGGCCACCGAACGCGCCCTCAAAGAAGCCCTCCTCGCTGCCTGGCGCAACCACGCCCCCTCGGAACTCGCCCTCTCCTCCTTAAAGCATCAATCGAAACGCAAGTCGGCGCGCGCTAAGAAATAGCTCTCCCGAGTGCGCTCTCCTGTCTGCCGCTGCCGCGGTTTTCTGTTTTGTGCTTTGTACCTTATGCTTGCCTACCCTTATACTTTCCTTTCCATGTTCGACACCCACCGTTTCCTGCTCTTCCTCGCTGCCGCAATTCTTCTCGCCGTCACTCCCGGCCCGGGCATCTTCTACGTTCTCGCCCGCACCCTTGCCGGAGGCCGCCGTGAAGGCTTGCAATCCTCTATCGGCACATTCTTCGGAGGACTCTTCCACGTGTTCGCCGCGGCCCTCGGCGTGTCCGCTATCCTGGCCGCCTCCGCCGTCGCCTTCCACACCGTCAAGTACGCCGGAGCCGCGTATCTCGTCTTCCTCGGCGTCCGCATGATTCGCTTGCGCAACGCCCCCTTGCCTGAAAACATCCCCGTCGAATCCTCCAATCGTGCGGCGGGCGCCTTCCGTCAAGGAGTCCTAACCGAGGTCCTCAATCCCAAAACCGCGCTCTTCTTCCTCTCTTTCATCCCGCAATTCATCTCACCCGAACGCGGCCACGTCTTTCTTCAATTCGCCATACTCGGCATTCTCTCCGTCACGCTCAACACGGCCGCCGACATCGCCGTCGTCTCGCTCGCCGCTCCCCTCGAACGCAAACTAAAATCCAGCGCCGGCTTTCGTCGCCGGCAACGCACCGCCTCCGGCCTCGGCATGATCGGTCTCGGCGCCTATCTGGCCCTCTCCGACTCTAAATAAGTATGGACAGCCGACGCGCAAAGAACGTTGCTGCTAAAGCCCTGTTCATTTTCGTCCTCGTGCTGCTGTTTCTGTCACTTTTGGCTCAGCGGCTTTTCCATCCGCGCTGATCAGGGAGAGCGCGTGGACATTACCTGAAAACGCGCGGGCGGCTCGCTCCGGAGAATTCTTTTGTCCGCGCCGCAAGAATTCAGGCGCATCTAGGTTCTTGCCTCGTTCGAGTGCTTCGCACTGTTTGCGGCCTGTTCGGAATCCCACAACTGCACGAGCTGCGTCAGATTCTTGCGCTCGCCGAAGACCACAGGCCAGTAACCTAGGGATTGAGGTCGCCGCACGTTGCGATGGCGCGTTCTCCCGGTAGGGAAAACGAATCGATCGGATCGCCAAAATCGATGAGGATGCTCGGACAGGTCGGGAAGCGTCAGTCTTTCCCGAAGCTCAGCCTGCGACAGCGCCAAGGTGTCCGCTCCCGCTTGAAAGCATTCCCTACCACCCCGTCCGGTAGTCCCTCTTCAGGAAATCATTCGCAGCCGCCACATTGGTGACCCGCATGTTGGCTCCGTCGTATTGAATCTTCTTCCCGGCCTGCAGCGCGACCACTCCCAACAGCATCACTTCGGTCAACCGCGCCGCGTACTCAAACGGACAGGACGCCTCTCCCTTCCCCTTGGCTGCATCGACCCAGTTCAACTCATGATGTTCGTTCGCAATGCGCGGCAATTTCTTTGCCGGCGCTCCAAACGAATCGTGCAGCGACTTGGGCAGCAGCCGCGGATTCACGCCGTACGTTTCATGCAGGAGTTTGCCTTTGCTCCCCACCAGCAGCGCGCCACCGCCTTTGTCCAATTCTTCCTCGCCCATTTCCACTGGCTTTGGCGGCAACAGCCCTCCGTCGTACCACGTCAGCTTGACCGGAGGCATGTTTCCCCGCGCGGGAAACTCATACACCGTCATCGTCGCATTCGGAAACGACGCGTGATTGAACGGCGTGGAAAGCGTCTCGATCGTCGTCGGGTATCCGAGGTCCAGCGCCCACATTGAATGATCCATCAAGTGCGCGCCCATATCTCCGATCGGACCGCATCCCCAGTCGACCCACCCCCGCCAGTTGAACGGGTGGTAGATCGGGTGGTACTCCACCTTGGGACCGACCCCCAGAAACAAATCCCAGTTCACTTTCTCCGGCACCGGATAATTTCCCGCGATGGCATTCGCCAGCCGCGCTTCGACGCCGCCACCGTTCCACGGCATACTGTCCACCGGCCCGCTCGGCTTCACGGGACGCGGCACTCCTTGCGGCCAGTATCCCAGAGGCCGATTCGTCCACACGTGCACTTCGCGCACTTCTCCGATCGCGCCGGCCCAAACGTATTCCACGGCTTTGCGCGCGTCGTTCAGCGAATGGCCCTGGTTTCCCATTTGCGTTGCGACTTTTGTTTCTTTCGCGCGTTTGGCCAACTGCCGCGCTTCCCCGACGCACCACGTCAGCGGCTTTTGCACGTAGACATGCTTTTTCAGGTCCATCGCCGCCAGCGCAATTGCCGTGTGCATGTGATCCGGCGTCGCCACCACTACGCCGTCGATGTCCTTCTGCTTCTCGAGCATTTCGCGGTAGTCGACATAGCGCTTGGCCTTCGGCCAGTGCTCGTCCTTCAGCCGCTGCATTCCGGCGAGCTGCAGCTTGGCTTTCTCCTTGTCGAAACCCGCTTCTCCGGTAAGGTTCTGCCCCGTCGGACGCGGCGGCTCCGGCTGCTCGATGCGTTTGCGCAGCGTCTCGATGTCCGCATCCAGCCGCTCGAATGCCGCACCCGCGTAACCCCAGTCCACGTCGCACAGGGCCACAATGTTCTGGGTGGCAAGATTGATCAAGTTGGCGCGGCCCATTCCGCCGACCCCAACTGCCGCTATGTTCAGGGTGTCGCTCGGCGGTGTCATGCCGCGTCCCAGCACGTGGCGAGGCACAATCATCAGCCCCGTCCCCACCGTCGCTACCTCCTTGACAAATTCCCGCCGCGTTATTTCCTTCTTTTCGCTCATGGCTTCTCCAGGACAGTTACCTTCGTTTCGCCGCGAACCGCCGAAACGGCAGCGTTCATTCTTATTGACATACGGCAGCGGAGTCACGAAAAATCTTTTGGTATTTTTCCCAAACGAGAGACTCGAACTGATGTTCATCCATATGTTTGCCTTCAAGCTAAAGCCCGGGGTCACGGAAGCACAAAAAGACCGCATGATCCGCGAGATCGGTGAGCTGCAAAATCGCATTCCTCTGGTGCTGGAAACCCATGTCGGGAAAAACGTCTCGCCCCGCGGGCAAGGTTTCGTCATCGGCGGCGTGATGAAATTCGCTGATCCCGCAGCGCTGGAGGCTTACAATGTGCACCCGGTACACCAGGATTTGCTCGAGTGGCTGCTGCCGCTCATCGACCCGATTGAAGTGGATTTCCCTGACT
>JBKOXA010000104.1:0-25860 GCA_046724685.1 Acidobacteriota bacterium | reverse complement strand
GTGTATAAGAGACAGGAGCTACACGGAGCAAATGGCTGCAAGGAGCCTGACAGCCGCATCCAGAATTCTCTTTGCCCGATTGGTTGACAACGAACCCGATGCGGCCGCACGGCTGTCGTTGCCTCCTACCGACCATCTGATCAAGTTGGAGCGACTGCGCCACGCATCCGACGAGCCCTTCGCTCTGGAAACCTGTTACCTTTCGGCCGCGGATTTCCCCGGCCTTCTTTCCGCTCCACTTCAGCGCGACTCCCTTTTTGCCGTTCTTGAGCGCGATTACAACGTGAAGCTGGGTTACGCGGATGAAGAAATTGACGCAACCGCAGCCGATCCTCGCACCGCGGAACTTCTCAAGGTGCCCCGCCGCGAACCGCTTCTGCGCATTCGCCAGGTCATCTACTCGACCAGCGGAAAGCCTCTTATCTACGTTCTTGGGATTTATCGTTCCGATCGCCACAATCTTGTCATCCGGCGGTTCCGCTGATTTCCCGCATCAAGTACACTTTGTTCCGCGAAAGGCCCTGAGATGTTGGTCGTCATAAAAAAGGACTACGAAGAGGTCAGCCGCGAGGCCGCACGAATCGTTGCCGGTGCGGTTCGCTCCAACCCTGAAATTGTTCTGGGCCTCGCGACGGGCAGCACTCCCCTGGGCTTGTACGGCGAACTGATTGCCCTCTATCGCGCGGGCAGTCTCGATTTTTCGCGCGCCGCAAGCTTCAATCTGGACGAATACTTGGGGCTTCCAGCCTCCCATCCACAGAGCTTTCATTACTTCATGGAGCAGAACTTTTTTTCGCATGTCAATTTTCTCCGCGAGAATGTTCATATTCCCGACGGAACCGTCGATGGCGGCTATGATGCCTACTGCTCGGGCTATGAAGAATCAATCAAAGCTGCCGGCGGTATCCACTTGCAAATTCTTGGCATCGGCCGCAACGGCCATGTCGGTTTCAATGAGCCAACATCGAGTCTGGCTTCTCGAACGCGATTGAAAGCCCTTAGCCGTGAAACTATTGAAGACAACCGTCACGTTTTCGCCAGCGAATCGGATATGCCCAAATGCGCCATCACCATGGGCATCGGCACGATTATGGACTCCAAGCGTTTGCTTCTTCTCGCCTCCGGCCGCTCCAAAGCCGCAGCTGTCGCCAAAGCCGTCGAGGGTCCCATCACTTCCTCTGTCAGCGCTTCCGCTCTGCAAATGCATCCCGACGTAACCTTTATCATCGACGAGGAAGCGGCATATTCTTTGATTCAGCGCGACTATTACCGGCACGTCCTCGAGATGACGCAACTTTTCACGCCGGAGCGGCTCTCTTAATAAAAGGAACCACCCTACCATGCTCATCGCTGGAGACATCGGCGGAACGAAGTCCCACCTCGTCGCTTATGATGAAACTGGCAGCAAACTCCTGGTCGTCGCTCGAAAACGATACGCGACCCGTGATTTTTCCAGTTTTGAGAGGCTGGTCGATGAATTTTCACGCCACGCGCTCGGATCTTCACCGGAGCAGGCAATCAGCGGCGCAGGGTTTGGCGTTCCGGGAACGGTCGTCGATGGCAAGCTCCACGCCGCTCACGTTCCCTGGATGCTTGACTCCGCTGCGCTTGCTGCCAGCTTGGGTTTGCCGCGCGGGCACATCGTCCTGATGAATGATCTGGTCGCGACAGCGCGCGGTTTGCGACAACTCGAATCCAGTGACCTTCTCTATCTCAATCGCGGCGTCGATCATCCCGAAGAAAACGTAGCCGTGATCGCCGCCGGCACAGGACTCGGCGAAGCCGTTTTGTATTGGGACGGGCACGGCCACCGCGCGGCACCCTCAGAAGGCGGTTCTGCCGATTTCGCCCCCCGCAGCGGCCGCGAAATCGCCTTCCTCTCCTTCCTGAAGCAGCGCTTGCCGCGAGTCTCTTGCGAAGAACTCTTCTCCGGTCGCGGTTTTCGTCCCATTCACGAATTCCTTGCCCCCGACCTTCGCCACGATTCCTTCCGCAAACCCGCCGGCGAATCCGCACAGGAAATCACGCAGAATGCGCTCGCAGGTACCTGCCCCGCCTGCGTCGAAACTCTTGATTTTTGGACCGACGCGTTCGGCGCCGAGTCCGGCAACCTCGCGCTCCGTGTGCTCGCCTATGGCGGTGTCTATCTTGCCGGGGGCATCGCGGTAAAAATCCTGCCGCTGCTGCAAAAAAGTACATTCTGCCAGGCGTTCGCGGACAAGGGTCCTCTGGCCCCGCTCCTCATAAACATTCCCATCGCCGTGGTTTTGAACGAGGATGCGCCGCTGCTTGGCGCCGCTCATGCCGCGCTGACCGTCCTTCGCGGCGGAAAACTGACTTAGCCCATCTCCACAAAACTGTGCTTTCAGAGCTTGCCTGCCGCAGGCAGGCCAAGTCGAGGAACCTTGGCTTGAAATTACGCACTCGTCGAAGTCCAACGAATGTGCCTCTATTCCTCCTTCAACGTCAGCTGCTTCACCTTTCGCAATTGCGGAAACATCCAGGCCCACAGGCCGGTTACCGCGATCGCGCCGATCCCGCCAAGGATGACCGCTGGCACGGCCCCAAACCATTGCGCCGTGATTCCCGATTCGAACTGCCCCAATTCATTCGACGCGCCAATGAAGATCATGTCCACTGCGTTTACTCTCCCGCGCATTTCGTCCGGTGTCGCCACTTGAATCAGCGTCGCCCGGACAATCACGCTCACCATGTCCGTCGCACCCACAAGAAATAATGCGATCAGCGAAATAGCAAAACTCCTCGACGCCCCAAAAATAACCGTGCATAACCCAAATCCCGCCACGCACCACAACATCGTTGCGCCCGCTCGCTTCCTCAACGGACGGTGCGCAATCGCGATCGCCATGATTCCTGCCCCGACGCCCGGGGCGCTTCGCAGAATTCCCAAGCCCCACGGCCCAGTCAGCAGAATTTCCCGCGCATACACCGGCAGCAGCGCCACTGCGCCTCCTAGCAATACCGCAAACAAATCCAGCGAAATCGCCCCAAGAATCAGCTTTTCGCGCCAGATGTAACGAAAGCCCTCGAATACGTTCGACAAGTTTGCCGCGGGCTTCACTCGCGGTTTCTCCTGCGCAGGTAGTTCGAACGTCAGCGCAATAGCCAACCCTGCTAGAATGAAGGCGCCGGAGTACACCGCAACGGGTCCGCGCGCGAAGGCATAAATGAGCCCGCCAAGAATCGGCCCGAGGATCGTCGCCGCCTGAAAAATGCTTGATGCCCATGCCACCGAACCCGCGAAGTGCTCGGCCGGCACCAGGTGCGGCAGCATCGCGCGGCTCACCGGCCCATTGAACGATCGCACCACGCCAAGCAGCACCAGCACCGCAAACACGGAAATAATCGATACCGAACCACGCAACGTGATCGCCAGCAGCAGGGCAAAACAAATCCCGAACCCGACATCGCAAAGGATCAGAAGATTTCTTCGATTGAAACGATCCGCCACATGCCCGGACACGAGAAAAAGAAGAATTCCGGGAAGGAATTGCGCCAGCCCAACCAATCCGAGGTCCAGCGGACGCTTTGTGATTTCGTATACTTGCCAGCCCACCGCGACCGCCTGCATCTCCGTCGCAACCACGATGCAGAACCGCGCCAGCTGAAAATTCAGAAACGCCGGGTATCGGAACGCCGCACTGGCGTCCGTTTTCGCCTCCATGATTTCGATTTCCCCGTTACTCACCGGCCCGCCGCTCGTCAATGTTTATCCGCTGTAGGGGCTATGCGCCGTAGGAGGATCACTCGCCGTAGGGCACCCAGATATTTTTCACCTGATATGCATGCTGCAGGTAAAAGCGGCCTTCGCCTTGCTTCGCGCTGAACAAATCGATCGCACGCCCTTCGTTCGTCCACACTTGTTTCAGATTTCCCGCTGACAGCGCTTTCGCCGTCGCGCACAATGCGGCGTCGCCGTAGCACCACAGGGCATCCAGATCGTCGTGTTCCGCAAGCACCTTCAGCAACTCGGACGTTCGTCCCGTTACCAGATTCACCACGCCACCCGGCAGATCGCTCGTTTCAAACACTTGATAGAGATCGCCGGCAATCAGCGGATACCTTTCTGAAGGAATTGCGACGACCGTATTGCCCGCCGCAATCAGCGGCAGCACCATGGAAAAAAACCCCAGCAGCGGAGCGCTCAGGGGACAACTCACGCCAACCGTGCCGATCGCCTCATTCATCGCAATCGAAATACTGCGAAATGGCGGATTGTGCACCGCGCCCTCAAATTTGTCCGCCCATGCCGCGTAAGAAAACAATCGCTCGACGCTCAGCCGCACCTCATCGGCCGCTTGCTCCTCTCCAACCACCGCACCGAGCCGCTTCTGAATTTCTTCTCCACGCTGCGAGAGATTCTCTGCGACGTAATACAACACCTGTGCACGGGCGTGCGCTGTCGCTTTTCCCCAGCCTTCAGCCTTGCGCGCAGCTTCCACCGCATTGCGAATATCTTTGCGATTCCCGAGCGGCGCTTCACCGAGCAATTCGCCTTTGCTCGCATACACCGGAAGGCTGTAACCCGAATCGGGCCGTGCCTGTTTTCCTCCGATGTAAAGTTTCACGGTTCGATCGATCCCGCTCGATGGATTCGCTACCTCCGGCGTGCCATTTTCTGCCGACGCGACAGCCTCCAGGGTGGCAGCTTTTCGGAACCACGCCGGCTCCAAATATTCGAGCAGTCCTTCCCTGCCCCCTTCGCGACCGAATCCGCTCTCCCGGTAACCGCCGAATCCGCACGCCGCGTCAAACAGGTTCGTGCTGTTTACCCACACCACGCCTGCCTTGATTTGCGCGGCGGCCTGCAGCGCTACGTTCACGCTCTCGCTCCACACGCTTGCAGCCAGGCCGTACGCGGTGTTGTTTGCAAGTTCTAGGGCCTCGCGCGGCGTCCGAAATGTCATGGACGCCAACACCGGTCCAAAAATCTCCTGCTGCGCAACGATCGAAGTTGGATGCACATTGCTCAGCAACGTCGGTTTGTAAAACAAGCCGCGTGAAGGCAAAACAATTTCCGGCTGCCAGCACGTCGCGCCTTCGGCAATTCCCTGTTTCACCAGCCCATCGATGCGTTCCAACTGAACGCGCGCGATGATCGCGCCAATATCAATCGCCTTGTCCAGGGGTGCTCCCACACGCAGCGTGCTCATTCGCACCTGCAATTTTCTTGTCAGTTTTTCGGCGACGCTTTCTTGCACGAGCAGCCGCGATCCTGCACAGCACACTTGTCCCTGGTTGAACCAAATCCCGTCCACGAGCCCTTCGACGGCGGAATCCAGATCCGCATCTTCAAAGACGATGAACGGCGACTTCCCGCCTAACTCCAGGGAAAGCTTCTTGTGCGATTGCGCAGTCGCTCGCCGAATTGCACGGCCGACTTCCGTTGAACCGGTGAACGCAATTTTGTCTACATTGCCGTGCTTCACCAGCGCTTCGCCGGTGGCGCCGTCCCCGGTAACGATGTTCACTACGCCCGCCGGCAGTCCGACTTCGTTACACAGTTCCGCGAACGCCAGCGCCGTCAATGGCGTGTACTCGGCGGGCTTCAATACAACCGTGTTTCCCGTGGCCAGCGCCGGGGCAATTTTCCACGCCAGCATCAGCAGTGGAAAATTCCACGGAATAATCTGCCCCACGACGCCGCAGGCTTCATAGCCCGGGAATTCCTGATCGAGCAACTGGGCCCAGCCGGCATGGTGGTAGAAATGCCGCGCCACCAGCGGTATATCAATATCGCGGCTTTCGCGGATCGGCTTTCCGTTGTCCAGGGTTTCCAGCACCGCAAGTCGCCGTGAATGTTTTTGCACCTGCCGCGCCAGCGCATAGAGGAACTTCGCTCGTCCGTGGCACGACAGCTTCTGCCATCCAGACAGTGCTGCCCGCGCTGCACCCACCGCGGCGTCTACGTCTTTCGCGCTCCCTTGCGCAACGTCGGCCAGTTTTTCGCCTGTCGAAGGATCGGCCGTCTCGAAATATCTTTCTTCCACCGGAACCCGCCATTCGCCGGCGATGAAATGCCCGAACTGCCGTTTGCGGCTGTCGAGCCACGCGAGCGATTCCTTGGCGTCTTCCGGCGCAGGACCGTACTCCATCGACCTGAATTTCTCAATGACGCTCATGCGCCTCTTTCCCTTACTCCTTTCCTTCCTCGGTTACGCCATCGGATGCCGGTGTTCGGCCGAATACCTTCCCGTCACATGAAATTCCAGTTGTCGCTCAATGTCCGCCAGCATCCCGCTCGCACCCATTCGGAATAGGTGCGGCGCAAGCCATGCGTCTCCCAATTCCTCTTTCATCAACATCAGCCACTCGATCGACTGCTTCGCTGTTCGAATTCCGCCAGCGGGTTTGAAGCCTACGGCCATTCCCGTTTCTTCCGCGTACTCGCGGATCGCCCGCGTCATGACCAAGCCCACCGGCAGCGTCGCATTCACGGCTTCCTTGCCCGTTGAAGTTTTGATGAAGTCCGCTCCGGCCATCATCGCCACAAGACTGGCCTTGGCGACATTACGTAGCGTCAACAAATCGCCCGTTCCCAAAATCACCTTCAAGTGCGCCGGTCCGCACGCGTCCTTAAACGCCAGAATTTCGTCGTACAACTTCTGCCACTGTCCACCAAAAACATGCGCACGGGTGATCACCACGTCGATTTCCTGCGCTCCCGCTTCCACCGACTTTTGAATTTCCGCAATTCGCTCCTCGAGCGGCGAAAGTCCTGCCGGAAAGCCCGTCGACACCGCCGCCACTGGAATTCCGCTGCCTTCCAACGCGCGCCGCGCCGTCTCGACAAACAAATGATAAACACACACCGCGCCCACTTTAACGTTCAGCTCGTCGATCCCCAGTTTCTCGACAAGTTCTTGCTGCAACGGCCGCCGCGCCTTCGCACACAGCCGTCTAACTCGTTCGTCCGTGTCGTCGCCGGATAGCGTGGTCAAGTCCATGCATGTGATTGCGCGAAGCAGCCACGCAATCTGCCAGTCTTTCTTCACCGTCCGCCGCGCGACCAGTGTCGCCGCTCGTCGTTCCGCAGCACTCGTATTCACGCGAACCTGGTCGATCCAATCCAAGTTCAGCGATGTCCCGCGATTGGCTCCCAGCAGCTTCCCGCCGCGGGCCGCGACGGCAGTTCCAGGGTCGGCAGGCAGCGACGATGGACTTGTTCCCTTTGCAGTCTCTACGATCAGTTTAGAGGGATTTTCTGAAGGCATAGGCTGTCCGGTGCCGGTTACGCGCTTCGCGGCGAACGAAAAGCATAACATTGCGGTTCTCGATGTGCGAGCGTGCGCTGGCGGTCCATGCCGCGAGAGACCTCATTCCGGCGGTAGGAATGGATGCGGGTGACGGTAGTTAGTCATGTCAAAAAGGGACCAGGGACACGAAGCAGAAAAGAATCGAGCCGCGCGCCTAAGCCTGCGCGGGGAGCCCGACAAGCGCCGAGCGCACTTCGCCCTGGAGAGGTCTTAGACGCCGAAAAGGAAGAGGCTTTCGGTACACCAGGCAACGCTTCGTGGCCGCCGGCGGCTCACCTCTAACAGCTCCCTAAGGTTTTATTCGTATGCTTAGGAGCCCAGGTACACCTGGAACGGAGCCCAGTAAAACGGCTTTCGATAATTGCCCGCCGAATGCACTAACGTCAGCTTCGCCTTGCGCAATGCCGTTGCCGGATCCTCACCGGCCTCTATGCCCTTATAAAGCTCATCCATCAGCTGCGGTGTCGACGCGTTGCTTACTTCCCACAAGCCGGCAATCACGTGGTGCGCGCCCGCTCTTAGAAATGCCCACGAAAGGCCGACCAGGCCTTCGCCCGCGTAAGATTTCGTTCCCGCACCGTTGCACGCAGAAATCGTCACCAGGTACGCATTGAGCGGAAGCTTCACCACATCGCGCGCATAAAGCTTGTAGGAGTCGCCTTCCGGTGAAAGAATCACCGCCGACTCCAGCGGGCGAAGGCGGCTTGCCGTGCCATGCGTCGCAAAATGCAGATATGAAAACTTCTCCGGCTGGCTCGAAAGAAATCTCGTCGCTGTCGCTCTGATGCCTGTAAGTTCCGTCCTTTTTTCCGGGCCGAAATAATTCCCGAGCAGGCTAACCTCCCTGCCCGCGAGCGGAAGGGGCGGAAAATCAGGGTTGGCCGCCAGGGCGTCCCCGACCAGCAACAAGCGTCCATCTTTCGGCGGCGAGGTAACCGAGCTTCGCGAAAGCAGTGCCAGCGAGTTTGCCGTGACAATCGTCACATCTTCAATCCAGTAGTGTGGCTTCTCTTGGGCACTGGAAACAATCAGCGTTTCAAAATTGAGCGAGTTCAAGCTTCCATCAGGGAGAACCACGACGCGCGAATTCCTGGGGATGAGTTTCTCCACAGGCCCAATCAGGACCGAATAAAGTTTCTTGCCGTCGGCGTTCCCGGCTTCCAGCGGATCGCGCGGATCGAGGAACGACTGCCGGTAGGATTTGACCGCAGCATCAATCTCAGCGCTAACTGGCAGTGTAATCAAAGAGGTCTTGGTGGGAGTAATGGCCCAGAGATAGGAGCGTTGCTGGCTGAGCCAGTAAAAAACCAGCGTGGCGCTCAAGTGGCGTGCGATGCTTTGCGGACTAATTACCGCGGACTGAGATGCCTTCCCCTGGGTGCTCGAGGATAACCCTTTTTCAAGCGTCTGTGCTCGGCTTAGGTCAGCAATCTTCAGAGCATCCAGCGGGCGCTTCTGTTCAGCGAGGAAGCTCACGTAGGCGTCGTAGAACTCGATAGCGCTCGAGAGAAACGAGACCCGGAACTCGTCGCGCTGAACGGAACGCTTGGCGTTTTCTACCGTTTCAATTGCCCGGCGGAATTCGCTCTCGGCCTTTGCAGATTGGTTTTCGGCTGCAAAAACTTCGGCTAAGCGGGCATGCGCTTCCCATTTGAGGGGCGTTTCGCCTTTGGGATCGGCGAGGACCTTCCGGAACGAGGTTTCCGCCGCTTGATAACGATGCTTGCGGATGTCAATCCGTCCGGCGATGAGTTGGGAATAGTTGATGCCGAACTGATCGAGCCCCGCGTTTTCGATTTCGGCGGCTCGAAGGTTGAATCTCTCGGCGTCGTCAAGGTGGCCGGTGGCCAGCGCGATTTCAGACAGCGTGTTCAAGCACTGGGTAAGAGTGTTCTTGTCGTCGTGCTTGTCGGCGAGCCCAAGGGCCGTGCGCGCCGTCGAGTCAGCCTCCGAATAGCGATGCTGCTGAAAATAAACACCGGCAAGGGAAATGAGCCAATACGTTTGGTCTTCCACTAAGCCGGCCTGGGCAGCCTTGGTTTGTGCTTCTAAGAGCACCGCCTCGGCATTGTCGAAGTCTCCGACGACGGAATAGCTCCAACCCATGTTTCCGAGGGCGATCGATTCCGAAGAAAGCGAACCTACCGACTTGGCCTTCACCAGCGCGAGGCGGAACCACTCAATCGCCTCGTCGTAGTGTTCTTCACCCATAGCGACGTTTCCCAAGCTGCCTAGGGCAAGAACTTCACGAAACGGGTGATTTTGCTGCCGCGCGAGTGCGAGCACGCGTCGAAAGGCGACATCAGCCTTCGGATAGTTTTTTTGGTCCAGCTCGAACATTCCTCGGGCCTGAGCCACATCGCCAATCAGCGACGAGTGCACGTCGGTAGCGAGGCTCTCCGCTTCCGAGATCGAGAGGTCTGCGTTCACGAACTGTTGGAGGAACTTGAATGACAAGCCCTGCACCATTTTTCTCTCGACTTCGGTGTCGGTGCGGGCGAGGGCGGCAGGTACAGGTTCATTCGACAGCTGAAGGGATTCCGAGTAAGAACCGCGCAGCATAAGGATGTGAGCCTTCTGCACGCGGAAGCGCGCGGCCCATTCCGGAGCAGCTTGGTATTTTAGGAAGGCCGTCTCTACGTCGCGTTGCGCGGCATCCAATTGGCCCCGGTGCATTTCTTCGCGAACCTGGAGAAATGTGGCATCAGGCGAAAGAGAGCGCCGACATCCCGAAACCGCAAATAGGATTCCCAAAACAAAGAGGTGTCTAGGGCACAACAAGCTCAGGTGGGCGGCCACTGTTTGCCGTTCGCGGTGGCAGCAGAAAACGAACCACTGCCGCTGACGGCGGAGCCGAGTTCGAGACGAATCATCGTTACCGTGCGTTCGCCGTGCACGATGTTCACTTCGCCAAGAAAGATTTTTCCAAAGCCAGGAACATGAAAGCAGTGGCCCTCGCGCTTGACACCCGGACACTTGATGTCCATCTCTTTCACGAGAGAACAATGAAAAGCTCCGTTCGGCCCTTGTGGTTGCAACTCCTGACCGGTATGGAAAGGATCCAGAGCTATTTTGCGGAAAGCCGCGTCTTTTTCAAAGGCTTTCTGTGCTTCTTTGAAGGTTCGGACTTTCTCAAAGAGATCGAAATCGAGATCCACGTGCACCTGGCAGCCGGCGATCCGGAGATTTTCAAACTTGCTTCCGACCATCGTCATGTATCCCTCAGACTCGTTTTGATGATGCTTCGAGTAGAGGCGAGCGACGACCCGGTCTGCGGTCAGAATGTCCAGAACGTTTAGCCCCTCCGTCGTGGCCGTTACGAGCGTGTTGCTGCTGTTGTCATCCGCCTGATGCGCGCCCGATACATGGGTATACCCCTTTTTGAACGACACAAACTCGCGGAATTGAAAATTCTCTACCCGCGAATTGCCATGCCCTCCGATGATCGGCAGCGCCGATGGCGCCTGCACCTCAATGAGGTGATCGAATGGACGCGTGAATCGCCCGCTGAATGAATGGGCACAAGCGTGATAGTGAAAAGTCGAATATCCAGCCTCAGTTTTCATGGAGACACTTCCTCGTATCAAGATAGTTAGTGCTGCCGAATCCGGCTAGAGAATACTACAGTAAATTGCATTCTTGCTAACTCCGTCGCCGCAGCACCCTGCTCCGGCTTGGCCTGGCCCAATACCACAAGGGAATAATTTCCGGCCGCGGTGCCCGGATTCAGGATGACCACTTGCGTCTTCTGGGCTTCGGCATAGCTCAGCGAACGCAGCGAAACGATGTTTCCATTTGGATCCTGCAAGCGAATGGTGTAGTTGGAGTACCCAGGATCGGCGGGCACATCCACATAGAGACCCAAAGGTTCACCGGGTCGCGCCGAAAACTCCGGGGCGTTTTCTCCGCGCGTGTTCGCCGTGATCAGAGAAAACATCGGCAGCACCCGCGGAGCCACTGATTCCTTCAAGCGCGGGAGGGTGAAAAAATTTTGATAACCGATGATCAAGAGCAAGGTCGCAAAAACCGGAACCGCAACTGCCGGACGGAGCCACGCGAACCAGCCGCCCTGCTCACCTGTTGCACCTGCCCTTTCTCTAACCGCCGGCGTCTCACTAAAGACTTGGCGACTCCCGCGAACCAGTTCCGCCGTGCTTCGCAATTCTGCTGCGCATTCCGCGCACGAAAAGTAGTGCTCCTCGTAAGCTTCGCGCAACTCCGGCGACAACTCTCCCAAAACGTATTTCTCGCATGCCTGTAACTTCACCGCCGAATTGTGGTCCATCGCCACTCGTCCCATATCGCTAAATAGTGTCAGTTTTTGGCAATTCGTTTCTCATTTCTGCGAAAATTTCTATCTCCCTTATTTCTAGAGACTTACGGACCCATAGCAGCGCGAAATTTGTCCTTGGCACGGTGCAAAAGCACCCGCAGGTAAGGTCGGCTGACCCCGAACTTCTGGCAGGCTTCGTCCTTGTTCATCTCTTCCAGGAAGACCGCGCGCAGGATGGATTGATCGCGTTCCGGCAGCTGTGACAACACCTTCCGGACCGCTCGCTGCGTTTCTGCCGATATGGCCAAACTCTCCAGGTTCAATACCTTATCCGGTATTTCCAGGTGGTTCGATTCGAACGGAACGTTTTTGGAACTCGAACGGTAGTACTCCAACAGCACGTTATTGCAGACCGAATTCACGAAAGGCCCCAAGCGGTCAGCCTGGCGTAGCCCTCCGTCGGAACGCAAGGATCGAATCACCCGCGCGAATGTCTCCTGTTTCAGATCGTCCACGACTTCCGGAGCCAAATAACGTGCGCGCAGTTTGATTTGAATCAGTTCAGAAAAATAGGCGACAAAATGAGTCTCCGTGGAGGGGTCACCCTCCCGGAGCCGACTGACGTAGGCTTCGTCGAACGCGAAAAGTTCCAACACTTCCCCCGAAGTGCTGGGAAGTATAGCCCTGACCCCGGGAGCGTATCAATCCATCCAGGCCGTCGGGGCCCCGAATCCGGCCTTCGGCTTGACCAGAATTCTTATCCCCAAATGAAACGCTTCGAGTTCGCTCTGCACTACTGGCCATAGGATCCTGCAAAGACTGAGGAGACCTACACGCTGGGACTACCGAACGTCCCCTGGCGTGCCCCTGAAGAAGCGTCCGGTGCTGATCACCAAAGGTCATCGCCGGACGCTGAACAGGAAGTTGTCCGGGTACCAAGGGCTAAGGGTGGTGGAGTCTTGTACCAGCAAAGGAACGGGTATCTAGCAAAGAGCAAGCCGATTCTCCCAGAAGAGCAAACTGCAGGCCAAGTAAACGCGCTGCGGATCGACTTCGTCGCGAGCCCAGGGAATTCAACCGATCTTGCTTCGGACGTCGCGAAACTCCTGGAGCATGCGGAGCTGTATCGAGAAGGTCTTCAGGCGAGTATGTTGCTCGTTTCCGATCGCGAGGCTCGCCTGGTGACGTTACTTATGCTCTGGCATGCCGAACGCTTCCAGACCGGACGGGAACGCCTGATTACGTGGACACTCAAGCTGGTTTCGCGCTTTGCCGACGGCCCCATGCGCGCACATACGAGCGTGGCACGCTTCCTTCTGCCGCAGGTTACCTCGAAACTCACATTATCGGACCTTCGACCGGATGAAATGGCCGAGCTGGTCGAAATCGTCACGGCGGGTTGAGTTTTGGCTTCCGGAATTTACATCACGAATTGCGAATCCGCGTTGAGAGGAACGCACCTTGGGTCCAGGGGAGAAAAGGGTTCAATGCCTAGCGCGAAATCTTGCCAGCGGAGTGATTGTCCGCGCCCTGTCGTTACTGCCTTTCGTGAGGAGACTCTTTGCCTAGATCACTTCTGCAACCGCTCCTACGAATTTCTGAACGGGCTCGATCAGCGTTCCCTACTAGAGACGATTGAGTCCCCTTTAATAGCGGAACAAATGCAGGTCCTCCAGGAGTGTGCCCGCAGAGCGCTCGACATCTCGATGAACGCCAACGTGCTGAACAATCTCGAACGCGCTCGCCTGCTGGACATCCTGCAATGGTGTGGCGATGTAACGGACTCGCTCGGCGCGAAACGCCGTACGAGCACCGCGAGAACCGATGCGTCCAGCTAGATCCGGCAGCGAACAAGATTCTTGTTGCGCGGTCCATTTTTACTTCGCCCATCAGAAAGACTTACATTCTCGCGAAGAAAAGACAGCCTTTGCCTGCGATGGCGAAGATCCAAGTTCAACAAAATAAGCGGCTTGCTTGAGGCTTAGCGTTGGTACTACGGATGCAATATTAATGTTGCTCCGGCAGAGCTGGTTTTAGTACTAGCCTATGGACTCGCGCGGCACGATTCCGGCAGCTTTCGCTCTCGTCAATTGGATGCAAGACGAGTAAAAGCAGAGCAATTTGCGGGCTCTGTTGTCGGCTGAGGTGTAAGCAGGCGCGACCAGGTCATAGATAAATTGGGTAAGAAAGAGAGCCGTTGGAAAGCCAAATAACCAATCCTGTCCCGCGTTGGAAAGAGCGGCTGGCCGCGCTTCGCAATACCTTGCCGATTTTTCGAATGGTTTGGGAAGCCTCGCCGCGAATTGTGGCTGCCAATGTGGGCGTTCGTCTGTTAGTGTCGCTGTTGCCGCTGGCGATGTTGGCGGTCACCAAAGTCATCGTCGATTCGATCTACAACTACACCGCCAACCAAACGCCTCTCCCGACTTATTTCTGGTGGCTGGTGGCTTCCGAGTTTGCGCTGGCCTGCATTTCGACGATCCTCGTTCGCATCACCGATTACTGCGACACCGTCCTGGCCGACAGATACGCGAAACACGTGAGTATTCGCATCATGCAGCATGCCTCGCGGCTGGATCTGACTTCGTATGAAGATGCGACGTTTCAGGACAAGCTCGAACGCGCGCGTGTCCAGGGCACGGATCGCGTGTTGATGATTCAAGCCGCCGGCCGGTTGATTCAGCAGGTTGTCACCACAGCCAGCATGGCTCTGAGCATTTGCTTCTTTTCTCCGTGGATTCTTGTCGCGCTAGTGATCTGCGTAGTCCCTGCATTTCTGGGTGAAACGCACTTTGCCTTTCTCGGCTATTCGCTAAGTTTTGCGCAGACGCCGGCGCGGCGCGAGATGGAGTACTTGCGTGTTTTAGGCGGAAGCAAGGAGAGCGCCAAGGAGCTGAAGCTGTTCGGGCTTGGGCCGTATCTTGTGGAGCGTTTTACGAATTTGGCCATGCGGCTCCACCGAGAAACGGCGAATCTGGCTCGCAAGCGGCTGCTAATCGGTTCACTGCTGACGCTGCTGGGAACGCTCGGCTACTACGGCACCTATGCTTTTGTGATCTATCAGACCGTGATCGGGGTGCTGACGATCGGGACGCTGACTCTGCTTTCCGGGGCGATCGCCGCGGCGAGCTCAAACCTGCAAATGGTGTTTTCGACCTTCTCGACGATCGCGGATCAAGCGCTGTTTGTGGGCGATTTGCTGGACTTTTTTGCGGTCAAGCCAGTCGTTTCCTCAAAACCCGGGGCCTATTCGGTGCCACGCCCGATCCGACAGGGTTTCGAGTTTCGCAACGTCTCATTCGCGTATCCGAACGGCCGCGAGGTCTTGAGCGGGGTGAGTTTCAAACTGAGCCCAGGCGAGCGAATCGCTTTGGTCGGTGAAAACGGTCAGGGAAAAACCACAATCGTGAAGCTGCTCACGCGGCTCTATGATCCGACTGCCGGGCAAATTCTTCTGGATGGCGTGGACCTGCGCGATTACGACCAGGAAGATCTGTGGAGCGAAATCGGCGTCATTTTTCAGGACTTCATGCGCTACGACCTGACGGCTTCGGAAAACATCGCCATGGGGCGCATCGAGGACCGCGACAACATTTTCCGGATTCGCTCGGCCGCTCACAAAAGTCTGGCGGAAGACGTCATCCGCAAGCTGCCTAACGGATATGTTCAACAGCTTGGATGCCGATTTGATGGCGGCACAGATCTTTCCGGCGGCGAATGGCAGAAGCTGGCGCTCGCCCGCGCGTATCTCCGCGACGCGCAGGTGCTCGTTCTGGATGAACCGACAGCATCACTTGACGCAAAATCCGAGCACGAGGTTTTTGAAAGATTCGCGGAACTCACACGCGGGAAGATGGCCATGCTAATTTCTCACCGTTTTTCGACGGTGCGCATGGCTGACAGAATTTTTGTCTTGCAAAACGGCAGGATCGCTGAAGAGGGGCCGCACGATCAATTGATGCAGAACGGCGGGCGGTATGCGGAGATGTTCGAGCTGCAGGCAGCGAGCTACCGGTAGTCTGGGGGAACGAAGGTCATGGCAACCAATATTGAATTGGTGCTGAACCTGCGCAGCGCGCGGGAATGGAATAGTGGCTTTGAAGACACGGATGGGACAGCGCATTGGAAGAACTCCGCTGGCGCGGAAGAGTGCACGCGCCGTCTTGAACGCCTCCTTGCAGCCGCACGGGTCGATGGGCTGAAGACCCAGACCAAGCCGCGGCGCACCATCGTTTCGCCGCTTCGCGAAGATCTGGCGCTGCAGGAAGCTCTGATCGCACGAGCGGTTCAGTTTTTGCAACGCAGGCAGGCATCTGGAGCATTTCTCGAAATTGAGTGGCGCGCTCTTACTTCGAACACAAAAGTTTTGGAAGAAAGCATCGAAGAAAGCCGCGCCGCACTGAAGATGACCGAGGAGTTGCCCCTTCTTTCCAACGGAATCAGCGAGGGCCGCCTGCGAGTGCGCGCCGTCGCAGACCGCTATCTGCAGGCGGCCGAATTTCTTTTCGACAGAGCCGAACTCGTCGCATTTCTCACCGCGCTGCAAGAGGAAATTGAGCTCACCAATGCAGAGATTTCGGCGCTGAAAGGCTTCCTGAGCCAGGCTCTGCTCGAACAGGTCGCGGGACACGCAAGAAAACTGGCGATGCCCGGCCGGACTTCGACGCAAGCAGACTCCCCGCCCGCGCCCAGCCTAACATCGACTCTCGCGAGCCTGCGCACGCTCGGTCTGACCGACTGGGACAAATTTTTCGTGGAGGTCAGCCTTTGCGAGCAGGCGCTCTCGAGGGACCCGGCCGTTGCGTTCGACAAGATGGAGAAAGCTGCGAAGTCGGATTACCGCGGCGCGGTGGCCGAGCTTGCGCGCAAGTCCGGGGAGAGCGAGGCCGAAGTCGCGCGCCGTGCCGTGAAACTGGCAAGCCAGCCACAGCGCGGGGGCAATCTTCGCGCCAACGAACGCCGCTCTCATGTGGGCTTTTATTTGATCGGCGAAGGCCGGCAACAGCTTGAACGGGGTTTGGGAATCAAAGACTCTTTGCTGGTGAGCTTTGCAAAACTGCTGAAACGCTGGCCCGATGGCATGTACGTCGTTGGCATCGAACTGCTGACAGTGGCGCTGTTGACGGCAGTCGTAATCGGCGCGGAAGTGAACGTGCCAATTTTTCTGGTTGTAGCTCTGTTCCTGCTGCCGGCCGCCGAAAGCGCTGTGTCTATCGCCAATCAGTTGGTGGCGATGTTCGTCAAGCCGCGCACGTTGCCAAAAATGGACTATTCCCAGGGGATCCCGGCGGAAAGCAAAACGCTCGTCGTTGTTCCGACGCTGTTGATGAACCGCGAGCAGATGGAACGCGCCGTTCGCGATCTCGAAATTCGCTTCTTGGGAAATCGCGACGCCAATCTCCATTTTGGCTTGCTCACGGATCCGCCCGACGCTGCAACGCAATTTGATAAACGCGACGAGCTCGCTCCGGCCTGCGCGCGTTTGATTGAACGGCTGAATGAGCGGTACGCGCGCGAAGGCAGAGGAAGTTTTTTTCTGTTTCACCGCGACCGCACCTACAATTCCATCGAAAAAATCTGGATGGGCTGGGAACGCAAGCGCGGGAAGCTCCTCGATCTGAACAATCTCCTGCTCGGAAAGAGCAATCAGTTTTCGACGCTCGCAGGCGACGAGTCCCTGCTTCGCGGCTTCAAGTATGTAGTTACCCTGGATGCTGACACGCAGTTGCCGCGCGATGCCGGCCGCAAGCTGGTCGGAGCAATCGCTCATCCGATGCAGCGCGCAGTGATTCAACCGGGTTCAAATGTGGTTGTCGAAGGTTATGGAATTCTCCAACCGCGGGTCGGCGTCAGCATCCACTCGGCCAACCGCTCGCGCCTCGCCGCGCTCTTTTCCGGCGACTCGAGCTTTGATGTGTACACACGCGCGGTTTCTGACGTTTATCAGGACCTGTTCGGTGAAGGTAGTTTTACCGGCAAAGGCATCTACGAAGTCGAGGTCTTCCAGCAAGTCGTGGAACGCCGCTTCCCGTGCAACGCCATTCTGAGCCATGACATGATCGAAGGCGCCTACGCTCGTGCCGGCCTGCTTTCCGATGTGGAAGTGATTGATGACTATCCTTCACGAATGGCTGCATACAGCCGGCGCAAACACCGCTGGGTGCGCGGGGACTGGCAGATTCTCTTCTGGCTCTTCCCGCGCGTTCCGGACTATTTTGGCAACGTTGTTCGCAATCCGATCAATCTGATTTCGCGTTGGAAGATCATGGACAATCTCCGCCGCAGTCTCACGGAAATTGCCATGCTCTTGATTCTGATCAGTGGCTGGCTCTTTCTTCCCGGTAAAGCTCTGTACTGGACGCTTGCGACGCTTGGTATCTTCGCGCTTCCGAATTACTTGCAATTTGCGGCGGCGATTCTGCGTAGCGGCAAAACGAAGTTCACGGCACGTTTCTGGAAAGAATGGTTTTCCGACTTCGCGGCCGCCAATGCTCATCTTCTAATGCGTCTGGTCTGCCTGCCGCAACAGAGCATGGTGACTTTGGACGCCATCGTCCGCGCCGGTGTTCGCATGGCGGTGACGCGTCACAAACTTCTCGAATGGGAAACCGCGGCTGAAGCCGAGTCCAGCGGAAAGAAAACAAGTCCCGTTGATCTGTACCTGAAAGCGACACCCTGGCTCTCCATAGTGGGCGGTGTTTTTCTAGCAGTGGACCGTCCGGAATCTTTTGCTGTCGCCTGGCCGCTGCTTCTTCTCTGGGCCGCTTCCGAAGCGTTCTGCAATTGGCTCGACCAACCGTTGCCGGAAGATGGGCTTCAGATTCTTCCTCGCGACGAAGCGCTGCTGCGAAGCTCCGCCCTTCGCACCTGGAGATTTTTCCGTGAATTCAGCAACGAACGCGAAAATTATCTGATTCCGGACATCCTCAAGGAAGAGGGCGGGCTGCTCGCCCATCGTGTTTCCACCACAAATCTCGGCTTGCTGCTCAACGCACGCATTGCGGCGCTCGACCTCGGCCACATAACGATGCAGGAATTCATCGCCTGCACCGAAAACACCCTGGCCACTGTTCGCCGGTTGCCAAAAGCGCACGGACACCTTTACAACTGGTATGACACGCGAACGCTCGAACCTGTCGGAGATCCTTTTCTGTCTACCGTGGATAACGGGAATCTCGTGTGCTGCCTCTGGACACTCAAACAAGCATGCCTCGAAGAGTGGAAACGTCCGATTTTCCGGAAAGAACTGTGGACCGGAATCCGCGATCACGCACGCCTGGTTCATCAGGTAGCGAAGACAAGGGAAACGCGCAGAGCTTACCATTCCGTCGAAAACTGCATCGCCAAGATGGGAAAAACGCCTTTTGAGTGGCTGGGCTTGCTCCCGGCTCTTGAACAATCGGTCGCGACACTGGTTGAGGCGACACGCTCGGCCGCGCATTCTTCGGACGATCTGCAATGGTGGCTGTCCGAATTGCATACGCGGCTCTCCGAACTTGAACAATTGACCGTGCAATTCGCTCCCTGGGCCTCCACCAAGTTTCGCACGCTGAGAGCGATAGAAGAGCAACAGACAAGATGGATCGCGGAGCTGAGTCTCGCTACTGCGGATCGCATTTACTCAGAGATTTCCGAATCCTTGAACAACGAAAACGCTACTTTATTGCACGAAGGAACTGCAGAAAATTCCTCGCGAGAGCTTCTGCGCGATGCCCTCAATGCAAGCCGCGAGAATGCAGCTCAGGCCGCTGCTGCCCTGAACGTCATTGCTGCCTACGCCGATGAACTGGCTTCCGGAATGAATTTCGCACTGGTGTACGACGAGCCGCGCAAACTAATCACCATCGGATTTGACGCGGCGAAGGGCACCGCTAGCGAACATCACTACGATCTCCTGGCGTCAGAGGCACGTGCTGCGGTTTTTGCCGGCGTCGCAAAAGGCGAAATCCCGCAGGAATGCTGGTTCCATCTCGACCGTTCGCATGTTCAGTACAAGGGTGAAAGAGTCTTGCAGTCCTGGACCGGCACGATGTTCGAATATCTGATGCCGTCGCTTTGGATGAAGTCCTCCCCCGGCACTCTTCTTGAACGCAACATGCGCAGCGCTGTTTCGGCGCAGCAAAAATACGCGCGGCGGTACGCGATTCCGTGGGGAATCTCCGAGTCAGGCTGCAGCCTGCTGAGCGGTGATGGCCACTATCACTATTTCGCGTTCGGCGTTCCGGCGCTTGCGCTTCACCGGCCGGACGAAGATCGCGTGGTCATTTCGCCGTATTCGACGTTCATGAGCCTCATGACCGGTTCTTATGAAGCGCTCAAGAATCTTCAGCGGCTGAAGAAACTCGGAGGTATCGGTACGTACGGATTTTACGAAGCACTCGACTACGGGGCAAAGACAACGATCAGCCGGAAGCGCTTTACGCTGGTGCGCTCGTGGATGGCGCATCACCAGGGCATGTGCCTGCTTTCAGTCGCCAACGTTTTGTGTGATTCGTCGATCCAGCGAAGGTTCCACGCGGAGCCGCAAGTTGCCGCGACCGAACGAATCCTGCATGAACGCGCGACGGTCTGCGAAGCGCTGGACGTTTCGAAGTCGAAGCGTTATTTGAAAGCGGAAGCCTTGCTTACCGAAGGCCAAAGCGTGCTCAGCCCCAGTTACTGGGGTGCCAAGGATCGCGCCGAAACCACGGCGTGATTCCCTGCGCATTTCTGGTCGAATGATTTTGAAAAAGATGCTTCGCTCATCTTTTTCTACCTAGACGGCATCCCCTGCGCAGAGCATTTGACAAACGTGGCGAGACGCGGGAAAATCCTTGTGGCGAACAAAAAGCGAATATCCCGATTCTCCTCTCCCTCGCCTTTACGCCATGCTTTCCAAATCCAACGCTCTTCGCCTGCATGTCGAGTCCGCTTTGACCGGACGCGTTTCCTCTCCTTTCCGCTTTCAGGAATCGCAACCCGTCACGGCTTCCACGGGAATCCCCGCCTTGGACCTGCTTGCAGGCGGCTTCCCGCGCGGCTGCCTCACTGAGGTTTTTGGGGAGCTTTCCTCGGGGATCACTTCCCTGCTGCATTCTGCTCTGGCCGCGCGAACTGCAGGGGCAGAAGTCTGTGCCCTGGTGGACGCACAGGATTCATTTGACCCCGGCTGCGCGCAATCCGTCGGCGTCAAGTTGCGACAGTTGCTTTGGGTTCGCTGCCACAATCTGGATCAGGCGCTTCGTTCCGTAGACCTGCTTCTGCACGGTGGCGGCTTTGGCCTGGTGGCAATGGACCTGATTGGCGCGCCGACACGGCTTGTTCGCCAGATTCCTTTGAGTTTTTGGTTTCGTCTACGCCGCACGGTCGAAAATACTTCCACAATTCTTCTGGTGCTTTCTCGCGAATCGAATGCAAAAACGTGCGCTTCGCTGGTCCTGGGCATGAAAAGAGAATCTGCACACTGGTCGTTGCAAAACCGCCGGTATCCATCAGGCGATTTCCACACTCAGGGATCTTTGCTGGATGAATGGGCAACCACCGTAGAGATGGTTCGTTCCCAAGCACGCCGCAAAAAGGTTTGCGTCATTGGCAACGCAACAACTTCCGATAACCGTGACGCGGAAATTGCCCGTCTCGAACTACGGTCGAATCATTTGCTTTCCGTTAACTCTTCCGGCAGCAACGCATTGTTGCCGTCACAGCGAGACCATCCACAAAACGAAAGGACGCAGAACTTTGGCTGAGCCTTCCCAACTCGCCCGAGTTTATTGCCAGACGCCATGCCGCCCGCATTATTTGGTGCTATTTACGTTCCCAATTTCATTCTGCAAGCCGTCGGGCGTTCCGAGCCGGAACTTCGAACACAGCCTCTCGCTATCATCGATGGGCCGCCGCCCACATATCAGGTTGTTGCGTTAAACCGGCTAGCGGAGTTCCTTGGCGTCGCACTTGGCATGACCAAAGCCGCTGCCAGCCAGTTCGCGCAAGTGACCATCCGGCCTCGCAGCAAAATCAGCGAAGAGGTGGCGCACGCAGCTTTGCTGGATGTGGCTTGGTCCATTACTCCGCGCGTGGAAGACACGGCGATGGACACTTTGCTCGTCGATCTCTCCGGACTTGCTTCGCTTTTTGGCGCTGAAGAACAAATCGCCCGCCGGATCACAGCGGGCGCTTCCTCATTTGGAATCAATGTTCATGTCGCCGTTTCCGCAAACGTGGAGACCGCGCGCATTGTGGCTCGTGCTTTGCCCGGACCCACCATCGTTCCTGAGGGCGAAGAACGGCGGTTTCTCGAAACACTGCCTGTCCGCATGTTGTCTCCGAGCGAGGAACTTTCCGGCATCTTCGATCGTTGGGGCGTGACCACTTGCAAGTCTCTGACGTCGCTGCCTGTGCTTTCTCTTTCCGAATGCGTGGGGCAAGAAGGAGCCCGCCTGCATGCCATCGCAAGCGGCAAAGGTATGCGGTCTCTATTGCTCGCTGAACCTGCGCAAAAGTTCGAAGAATGGTTTGAATTGGACGAAGCCGTCGACGACCTCGAATCTCTTTCGTTTCTTCTCGGCAGGCTGCTCGACCAGTTGAGCGCTCGTCTCTCCGCCCGCGCGCTCTCTGTCGCTGCGTTCCGGGTGAATTTTGAATTGCAGCCCGTTTTTGACAATGCGTTCGACACAATGCGCGATTTGCTCCGAGTGAAGCCCTCACCCAGCACATTTTCATGCAGCCTGGAATTGCCGGTCCCCACACGCGACTCCAAACTTTTGTTGAAACTTCTTCGGCTGCGGTTGCAATCGAACCCTCCCGGCGCGCCCATTCAGAAAATTCATATGAGCGCGCAGTCCTCGCTTGCACGGGTCACGCAGGGCTCTCTCTTTATCCCCACGGCCCCCGATCCCGATAAGCTGGAACTCACCATCGCGCGCATCGCGTCGGTTGTCGGACTAGGAAACGTCGGCTCGCCGCAACTTCTCGATTCTCACCGGCCCGATGCGCTTCACGTGCAGAACTTTTCCATCGCTGCCGTAACCGACCTCGCTTCAGACGATGCTTCCAAAAATAGCTTCACATCGAACCCACAACAAGCTGTAACTTCGCAAATCGCGCTTCACGCTTTCCGCCCGCCTATTCCCGCACGTGTCAAACTGCAGGCAAACAAGCCTGTATTTGCAACGTTTCAAGGCCACTCTGGGAAAGTCATTCATGCATCCGGACCTTGGCGAACTTCAGGTGATTGGTGGGAAAACCAGCCCTGGCAGGAAGCTGCATGGGATCTGGAAATTCAGTTTTCCGCGGAGTCTTCCCTGGCGCGAGGGTTCTATCGTTTTGTTTACGATGAGCTGCTCGAGAAATGGTTCGTGCGAGGTATATACGACTGATGTACGTCGAATTGCATGCTCGGTCCGCTTTCAGCTTTCTCGAAGGCGCTTCCACACCAGAAGAGTTGGCGAGCACCTGCTCTGCCCTTGGTATGTCCTCGATGGCTTTGCTCGATCGCGATGGCCTCTATGGCGCGCCGCGTTTCTATTTAGCCGCAAACAAAATTGACGTCCGCGCGCATATCGGGGCAGAAGTCACTTGCGTGCAGGGCTGGCGCTATTCGCTGCTCGTCGCTTCTCCGGAAGGATACAAAAATCTTTGCCGCCTGATTACGCGGATGAAACTCCGCGCCGCAAAGGGAGAAGGCGCCATCGAAACAGTCGAATTGAAAAGCGCCAGCGCCGGTCTGATCTGCCTTACCGGAGGGGACGAAGGACCGCTCGCTCATGCACTCCATTCAGGGGGAAAGGAAAACGCACGAAGATGCATGGAGGAACTTTGCGTGATTTTCGGCCGGCGGAATGTTTACGTCGAGCTGCAACGCCACTTTTCTATCGACGAAGAACGGCGCAATCAGGTTGCAATCGAGCTCGCACGCAACTTGCGACTTCCGTTGATCGCTACAAACGGCGTTTGCCACGCCTTGTCGGCCCAACGCGAAATTCTGGATGTTTTCACCTGCTTGCGACACCATCGCGTCCTGGCTAATGCAGGCCGCCTTCTTTCCTATAACAGCGAACGCTATCTTAAATCGCCGGCACAAATGGCCGCGCTTTTTGCAGATTTGCCCGAAGCGATTGCCAATACCACAGAGCTTGCTTCTCGTTTGCAATTCACGCTCAAGGATTTGGGCTACAAATTTCCAATCTATCCCACTCCAAACAATGAATCGCAGATGGAATTCTTGCGCCATCGCACGCTGGAAGGGATGGCGCACTTCTACGGCACGCAGAACGATCGCGCTGCGCTTCAAATCCAGCGCGAACTTTCGATCATCGAAAAACTCGACCTCGCCGGTTATTTTCTGATCGTTTGGGATATCATTCGCTTCTGCCGTGAGCAAAATATCCTCGTTCAGGGCCGCGGATCTGCCGCGAACAGTGCGGTTTGTTACTCGCTCGGCATCACCGCCATCGATCCTGTCGGAATGAATCTTCTCTTTGAGCGATTTCTTTCCGAAGAACGCGGCGAATGGCCGGACATTGACCTCGACCTTCCCAGCGGCGACCAGCGCGAACGCGCCATTCAATATGTTTATGAGCGGTACGGAAAGCTCGGCGCTGCAATGACCGCGAATGTCATCACCTATCGGGGCAAATCCGCCGCGCGCGAAATCGGCAAGGTCCTTTCGTTCGATCCGGAAACGTTGAATCGCCTCGCCAGTCTTGTCAGCGCCTGGGAATATACCGATTCAAACGATACGCTCACGCGCCAATTCAAAGATGCAGGCCTCGACCTTACGAATCATCGCATTCACAAATTTTTTGAGCTCTGCCAGAAAGTCCAGGACTTGCCGCGCCACCTTGGTCAGCACTCCGGAGGAATGGTTGTCTGCCAGGGGCAGCTTGATTCCGTTGTCCCGCTTGAACCAGCCACGATGCCCGGCCGCGTCGTCGTGCAGTGGGACAAGGAAGACTGCGCGGACATGGGTATCGTAAAAATTGATCTTCTCGGCCTCGGCATGATGGCCGTGCTTGAAGAATCGATTCAATTGATTCGCGCTCACAATAAAACGGAAATTGACCTCGGCCTTGTGCCGCAAGACGATTCCGCCGTCTATTCGGCGTTACAGCGCGCGGACACGATTGGCTTGTTTCAAGTGGAAAGCCGCGCGCAAATGTCGTGCCTGCCGCGCCTCAAGCCGAAATGTTTTTACGATATCGTTGTGCAGGTGGCGATCATCCGCCCTGGCCCCATCGTTGGGAAAATGGTTCACCCTTATTTGAACCGCCGGCAAGGGCGCGAGCCAGCGGAAAGCCTGCATCCATCGCTCGAATCCACGCTTTCGCGAACGCTCGGCGTGCCGCTGTTTCAGGAACAACTTCTACGTATGGCCATGATCGCTGCAGGGTTTTCGGGCGGAGAAGCCGAAGAACTTCGTCGCGCATTTGGATTCAAACGCTCCGAAGCCCGCATGAAGGAAATCGAAGTCAAGCTGCGCCGTGGCATGGAAACCAAGGGCATCACCGGTGAAACGCAGGACAAAATCGTGAAGTCCATTACTTCGTTCGCGCTCTATGGCTTTCCCGAATCGCACGCGGCAAGTTTTGCGCTGCTCGCTTATGCGAGCGCCTTCCTCAAATGCCACTATCTCGCCGCTTTCACCACAGCGATGCTGAACAATCAGCCTATGGGTTTCTACCAGCCGGCAACGCTCATTAAGGATGCCCAGCGTCACGGGCTCAAATTCAAGCCGATTGACGTCACGCGTTCCAAGTGGGAATGCACAATGGAAGAAGCTTCAGAATGCTTTTATGTACGAATCGGTCTTCGCTATGTAAAAGGACTGCGCAAAGAAACGGCGTTAAACATTCTTGCTCAGCGCAGCATTCGTCCTTTTGCGTCGATTGAGGATTTGAAACAGCGTGTGCCAGAGCTTCAGAAGGATGAAATGCGCATTCTGGCCAGCATCGGCGCCTTAAACTTCATTTCCTGCAAAGTGCGAACTCATCGCCGCAGCGCCCTGTGGCAGGTAGAACGTGCAAGCCGCCCTGCAGGCGCTCTTTTCGAAGCGCATCTCACTATGGAAGGTGCCTCTTCATCCTTTTTGCCGCTCGACCCGATGAATAGCGAAGAACGCCTCGTCGCCGACTTTCACGGCACGGGCCTCACCGTCGGAAATCACCCAATGGCCCAACATCGTGCACAACTCAACCGCATCGGAGTTTCGCCCGCGTCACGCCTCGCTTCGCTTTCTGACAGTTCGTTTGTTCGCGTGGCAGGCGCCGTCATCGTTCGCCAGCGTCCTGGAACCGCCAAAGGATTCGTCTTTCTCAGCCTGGAAGATGAAACGGG
>JBKOXA010000058.1:0-10528 GCA_046724685.1 Acidobacteriota bacterium | reverse complement strand
CACCGAGCGAAAATCGCTCAACTAAGAGTGCGGATGGAAGGGTGGCGACAGAGGCGGCTTGGCTGAATGGGAACAGACTCACGGCAAGAAGAAAGTGAAAGTGTGCCTTGACATCGACCGGCCTTCTCATGGAAGGCACTTTCCGTTGAGTCTCAGGGGACAACGTATTCTTTCCGGCCATTATGTGAATGTCATTGGAGCAAGACTCGATTTTTAGTCAATATGATTTGTTCGGCTTGAGCGCAGGTGACTTGAACAAAACCAAGCACTGCCCATTTGTTAAGCCCGCGATTCGTCCGACACCATCCCCTGGTTCATCGAGAAAAGTGTCTTCTACAGCATTTCCTTACGTTCTTGCTTCGACAGCCACATGGAGAAACAACTCGTGGGCTAGTTTGATTTCCTCGCGAGTGACGAGCAACCCGAAACTATCGATCATTCGCCGCTCCCCAGGTGAAATGACGACCGATCGGACGAGCTCGCGCTAGATTTGTGCTGCGATGAGATTCCGTCCCGGCGCCTTCGCGCCTATAATCCAGTGGTAGGGGAGCAAATGTTCACCAAGACAGTCTTTGCCGGATGCGCCATTGCGCTGCTTGCGGCCAGTGGTGTCGCGCAGGATCACCAGCATGGAAAAGGCGAAAAGTTGGGCGCGGTGCACTTTGCCACGTCCTGTAATGGCGAGGCGCAGAAGGAATTCGATCGCGCCGTGGCGCTGCTGCACTCTTTCCAGTTCAATCACGCCATTCAAGGATTCAACGCAGCGCTTAAAAGTGATCCGACTTGTGGAATCGCGCACTGGGGAATCGCACTCAGCCAGTGGAGCAACCCGTTCGCGGCTGGCATGAAGGACTCTGGCCAGCTGCAGGCGGGACGCGAGAGCGCCGAACGGGGCAAAGCCGCCGGCGCAAAAACGGAACGCGAACGAGCGTACGTCACAGCCGTCGCGAGTCTGTACAGCAACTTCGAGAGCACGCCACAGCAAACGCGTTTGCTCGCCTATCGAGATGCAATGGAAAGACTCGCGTTGAAATATTCCGACGATCGAGAGGCGCAGATTTTCTATGCATTAGCGCTTGCAGCTTCGGAAGAGCCGACCGACAAAACCTACGCCGCAAGGCTCAAGGCGGGCGCCATCCTTGAGAAGCTATTCCGTGAAGAACCGGACCATCCAGGTTTGGCGCATTACATCATTCACACCTACGACGTGCCGTCTCTGGCGGGAAAGGCGCTGATCGCCGCGCAGCGTTACTCCGATATCGCGCCTGATGCGCCACACGCGCTGCATATGCCGTCACACACCTTCACGCGTGTAGGCTACTGGCAAGATTCCATCGACAGCAACCGCGCCGCCGCCGCAGCTTCTCGTCGCGTGAGTCAAACGGCAGAAGAGTTGCACGCGAGCGACTACCAGGTTTACGCCTACCTGCAGACGGCGCAGGACGAAGCCGCGCGCCGGGTGCTCGAGGTGCTGCCGGAGATAGCCTCGCGGTTCGATCCGAAAGTCGTGGTGAGCGGCGCGGCGGGCCCCGACGCCGGATACTTTGCGTTGGCAGCGATTCCAGCGCGCTATGCTGTCGAGCGGCGCGACTGGCAGCGGGCAGCGGAGCTGCAACCGCGCGAGACGCCGTTTCCCTACACCGATGCCATAACCTGGTTTGCGCGCGGCATGGCTGCGGCCCGGTTGCATGACGCGGCAAACGCCCAGGCGTCGGTCGCTGCGCTGCAGGACATCCGTACGCGTCTAGAAAAGGCAAAGGAAAGCTATTGGGCGGGGCAAGCCGAGATCCAGCGCCTCGAAGTGAATGCCTGGAGCTCCTTGGCAGAGGGACGCAAGGATCTCGCTTTGACCATGATGAAGTCGGCGGCCGAGATGGAAGATGGTACCGACAAGAAGGCAATTACGCCTGGGCCGCTTGCGCCTGCCCGCGAGCTTTTCGGCGAGATGCTGCTGGAAATCAACCAGCCCGCAAAAGCGCTGGAGCAATTTGAGGCAACGCTGAAGAAAGAACCAAACCGCTTCCGCACGCTGTACGGAGCGGCCCGCGCCGCCCAACTCAGCGGCGACCGCGAAGCAAGCCGTCGGTATTTTGCCGAGCTATTAAAAATCTGTGAGCATGCTGACAAGCCAGGACGAGCGGAGGTGCTGGAGGCGAACAAGGCAATTTTGGGGAATTAGTGCCTGATGCCCAGGTTCGTAACCGCGCAGCCACCAAGCAAGGTTTGACGGCTCCCGATTGTTTCCGTCTAGCCGACGAGTCTGTCAAGAGGCTGGAGTGGTGCTTCTCGCCGTTGCTGCCGGTGATTCGGGCGAGTCTAGATACTTCACGAGCAGCACGTCGTTGCCCTCTTCGCTGAAGATCAACTCATCCACAAGCTTCTTGGCTAGCAACATACCGAAACCACCAGCACGCAGGCCCTGTGCTTCTCGAACAGGAATATGGCTGAAGAGGTCCATTGGCGAACTTTTGGCCGTCGTGTGGCGAATTTCTTCCAGCGAAAAACCTTGCCCGGGGTCCTTGACTCGGCAAAGCATCGCCCGGCGAGCCCGCACGAAAGCAACTTCTGCGTACTGGCTGGAATCGAAGTGAGCGCCGTGCTCGATGGCGTTCATGAGGATTTCGTGAAACGCCGATATCACGTCATATTTTTCCGCCTCAGGTAATGTGGATCCGGCACGAAGGAATTGCACTAGGCGATCAGCGGTCGCCAAATCGCAACGCACGATCAGACGAACCCAGGAAGGCGTCGCGGAGACAATCTCAATGCCGTCATCCCACGTGGGCTGCGTCATTGCCAAATGCACCATATCGGCGAATCCGCCTCGCGTGTACGGAGGACAAAAATAACTGAACGCTCCGACCCGAACCGCCTCGATCACGTCTGCTGGCGTGCTCTCGTCGGCGAGAATGATCATCCGAGTGTTCGGGCGAACGTTTCTGATGATGTGCAACAATTCAACGTCTTCTCTCCCGCAGGTCTTTTGGCCGGTGATGATCAGGTCGAATGGACTCTCTTTGACAAGTGAGAGGACCGTCTTGTTATCGACAGCCCGTCGGATGTCCAAGCCTTCGTTCTTGAGGACGCGAGTCAGTATTGCGTTGACCGATGGGCTGGAATCAACGACCAGCGCCGTCTTTTGAGAGGCAGGCTCGGGAATAAGGGGTGTGCTGGCTCTAGGCGCCACAGGGAACCTCCACGAAGAAAGTACCTTGGGCCGGTAAATTTAGTTTAACGCAGTCGCCCGGCGAAGTTGAACGTTGCCAGCACCTCTGCGCAAGAAGGACCTAACTCCCTATCAGCCCTTTGCAATTCCGACTTTTCCGGTAAGGGCGATGGAGAATCGTTCGCAATCCAGCACGAGATGCGGGGTTCATGGCAATGCTTTTGCTCGCAGGCCATAAAGGACGAACACAGATGCGGCGATTATTGTGATGCCGACAGTAAGAAAGCCAAGCGTCACGAGGGTTTCCTGCCAGGGCAGGCCACTATGGCCGGCTCCGGTGATTGGGGAAAGCGCCGCAGTGCCAAAAGCTGCAGCGAGCGTCGTTACAAACCAGTTTCCGTATGTGCCGCAGAGAGCGGTCCAATATGCGACAGCTTTTGTCCTGGAAGACAATCGAACTTCGGTCCAAACGGCTCCCAGTGCGAGCAGGAATGTACCGTTCATCACACCTTCCAGGTGGGCGGCTAGCCCCATCCTTATGTTGGCGAAATGCTGCTCGGCGAAGCCAGTCAGCAGGCCAATTAGAAACAAAAACATGCCGTGCCACATCAAGCGTCGGTTGGTGAATTCCATTTCGCTTCTCTTTTCAAGGACCGATTTGCTGAAAGTGGCGCTTGGCCCATCTTGGATTGCGCGTGGAGATACTCTAACTTCGACCTACCATGTTTTCAACGATTCAGTCCGAATGGGCCGAGTTAAGGGGGCGCACAAAGCCGCGTTAACCAAACATTTGCCCGACTTGAACTCGAGATCCGATGGCAAAACGCTATTCGTTGACTTGCTTCGGGGTCGCCAACTAACATGACGGCACCATGGAGTCCGGCTCTCTCATTGGCCAGACCATCTCGCATTACCTCATGGTCGAAAAAATCGGTGCCGGGGGCATGGGTGTCGTCTATAAGGCTAAGGACACGCGCCTCGCACGCTTCGTCGCCCTCAAATTCCTGCCCGAAGGTGTAGCCCATGATCCGCAGGCGCTCGAACGGTTCCGACGCGAGGCGCGAGCCGCGTCCGTTCTAAACCATCCCGGCATTTGCACGATCTACGACATCGGCGAGCAGGACGGCCGGGCGTTCATCGCCATGGAGTTCATCGACGGCGAAACTCTGCGCAGTCACATCCATGGCAAGGCGCTTCCCCTCGAAGAAATACTGAAGCTTGGGACACAGATAGCTGAAGCTCTGGATGCAGCGCACGCCGAAGGAATCATTCACCGCGATATCAAACCCGCGAATATCTTCGTGACAAAGCGCGGACAAGCGAAAGTGCTCGATTTTGGGCTTGCAAAGTTTGTTCCCAAAGAGCTCGCGAGTGCGAGCGAAGATTTCGGCGGCGAATCATCGGATTCCAATTCGATCGTTGGAATCATAAGCGGCACTCCCTCCTACATGTCACCAGAGCAGATACGAGGAGACGATCTGGACCCGCGCACCGACATCTTCTCGCTCGGTCTCGTGCTGTATGAAATGGCGACAGGGCGCAAGGCGTTTGTCGGCGGCACGGGCGGCACGATTATCGAGGCTGTTCTGACGCGGCCGCCTGTTTCGGTGCGAAGTATCAATCTCGATGTCCCGCAGAGGCTTGAAAGAATCATCGACAAGGCGCTGCATAAGGATAGAGGCCAGCGCTACCAGCACGCGGCCGACATGCTTGCTGACCTGCAACAACTGAAGCCAGATACGGATTTCGGCCGGAGAGCTCGGGAAGGAGAAGCGGAATCAGTCCTCATATCAACCGCAGATCCTTCATCCTCGACCGGCAAGCGGAGGTCACAGACTTCGAGAGTGCAAAGAGGTGCCCTCCGCCCAGAGAGACTGTCAAGGGTGATTGGCTCGCTTGCAGTGTTTCCATTCGAGAACCTTAGTCGCGACCCCGAGAACGAGTACCTCAGTGACGGGATCCCTGGGAGCCTAATCAATATCCTGGCAACGGTACCAAGACTGCGCGTAATCGCACAGAGCACCGTATTTCGGTACAAAGGCCAGCAGATTGACCCTCAAGCCGTCGGCCGCGAGCTCAATGTGCGCGCCGTGCTCACTGGCAGAATGATGCAAAGCGGCGGCTCTTTGCGCATTGGGACCGAGTTAGTCGATGTAGCCACAGGGGCTCAATTATGGGGCGCGCAATTCGATCGTAAGCCTGGCGACATCTTTGTGATCCAGGACGAAATTTCCAACGAGATATCGGGGAGATTGCGGTTACAGCTAACACGGGCAGAAAAAAAGAGACTAATCAAACGCCACACGGAAGATGACGAGGCTTACCGGCTCTACCTGAAAGGCCGTCATCATTGGAATAGATGGACGGAAGAAGGGTTTTACAAGGCGATCGGGTATTTTCAGCAAGCTGTCGAGAAGGACCCCAGCTACGCTCTCGCCCACACTGGTTTGGCTGAATCGTTCGTGCTTTTGGGATGGAACAGCTATCTGCCTCCGAAGGACGCATTCCCTAAAGGCAAAGCGGCTGCGATCACCGCCCTGCAGCTCGACCAGGGTCTCGGCGAAGCCCACACGCCTCTGGCAGCCGCGTTGTGGCTTTACGATTGGCAGTGGCAAGATGCTCAGACAGAGTTCAAACGCAGCCTTGAACTCAATCCCGCCTATCCAACCGCCAATCATTGGCACGCCGAGTATGTGATGACCATGGGCCGTCAGGTAGAAGCTATCGCCAAGATGAAAAACAGCCAAGAGCTAGATCCATTGTCCCTCATTATCAACGTTGCCATCGGATGGGCCTTCTACATGGCCCGCCGATACGACGAAGCCATCGAACAACTCCTGCGAACTGCCGAATTGGATCCGAACTACCCTGTTACGTACTGGATTCTCGGGCTGGTGTACCGGATAACTGGCCGCTACGAATTGGCCATCACCGCGGGTGAGAAGGGTGTGAACCTGTCAGGCGGCAGTCCTCTGATGCGCGCGGCCCTGGCACACACTTACGGAGTGTCGGGGAGGACAAAGGAAGCACTGCAGGTGCTCGATGATCTGACAAAACCAGCAAATCACAAGTATGTCGCGCCTCACTTCTTGGCCGGGATCCATATCGGCTTGGGAGAAAACGACCGTGCGATTGAATACTTGGAGAAATCCTACGAGGAGCATTCCCACTGGCTTATATATCTTCATATAGATCCGAGCATGGACGCTTTGCGGAGCAACCCTCGTTTCCAAGACCTGTTGAGACGTGTCGGCCTTCCCGTACTCGCGGCGACGATCCTCACCTGAAAGAGACCGAGACGGGGTATGTGAGGCCTCTACGGCGATTCGCGAGCGGCGGCGCACGCTGCGGTACCGCAACCTGCTGGTCCGGCAGATGGTGCAGATGAAGAGCAAGATCGGCATGCTCCTGATGGAAGCGGGTGTGAGCTAGCATCACGCTCCGTTCTACGAAGCTTAGACCGACTCAGCCCCACCAGTTTTCAAATTTTCGCGCGATCTTTTTGTCTTGAGATGGCCTCGAAGCAGATGGGTTTCCCGATGCAGAGTTATAGTCGGGACTTCGCGGTTTCGAACAGGCACGTACTGGAAGATGGTCATTCCTTAGATCGACCAAGGCCCTGCTTTCCTGAAAAATGTCGATGAATCTTTCGTTGCTGTCTACTGAACGAAGCCAACGGTTGGCGTGGGCGTTCCTTCCGGTGCTTCCTTGATCATTCCAAACTGCGCTTCGTAGCGTGAGATATTTTCTCCAAGGGCCCGCCAGATCCGCTTGGCGTGTCCCGGACTCACGATCATGCTGCTGAGGAGCTTGCCCTGTGCTCCATTCGGAAAGATGTAAACAAAATTCAGCGTAAACTCTTCCACGTTGTGATGAATCATCATTAGATTGCTGTAGAGGCCCTGGAGCTCTTTTTCCTCGGCCTTGATCTGCATTTGACCGGGTTGTTGCTGCTGCTTTTCGTCCATGCTGGCCTCCTGGATTCCGCTTTCCAAAGTACCATACCCGATGGTGCGGCACTTCGGCGGGAGGCGCGATTTAGCAACTTTCTTGCAAAGTGCTATTGACAATATGGGGGTATTAAAGCTAGTTTAGATGTGGGATTTACCATAGTTAACTAAACATGGCGCGCTTGACCGGACCACTTTTAGAGACCGAACCAGCACTCCAAGCGGAATCCGCATCGGCCAGGGCTTCTTCGCGCGCTGTAACACTCCCCTCCCTACCGGAATCCCACCGCACCATCCCCATCGTTCCCGCCATGGGTTGGTTCAAAAAAGTCCTTGCGTTCGCCGGACCCGGGTATCTGGTCGCGGTCGGTTATATGGATCCGGGCAACTGGGCTACAGATCTCGGCGGCGGAGCTAAATTCGGCTACACGCTGCTTAGTGTGGTTCTGCTCAGCAACCTAATGGCGATGCTGCTCCAGGCGCTTTCCGCGAAGCTCGGAATCGTTACCGGCCGTGACCTCGCGCAGGCGTGCCGCGAATCGTATTCTCGCCCCGTGGGCATCGCCTTGTGGGTCGTCTGCGAAATCGCGATTGCGGCGTGCGATCTGGCGGAAGTGCTAGGTTCCGCAGTAGCGCTGAAGCTCCTCTTCGGGCTCCCTCTTTTGGCCGGCGTTCTCATCACCGCACTCGATGTGCTGATCGTTCTTGCGCTTCAGGGACGCGGCTTCCGGCTCATCGAAGCTTTTGTCATCACGCTGATCGCCAGCATCGCGGCGTGTTTCGCGTACGAGATCTTTTTCGCACAGCCGCTATGGCGCGAAGCCGCGTTTGGCTTTATCCCGCGTTTGGAGATTCTTCGCAACCGCGAAATGCTTTACATCGCGATCGGCATCCTGGGCGCTACCGTCATGCCGCACAATCTCTATCTCCACTCCAGTATTGTGCAGACCCGCGCGTTCGGGACGGATACTGCAGGTAAACGCGAAGCTCTGCGTTACGCCGTCTTCGATTCCACCGTTGCGCTCGGGTTCGCGCTTTTCATCAACGCCGCCATCCTTGTGCTTGGTGCCGCCGCCTTCCACAGCCGCGGCTTGAACGAAGTGGCTGAAATCTCCGAGGCGTACAAGCTTCTGACCCCGGTTCTCGGTGCAAGTTTCGCAAGCACGCTGTTTGCCTGCGCGCTGCTTGCGTCCGGTCAGAACTCCACGCTCACCGGCACACTTGCCGGCCAGATCGTTATGGAAGGTTTTCTGAATATCCGCCTCAGGCCCTGGCTCCGCCGCCTCATCACACGCGGAATCGCCATCGTGCCGGCCGTTATCGTCATCGGTCTCTACGGCGAAGGAAAAGTTACTTCGCTTCTGATCCTCAGCCAGGTGATCCTCAGCTTTCAACTTCCGTTCGCGGTCATTCCGCTCGTGAAGTTCACCAGCGATCGCGTCAAAATGGGCGCGTTCGCTAACTCGCGCCTTACTTCCATCGTCGCCTGGACCGTCGCCGCCGCTATTCTCATCTTCAATGCCGAACTTCTCTACCTCACCCTTCGCGGTTGACGGAAAAAGGGAAAGAGGAACGCACTGCTCCGGGACGACATTCACTGAAAATCTTCCGTCTTCTTATGCGAAAATCCCTCTTCACCCATGGCCTCGCCCACTCGTAAGAAACTTCTCGGAATACTTTTCGTAATGCTGCTCGTTATTGCTGCGGGTTCGGTGGTGTACGCGTTTTTCCATCCCGGACCTTGGATCGTTCCTGAAGAGGCGAAACGGCGGGCAAATCCTCTCGCGGCCTCGCAAATCGATCTTCCTGCGGCGCGGCGGCTTTATCTGGACAAGTGTGCCGAGTGCCATGGTGACACAGGCAAGGGTGACGGTTCACAGGCGAAAACATACGATCCGATGCCGACGGACTTTACAGACGGGCAGCATATGCGCGCGATGAGTGATGGTGAACTGTTCTACAAGATCAGCGAGGGGCATCGGCCGATGCCCGCTTTCAAGAAACGGTTTACCGCGGAGCAGCGGTGGCAGCTGGTGGTCTTTATTCGGTCTTTTTATGCCTCTCCGGGGCCTGTCTCGTCGAAGTAACCCGAAATGGGGACGGCCGGGATCGGTGGATGACAGGATTTGAGGCGTGAAGCCGATGCCCGGGGGCGGGGATTCGGGCGGGGATTCGTGGCGCGAACATCGCGGCTAGGGTATCCTCTACCCGCTCGTTTACTTGCACAAAGGAATCTTTTTCATGCGCAAATTGCTCTTTGCACTTGTTCTTTCTCTAGTCGCGACGACGGTAGTTTCTGCGGCGCCTGGCGGCGCGGTTCGCTGCGGCAAGTTGCTGGATGTTCGCACCGGGCAACTGCTGCCGGACCAGCTGGTCACGTTTGACGGTGAAGGTGTGATTATTTCGGTTGCGCCTGCCGGGTCCGCTCCGGCGTCCGCCATCGATCTGTCGAGCGCAACGTGCCTGCCGGGCTTGATTGACGTGCACGCTCATGTCACCAGTGACCCGGAACATTCTGGCTACGCAGGCCTTGGTGTTTCGGTGCCGCGCTCGGCGATTACCGGAGCAAAAAACGCCCGGCTCACGCTGCGGGCCGGATTCACAACGATTCGCAACGTTGGCGCAGCGGGCTTCAGCGACGTTGCGGTGCGCGACGGCGTAAACAAGGGGGAAATCGAAGGGCCGCGGATGCTGGTGTCTGGCCCGGCGCTTGGAATTACCGGCGGCCACTGTGACGACAACCTGCTGCCATTTGAGTATCGCCATAAGTCGGATGGCGTGGCGGACGGTCCTTGGGCTGCGCGCGCGAAGGTTCGGGAAGTGATCAAATACGGAGCCGACGTGATCAAGATTTGCGCGTCTGGCGGCGTTCTTAGCAAGGGCGACCTGCCCGGAACTCCACAGTACACACTGGAGGAAATGCAGGCGATTGCGGATGAAGCGCACAAACTTGGGCGAAAAGTCGCCGCGCACGCGCACGGGACGCAATCCATCAAGGATGCGATTCGCGCCGGAATCGATTCGATCGAGCATTCGAGCCTGATCGATGACGAAGGAATCGCGCTGGCCAAGCAGCACGGGACGTATTTGGTGTTCGATATTTACAATGACGATTTCATTCTGCAGGAGGGCGCCAAGGCGGGAATGCTGCCTGAGTCCATCGAGAAGGAGAAAAAGATTGGGCGTCTCCAGCGAGAAAATTTCCGCAAGGCATTTCAAGCAGGAGCAAAGATTGCTTACGGCACGGATTCCGGGGTGTATCCGCATGGCGACAACGCCAGGCAATTTGCGAAAATGGTAGAATGGGGAATGAAGCCCTTGGATGCGATTCAGGCGTCGACGATCAATGCGGCCGATCTGATTGGCTGGAGCCAGAAGGTCGGATCAGTCGAAAAAGGGCGCTACGCCGATC
>JBKOXA010000103.1:0-7816 GCA_046724685.1 Acidobacteriota bacterium | reverse complement strand
AGCAACGCGCCCGCATGCTGGCACGAGCCCTTCGCAAGCTCGGGTACGAGGTCGCAATCACACCCATGAACCCAGCTACCGCCGAAAACGGAATGCAAATCTAGCAGGGCGATTGATTTTCGACGGAGTTGCCGACAACCCGCGACTTATCTCGCGTCACAGCTCAAAGCAGGATGCCAAAGGCGAGCACTTCTACGGATGGCGCGTTTTTTCGTCCAGCGGATGCGCGTCCTTCTGTTTTGCCATGATGCTGCCTCTTTAAGGAGTGTTTGTGCATACGGAACGTTTTTTGAGGCAGAATACGGACCATGTTTCAGCGTGTGACCGAACGCCAGGAATGGCAGTTCTTCAGCGTGTTACCCCAGGCAGCGCCGGGGCTTGCCCTGGCATGGTGGTTCGTCCTGCTACTAAGAGGCGTGCTTCCCGCGGCGTTTGCCATTGCGATGGGGGTCCTTGTGGGGGCGGTGCAACGCGGCACTCCTCTTGCGGGTCCGCTGGCGCTGGCCGGCGCAATTTTTGTACTGCTGCAAGTGCTCAGCCCGATTCATCAAGCGGTGAGCGCCAACCTGGGAGACCGCACGGCAGCATGGCTCTATGACCGGCTTACGGAAACTTGCGTACGCCCGCCTGGCATGGGTCACCTGGAAGATCCGAACCTGACCAGCGACTTGACGGTGGCGCGCGACTTCGATCTGGGAATGACCGGGCCACCACTGACAATCTCCATGGACTTTATCGCGAGCGGAATGGTGGAGATGGTGGGCGGTATCGCGTGTGCCGCTATCCTTGTGGGATACGCCTGGTGGGCGCCGGTGGTGCTGATGGGCGCGTGGGTGGCGACGCATTGGCTTTTGCGCGAGAGCGCGGTGTGGTGGGATCGCAACACCGAAGAAGTGCGCAGCGCGCAGAGAGAAGCGGACTACGCCTACCGGCTTGCGGTGGATCCTCCGGCAAGCAAAGAACTACGACTGTTCGGGTTAGTTGATTGGACGATGGAGCGTTTTATCGCGCGGCGGACGCGTTTGCACGAGCTGCAATACGTCGCCACGCGATTGCGCGAGCGCCCGCTGATCTGGAGCTTGCTGCTGGTGGTCAGCGCGAACATTGCGGTGTTCTGGGCACTCGCAAGCAGTGCGGCGAGCGGACGAATCAGCCTCGGCGAAGCGGTGGCATACATGCAGAGCGCTCTTGGCGTTTCGATGATCGCCTTCGGCGGATTCAGCTGGGCGCTTGACGGAGCCGCAGCACCGGTGGCGGCGGTGCTGCGGCTGGAGCCGGCAATGCGGGCTGCCGGCGCGCTACCGTCGGGCAATCGCGGGGCGACCACGAACCGCGCGCACGAGATTCGGCTACGCGACGTGAGTTTCGCTTACCCATCGGGAGGTGGCGCGGCCGTTCTCGATCATTTTGATCTGACAATTCCTGCTGGGTCGTCGCTTGCCATCGTGGGTCAGAACGGTGCGGGCAAGACGACCATCGCAAAACTGCTGTGCCGGCTGTACGATCCGCAGTCCGGTGGCATTGAGATCGATGGCACGGACATTCGTGAATTCGATCTGGCGTCGTGGCGTTCGCGCATCGCGGCGGTGTTCCAGGACTTCATCCGGCTGGAGCTGCCGCTGAGGGACAATGTGGCGCCATGCGGCGCGCCCGACTATGTCGTGCAAGCAGCCCTTGAGTCCGCCGGAGCTTCGAACCTGGCGCGACTCGACACCGTTCTTGCCCGCGGGTATGACGGCGGCACGGACCTGTCTGGCGGACAATGGCAGCGGGTGGCGCTGGCGCGAGCGCTGGCAGCGGTGAAGCTCGGCGCGGGTGTAGTATTGCTCGACGAGCCCACGGCACAGCTCGACGTGGGGGGTGAAGCTGAGATTTTCGACCGCCTGCTGGCGGCGACGCGGCACTGCACGACCATCCTGATTTCGCACCGGTTTTCCACGGTCCGGCATGCGGACCGCATCTGCGTGCTGGAACACGGACGGGTGATTGAGCTCGGCACGCACGAAGAACTGATCGCCTTGGGCGGGCGCTATCGAACCATGTTCGATCTGCAGGCGGAACGCTTCAACGTTCCGACGGACGAGGAGGGCACGACTTATGACGTCCTCTCCTAATCGAGAACACCCGATCGAGCCTCTGCCGCCCGCACTGTCATCCATGTGGCGGTTGTGCAAGCTGGGGTACCGGCACGAGCCGCGGCTGATGTTAGAGTCGCTGGTGCTGTCGCAGCTCGCCGCATTGCCCGATGCTCTTCTGGCGTTGTGGCTGATGCTGCTGGGGAAAGGCGTGCTGGAGCACCGGGCTGGGCTGGTGGAGGGAGCGGCAGTTGGCCTTGGCATATCGGCGGCGGCAACGTGGTTTCTTCGCACCGTCAGCACGCGAGTGCAGCGGCGGTTTCGTGACAAGGTGACCATCGCGCTGGAGGCACACGTAGCGAGCCTGCAGGCGTCCATCGCCACCATCGCGCATCAGGAACGCCCGGAGTACCTCGACCGGTTGTCCATGCTGCGTAACCAGGTCTTCGTCCTTGACCACATGTACATGGCGGTGTTTTCCATGCTTGGGTGGATTCTGCGCCTGGGCGTGACGCTGGCGTTGCTGGCATCCATTCACCCGGTCCTCCTCCTGCTTGCTGTGTTTGCTGTGCCAACGGTATGGACATCCACATGGCGGCCTGAGGTCGAGAGATCCGCCCAGGAGAGTGGAGCCCAAGCGAGTCGTCTGGCACGGCATTTGTTCAACGTTGCGACGACCGCTTCTCCCGGAAAAGAAGTGCGGGTCATCGGTATGGGAAGCCACCTGGCGACGGAGCGGAGAGCGGCCTGGGAACGCTGGTACGGACGCGTGGCGTCTGCGCGGTGGGGGTCTGCGTTCTGGCACGCATTGGCGTGGGCCGTTTTCGGGTGTGCGTACGTCGGCGCGGTCGTGTTCGTATCGTCGGTGCTTCGCGGATCCGCAAGCCAAGTGCTGCTGGTGCTCGCGGCGGGCGCGCGGCTTTCGGCGTATATCGGAGCAACCGTGGGCGAGCTCGCTTTCCTGCGAGGATTCTGGATGGACGGATCGCGGCGGCTGGCGTGGCTGGAGGATTATGCTTCCGCGGTCGCCGCAGCAGGGGATCGTCCGGTTCCGAGCGAATTGCGACAAGGTATTCGACTGGAGCATGTGTCGTTCACATACCCAGGGACTTCGCATGTGGTGCTGGAAGATGTTTCGGTAAAGCTTCCTGCCGGGGCGGTGGTGGCGATTGTCGGTGAGAATGGCGCGGGCAAAACGACGTTGGTCAAACTACTGGCAAAGATGTACGAACCGATGTCAGGTGCAATCTTCCTGGACGAAACACCACTGGCACGTGTGCCTGCCAGTGAATGGCGCAAGCGCCTGGCGGGGGCGTTCCAGGACTTTTTCCGGTTCGAATTCCGTGCACAGCAGACCGTCGGTTTGGGTGATGTTCCGCGACTGGAAGACGCGCTCGCCGTTTCCGCGGCAGTCGATCGCGCTGGCGCCGGAGATGTAGTCACGCGTTTGACGGCGGGCCTGGAAACACAACTTGGCCCGACGTGGCCCGGCGGAGTGGAACTATCGTTCGGGCAATGGCAGAAACTGGCGCTGGCGCGGGGGTTCATGCGCGAGGAGCCGCTGCTCCTCATCCTGGATGAGCCGACTGCGGCGTTGGATGCCGAGACAGAACATGCTCTGTTCGAGCGCTACGCGGCCGCGGCACGCGGCAGCGCCGAGAAGCAGAATGGACGGATCACCATACTCGTATCACACCGCTTCTCGACGGTGCGCATGGCCGACCTGATCATCGTGCTGGATGGCGCACGCCTGGTGGAGGTGGGCACACACGAAGAACTCATGGCCAGGAAAGGGCACTACGCGGAGCTGTATGGTATCCAGGCGGCTGCGTATCGCTAGCTACTGCTTGCGGATCGCGGGGCGGCTGAAATCCGAAGGCCATTGCGAAACACCGCGAGATTGCGCTGAAGTAATCCCAAGGTACGAGTTGCCGACAATACTTCCAGAGATGGCCCCGTTTGCTACGAGAGATACTCCGCTAATCTGATCCCAGGCTTGACGCGACAAACCTATTCAGTGACACCGAACGGGTCGGACACGCCACATCTCGACAATGCCCGTTATTGGTTCATTTGGATCACGGTTCGCGGGGTTTCAAAGGAATGTTAAGGTGCCTGTATGCAAACTCCGGCGTTGGAGATCCTAGGGCAAACGGATGAGGCGCTTATCCGGCCATTCTGGGGCCGCACGTTAGGTGCTCCGTGGTCTGCGTCCGTGCTCGTGCTGGTGCTTCTGACTTGTGCGCGGGGCTATGCAATGCTGGGGCCACCATCAGCTCGTCCGTTGTTGCTGCTCCAGTTCCTCGCCATGTGGACGCTGCCTTTCACCCTCTTGACCCGCGCGGGCCGGAGCGAGATTGGACTGCGTAAGCCCGGCAACGTAGTGGCTGCCTTCTTTTGGAGCGCGTTGGCCGGCGCGGCTTGTGCTCTGGGGGGCTTCGTGCTGGGGCTAGTATTATTCGGGCAATCGCCCGAGAACTGGAACGTGACTGTCCGCGACAGTTTTCGCTTGCAGGGGTTGCGTGGCTCAATGCCTGGCCCGCTCCTTTTTGCCATGATCGCTTTGCCAGCCATGATCTTCAGCCCCATCGGCGAGGAGATCCTGTTTCGTGGCGTGATTCAGCAGGCATTCACCCGTCGCTGGAACGTCAGTGTAGCAACCGCCGTGAACTCACTCAGCTTTGGTTTGGTCCACTTGCTTCATCATGGAATCTCAAGAGACGCCGCAGGCCTTCATCTGCAATTCTTTTCGGGTTCGCTCATGGTCCTTTTGATGGCGGCCACCAGCTATGTGTTTACGCTGTGCCGCGTGCGCAGCGGTTCTTTGTGGCCAGCCATGGTTGCACATTCGACGTACAACTTAGTCATGATCGTCGGAATCTTTCTTTACCTCACGTGACATCCGGCGCTTCAAGGGAAGACGCCGCACCGCATGGCGCTTATCGCCGATTGCGGGCGGATGACGGGCAACTCTGACGTAACGCGATTAGGTAAGGGTTGCCGACGACTCGTCCAGCCTTCATCTTTACCTTCCAGCAAACCCGCTTGCTGTGCGCATCTCAGTCCAGTGCCAGGATCGCAGCCAAGGCATCCACCTGGTACTACTGAATTTGCATTCTGGCGTAGGGAGCGAATTTCTTCTGGCACTCGATGCCAGCCTGACGTGCTGCTTGGAATTCCGCCGAGTCCCGAATTTTATCGAATAACACGTCGCGGTCCACGGATGGGTAAACACAAAAGTCGTGCTCGGAATCGGCGCGCAGGAAGCGGATGGCAGCGTCCTTCTTGCCTACGAACGCGAATAGAGCCGCGCCGAAATACCACGCATTTGTGTCCGGGATGCTGCGATAGCTGGCCTCTGCCTGTTTCACTACGTCAGCGCAGTTTGTAGTCGATGAATCAGGCCAACAACCGCGGATCACGTCGTAACTTTTCCCGGCGGACAAAATATTCAGTTTGGGCAGTGCTTCCTCGATTTTCCCCTCTCGTAGCAGTAGTTGCCCTAACATGAAAGAGCTGAATTCTCCTGGCGTGCGCTGCACTTCCTGGCGCGCCTTGCCCAGGTCTCTCATTTGAATGTAGAGCACGTAGCAGTCGGTCCAGCGCTCGGGGTCAAGCTGGTGTACCGTCTCGCATTCACGGGCCGCCTCCTCGAGCGCCCCGGCGGCGCGCAGCGCCTGTGCAAAAAGTAGGTGCACATCTGCACTACGCGGTCGTTTCTGTGCCAACTCCCGAATTTGCGCGAAGCTGACGGCGAGATCTTCGTAGGAAATCCGGTTCGCAATCAGCCAAGTTGAGGCACTCAATAGCTCAGGATCGAGTTGGTGCGCTCGCTCGAAGGCCGCAACTGATTTGTTGTACGTCACCTCGCCCCCGGCGCCCGCATCCGCGTCGTTGTAATAGCGCTCGCCGAGCGCCACCCATGCAGGCGCATATCCCGGATCGAGCGCAACCGATTTTTCTAGGACTGCAATCGCCTCTTTGGCGGTTGTATAGCCTATGTTTCTGCCGCGCAGGTAGAGTTCATACGCCTCTTGGCTTTTCGGCTTGGTAACCGACAGGTCCCCAACTGAGGTACCGAGCGCCGGCAGGAGACCCTTTTGCAAGGAACCGGTCACTCGTTGTCGAAGGTCGAGCATGTCATTCTGAGCTACCTCCACTGAGCTGCGCCAAATCACCTCATTCTTGGCGATATCCATCGCTTCTAGTGTCACACCGAGAGTATCGGCCCGCCGAATGAAATGGCCTGTGACCACGTCAGTAACTTTCAGTTGTTGGCCGGCCTGATGCGGGTCGAAGTTCTGGCCCGTGAATCGCTGGGACATGCTAAAAGGCCGCACACTCAGCGCGGGCGCATAGCTGAGTGTGGTGGTGATTTCGTCCGGCAGCGCCGTGCTGAGATAGTCGAGATTGTTGTCCGCGCTGGCATTTCGAAAAGGAAGAACTGCGATCGACGTTCGATGCGACAGTGGCTTTGGGCTCTGCGCTTTCGGCGTTTTGAGAAACCACCACAGCGCACCCAAAAGAATCACCAGCGGGAGCGCTGCGCTTATCCACAGGGCTGACCGTTTCCTGCGCGCTGCCCTGCTTACCGCCATTGGCTCTAGGGTACGGGATTCCAACCCGCGTTGCAGGCTCTTCAAGTCGGCGTTCATCTCGCTGGCATTCTGATAGCGTGCCTGGCGGTCCTTTTGGAGCGCTTTGGCAATAATTCTCTCTAGCTCCGGTGGAACATCACTGCGAATTCGTGAGATTGGCGTCGGCGAGGCCGTCAGGATGGACTTGAAGATCACAGCGGAAGTGGGTCCATCGAAGGCGCGCTTACCGCTAGCCATCTCGTAGAGCACGACTCCCAATGAGAACAGGTCGCTACGGCCGTCGAGCGCCTCTCCACGCGCCTGTTCCGGAGACATATAGGCTACTGTTCCCATCACTGATCCGGTCGCTGTTCCATCGAAGCTTACCGTTTCGGAACCCTCCATATCCGATGACCTCAGCTTTGCCAGGCCAAAATCCAGCACTTTGGCATCGCCACGCGACCTGATAATGACGTTGCCCGGCTTGATGTCGCGGTGGACGATCCCCCGCCCGTGAGCCGCGGCGAGGGCGTCTGTTATTTCGACGCTCCATTTCAAAAGACTGGAGATCTCCACGGGCCCCGCGGCACAGATCTGCCTCAAGTCCTGACCATCTAGCAACTCCATCACAAGAAATGGCTGTCCTTCGTGTTCATTAATTTCAAAAATTGTGCAGATGTTAGGGTGATTCAGCGCTGAGGCTGCCTGCGCTTCCCGTTCGAAGCGTTGCCGGGCTCTTTCATCAGCCGCTTTGTCATGAGAAATGAATTTGATTGCGACGTCGCGCCGCAGCCGCTCATCCTCCGCAGCGTAGACTTCACCCATGCCGCCCGAGCCCAAACGGCGCAGGATGCGGTAATGCGAGATCCGCAGTCCTTCCATGTCTTGAGAATAATACTGCAACGCCTGACGGGCAGCATGCGCCGGTGGTACACAATGACACTGCCAGAGGGAAAGGCTCTCGCTGAATCCGGTTCCGGGATATGCAACGTCGAGTGAAGCTTGTGAGCGATTTCGGGGCGATGACGGGCAATCTCTAACGAGGCCGGCCGTTGTCAAGAGTTTTTTGCGTCTTTCTTAAGCTCTTGAATTTTTCTTTCCTTCTTCGGACACACCCGCGCGCCTTGCGCAGGAGCGCCTTGTTCCTAGACCGATCATTTCCGG
>JBKOXA010000059.1:0-11753 GCA_046724685.1 Acidobacteriota bacterium | reverse complement strand
CAGGCGCGCACCGAAGTGGATAAGGTCAACCGATTAGTGACGCTGGACCAGGCGAAGGTCGCGAGAGTGAAATTTTCGGTGGCAAGCGACAAGGAAGCCACGCTGACCGCACTTTTGGAAAAGAAGTTACCGGTCACCGCTAAAACCGTTTCGCTCGACCGGCTGGAAGCAGCGCTGGAACCGGCCAGCGAACTGGTCAAGGGTGTCGAGGTGAATAACGACCCGCCCAAGGTGATCATCGCCAAAAAACCTTCACTACAGGTGCTGATTGACGGCAGGCCGCAGATGGTCGAGGTGCCCGGCACAAAACTGCAAAGGGTGATCAACACGAGATCAATCATTCTTTACGAGAATGACAAGAAGCGTTTCTACCTGCGCGTACAGGACTGGTGGCTTCAGGCCAAAGAGATAGAAGGACTGTGGGAGTACGCCACGAAGCTACCTGACGACATGAAGAAAGCTGAGGAATTTATCGCCAGCCAGAACCAGGCACAGAATCCCGAGGGCCAACAGACCAAGCAGCAACCTTCACTGAAAGAGAGCGGGAAGAAAGCAGAGATCCCGATGGTGCACGTTGTGTTTGGACCGGCGGAGTTGATCGAAATCAAGGGCGAGCCCAGATACAATGCCATCGTGGGCACCGGCCTAGAGTATGTGAGCAATACCACTGGCAACATTTTCCTGCTTAACAGCGAATACTACCTTCTGATCTCGGGCCGCTGGTTCAAAGGCGCGACGCTCGATGGACCTTGGACATTCGTGAGTGCGCAGCAGATGCCCCCAGACTTCGCGAAAATTCCAACGGATAATCCCAAAGCGGGCGTGCGGGCGTCGGTGCCCGGAACAGCCGAGGCAAAAGAGGCGTTGATCGCCAACTCGATTCCGCAAACTGCAACCATTACTCGCTCGGAGGCAAAGGTCACCGTGCAGTATGACGGCGAAGCGAAGTTTGAGCCAATTGAAGGCACCTCGTTGAGCTACGGCAGAAACACGAGTGCTGCTGTCATCAAAGTGTCTGAGAACGAGTACTACTGTGTGGAAGCAGGAGTGTGGTTCAAAGCGCCGGCACCGCAAGGCCCGTGGGTGGTAGCGGACAAGGTGCCGACAGAGATTTACGGCATTCCGCCGAGTTCTCAGCTGTACTACGTGACTTATGTGAAGGTTTACAGCTCAACACCCGAGGTGGTGTATGTCGGCTACACGCCGGGATACTACGGCACGGTGGTGTCTGCCAGCACCGGGATTGTGGTTTACGGGACAGGTTGGTATTACCCGCCATATATCGGTCCGACAGTGTGGTATGGCTGGCCGTATACGTACGGCGTGGGGGCAGGCTTCACCTATAGCTCTGATACGGGATGGAGCTTTGGCTTTGGTTATGGATATGGCCACTATCCTTGGTATTACCCGTGGTGGGGACCGATGGGCTATTACGGATGTTGCTGGTATCCATATTACGGATGGGGCGCATGGGGCGGAGCCGCAGTCGCGAATGTGTACGGGGTGTGGGGCAATACGGCGTATTCGCGCACCGGAGCAGCGTGGGCAAATCCCTATACAGGCAATTATGGAGCTGCGACCCGTGGTGGGTATTACAACACGCAGACCGGCCGGAGCACCTTCGCAGGACGCGGTTACAACACCAACATCTACACTGGCAACACTGCCGGCTATCGAGGCGGAGCGACGTACAACCCGAATACTGGAATCGTGGCCGGTGGCGGCGCGGGATATGTTGGCAACATTTATAGTGGCCAGGGCACGGCGAATCGCGGTGGCTTCGTTTACAACACCAACACAAATGCAGGTATCGCCGCGGGGAAGAACAACGTCTATGCGGGCAAGGACGGCACTGTGTACCGCTACAACAGGGAGAGTGGCAACTGGTCGAGCAACAGTGGAAGTGGCTGGCAATCAGTCAACAAGCCGGAACCAACGCTGCAAACCCAACAGGAAATGCGCAGCAAAGGAGCACAGCGTACCCAGAACTTCAGTTCGATGCGCACTTCCGGCCGTGCTCGAATGGGCGGAGGTCGGCGGCGTTAGACCGAAGGCGCTTGGGACAAACCGGCCAGGTTGCACACTTCGATGCGACAAAAAAGTGCTCATGCTTTTACGCGATCCCGCCATCATTCGCGATCGCCTAAAAATCACCTGAACCTTCTATGGTCCGGAATTGCTATGAGCAGAAAAGGGGCCGAGGTGACGATTTGAGGGACAACAATCTGTGGTGCGGCGGCGGCGCTAATGCTGGTTGAACTCAATGCGTTCTCTCAATCGAAAGCACTGAGCACAGTCCCAATCTCCGAGACTGATGCTAAACCGCTGCTATTGGAAAGGAATGAAGGAGAGCTGCGAACACGCCGCATCCACGCTGACAAGAGCCGTGAAGCATAGGCACTTGGTGCAAGATGAAATACTGCTTGTCCAAAGCGGAACGGCTCACGTTTGGCTCGGCGATCAGCAACGCGATCTCCACGCGGGAGGGCTTGTGTTCATTCCGGCCAATACATGGATAAGTGCAAAGAACATTGGCACGGAGCCGGTCAGCTTGACTTTCATCTTCTCAGCGCCCGGATTCGAAGACACCATGCGGTGCAATTCCGTACCAGGCGGAGAAACTCCAACCGAGATCACGGGGGAGCAGCAAAGGGAGTGTGCGCGCAGAGGGCGCGAGCCGGTCCGAATCACCCCAGCAATAAGCAAAGACTTCGGCGGGCATCGTCAAACACCGAAGACAGGAAAAGCAGGCGAATTATGACTCAGGCCAAGATGTTTGAAGGAGTCAGACTTGAATCGATTTTTCATCCATCAGATTTTTCCGAGGCCAGCGAAGTCGCCTTCGTCCACGCCCTGAAGATCGCACTGGTGGCTGGAACCAAACTTACAATTCTCCACGTCAAAGCAAGTCCTGGTGCCGATTGGCAAGACTTCCCGGGCGTCCGCGACACGCTCGAGCGCTGGGGGCTCATCCCTAAAGGCAGTCCCAAGAAAGCGGTTGGGCAGCTTGGCATCGAGGTCGCCAAAGTTATCAGGTTGAGCAAAGATCCGGTGCAAGCCTGTCTTGGTTTTCTGGAAGAAAATCCTACGGATCTGATCGTGTTGGCGGTTCGCCAGCACAAGGGCCGCATGCGCTGGTTGGGGAAATCGGTGGGCGAGCCGCTCGCGCGCAGGGCCGGACAAATGACGCTCTTCACTCCCCAGGGCGTGGAGGGCTTCGTCTCGCGACAGGATGGCTCGATCTCACTTCGGAACATCCTCATCCCGGTCACGATCAAACCCCGCCCGCAACCGAGCGTGGAATCTGCCGCGCGTCTGATCCGCAACCTTCGGTTGCCAGCTGGCATGGTTACGTTGCTCCACGTCGGACCCACGGCCGAAATGCCCGTGCTAACGCTCCCTAAGGACACCGACTGGACCTGGAATAGGGTGGCCAAGGTCGGTGATCCGGCTGAAGTGATCCTGCAAACTGCCACGGAGCTTCGCACAGATCTGATCATCATGACAACCGATGGTCCTGACGGATTTCTCGATGCCCTGCGCGGGACCACATCCGAGCACGTGCTCCGCAAGGTGCGTTGTCCTGTGGCTAACCTGCCGGTGGGCTCGATGTTGGGCTGAAGCAAAAACGCTACCTGGTTCCTGAATTTTGACCGTTCGCACGTCACGAACTCCCCCTTCCTCAAGGGAGGCGGGTAGCGGGATTTAGCGCACACGCGCGCTGCCCTCTTGACAAGGTTTTGCGGAAAAGCTGGAATTCGGCTTTTGGGGTCCTTTGCGCACAGCGGGAGAGCCAGTTCTGTTGAACCCATCGGTCAGCAAGGGCAACAAACGCGCTTCCCAGAGTTCGGCAGGAATGGCGGGAACATCATCATCAAGTATTATCTGAACAAACCGCTAAGCTCGCTTGCGCTTGATCCCGGAATATTAAAAGTAGCCAAAGAGTTCAAGAGCAGGCATCAATGGACTGGACGCGGAGGACAGGCAAAACTTATGGCTCTTGAGGAAGAGACTCTGAAGTAGATGAGCAGGGGCAGCCATCTAAGAGTGAACTAGACTATGAGGCGCTTTACTTCTAGACAAGCCATTTCGTCCACGCTCCGGTTCATGGCATAGAGGGGCACACATCTGAGCCGGGTGATGTTTTTTAAAGTCCGTGCGAGAAGCTGGGCCGTATCGCACTTACCGCGATGATCCATTCTATTCAACAAATGCGCGAGGCATCGCAGGCATTCCGCCACGCACTGCTTAAGAGCTAGAAAAAGCGAATCATCGGTGTCATTGCGTTTGTTTCTTTCTTTGCCGTCCTAGGAGCTGTGCGCATATTCGTGCTGGGCTCGGCAATGAGCCGCTGGAGCCTGGTTTTGGCTGCTCTGGTGATCGTGTTCGAACTGGGTGTCTTTCGCGCGGTGAACCGGGGCTTGAAGTCCGGCAAAGATATCTCAAATTCAATGTGGCACATCAGCAGTATCCTGGAGTGCCTCTTTCCTGCAGTGGGTGTCGCTTTCCTGGCGAGCAACCGGCTGCTGACCGCCTATCGACCCTTGGCTACTCCATGGGTTCTTGCTTTCTTTCCATTCATCCTCTTGTCCGTTCTACGGTTGACCCCGAGGCAATCCTGGGTTTGCGGAATTGTCTCAGCTTTCGGATATCTGACGGCAGCTTACGTTGCAGGTTGGCGCTTCAGCCCAGGACCCGATGGATTCACGGTGACCCAGACGGCTGTAATGTACTTCGCGTTTGTGCTTCTAGTTATGGGCGCGCTGGCCGCCGGCGTCGCGGCCGAGATCCGCACGCATGTCGAGGCCGCGCTTCGCGAAGCCGAGACCCAGCACCAACTCAAACAGGTTGAACACGAACTGCAGATTGCCCGCTCCATTCAGCAATCGCTCTTGCCAAAAGTTCGACCTCAAATTACTGGATTTCAAATAGCTGGTTGGAGTCGAACTGCGGACGACACCGGCGGGGACTTCTATGATTGGAAGAAATTGCCCGATGGCCGCTGGGTCGTGGTGCTGGCAGATGTAGCCGGCCATGGCGTCGGGCCTGCGATCCTAGCTTCGGTGTGCCGGGCGTATGCGCGAGCGAGCTTCAATGTTCGCGATCGTTTGGAAACGATGCTCAAGAACATCAACCAGTCTTTTGCTGAGGATCTGACACCAGAGCGTTTCGCGACTTTCGTGGCGGCGGTGTGCGACGAAGGCAGCGACCAGGTAGAACTTCTCTCTGCCGGTCACGGACCGATTTTCGTGTACTCGTCGGACAACCAATCATTCCAGCTCATGGGCGCGCAGGCGCTTCCCTTGGGAATCCTCCCTCATTTGTGGGATGCGGTACCCGTCAACCTCAGCATGAAACCCGGTGATATCGTGCTCCTCATCACCGATGGCTTTTTTGAATGGGAGAACAGCGCTGGAGAACCGTTCGGAAGCGCGCGGATTGCCGCAATTGTGAGGCAATTCAGCGACCGCGAACCGGAGGTGATTGTCGCCGAGCTTTACGACTCAGTGCTGAATTTTGCCCAGGGGACTCCGCAACAAGACGATCTCACCGCAGTGCTGATCAAGCGCTCTCTGAGGTAGTAGTTCCGAGGGCATATATCAGAGGAACTGCGAGCGCTGCATTCGCTGGCTGGGGTCCGACATCAGTGCTGCAGTGTGTTTGAAAGCAGACCGATAACCCTCCTTATCCCATCTCGCATCAAGACCGACTCGCCGGACTTGAGGCTTGCCAGGTTGAGCGTGGAGCGACGCGTCGGACCATCAGGGAAGGTCCGGGGAATCGACGCATCCCCGGAGATGATTGCACGGGCGAAGAAGAAAGCGAGCAAGGCGGTGGTGAGCTTCGAAAATATGTTCGTTCAGCAGCTCCCTTTCTCCGATGCGACCTTCGACGTTGTCCTCAGCGTCACCATGCTTCATCATCTGTCTCGCAAAGCGCGCCACCAGTGCTTCCTCGAAGTCCGTCGGGTCCGCCGCAGTTGGATTGCGCGCTTTCACCACCACGGGAAGATCGACCTCAGCCAAATGTGATTCCTGTCTTGAACGAAGCCGGTTTGCATAGTATCGACCGGCGCGGTGCCTCGGAGGGTTGAATTGCTGAGCGATTTGCCCTTCGTCCTGGCCGTACCCATCGAGCAGAACCAATGAACTCCATCCGGTATTTGCGTTTTCGACCCTGGGCTCTCGCCACAGCGGCGCGCTAGAGGGCTCGAATCCACTGCTTGAGTCGCTCGGCCTCCGTGGCGATCATGGTTGGATCATGGAAGGTGTGGGCGAGCACGGATACGCCTTGGGTTGCGGATAGAAGATGTACGGCCAGGCCTCGGGAATCGGCTCCTTTGCCAATCGCTTCGAATTGCTTCTCCATCCAGGCCAAGGCTTCTGCGAACAAGACTCTAGATTTCTTTGCTGCTGCACCGCCGTATTTCTGCAATTCGGAACATAAGGTTCCGACAGGGCAGCCGCCGCGCGCCAAGGCTTCACGGTTCTTAATCTTGATGTCTACAAATCTGCAGAGGCGCTCCTTGGGGGAGCTTGCTTTACTCAGGTTCTGCAACAGATTCTTGAATCGCGAAACGCGCAGCTCAACGATGGCGCCGCCAATCTCGTCCTTGGTCTTGAAGTAGTAGTAGACGTTGCCCAGAGGAACCTTGGCCTCTTTCGCGATGTCAGCAATCGAGGCGCTGCCGAATCCATAAAAATAGGTGGTCTTTTCGGCGGCTTGTAGCAGCCGAGTCCTGCTGTCCACTTTCGTTTTTAGCACTGCGTCGTATCCTATAGTCAGTTGACTGACTTATATGATAAAAGGGAAGCCCACAACCGTCAACGGTGCTGATTCCGAGAGGGAAAGTGACCATGAACAAGAATCAACGACGAATCGTGCCAGCTCGCCACCGCTGGAATGTGAAGACAAGGGCTGTCTGTGCGGCGGCATTGCTCTTGGCCGCCGAAGTGGCACCCGCAATTCCAGCTTCCAGAGTTCCAGGGCCCGTCCTATGCGCTGACGCCGATCGGGATGCCAAACAGTGGATCGGAACTTGGGCGACAGCCGCACAGCCGTTTCTGCCAAAGTCTCTCCAGACCTTCCAGAACCAAACCCTGCGCCTGATCGTGCACACGAGCATCGGTGGGACAAAGGTTAGAATCAAGATCTCCAACACTTATGGAGTCGGGCCGTTGCTGATCGGCGGCGCACACGTTGCCCGCCGGACCGCCGGCGCGGAGATTGATCCGCGCTACGATCGAACGCTGAAGTTTCACGGTAAATTGTCCACGACCGTCGCGGCGGGCTCGATGGTAGTAAGTGATTCGGTTGAGCTGAACGTGCCGGCTCTCCCGGATTTGGCGATCAGCCTCTTTCTTCCACAGCGCACGGAAGCGAAGACATCACACAGCATGGCAAAGCAGACCGGTGTCAAAAATGGCGACCATGGTTCTATCTGGGACTCGTGGTCCATAGCTTTGATTTCTGGTTATCCGAGAGGCCTAGGGTCGGCTGTGAGACTACGTGCCCGAGGCACACAGCGCCTAACTTACCAGGACACTCAAGCTGTTTGTGGTTTCAGATGTTGGGCGTCGAAGCACACTCCCTTCTTCCAAACGATCAGTACGATCGTGGCAATCTTCCTGGCCAAGGTCAGGCGGGCCATCTGTGGCCGCATTTTTGGCGACTAAAGCTGCATAGAACTGTGCAAACGGGCCCGGCTTGCTCGAAGCCACCGCGGCCGCACCCTTCAACAGGTTCTTCAGATCGTGATTGCAGTTGCGGTTGAACCCGCGAACCAAGACTTGGACCGTTGCCTTGAATTTCGATTGCAATTCAAGGAGGACGACCTAGGTTTCTGCCAGAACACGGTAATAAGTTTCTTGTTTTGTAGAGTAAATCGCTTCTTGTCCAAATTGATGGCGCACCGTATCGAAAAAATCGCAACTTTTCCACCAGTTCGGTGTTTGCATCAATGTATTCCAGACTGCGTCGCGTCAGCCAAACGCTCCGGAATCTGGACCTCCAGCCACCCATACAACACTGGCATCGATTCAGCATTGCCGCGCATGCGATCCACCGTCAGGGAGAGTCCCCATGTCCACGTTGACAGACCATTTGGGGGCACCAAACACGCCCATCGAACGACGTTTCTATTCACGCGTAGCGCCGCAAACGCCGACCCGAATAGCATTCGGTTCCAATTTCCAAAACACTGTTTTGAATGTCAGCGAGAACGGCCTTTTGGTGTCCGCCACACCGGCACTCCAGCTTAATTCCGTCCAACGCGTTTCCTTGACCCTGAACGGCATCCCAAAAAGCATCAGTGTATACGTCCGCACTGTTTGGTCGGAAAATTCCCAAGGGTTGGCTGGCATTCAGTTGCTCGACCTTGCTGAAGATGACCGCGAACTTATTCGCAGGTGGTCGGCGTTGCAATCTCCCCAACAAGTAGAAAACCCCGCGCAAACTTTTCCGTCGCAAAGGCTGGCGCCATGGTCACAACCATTCCAGCCGCTCGTGATGCTGCCCGGCATAACTGCCACGCCAGCGAACACTCCCGTCACGATCCCTGCTCCTACACCCGAAAATCACGGTTCATGCGCAACTGAGACCAGCGAAGAAGAATTTGCATTCGCGGGCGCGGATCCCGCATCTCAGCCTCCACCGCGGCCTGCCGCTTCTCCGCTCATTTTCTGGATCGCAGCCCTGTCCGTAATATGTTTGGCGGCTGTTTGGGCTCTTGCCTACAACCTTTACGGTAATTTGCTGGCTCAGCCCGCGCGCTCGCAGGCGGCACGCGCATCGTCACTACCGCATCATCCGCCTCCAGTCGCGGCCCATACGTCCGCAAACCCTACCTCTGCGCTAAACGCGTCACCACAAGAGGACGCTTCCGACCTGCTGCTAGCCGAAACTGCGACCAAGGAAAAGTCAGAACCGAACGCTCCAACCTATCATCATTCAAACGTGAATGCCCCGCCCGAACTTCCTTCCAGGACTGAACCTCCGAGCGCCATCAGAACTCACCTCATGCATTCCGGTCCTTCAGTAAACAAGCATCCTCAAGCTAGTCCGCTCAGCGCGCGCGACAGCGCAGTCGCAGACTCCACCCCCGCCACGGCGCAATCCGCCGCAGTCGCGGCCATACCCGCGGCTGCTCCACCTAATATTCAAACTGCCGTGGTCAATCCAGCGCCGGGAAATACTTCGGCCAGCAATTCAACACCGAGAACTCTTTCCGTGGACGCCGTTCCCAGTCCATCGCCCTCTTCGAGTCAATCTCCCAGCGCGAATTCCAACGCAATTTCTAATTCGACTCTAAGCTCGACTCCAAACTCCAATTCCCACCCCGCAAGCAACACCCTCGCTGCGAGTAAATCTCCTAGGCTCGCTATAGCATTAACTCCGCCTTCAAACTCGAAGTCCACCACGCCATCGCTCGCCTTCCCATCCTCGTCTCCCTCGCATAGCGCCGAAACATCCACAACCATTCCGCGCAACTCCAATTCCGCCACCACCAATCTCGATGTGCCACAAACGCATCCCGGACCTCGCATCGTCGAACTCACTCCCTACAGCTACAACACCTTCGTCAATCTTCCCGGTGAGCGCGTGATTCAATCCCCCGCGGTGACCATGCACATTCAGCGTTCCGTGTGGGTTCGCGGCGGCCGGTGGTTCTCGCGCGGCCGCAAAAAAGTAGTCTTGGGCCAGCTTTCTTCGCGCCTCGACCCGCAAATCCCGCGGACCGCACGCTACGGCACTGTCACCGTGCAAGCTACCATCGACAAAGAAGGGCGCATCACCAGCGTCAGGCCCCTTTACGGATCTTCCGCCCTCCTCCCCAATGTCTCCAAAGCCATTCGCGAATGGCGCTACGAGCCCACCTATGTCGACAACAAGCCCGTTGAAACCCAAGCCAAAATCGAAGTCGACTTCCATTCATTATCCGATAAGGCTTTAAGACCATAAGTCGTTATTCGTTATTAAGATTTCGATGCGGTCATCGAAGTGGCCTGCCGTTGAAGAAAATTTGAACCGGCCAGCAGAAATTTCGCTGTTCGCACTCGTTGAGCATCGAGACGCAAGACATTTTGGACTGTTACTATTGGCAGTTCCCGGTGATTCCCCTCCGTGCTTTAGTGCTACTCCTATTGCTAAAGGAGAGTTGGCCGTGCCTATCCGCACAGTGTTTCCGCTCGTCTCCAAGCCGTGTTCAATCTTGATTTTGTTGACCCTCCTCGCGGCGTTCATGCCCACTGAAACCGCACGAGGGCAAGGTCTTGAGGTCGGTGGCGGGTGGTCTCACGTAACCGGGGATTTCGGCACGGACGGGTTCAATGTTGGAGGGGCGTGGTGGTTCACCAAGAGAGTGACCATGGCAGCCGACTACGATTCCACCTGGGATACGTCCACACTCACTAATTTCGCCTTTACTGAAGTCGGGGCTATTGCGACAAAGAGCCATCTCCAGAGCTTTGTCGTCGGACCGCGAGTCTTTTTTTCCACCAAGTGGACGGACAAACACAAGCTGAATCCATTTGGCGAGGCACAGTTCGGGGTGTCGCATCTCAGTCAAGACGTGACACAGGTTGGCCTGCCGACCCTTTCCGCTTCCGACAGCGGGTTTACTTGGATGTTGGGCGGCGGCGCCGACTATTTGCTCACCTCCCGTTGGTCGGGACGCGCCAACCTTGATTTTCTAAGGACGCATTTGTCGAATGAAGGGCAAAGCCGGCTGAGGTTGGTCCTGGGGATCAGGTACACATTCGGGAACCGCGAGAGGAAAATTGCTGCTGCTCCCTCTCCCGCGCAGTCGCAAAGAACAGCCCAAGCGAGCAACTCGGCAACGCTCATCGACTTAGAACACCGGTGGGCGGACGCCCTACAGAAGAGTGACACAGCAACTCTAGAAAGTATTCTTGACGATACTTATGTAGACACCGATGAAATGGGGCATCGTACGGATAAAATGGGGCTGATCGCGACTATAAGGTCGGGCGATCTGAAAATAAATTCCATCAAATTATCTAGCATCCAGGTATACGAATCCGGTACGACGGCGGTGGTCACGGGTCGAGCCCTCCAAGACGGCAGCTACAAAGGGCAACCTCTTACTGAGTCCGTAGTTTTCACCGATACCTTCGTCATGAAACAGGGCTCGTGGAGAGCCGTGAGCTCACATCGGTCTACTTCGCACGACTAAGTCCGTGTGCAGAGTCTTTAAAGTCTTGATGGACATCGCCTGGTTACAGATAAACGTGGAAGCCGGGCAGGTATGTGGAGTTTTAAGAGTGGTCGGGGCGAAAGGATTTAAACCTTCGACCTCCTGGTCCCGAGGATTGGTCGCACGAAGAATCAACAACCTACAAATGCTACATATTGCTAAAAGTGCCGCGATTCCGGGCGCTCAGTAACGCGGGGCTGTGTTTCGCCAAAATTCCATGCGCACTGAAAATAGTGCGATTCCCTGCCACCATGGCTGCCTCATCCAGGTCATTCCTTCACCTCGAACGCCAAGAATCTGTCCCGGTGAACCCGAGCGGTATACCTGTATATACAAGGATGGAGGAACCCGGACGTCTTCACGACGCTGCGTAGGTTAGGATTAGGCAGCCCGATCGTCCCGGTGGTGCAGCCCTGTAGGCGTCGACCAAAGTCATCTGCTTGCAAAGACGCCAAGGCAGAGATAGTTTTCTCGCCCGTCTAGCAATCCCAATACAATTTCAGGGTTAGCTCTCGGCTACATTCCGAGAGGCTCAGTC
>JBKOXA010000073.1:0-67417 GCA_046724685.1 Acidobacteriota bacterium | reverse complement strand
CTGGTACACCATCCAGTAGACAATCACTCCGGTCACGGACACATAAAACCACAAAGGCAACGTCCACTTTGCGATCGCTCGATGCTTGTCGAAACGTTCCGTCCACGCGCGCCGCAAGGTAATCAAAATCATCGGCACAATCACGATTGCCAAAATCGTATGCGACGTCAGGAGCAGAAAGTATATCGGCCGGATCCAACCCTGTCCCTGAAAGGCTACATGGCCCACACGATAGTGGTAGGCCAGGTAGGACACGAGAAAAACGCAAGAGACCACAAACGCCGATATCATGAATCGCTTGTGCGCTTCCCGCTTTCCAGTCCGAATCGCTGCGTATCCGGCCGCCAAAAGAATTGCGCTGGTTCCGTTGAGTGTTGCGTTTAACGCGGCGTGAGGGAAGGCCATGATGTTGTGAGAGAAGGTCCCGAATCGTTCTATCGCGCGATCTTGTCGTACACCATCAGGCCGAGCAATACGGGGATGTGCAGGATCGTGGCGTGCATCAGCCATTTGGCGCGGGCATTGGTTTTCTCACTCGCAGCCCACAGGCAGACCTGCACGAGCGCCGTACTCACCACCAGTGCGCCAAAGAAATACAGCACGCCGGCTAGACCAAGCACTGAAGGCAGCACGCTGGCGCCGACGAGCATAGCGGCGGTGATGATGATCTGGCGAAACGTCCGCTCCCCGTCGCGGTCCACGACCGGCAACATCTGAATCCCAGCCCGTGCATAGTCCTCGCGGTACATCCACGAAATCGCGTGGAAGTGCGGGAATTGCCAAAAAAACAAAATCAGGAACAAGAGCCAGGCTCCCGTTTCAACCCTGCCGCTTGCCGCAGCCCAGCCAATCATCGGCGGAATCGCACCCGGAAACGCGCCGATAAACGTCGCCCATACGGTACGTTTTTTCAGCGGCGTGTACGCCAGCAAATAGCTCAGGCAGGTCACGACGCCGAGCAGCGAGGCCATCCAGCCGCCGACTAACCAGAGATCCGCCGCGCCCGCAATCGCCAGGGCAACGCCAAAGGCCAGAGCTTGCCCAGGTTGCAGCAGGCCGCTCGGAAGCGGCCGTGATGCCGTTCTCCGCATCTGCCGGTCCGATTCCCGTTCGATGTAGTGATTCAGCGCGGCCGTGCCTCCCGCGATGAGCATCGTCGCGAACACCGTGTGCACGAGTTTCAGCCAATCCACCGGTCCGCGGACACCCATGTAAAAACCCGCAGCCGTAGTCATGACGACCAGGAGAGATACGTCAGGTTTGGTCAGAGCTATGTACGCGCCAGCGCGGTGAAGCAGGGTCGATTCGGTCGTGGGAAGCGTACTCATTACACGGCCGCTTGCCGCTCCGAGGGAGCCGCTACGGCCCTTCTGCGCGGCACCAGTCGATAGCACATCAGCACAACGAGGATCGAACTGGCAAAAACCAACGCACCGAAAACGGTGTGGACCACGGTAAGCCAGACCATCGCTGGGGCAGGCTGCGGGGCGTCCTGCGTCGCCAGTCTTGACCAATACGCCGCAAAACCTAGCAAGATCTGCGTGCCCACGAGCGCGTGCAACATGGTTCGGCCAAACGTCAGTTCCTTGGAATCATCGAATCGCCGCCGCAAGGCAGCCGCCGTCCAAATCATCACTCCTAAAACGACCAACGAACCGGCCATGTGCGGCCAAATCGACATCTCTTGGTGACGAAACCCCGCGCCCAGAAAGACCTGAAGAAACGTCACAACTGCGTTCAACATCGCCAGCGAATGAATCGAAGGCGTGCCGCTATCATCGAGCTTAGGATGCTCTTCCAGCCACCATTTGCTGGTGAAAACCGCGATGCTCAGGACCGCTGCAAACATGATTTGCGCGAAACAAGCGTGCAGGACGGGTAGCCAGTACTGAAGCAACTGCCTTACGACCTGGCCCCCAAGAAACCCCTGCACGGCCACACCGCCGACGGCAATCGCCCCAAACCAGCGCATCCAGGACCGTGGATCCTTCTTCCACAGCGCGATGGCCAGAATAAATACCAGCAGGCCCAGGATGGCGGCAATCACGCGGTGGGAATGCTCGAAGAATGCGCCACCTGCCAGCATTTTCAGCGACGGAAACCAGGTCCCGAACGACTTCGGCCAGTCGGGAACGGAAAGCGCTGCTCCGTTCGAGGTAACCAGTGCCCCGAAAACGAAAAGGAGCACAGTCCATAGGCACACAAACACTGCGAAGCGATGCCAGCCCCGGTGATAGGTCCTATTCATGATTGCGTTTCCAGCCCAAAAGTATACCGCAAGCGTTCTCGGGCGGCGAACTCACACTGCCGCGCGCAATTCTTCTGTTTCGCCTGTAATTCCCAACGCCTTCAGCACCAGATCCCGCAGCGCAGCGATAAACGGCGCCGAATCTCCGACCGCCGGCATCATCCGGAATCGTTCGATGCCATATTTCCTGGCATCAACGCGGCCATCGATATTGATTTCGTGCAGGGTCTCGATGTGTTCGGTAACAAAGGATATGGGTACGACCAGCATCTCCTTCACGCCTTCATGGCCCAGCCGCTCCATCGTGCCGAGAAACGGTGGCTCGAGCCATTTGGAGGGACCGACTCGGCTCTGATAACAAACCAGATGCGACCGCGGCCATCCTGCATACTGCTTCGCGCCGCTCTCGCACACTAATCGTACGGTTTCTGCAATCTGTTTCGGGTAAGGATCGCCCTTTTCAACGAGGCTCATGGGCAGACTATGGGCGCTGAACAGCAAGTGAATTCGCGAGCTGTCCGGAAACTGCCTCAGGCAGACACCAATCTTTTGCACCAGCGCCTGAATGTAAGACGGATGATTGTAGAACGACTCGATTGCGCGCTCCGGCGGTCCGCTCGCCGGATTTCCGTACACACGCCGCCATTCCTTCAGGCTGCTCAACGTCGTCGCGTACGAATAATGCGGGTACAGCGGCAGCAGAACCAGCTCATCCAGCGGTCCGGCTGCCTTCAACGCCGCTACCGCATCCTCTGTGAACGGCTTCCAGTAGCGCATCGCCGTGACCACCACAGGATCCACATAAGGTGCGAGGGACGCGCTCAGTCTTGCTCGTTGCCGCTCCGTCAGCAAGGCGATCGGCGACCGGCGGCCGATCATCGCGTAGCGCCCTGCCACCGGCACCGACCGTTTTTTCGCAATGAATCGTGCCAGCGGCCCGCGCAAAAATCCCAGCGGCCCCATTGGAATAATGTCCGGATCGAGAAACAGGTTGCGCAAAAACGGCTCGACCGCGTCGAGCGAGTCGGGCCCACCAAGCTGAAAGAGCACTACGCCGGCGCGCTTCTTCCCTGCCACCTTACTTCTCCTTGAAAGCGGCCTTTTTCAAACGCTCGATTTCGGCGCGCAAGTCGTTTGATCGCTTGGCAATGCTCAAATAGAATCCAAAAAAGATCGCCCACCCCAACCCGTATGCCAAAAAGACGCTGTCGAGATTTTTCACCTTGCTTCCGCCTCCTGGCGCAGCTGTTCCACATCGCTCCGCATTTTTTCCAGCGAGTATCGTTCCGCGATGAGGAACCACATGAAGACATGCATCGCCAACACTGCGAAGAAGAACGTTGCGCGCATCCCGGGCGCCAACCCCGAGTCCGGACCGCCCATGATCACCGGCGCCGGATGCTGTGTCCTCCACCAGCGAATCGCCCCGAAAACAATCGGGACGTCAATGAACGCGAAAATTCCGAAGAGTGCACTCAGTAACGCGCGGCGATCAGGCTCTTCGACCAGCGTTCGCAGCAACAAATAGGAAATATAGAGAAGCCAAAGAACAAACGTGGAAGTTAGCCTTGCATCCCAAGTCCAGTAAATACCCCACGCCGGTTTCGCCCAGATCGGTCCCGAAATCAGAACCACCGTTGTGAACGCCACGCCGACTTCCGCGCAGGACACGCTAAGCCAGTCGTACTTTTCCCGGCGCCTCCAGACATAAAGCAGATTGCTTGCGAAACAGACGAGAAACGCGGTCAGCGCGGCCCACGCGCAGCTCACATGAAAGTAAAAAATACGCTGGACCACGCCCATGGTTCGCTCTTCCGGAGCCACAAAAAAGGAGGCGTACGCGGCCGCAATGACCAGCAGCACGGACGCGGCGCCGAGCAGGACGCGTTTCCCCATTCCCGATTATTCCTCCAGTAGATATTCGCCGAAAAGCCACAGAGCCGTCAAAAACACCACGTCAAACACCGCTAAGAAGCCGATTCCCTTCCACTGGATGAATGGCTCAGGCGACATCAAGCCTACGGTGACCTCCGTGCTGGCCACCAGAATCGGTGCCAGCAGCGGCAGCAACAGCAGGGGCAGCAGCAATTCGCGCATCCTCGCCTGCGCGGAAATCGCCGACAGCGCCGTCCCTGCCGTCGAAACGCCGATGCTCCCGAGAAAGAACGTTAGCAAGATCCCAGGTAATTGCCCACGAAAGTCCACGTTGAACAGCGCGGCGAACACCGGCAGCATCAGCAGTTCGGTGAACAGGAGAAACAAAGTATTCGCGCCGATCTTCGCCAGAAAAATAGAGAATGGATCGTTCACTGCCAACCGCAGCGCGCTCAAGGTGTCATTCGTCTGCTCGCGCAGAAAACACGGCTGCAGCATCAGCGACGCCGCAAACAGAAACGCAAGCCACAGCAATCCCGGGCCGAACCGCCGCGATTCATTGCTCGTGGGGTCAAACGTAAAACTGAACAGGACCACCACAATCAGCACAAAAACAATCGTGCTGCTCAGCAGCTCGCGCGAACGAAATTCCGTCCGCACCTCCTTGGCGAAGACTGCCCCCGCGTTGGAAAGCAACGCCATTCATCCGCCCGCCAACGAAAATACCGATTGGAATATCGCCCCCGTACGCGTGTCGGCAACCACGCTTCCGGCCTCCAGCCGGACGGCGCGCGTCGCCAATCTCGCCACTTCCGAGTCCCCGTGCAAACTCATCACGATAGTGCACCCGCTGTCCCGCATCTTCCGCAAATGCTCGATGAGCCACGCGGTTCCCTCGACGTCGAGCCCAGTCGCTGGCTCATCAAAAAGCAGAAGTGAAGGACTCGCAAGCAGAGCGCGCGCTATGGCCACGCGCTGCCTCATGCCGCGCGAAAATGTCCGTACCAGGGAATCCCGGCGCTCGCCGAGCCCCACTTCGCACAGCAATTCCGCAATGCGTTCTTGGCGGTTTGACACTCCATGAAGCTTCGCGAAAAACAGCAAGTTTTCCCGGGCCGTCAATTCGTCGTACACCATCGTCGCGTGCGCGACGAACCCGACTTGCGGATTCTGTTCCTCGGCGATTCCAGAAAAGGAAAGAGTGCCTCGCGTGGGCCGAGTCAGGTTGGAAGCAATTCTCAACAGGGTGGTCTTGCCCGAGCCGTTTCGCCCAGCAAGCGCCACGCATTCGCCTGCGCCAATCGTCAGCGTCAGGTTGCGCAGAGCGTAGACAGCACCATAACGCTTGTCCACTCTTTCAAATCGCAACCCGACATGCTGTTCCGCAGATGGGGCCACCGCTCAGCCCCGTACCAGGTCCCGCAGGACTTGTTCCGCCTTGGCGCGCTCGCGCGAATATTCTTCCTCGCTGATCGTCCCCGCCTGCCGGCGAAGTTCTAGGCGGAACAACTGATCCTTCAACGTGTCTAGGCTCTTGCCGGCGTCGTGATCGAGCGAAGCGAGCACGTTTCCGTTTGTTCCCTGTGCCGCAGGCCTTTCCGAGGCGGCGCGCGCCGCTTGGTGTTTGACCGCCATTTCGCCCGACAAATCTTCGGATGCGACAACCGTGACCGTAACAGGTTTTCTCCCAAGCAGAGTCGCCGCCAAAATAAACAACACGCAGAATCCCCCGACAAGCGGCCATTTCAAGCTGTCGAGCCGCCCAGGAATAGACTGAATCGCCTGCGGTGCGTCGCCGCCCTGAACATTTTCCGCGCGCCCAGGCGCTCCGCCGCCGTTGGCTGCGCTTGCGGCCCCGGGGGGAGGCGCGGCTCCTGAGAGCGTGACGCTGACCGTCGTTCCAGCCTTCACGCTCGAGCGTTCATAGACATTCATTCCCTGCTCTTGTCCGGCCATCTGGAGACCGTCCCCGGTCAGTGTTACGCCAGGCGGTGCGACGACAAGTAACCGTCCGCCCCCATACGCAGTCGCCAGTTTCACCGTCGCGGCGTTATTTGGGTAAGGTAACTCATAGGAAAGCCGTACTCCGCTTTCTCCCGGACGGAACGCAAAGGCAATCGCGTACCGATTCTTGCCTTTATCGATGGGAGCCTGCACGACCGGCATTCCCGATGGGCCTGAAGCCGCGATCTGCTTCAATTCCGCGTTTTCCGGCAGCGCTAAGTCAAAATTTCCTTCGGTCCGGAAAAAGGCCTGCGGCGGATTTGATTCATTCTTCACGCCGTACTCTTCGCCCACAATCAGGGTTGTACCATTCGGCTGAAAAATCACAACGTGCGACGGCACGGAGATCGTCTTCGGGTCCCCTGTCGGTTCGAAGACGTCCACGTTCACCGAGTCTTTTCCCGGGGGCAGCGGCTGGTGGTAGTTCACACCCTTGTATACCGCGCGCACCAGCATCGGCCGCGCGCCGATGTCCGGATTGTCGAACGTAAATTGCCCGGAAGCGTCGCTCTTGGTGTTTGCTACGGGCTGCATGCCGCCCTGCAATTGAATCAGAACGACTTCCACGCCCGCGGCTGGTTTGCCCGTCGTGCCGTTGTTCACCGTGCCACGAACCGTTCCCGCAGCGCACACCGCAACGAAAACGACTGTGCCCATCAGGGTCGCGAGGCCGCGCCAAATTCTTTTCATCGGGAGCCTCGCTCCGCCGCAGCACGCGGGCCTCTCGGTCGTTTCACGCCCGCTTCCGTCACCTGATCCATCTCTGCCAGCACCAGCGCCGCCTCTGTCTCCATCGCACTCTTCATCGCTTCGTAATCGCCTTCTGAATACTTTCCGGCCCGGTATTCAAACCGTAGGTCGCGGAGATTGTCATAAATTGTGTCGCGGCGTTCCATCAACTGATCGAGCTTCGAGCGATGTGGCGCCAGGTCAGAAGCGTCCGGCTGAATATAGAAGATGAAGAGAAAGGTAGCCACAGCGAGCGCAAAGCACGCTCCCAGCACCGCGCCATCCGCGGAAGTAATGAGGAGAATTGCTGCCAGCGGTGAGGCGATCACTCACTCCTCCGTCTCGCGCTGCGCCCGTTCACGCGCGCGCGCTAGAAGCTCCGGCGAAACATGAATCCCATCCGCACCCGGGGACGCCGCGACTGCAACGGGCCGTTTTCGCCAACGCTTCATCACAAAGATCACCAGTGCTGTTCCCCCCAGTAAATACAAGATCGGCATCAGCCAAGCCACCAGGCCAAAACCACTTTTTGGAGGCTCCACATATGCCAGCGGGCCGTACTCCTGAATCATCGCCTTCAATACCTGATCGTCGTTCATCCCCGCGGCGATGTGCGTATCGATCTCCTTCAACATTGTTTTCGCGGTGTCGCAAGGACCCGAATAGGCTCCGCCCACGTGGTAGCACTTCCCCGCCGCCTGGTCGCAGCCGCCGCACGTGCACTTCAGCTTCGCGCCGATTTGGTGTGTACGGTCACTCTGATCCGCACGCAGCAGGGTTCGGTCGAACGGCAGCGTCAACGCGAGGAACCCTAGCGATAGTCCAATTGAAAACCGCAGCCTGACGTATCGTTTTCTGAAGCCACGCGCTGCCGGCTTCATCAAGTCCCGCCCGATCTTCACTTCTCGATTTTCCATTTTCGAGCTTCGAATCTTAGTCGTGGCCTTCCCGAAGTGCCACGTGCGCGGGCTGCATTGCGCCGCCTTCCTTCACCGCAGAAGGCACTTCCGTCCTCGCCAGTACTACCACCGCCGCGCGATTCGGCACCAGCGCCACGATCGTCCCCATCACCACAACGATTCCGCCCCACCATACCCACTTCACCAGCGGATTGATGAACACGTGAATCGTGGGCAGGCCGGTCTGCGGATTCATCCCCGCGTATACGACGTATAAATCCTCTTTCAGCGTCGAATAGATCGCCACCATGGTGCCCGACTCCTGGTTGGTCGGGAAATTCCGCCGCTCCGGATACAGCATCATCACCGGCTTTTGATCCTTCATGACCTCCACGATCATGCGGTCCGCGACGTAGTTCTTCTCTTGCTTCTGGTCCATGCTCTGGAGCAGCAGGTTGTACTTCCCGAGACTGATGGTCGATCCGACGGGCAATTCCTTCTCCGTTTCCTTGTTGAACGCCTGTCCGGCCAGCCCGATGAAAATCATCACCATGCCGAAATGCACGAGGTAGCCGCCGTAGCGCCGGGTGTTGCGCAGGGTGAGGTCAACGCAGGAAGCAAGCCAGGATGCTCCGGAACGGATGCGAACCACCCTAGCTCCCCGATAAAATTCCTGCACAATCGTCGCGGCCACAAACACGCACAAGCTGAAGCAAATCAACGCAAACATTTCGCGCACGCCAAAAATAAGTCCAACACCACCGCCCAGAATTCCCGCCGAGATCGGCCCACGGAAATTGCGCTTCATGCTGTCGGTCGAAGTCTTTCGCCACGCGAGCAGCGGGCCGACTCCCGTCAAAAACATCAGCAGCAGACCCAGCGGAATATTCACCTTGTTGAAAAATGGCGCGCCAACGCTGATTCGCGATCCGGTGAACCATTCTGAAAACACCGGGAACAGCGTTCCCGAAAGCACCGCCACGCACGCCACCAACAGCACCAGGTTGTTGAACAAGAAGCTCGACTCGCGCGAGGCCAGCGAATCCAGTTGGTTTTCGCTCTTCAAATAGTCCTTGTTTTTGAAATACGCCGCCAGGCAAACACCGATCACGATCGACAGAAAACCGACAAACCAGTTTCCGATGCTCGACTGCGCGAACGAATGTACGGAGCTCACCACGCCGCTGCGCGTAAGCAACGTCCCGAGAATGCAAAGCATGAACGTCAGAAACACCAGCCAGACGTTCCACACTTTCATCATCCCGCGCTTTTCTTGCATCATCACCGAGTGCAGAAACGCCGTGCCCGTCAGCCACGGCAGCAGCGAAGCATTCTCCACCGGATCCCAGCCCCAGTAACCGCCCCAGCCGAGCACCGCGTACGCCCAATGCGCGCCCAGCAAGATCCCCATCGACTGGAAGCACCAAGCAATCATCGTCCACTTGCGCGTCAGGTGAATCCACTTCTCTCCCGGATATCGCGCTAACAGCGCCGCTAGTGCGAATGCGAACGGAATCGTAAATCCTGTATACCCCGAATAAAGGTTCGGCGGATGAATCACCATCTCCGGATATTGCAGTACCGGATTGAGGCCATTGCCGTCGGCTCGCGCCACCAAATCGAAACCGCCCGCCGCATTCACAACCCCCAGAGCCTTAAACGGGCTGGCCACAAAATTGCTGATCGTCAGGAAAAATAGCTGCACGCCCGCCAAAATCACGCCGACGTACGGCATCAACTCGCCGTTCTTGTTTCGGTAGGTCAGCAAGACCGAGACAACGTAAATCGCCAGCAAGAAACTCCAGAAAAGCAGCGAGCCTTCTTGCCCGGACCACAGCGCCGCAATCTTGAAAAAGGTTGAGAGGTCGCGGTTGCTGTGCGAGACCACATAGGCAACCGAGAAATTGTCCGTAAAAAACAAGTAAACGAGGCTAAGGGTAGCCGTGAAGATCAGGCCACAAACCGCAATTCCCGCTTGCCGCGCGCTTTTGATCAGTAGCGGATGGCGCGTGAGGATCGCTGCGATCCCACCAACAAACGCGTACGCCGCGCACACGAACGCAAGGATTAGAGTGAAGGAACCAAATACATCCATCTAGTCTCTGTCTTTCCCCAAAAGATTCTTCACGGTCAGCAGCCAGCGGCTACATCGAACTGCGTTGAGTGGTATCAGTTGGCGTCGTCTTTGATGGATTGCCTGGCGAACTGTTCGGCGCGCTGTTCGGTCCGCCGGGCGCCGCTTCATACTTCGACGCGCATTTTGCCTGCACGTGCTCCGCAACAAATCTGCCCTGGGCATTCGGCTTGCCCTCGATCAGCGCCTGCGACTTGTCCACGAAAGTGTCCGGCAGCGGATCGCTCCCAACGTAGCTCACGGGAAGTGTCTTGCCTTCCCCTTCCAATACAAAATCGACCCGCCCGGTCATGCGGTGAATGCTCCCAGCCTGCACCGTCCCGCCAATGCGCATCCGCTGCGACCGCTCCGATCCCTTCAAAGTGTCGAGTTCCGCTAACGTGTGGTAGTAAGTCTTGCTCTCGCCGTAGCCGAGCCAAGCCAGGCACGCCATCGACACCACGATGACCCCGATGCCGATCCCAAATTTGGCTCGCTTCTGCACTCCCGACTTCTCCTAACCCGCTAAGCGCCGGATTTTCTTCATCCTATCACAATGCTCACAGCGCGGCGGTCAGTTCTTTGGCCAGATCTCCGATTCCGATTTCACTCCATTCAAACGGCTTGCCGTTCCTGAGCACGAGTGAAGCATCGAGGTTCGCGGCTACCAGCTGAGGAACCATTTCCGTCAGGTGGGTGCCAAGCAGCACCAAGCGCTTCGGCTTGAACGACCTCCGGATCCGCGCAATCGTAGCCGGAAACCGCTTCCGCACCGTCTCCATTGGAATCGCGTTGGTGTCCTGCTCCGCCGGGCATTCCAGCACGTGCGCTAACAAATACCCTCGCCGCTGAAACTCCACCAACGTCGCTTCTCCGCTCCGGCCAGCGGGTTCCATTCCCACCGCCTGCAGAATCCGCGCCCCCTCTCCCAGGAACTTGCCTTCCTTCGAGGGGTCCTCGACAGTTCCGGCTTCCGCACGGTCGTCTTTCGCAGAATCGTCTTGCCTGGAATCGGTCTTCGTGGAGTAAAGATACTCTGCCTCTGCCGCCGGACTCACCGCTGCCAAAAACAACACCTGCACATGCACCGGTCGGTATTTCGTCATGTTCTCCAGTCGCTTCAATCTCCGCGCCAGGTGCCCCGCGGTCGCCGCCTGCCCGCAGCCGTCACACACAATCGTCACCGCTTTCTCCGTCTCTCTATCCTAGAGCAGTCCCAAATCCCACGCAATCAACGCGCGGCACAAACGAAATCCGACGATCTAGGAAAAAAGCGGGGTGGGCAGCTACGGAACACGGCGGCTCAAAGGTTCACCGTCGCGGACTCGAGTCACCAGTCAATTCCTCAGGGCTGGATCACAGTTTCATCCTGCGGCAATTTGGCGCGCAGGCACCATTTGAGCTCCTGGCTCAGCTCCGTGACTTCCATCCCCGGCATCACAATGAACTTGCAGGCCAACATTTCCCGCGAATCATCGTCATCCGGCAATTGGCAGCTCACTCGGCAATACTGGCAATCCTGGTTCCAGCAGAATCGCCCATAAGGAATCGTCTCCGGGCTGATGAACTGAAAGCAGCGCAACAACGAATTCCGCTCCGGCACATGAAACTTCTTTCCGAGCAGTGTGATCTCGACCAGTTTTTCGTACGGACGGAAGGGTTCCGACATGACAAATCCAGTTTCCGCGGGTTCGAGGCTGGTTTGCGCTGCTTCCCGGTGCTTCAGGGTTTTAGGGTTTGCTTTACAAACTCTGAGCTAGAGAAGACATGACCCGCATGTTTGGGTACGAACTCAGCCTAGCGCCGCACAATGGGAGCCGACAGCGTTTCCTGGTGCCGCGTTTCCTAAGCGCCACTGGGAAGTACTGCCCCTTAGCATTTATTGATTGGATGTCGGCAAGGAATGAAAAACCGAATATGGCAGCCAGCTTGAACGCCCTTTCCCCCGCCTCGATTCCTTGAGTCGCCTGCAGCGGGTTCCAGGGTCTAACTGTCTTACAAACCTTAGGAGAAAAAGGTGCACTTACAAAGGCTGGGAGATATCGAAGAACTGCCCCATCACGCGGAACTTTTTGTAGCGTGCTTCCAGCAAATCCTTCACCGGCTCCGTCGAAAGTTCGGTGAGCTGCCGGTCGAGAACCTCGTCCAGAAATTGCGCGGAGGCCTCGAAATCGGTATGCGCTCCGCCTTCCGGCTCCTTCACGATTTCGTCCACGATTCCCAGGTCCCGCAGGTCGGTAGCGGTAATTTTCATGGCCTCAGCTGCGGTCTCCGCTTTTGTCGAATCGCGCCAGATGATGCTCGCGCATCCTTCCGGCGAAATCACCGAGTAGAATCCGTTCTCCAGAATGTTCACCCGGTCTCCTACCGCAATCGCCAGCGCGCCACCGGAACCGCCTTCCCCGGTTACCGTAACGATTACCGGAACCGGCAGCCGCGCCATCTCGCGCAGATTGCGGGCAATCGCTTCTCCCTGTCCGCGCTCCTCCGCGTCGATGCCTGGGTACGCCCCTGGAGTGTCCACAAACGTCAAAATTGGCCGCCCAAACTTTGCCGCCAACTGCATCACGCGAAGCGCTTTGCGATACCCCTCCGGCTTCGGCTGCCCGAAGTTTCGCATCACGCGCTGCTTCGTGTCGCGGCCCTTTTGCTGCCCGATCACCGCTACGGGACGCCCTTTGAATTTCGCGAGCCCCGCCATCAATGCCCGATCGTCGCCGAAGGCCCTGTCGCCATGCAGTTCGATAAAATCCGTAAACAAAAGTGGAATGTAGTCCGTTAGATACGGGCGCTGCGCGTGCCGCGCGATTTGAGCGCGCTGCCAGGGACCCAGGTGCGCGTAAAACTCCTTGCGCAGCTCCGCCACCTGCTCGCGCAAGCGTTCGAGCTCCGCGTCGGCATCCTCATTTCCGGCCAGAAGTTTTAGGTCGTCGACCTCTTTTTCTAGTTTTTCAAGTTCTCGCTGACGCGCCTCGGTCACATTCTCCGACTTCTTTTTCTCTTTTACCGACATGTGCTCCCCTAAGCCGCCGCTGCTTTGTCGCTGATCCGCCGCACCGCTTCCATCAGCTCCGGCGTCGCCTTCACCCGTTGTCTAGACGGCGCCACTGCCAGGGTTCCATCCGGCGACTCCAATTCAAACACAACTTGGCTCATCCCGGGTGCTTCCGCAAACAATTTCTCCAGCCGGTCCAGCGTGTCCTCGTTCATCGAAGCCATCGAAAGCCGTACGCGGAACTCCTGCTGCGCCACCGCGCGTTCCGCAAGGTCAGCGATGCGCCGCGCTTCCTGCAAGGAAAGCCGTGTGCCCGCTTCTTCAATCTGCACTCGAACTTTCAGCAACAGCGGAGTTCCCGGTTTCAGCAACTGCTCATGTTTTGCAAAACTCTCCGGAAATGCCAGCAATTCCTGCACCCCGGTCATGTCCTGAATCGTGAAAATCCCCCAACGCGCCCCCTTTTTCGAGCGCATCGGCCGCGCGCCGACGATCAGCACCGCCACGGCGATCTCTTTGCCGTTGCGCTGCCCTTCTACTTGTTCCAGACAGACAACGCCCCAGTCCGCTAATTGCGAACCGTATTTCTCGAGTGGATGCCCGGATACATAAAAGCCCAGCATGGCGTACTCGCTAGTCAGGCGCTCTTCTTCGCTCCACGGTGGCGCATCGCGCAGCAGAAACGGCGACGAAGCCTCGACCGCGCCGCCTCCACCAAACAAGCCGTGCTGGCCCGATTCCCGCAAACGTGAAGCCCGTTGCAACGCCACCAATGCATCGTCTACGGACGCGGCCATGGCTTCGCGTGGGCCCAGGGAATCCATCGCGCCGGACTTGATCAGACTTTCGAACACTCTCTTGTTCAGAAAACGAGGCTCGATCCTTTCGCAAAAATCATAGAGTGACTTGAATTCGCCGCTCGACAGCCGCGAATCGCGGATCGCTTTGGCGGTGTTTTCCCCTACATTCTTGATCGCTGCGAGCCCAAAGCGAATCGATTCGCCCACAGGCGTGAAATACAAATCGCTCTCGTTCACGTCGGGCGGAAGAATGGAAATGCTCATGCCGCGCGCTTCATTGATGTACTTCACTGCTTTTTCAGCGTTGCCAGTTTCCGAAGTCAGCAGTGCCGCCATGAACTCAACCGGGTAGTGAGTTTTCATGTAGGCGGTCTGATACGCGAGCAAGGCGTACGCACACGAGTGCGACTTGTTGAACCCGTAGCCCGCGAACTCTTCCATTAGGTTGAAAATTCGCTCGGCCTTCTTCTCCGGAATCTTGTTTTTGGCGCAACCGTCTAGAAACTTTGCGCGCTGCGCCGCCATTTCTTCCTTCTTTTTTTTGCCCATCGCACGGCGCAAGATATCCGCTTCGCCTAGCGAGAAGCTGGCCAAACGGTTTGCAATCTGCATCACCTGCTCCTGGTACAGGATGACGCCGTACGTTTCCTGCAAAATGTCCTGCAGTTGGGGGAGCTCGTAGCTGACTTTCGTTTTGCCGTGCTTGCGGTTGATGAAGTCATCGATCATGCCGCCCTGAATCGGGCCCGGGCGATAGAGTGCATTAAGCGCCGTCAAATCCTCGATACGACTCGGCTGGTAGCGCCGCAGGATGTCCCGCATCCCATGGGACTCAAATTGGAAAATTGCGGTCGTATCTCCGCGGGAAAAAAGCTTGTACGTGTCCGCGTCATCGAGCGTCAGGTTATCGATGTCCACCTTCACGCCGCGGTTCTGCTCTACCATCTTTACGGTGTCTTGCAATACCGTCAGCGTGGTCAGGCCAAGGAAATCCATCTTCAGCAGCCCGATGCGCTCGAGCGCATTCATGTCGAATTGCGTCGTGATTTCGTCGCGGTTCGTCTTGTAAACGGGCACCAGTTCCGTCAGCGGCTGCGGCGAAATTACCACGCCGGCCGCGTGGGTCGAAGCGTGCCTCGACAGCCCTTCGAGGCGTAGCGCCACGTTCATCAAATCTTTTAACTTTTCGTCGCTATTTACCGTCGACCTCAGCTGCGGCGCATCTTCGAGGGCCCGGTCCAGCGTAATTCCCAGCGTCGCCGGCACCATCTTTGCCAGGCGGTCCACTTCCGCATATGGAATTTCCATGGCGCGGCCCACATCCTTGATCGCCGCTTTTGCCGCCATCGTTCCGAAGGTGATGATTTGCGCGACGTTCTCGCGTCCGTACTTCTGGGTGACATATTCAATTAATTCGCCACGCCTGCGCATGCAGAAATCGATATCGATATCCGGCATCGATACGCGCTCCGGGTTCAGGAAGCGTTCGAACAGTAGGTTGTATTGCAGCGGATCCACATCCGTGATGCGCAGCGCGTAGCTGACCAGGCTCCCCGCCGCCGACCCACGTCCCGGCCCGACGGGCACGTCCTGTGACCGCGCGTAATGAATAAAATCCCAAACAATCAGAAAATACCCTTCATACCGCATTTTCTGAATCATCTGGATTTCGCTCGTCAGACGCCGCTCATACTCCGCAAGCGGATTCGCCAGGGCCCCGGCTTTCGCCAACCGCTCCAGGTGCGGCACGCGCGTTGCGAATCCTTCGCGCACCACTTTTTCAAAGTAGCTGCTCGCCGTCTGTCCCTGCGGCACTCTAAATTCCGGGAACGGATTGGGGATTCGCTCCACCTTCACATTGCAACGCGAAGCAATCTCCACCGTGCGTCGCAGAACTTCCGGAATTTCCCCAAACACCTGCGCCATCTCCGCCGCGCTTTTGAAATAAAACTGATCCGTCGCAAACTTCATCCGGTTTGCATCGCCCATCGTCTTGCCGGTTTGAATGCACAGCAGGACTTCCTGTGCGTGCGCATCCTCGTGATGCAGGTAATGGCAATCGTTCGTAGCCACCAGCGGGATACCCGTCTCTTTCGAAAGCCGTACCAGCTGTGGGTTGACGCCTTTCTCGATTTCGAGTCCCTGATCCTGAATCTCCAGGAAAAAATTCTGCTTGCCGAAAATGTCGCGCAGCCGGTACGCATTCTCGCGCGCGTGATCGTACCGTTCTTCCATGACCGCTTCGGTAACCGCGCCCTTCAGGCAGGCTGAAAGAGCGATCAATCCCTTGTTGTGCTTGGCAAGAAGCTCGTAGTCGATCCGCGGCTTGTAATAGAAACCCTCCAGGAAGCCCGATGAAACAAGCTTGATGAGGTTGTGGTAGCCCTCGAGATTTTCGCAGAGCAGCACAAGGTGGTTGCTGCCGCGCGAGCCCGGTTCCATTTCTCCACGGTCGCCGTTGCTCGCGCGATCGTTGCCGTTTGCCGTTTTCTCTCCGCGATCGTGACGGCTTCCCCTGGCAACGTATACTTCACAACCGATGATCGGCTTCACATCTCGCTTGCTGGCTTCGTAGAAAAAGTTCGCAGCGGCAAACAGATTTCCGTGGTCGGTAATGGCCACGGCCGGCATTTTCTGCCGGGACGCTTCATCCAGCAGCTCGCCGGTCTCACACGCCCCGTCGAGTAGACTGAAATCAGTGTGAACGTGAAGGTGGACGAATTCGGGCTGCCCCATGAATCTTGATTGTAAATCGCCGCAGGAAGAATTGCGATGTTCTTTCGCACGTTTTCAACAGGAATAGTTTTCGGTCGCTCTCTGGCCATCGCACTGGCCAACGGCGACGTCCGATTACTTCTTTTTTGTTTTTGCCGCGATCTTCGCGGATTTCGATCCAGGCTTTTGTCCTGGCCTGGTTTCCGCTGGCTTGCCTTGCGCCCTTAGGTGTCCCTTGGCCGCCGCCTCGTGTACCTTGCCGAGACCCTTCGCAATTTTTTTGTCTTTGCCTTTTGGCTCTTTTTGCTTGGGCGGCTCTTTGATCCCCGAGAGTTTTCGCAAAATCTTTTCGCGCTCTTCCGGCGTCTTGCCCCTTCCGTTGAGCTGCTGCGCGAACATCTGCTCGACCACGGTATCGAACTTCGGCCCTTCCGGCATTCCGATGCGGGTGAGTTCGTCCCGCACAATCCCGATTCCCGCACGCAGCGGCCTCCATTTGTTCAGATAGGCCTTGATCTTTGAGATTGCGGTCGAATTTCGCGATTCCGCGAGCAAATAGCCCAGCCGGTCCACAGGCAGCTTTTCGATGAATTTGTACGCGTCAATTGGCGCGTTCAGTTTTTTGCCGGCCAATTCCTTCGCCGAAGCCTCAGCGTCGTCCGCAAAACTCAGAACCGCGTCTGTCTCGGCAGCACGGAATCCAAGCTTTCCAAGCAGGCTCGACTGCTCGCGGTCCTTTAGTCTTCCCAGAATTGCCAGCAACATCGGCGTTGCGAGCCGTGGCCGCAGCCCGGCCATCATCAAATCGTCTCTGATCTTGCTCAGCTTATTGATCGCCTCATAGTCCGGCTTCTTCTTCGCCAACAGGGGATGAATGACTTCCATTAAGTCGTGCTCTTCCCAGGATTTCAGCGCGCCACTGGGCTGTTCTTCTCTCGCCAAAGCGCGCAATTCTCCGCCTGCATCGTCTGGCGTGATGCTGTGATGCAAATCCCGCTCCATCGCCAGTTCGAACCACTCCTGGGTGCGCTGTTCCAGCTTGAATCCCATGCGGGCGGCGAAGCGCAACACCCGCAGCAGTCGCGCCGGCTGGTTCGTAAAGCTGTGTATCGTCAGCGCGCGAACTTCGCCCCGTTCAATGTCCGAAAGCCCGTTCGTCGGGTCCAGCAAAAGCCCGCGTGAGGCCGGATTGAGCGAAATCGCAATGGCGTTCAGCGAAAAGTCCCGCCGCCGCAAGTCCTCCATGATCGTGGACCAGCGCACTTCTGGCCGGGTCCCCGGTCGAACGTAGTGGTCGTCACGCGCCCCAGAAATACTTCCTTCGCATTCGCCCGCAAACAGAAGCTCGACGTGCCGCAGCTTCTCGTCCTCGTGCAGCACCTTGGCGCCGCCCTTTTCGAGCTCGCGCGCTATTTTTGAGGGATTGCCTTCCACGGAAAAGTCCAGGTCGCGCAATGTCGCGCCCGTGATCAGGTCGCGTACCGTTCCCCCCGTCAAATACACGTTGAACCCGAGCGCCGCGGAAAGCTCCTGCACGCGCATCATCGCCGCGCGTTGCTCCGGCAACAGCCGGCTCTCCAGCAAAAACATATAATCAGGCATCGCTCTCCCTCGACTTCAGGCCGGCTCAGCATCCACCTCAGCGAAGCCGGACCGCAATTTTTCCCACTGGCCCGCCACGCTATGCGCGCGGATGATGCGCCTTATAGATCTGCTTCAACCGCTCTTCTACTACATGGGTATAAATCTGGGTGGTCGAAATGTCGGAGTGCCCCAGCATCAGTTGCACCGACCGGAGATCCGCCCCGCGTTCAAGCAAGTGTGTCGCAAAGCTGTGCCTCAACATGTGCGGCGTCAACGGCACACGAAGTCCCGCGCGCCTCCCGTAGGCCGACAGAACCTTCCACACTCCCACCCTGCTGATTCGTCCGCCCCTTCGATTGACGAACAGAAACATTCCCGCCCCGCCTCGGGCCGGTCCGATCAAGGTGGTGCGCCCCTCGCGCAAGTACCTTTCGACAATTCCGAGTGCCTTCCGCCCCACCGGCACGATACGCTCTTTGTCGCCCTTGCCGATGCAACGTACGCACCCCACCTTGGTATCGAGGTCGGTAACTCGCAGACTGGTAAGCTCGCTGACGCGCAAACCCGTGGAATATAGCACTTCCAGCATGGCCCGGTCGCGTAAACCCAACGGAGTCTTCTGATCCGGTATTTCCAGCAGCTTTTCGACCTCTTCCAGCCTCAAGTACCCCGGCAACGACCGCCGGATCTTTGGCGATTCCAGATGCGCGGAAGGATCTTCCGAGATCAACTCCTGCACCTGCGCATGCCGGAAGAAGTTGCGCAGCGTTACCAGGTGTCGCGCCACGGTCTTGCTTTCCAGCTTCTGACGGTAAAGGCTCGCCAGAAAATCGACCAGGTCATCCCGCTTCACCGCGTTCAATGCTAGCTTTCTCTTCTTGGCGAATTCCTCGAACTTCGCCAAATCCCGCCGATACGCGCTCAGCGTGTTGTACGCCAGGCCCTTTTCCACCTGCACATGCGTCAAAAACGACGAAATGGCTGCCGGAATTTCCATCAGTCCTCTACGTAAGCTTCCCCGCCACGCCGCTTCCGCGTCGCGATGCCATAAATCTCTTCAATTTCGCTGCAGCGGAACACCCACGCCGTCGCCAGGTATAGCACCGTTGCGCCGATAATCAATCCCGCGAATACCCCAAACTGCACCAGAAATCGGGAATGAATCGTGAACTGGGTATAGTGACCGCCCAGCCAACACGCTATTCCCATGATTCCCGAACACAAAAAGATCTTCGAAAACGACTTGAAGATCTCCCGAATCCCCATCGGTCCATAACGCAACCTGAAGATCAAGATCAGCGCAAAGAAATCGAAGTAGCAGGCAATCGCCGTGGCCAGCGCCGGGCCGCCGTTCTGCACGCGCTTGAAGAAAAACTCCAGGAAGACAATATTCAATACGATGTTCACCACCATCGAGATCGCCGCTACGATCACCGGCGTCCGCGTATCCTTCGTCGAATAAAATGCCGGGACGACAAGCTTCACGGTCGCAAGTCCGGGCAGCGCAATCGCGTAATACAGCAGCGCCCTCGCCGTCAGGCGCGTGGACTCCGCCACGAATTGCCCGTGCTGGAACAGCACGCGGATGATCGGCTCCCGCAAAATCATCAATCCCAGCATCGCCGGAATCGTAATGAAGGCCACCAGCCTTATTGAAAACGCCAGCGTTTTTTTCAGCCCGTTGTAGTCGCTCGCCGCTGCCTGGTGCGACATCATCGGCAAAATCGCCGTCGCCACGGCGATCGCGTAACCGCCAAGCACCAGCTCCATCACGCGATCCGCAAGATACAAGGCGGCCAGGCTCCCTTCGGGCATCTTGCTGGCTGTCGCAAACCTCGTATCGATCAGCAAATTGATCTGTCCAATGCCAATTCCAAACAACCTCGGAATCATCAGCCGCGCTACGTTGCGAATCCCGGGATGCGTGAAGGAAATCCCAAACTTGAACGTCATTCCCTTCTGCACCAGTAAGGGCACCTGGATCAGAAATTGCAGCACCCCACCGACCAAAACCCCTACCGCCAGGGACGTCGCCGCGTCGTCGAAGTACTTCCATACCGCGCCCACCGAAAACAGAATCGTCGCCAGATTCAAAAAAACGGGGGTCGCCGCCGGCAGTCCGAATACATGAAAGCAATTCAGGATTCCCATGGCCAGCGCTGCCAGAGCCACAAAAAAAAGGTACGGGAAGATAATCCTGTTCAACTCAATCGCCTGCTGCCATCCTCCTTCCCGGGCCCCGCTCGATGCGAACACATGGATCACATACGGTGAAAAGACCATGCCCAAGACCGTAATCGCCGCGACGACCAGCGCTAAGGTCCAGAACAACCGATTGGCAAAGTCCCAAACTTCCTCCTTGTCCTTCTCCCGCATGTACCCGGTAAAAACCGGGATGAAAGATGCGGTCATGGATCCCTCCGCCACCAGGCGGCGAAATAGGTTCGGAATCCGGTACGCCAGCAGATAAGAGTCGGCGGCGACGGTTGTTCCGAGCAGGAGGGCTATTCGTTGGTCCCGAACGTACCCGAGAATGCGGCTGATGATGGTGACAAGTGAAATGATCGAAGCGGATTTGAGGATTTGCTTCTTCTCAGTCAACGAGCCAAGTCCCCCAGCCTAAATCCATTAAAAACAATAGGTTGACAGGAATTTCGCGCTTAACATAACATACAAATTCTTTCAGTGCAAATTGCCGGTTTTGGAGGGGAAACCCGTCCGTTGAAACTCCGCGCCCCAGCTTCCACCCACAAGAAGGTGATTGTCGAGCTCCACGATCGAAAGTCCCTTCGGGGATACCTGAATCCGGTCCGGCTTGGCCAGCTGGACCCTCTCGACCTTTTGACTCCGCGCGGCGAGCACGAGGCGCTTCCCCTCGCGAAGATTCGCTCCATCTACTTTGTGCGAGATTTCGATGACGACTTCGAACCTGAGCGCAAAGCTTTTCTTAGCCGGCCGAAGCTCGATGGCTTGTGGCTTCGCCTCCGCTTTCTCGATGGTGAATCGCTGGAGGGCGTGGTTCCGAACGATCTGCTTTCTCTTCTCGACAACGGAATCCAGATCACGCCGCCCGACCTCAACTCCAATGCCGACCGCATCTTCGTGCCGCGCGCAGCCCTTAGCGAGGTAACCGTCCTCGGTGTCGTTGGCATCGCTCGTCGCAAGCCCGCCGCCGCAGCGGCTGCTCAGCCGAGGCTGTTCAACGAATAGTTCACCCAAGGGTTGTTTTTCTGGACTCCGTCGCTCGAAACCCCTCCAAGCTCCATTCGTCCGTCACTTCGTTGTGGCAAAGAAGGTAACGATTCCCGTCTGACGCCACAACGCGAAAGTACGTCGACTGCGGCGAATACCAGCGGTCTTCCACCTCGACAACCTCGTACGGTCGCCCGCTCAACACAAACCGCCTCGGCCGCTCATCCGCCTTGTAGCCGGAATAGGTTTGGACTTCGATGATCATAGCTTCCTGCATTCAACCCCTTTTTGCGGCGCGCAGATCCCTTACTTTTTCCCGTCCGCGGGGGTCTTCAGGGGACTATTACCGCGGCGCCGTCGATCGCATCACGTTTCACCGAGGCCAGCGCCTCGTTGACCTCTTCGAGAGGAAAGGTAGTAATTTTCGGCCGCAAAGCGATGTCTGCCGCAATTTGCAGGAAGTCGCGGGCGTCCTCTCTCGTCATGTTCGTTACGCTTCTGATCTGCCGCTCGCCCCACAGTAATGTGTCGTAGTCGAACTCCGGCATGCGGTCCAGATGGATCGCATTGATTGCAACCACCCCACCCTTCCGCAGGCTGCCGAGCGCGGCAACGACCACATCTCCGCTGGGCGCGAAGGTAATCGCGCGGTCAAGCGCCACGAATGGCTTTTCGCGTTCGCTTCCTACCCACTTCGCTCCAAGAGACTCAGCCAGCCGGCGGTGCGATTCTCCACGCGTCGAAACATAGACTTCGCAATTCCAGGCGCGCAACACCGCAATCGCCAAATGCGCCGAAGCTCCGAATCCAAACAACCCCACCCGCTCTCCGCGCTCCACGCCGGCCACACGAATGCTTCGAAATCCAATGATTCCCGCACAGAGGAGCGGCGCCGCCTGTGTGTCGTCGAGCCCTGCTGGTAGCGGAAAAGCAAAGTCGACTCTAGCCGCGGCATACTCCGAGTATCCGCCATCCACCGTATAGCCGGTGAAATCCGGCCGGTCACAAAGATTTTCAAGGCCCCTCTGGCACGAAGGGCAACTCCCGTCCACCCCTCCTAACCACGAAACCCCGACTCGTACTCCCTTTGGCAACTCTGCTGTCGCACCATCAACAATCTCACCGACAATCTGATGACCCGGAATCACTCGCGCGCGCCGTGCCGCCAACTCGCCTTCCACAATGTGCAGGTCTGTCCGGCATACCCCGCAGGCTTTTACACGCAACAATACCTGGCCAACCCACGGCTTGGGCCGATCCACCTCACAAATCTCGAGCGGCCTCGCACCAATTGCCTTCGGAGTTGTGAGTACAGCCGCTCTCACAGCGTTTCGCTCCGCGCGACTTCTCTTATCGGTCTCCGTCCCGACGCAACCGCCGAGATCTACTCGGTCGGTTTCGGCCATGGCGGCTGAACGAGAGCGGGAATCGTAGCCACCGCTGTTCTATCCGGAGCCTTGAACGAAAGCTCCTCCGCCAAAAAAGCGATGCGATCTCGCGTCGCTTCCGGACTCAGCGCATGCTGAGCGTCATAAAGCTTCATTCGTTTGGGTTCGCTGACCACCTTTGCATGTTCCCTGGCCAAGTCGACGGAGAAAAATGGCTCGTCGGTCGCATATTGAAGGAATACGACGGCGGGCGCTGCATGAGAGACGTACTTGCCTGCGTCCGTCCAGAAATACTTGGCGACAAAGGCGTCGAACCGTTCCGCTCCCACCTTCTGCCGATACTTCTGATACTCCTTGGTTTTCATATCAGCCTCGTCAGACAAGTTACCCGCCATCAGGACGAACGCTTGGAACCGCCTGTCAATGCCACTCAGAATCCCGCCCGCCGTGGCATCGCAACTATGGCCAACATACGCGAGCCGCTTCTTGTCGATATCGGATCGGGACAAGAGCAAATCAGCGCCCCGGCGTAAGTTCACCACTTGCTGCACTCCTACGGCAATCTGCTGCTCGTTCAACGGCAAGTTGTCTTCCACAAATCCCGGCCGCACCGTCACGTGGTCCGGCAGCAGCGCAGCAACGCCCGAGCGCGCCAGGACAATGGCCTCCTCGAGAAATTCTGTTCGGTTCTTTTTCTCCGACCCAGGCATGCACCAGTGCCCGTAAATCACCGCCGGGAACGGCCCCTTTCCCGCGGGAATAACCAGATACGCGGTGACTACGCCCCCGTTCGGCCCGACGGCGCTCGCCCGATGCTCCACCGGACTCGCGTAGGAAATGTCATAAATCTTTACGCCATCCCGCTCCCGAAGGTCGTTCTGCTTAACATTGAGCGGCGCTTTCTCGTCGTAGCGCCAATGCTCGAGAAGTTGTCGATCGGATTGCGCCGCAAGGCTCGGATCAAACAACAACAGGCCAAAAAGACATGAATAGCTCTTCATCATGGCCTTTCAGAACCAGCAAGAGGTTCCGTCGCCGGCAGTCTATCGAACGGGCCTGATTGCCGTCTAGCGCTGTCAGGATGGTTTCTGTTTTCCGCAGCCAGCCTGTCCGTGCGACGCAAAAATTGCCCTGCCGGACGGTAGGTTTTTGTTCACCATTCCGTCGGCTCGCATCCCCAGGCTTGCTCCTTTGTTTTCAATAGCTTGCGGACCCTTGAATTCCGGAAAATACGAAGGCCCTGACTTGCTTGCGCTCTTGTAGGCAAAATACGGGGGAGGTGGCGTTACCCCACCCGATTCCCCATTTCCCCTCTCGGGTCCTATTCCTTCCTTCATGCACCGTGCTTTGCTTCCCTCGCGGCCCTGTGCGAGACTCGCTTTCAGTGGAACAGCCGTTCGTGGCTGCGTTCTTGACCTTGCCTCGTTTCTCAGGAGCCCCTCCTATGAAACTCTCTGATGTCGCAGAGAAACTTTCCTGCCGCCTCGAAGGCGATCCCAGCGCCGAAATTACCGGCATCGCGGGAATGGACCACGCCTCTCCCGGTCAAATCACATTCCTAGCCAACCGTCGTTACTTTCCCCTGCTGCGCAGCACTCGCGCCACGGCCATCTTTGTCGAGGAAGGCATCCGCATCGAACGCGAGCCGGGTCTGGCCCCGTTAGCGGCTCTGCGATCCTCGAATCCGTATCTGGCCTTCGCGCGGGCGATCGAACTTTTCTATCAGCCTCCTGTTTACGCCCCGGGTATTCATCCGACAGCGGTTGTCGCAAAATCCGCGCGGATCGGCTCAGGTTCTCACATCGGCCCCTACTGTTTTGTCGATGAAGACGCGGCTGTCGGATCCCATGCCGTGCTGCATAGCTTCGTTTCCATTTACCGTGGCGCAAGGATCGGCGACAACTTTTTCGCCCACGCCCACGCCGTCGTCCGCGAATACTGCCGCATTGGCAATCGCGTTATTCTTCAAAACGGTGTCGTCATCGGGGCAGATGGCCTCGGGTTCGCCAAACTGAAGGATGGTTCCTGGTACAAGATGAACCAGTCTGGCCCGGCGGTCCTGGAAGACGACGTCGAAGTCCAGGCCAACGCCTGTGTCGACCGCGCTACCGTCGGAGAAACCCGCATCGGGCACGGCACAAAAATAGATGACCTTGTTTTGATTGGTCACGCCTCACAGGTCGGCGCCAATGCCATGCTGTGCGGCCAGGTTGGACTGGCCGGCTCCACAAGAATCGGCGACGGCTGCATTCTTGCTGGGCAGGTCGGCACTGCCGGCCATCTGACCATCGGCAGCGGCGCCGTCATCACCGCCAAAAGCGGTATCCCCAATGACGTTCCCGCCGCCGCCCTCTTTTCCGGCTATCCCGCGGTCGAGAATCGTCAGTGGCTCAAAACCCAGGCCGCCCTCAATCGCCTGCCCGAATTGCAGCGCAAGGTACGTGAATTGGAGGAAGAAATCGCCAACCTGAAGAGAACGGCTCGACTGTATTGAGGAATCGCTAAGCCGCGCCGGGAAAACCAAACGGCTTTTGATCAGGCGGCAGGCCCGCTGCCATTCTGTCGTGCACCGTTTCGTTCAGCTTCTCGCGCTCCTCAAACGTGAATTTCGATGCGTCGACCGGCTCCAGGAATTCCACCAGAATTTCTCCGGGGCGGATCACGAGCGATCGCTTCTCCATCACGCGATGCGCGCCGGAGCAAGCAATCGGTACGATTGGCACGCCGGCCTTGATGGCCATCACCACCGCGCCTTTTTTAAATTCCTGCAGGCGCCCGTCGGGGCTTCGCGTTCCTTCCGGATAAATCAGGAACGATTGCCCGTTTTTCATTGCCTCGATTGCTTTTTCCATACTGCCTATTGCGGAGTCGTGTTTCGCGCGGTCTACGGGAATGAAATGCGCAAGCTGAAACGCCTGGCCGACGATCGGATAGTTGAAAAGGGATTTTTTCAGCAAAATGGCGATCCGCCGCGGGATCGCGCCGACTACCGCCGGAGCGTCTGCCGAGCTCGTATGATTCGCAACGAATAGGCAGGTACCCGGTGGAATTCGCTCCGTGCCGGTGACTCGCACGCGCACCCCGATGACCCGTACAAAAAACATCGTGCCGCGAACTCCTGCCCAGTACAGCGATGTGGGATCCCGCGCGATCACAGTGAAAATGAGCAGGGGTATGCCGACGATGATGCAGTACAGCGAAAGAAATATTGCGATGAAGAGCGTGCGCAGCATGGGGTCTGGGCTCAGGCCACTTTCTCGAATGCGCCTTCGCGCGTCAAGGCGAACTTGAAATGTAGCTGATGAGTGTTATTCAATACGCGGCTGCATTGGCAGCCTTCGCTGCGGATGTTTTGCCGCGCAAAAGCCCGTCGCGAATTGCGCGCGGTTTCGGCGCGGCCTGTGGATCTTCCGCAATCGTAAATAGGCTGCTGGTCCTTCCGCCAAGGTTCAGCGCAATTTCCGCGGGTCTTTCGTCCCGCAGAACGCGCAGCTTCAGCACTTCTCCGGGTTTCTTGCCGTGCAACCAGGCCTCGACGCGACGCGGAATACCTTCTCCGTTCCATTCAGAGATTTCATCCCCTACCAGCAATCCTGCCCTTTCCGCCGTCGAGCCTGGAGCAACCGTACGCACCACGGCCTTGCCGCTGGCGTCGCGCTCAAACGAGAAGCCAAGTTCAGCCCGCACAATCTCCTGTTGTTCGAGCAAGAGGCCCGCTCTGGCAAAAACCGATTCGTACGGAAGCGGCTCCGCGTTTTTAACGTACTTGCGAAAAAACTCCTCGAAGGAACCTCCCGCGATTTCTTCCGCGGTCAGCCGAACGTCCAGACTATCGCGGTACGTTCTTCCCTTTTGCGCAAACTCTTCATTCATCCGGCGAAACACGTTGTCGAGCGAACGCGCGTTGTCCGTGCGATCGCGAATCAGAACATCGAGTAGCACACCGAGAACCTGCCCTTTTGCGTAGTAGGAGACGCTGACTTCGGGACCGTTGTAATAATCGTATTTGTCGAGCCAGGTATCGAGGCTCGATTGCTCGGCGCTCTGCCAGCGATTCGCGGGGCGCGATTCGAGTTCATTGATTTGCCGCGCAAGGTCGTTGTAGAAATCCTCCTTCGACCAGATGCCGGAACGCACAAGCGTGAAGCTGGCGTAGGTGCTCGTTACGCCCTCGGCAAACCACAAAGCCCGAGTGAATTGTTCGCGTGTGTAGTCGATGGGCTCGAGCGAGGCAGGCCGGATGCGCTTTACGTTCCAAAGATGGAAGAACTCGTGAGCGGAGAGGCCGGCGATTTGGCTGCCAGAGGAAGTATGGATGGCGGTCGAATTCGCGTGCTCCATTCCGCCACCTGTACCCATCGCCGCTTTGCCAGTGTGATAAATGAAAAGGTAACGATCAAACGGAGCGCCGCCCATTAACGCGATTTCGTATGCACAAATCTTGCGCAGTGTATTTTCGACGTAAGTTTGCTTCCAACCGTCACCGTGAATCGCAACGCGAACCGGCGGCGTAATGCCCGGAATGGTAAATTCCGAGAATGAGCCGAGTTCGAGCGGCGCATCAGCAAGCGCATCATAGCTGGGGGCGGCCAGCGAATCCAGCGAAACCGTGTCGGTTGCCGAAGCCAGCAGCGGCGATTCGATTCGCCAGCTACGAGGAACATCGCGAAGGGTCAGAGAAACATCTTCGTTTCGCCGATCGGGCACGTACATCAAGACCATAGCGGGGTTTATGAAGGCGTGATCTTCGTTCAGTTGAGACGCAAATGGACCTGCGCTGTCCCAGTATGTCGCGTAACGGACGGTGATTGTGCCTTGGCCCTGAATGCGCCAGGTAAGCTTGTCCAGCTTTTCGATGGCGAGTGGTTGCTGTCCGGAAAAGGCTTGGACTCGCTGGACGCGGCTGCTGAAGTCGCGTATCTCGTAAAGCGCGTTCCAGGCGGGCATTTGCAAAAGCAAATCCTCGTGCACTTCGGGAACGGTAACGGTGACGTGGAAAAGATGTTGCGATGGCTGGGCCAGAGAAATCTCGTAGGAAATCGTTGCACGACAAGGGACCGCAACAGACAGGCCCAGTAGGAGTTGAACAAAGAGGAAGAAGCGCAGGGAGAAACGCGGATGGCGGTGTGTCACCTAGGATTGGCCTCGGCTGGCGCCGGCTGTGGCGTTCCTAATTTTTTCAGAAGCTCTTCGCAAAGTCCATCGAAGCTGCCGTTAGACATGATCAGTAAGAGATCGTTTGGCTTTGCGTTCGCGGCCAGAAATTCGGCCATGGCTTCACCGCCGGAAACGACATTTGCTTCCTTGCCGAGAGAGCGGACGCCGCTTGCGACGGTTTCCGGATCAAGGCGGTTTTCGTCCCCAAGCTGCTGGGCGCGGAAGACGCCGCCAAGCGCGACGCGGTCCGCGAGAGCGAGAGCTTGCGGCAGAGTCTCCTGAAAGATCTTTCGCCGCATGGAGTTGGATCGCGGTTCGAGAATTGCCCAGAGGCGGCGGCCCGGCCAGCGGCCGCGTGCCGCCTCTATCGTGGCGCGAACGGCCGTGGGATGGTGCGCGAAATCGTCGACAACGAGGATCCCGCGATACTCGCCCTTGACGTCGAGGCGACGGCGCACGGATCGGAACGACGCCAGGGCCTGTTCGAGCGACCGAACGGTGATGCCCCTGCCCTGCGCGACGATGATGGCGGCGAGAGCGTTCAAAACGTTGTGCCTTCCAGAAGCAGCGAGGGAAAATTCCCCGAAAATCTTGTCGCCACGGGCCACGCGGAATTGCATGGTGTCACCGGCAAATTCAGGCTCGCTGGCGAACCAATCATTTGCAGAGGAAAAACCGTACGTAATTACCGGACAGAAGGCTTTTGCGGCGGCTTCGCGGAGCGCGGAGCCGGATGGTTGGGCATCGTTATCGCCCCAGATGACTACGCTTCCGGAACGCGGCACAAGATTCACAAGGCGTCTGAATGCAAGCTGATATGTGGCGAAATCGGGATAAATGTCCGCGTGGTCGTATTCCAGTGAGGTCATGATCAGGTCGTCGGGATGGTAGTGAAAGAATTTCGGTCCGCGGTCCCAGAAAGCAGTTTCGTATTCATCGCCTTCGAGAATCATTTCGCTGCCCTGCCCGAGGCCATAGCTCTTGCCGAAATTCTCGGCAACTCCGCCGACCAGAAAGGTGGGCTGCTTTCCGGCGGAATGGAAAATCCACGCGAGCATGGCGGTCGTCGTGGTTTTTCCGTGAGTGCCGCTGATGACAATGGAATGCTTGCCGGGAAGGAATACTTCTTCGAGGATCTCGGGCATGGAACGGTAAGGGATTTTGCGTTCGAGCGTTTCTTCAAGTTCCGGATTGCCGCGCGCGATGATGTTGCCGACGACGACGAGGTCGGGTTGCGGTGAAAGATGCGCCGCGTCAAAAGACGGAAAGTAGGAAATGCCAAGACTGTCGAGAAGCGTGGACGCTGGCGGGTAGACACCCGAGTCCGAGCCAGTAACACGGAAGCCGTGCTCACGTAGCATTCCGGCGAGCGGCGCCATCGCCGAACCACCGATGCCGATGATGTGAACGTGCTTGGTCTCTGTGGCTGTTTTCATCAGGGAGTGACCGCCGGTTCGAGAATTTCTAGTGTGCCACTGCCTTCCGCAGAAAGTCGCGCTCGAACACCAAGCGGAAGCGTAAGCAGCGGTCGCGCGGTGTGGCCAACCGGCACACCGAAAACGATCGGGATGCTGAGAGGGCCGAGAATGCGTTGCGCCACGTCGCGAACCGAAGGACTATCCGATACGGGGGGCTCGCAATCCGGAAAATCGCCGAGAACGATTCCGCGGACCTGGGCAAATTTCCCGGCGTGTTTGAGGTGAAGAAGCACCCGATCGATTTGGTAGGGCTTCATGGCACGGTCTTCCAGAACCAGGATCGCATTGGTCGTGTCCAGTTCCCAGTCTGTGCCAAGCGTTGCTTCCACAAGGGTCATGGCACCCCCGAGCAGGATGCCCTCAGCAGAGCCTGGACCCACGGGTTCGCCGTATAGGTTGAGGGCGTAGCCAGAACCGGCCTTGATAAGGGCGTTGCTAAAGGAATCCAAGTCGTAGCCGTGGGGCACGCCGTAGCCGGAGTCAAGACCTGCGGCGAGCATCGGGCCGTAAAACGTGACCCAGCGATGTTTCTGCCACAGGTAGATTTGCAGCGTGGTGAGATCGCTGAAGCCAACCAGTGGCTTGATCGGCGGCAAGGAACTCGGCAAGCCTTCGTTCAATAGGTAGGCTGAGCCGTAGCCACCGCGCGTAGCAACCAGAGCTTCTATCGAGGAATCTTGTAAGGCCGCCAGGATCTCAGCGCGGCGCGCGCTTGCGGGTCCAGCGAAATAGCCCTCGGGTTCCATCACCTTTCGCGGCGCAACCGAAAATCCTAGACGTTCGAGTTCCCGTTCTCCGGCCGCGGTCCGGTCATCCCTGGCCGGTGACGACGGCGCGATGGGAGCGAATCGCGATCCCTGGCGCAGAGCCTTCGGCTTTTGAATCGCGGGAGCCGACGTCATTCGTGTTGTCTCTCGATCGGCAACATTTCGACGGAAACGCCGGGACGGCTCATGGCGGAAAGAGCCTGCTCCTGCTGACGCTGCGTAACATCGGCATCGAACTGAACCATGTGCTTGGAGCCCAACGACGAAACCTGGCAGTTGTCGAGCCTGATGTTGAGGTCGCGAAAAATGCGATGGACTTCGGCAACGAGGTCGGCCGCGTTATCGGTTGTCACGCGAAAGAGCATGTAGCGAGATTTGAGTTTGAGAAGGTCTTCCACGTAAACGAGACCGGCAAGGGCGAACAACACCATTAGCGCGGCGACTCCCGAAGCTTGATAGAAACCGGCTCCGGCGCCCATACCGATGGCGGCTTCGATGAAAATTGTAGCGGCTGTGGTCAAGCCGACGACGCTTCCGCGTTCGCGGAGAATGACGCCGGCGCCGAGAAAGCCAATTCCCTGGACGATGTTCGAAGCAATGCGCGTGGTGGCGCTGTCGCCAGTCAACTTCGCAAACTCAGCGGAAAGAATCGTGAACAGCGCGGCGCCGAGACAAACGCAAACGCTCGTGCGCATTCCGGCTGGACGTTTGCGAATGCTCCGCTCGACGCCAATCACTGAGCCAAGAACAGCCGCCCAGAGCAGCCGATAGGTAATCGTGCTGAGAGGAAGCATGTTGTGTGTAGCGCCCGAACGGGTTGCGGTTCGGCACTGAGTGGATTCTACACGCGCTACAGTTTGAACTGCGTGAGTTTCAAGAAATGGCGTGCCCTGGCGTGTATCTCGCGGCGTTTGAGCCTACGAAGGCGCTCCGGGCCAAATTCCTCTACGGCGAAACTGCCGAGGACCGAGCCATATACCATGGCGCGGCGGAGAGCAGCGTCGTTCGACTGGCCGCAGCCCGCCAGATAGCCCATGAAGCCTCCGGCAAAAGAGTCGCCTGCACCGGTGGGGTCATGCGGTTCTTCAAGGGGAAACGCGGGAACACAGAAGACGCCTTGCTTGTCGACAAGCATCGCGCCGTATTCACCGCGCTTCACGACGAGGGTGGAGGGACCCAGCTTGAAGATGTGACGGGCCGCGAGGAGCAGATTGTGTTCGTTGGAAAGCTGGCGGGTTTCAGAGTCGTTGATCATCAGAATGTCGACGTGCTTCAGCGTTTCGCGAAGCTCGGCGGGAGTGCGCTCGATCCAGTAGTTCATGGTGTCCAGCGCCACAAGTTTTGGAGTTCCCTTTACTTGCTTGAGAACGCCGCGCTGCAAGTCGGGCGCGATGTTGGCGAGAAAGACGTGCTTGGACGCAAGGAACTTTTCCGGGAGTTTCGGCCTGAAGTCGGCAAATACATTCAGCTCAGTGATCAGCGTCTCGCGTTCGTTCAGGTGCTGAGAGTATTTTCCGGACCAAAAGAAGCATTTGCCGGCAGCGCGCTCAAGCCCGGAGGTATCAATCTTGCGGCGGTGGAAGATCGATTCGTCCTTCTCAGAGAAATCGCTCCCGACGATGCCCACGAGGTTCACATGCGCGAAAAAGCTGGCTGCGACTGCGAAATACGTAGCGGCACCGCCGATGATGCGGTCCACCTTTCCATAGGGGCTTTCGATAGCATCAAATGCCACGGAACCTACAACCAGTAGCGACATTCACAGTCCTCCGAGTTCGTGGAAACGAATACAAAAGCGGCGTCAAGCCGCCACCTTGCAGAAAACTAAGAAATATATTTGCCGATGATGGCCGCCAGACGCTTCTTCGTGGCCGCCGGGACGAGTTTCCCATCGGTGATGAGCGCGTGAGCGAGAGCCGAATCGCATTTGCACTCATGCTCGACGGAAAGGGCTTTGACCGCTTCGCGCACCACGCGTTGTGCGTTTTCAGCGTTTTGATTGAGCGTGGCGATGATTTGTGCGCCGGTGACCGACTCGTGATCAGGGTGCCAGCAATCGTAGTCCGTGATCATGGCGATGATGCCGTAGCACAACTCGGCTTCGCGCGCGAGCTTGGCTTCGGTGACATTGGTCATACCGATGACGTCGAAGTTCATGGCGCGATGCATGTGAGCTTCAGCCAGAGTCGAAAACTGCGGGCCCTCCATGCAGATGTATGTGCCCTTGCGATGGACTTTGACGCCGCAATGAACGCAGGCATCGGCCAAGAAGCGCGAAACCTGCGGGCAGGTAGGCTTGTCAAAGGTCACATGAGCGACCAGGCCCCCGCCGAAAAAGGTGGACACCCGATTTCTGGTACGGTCGACGAACTGGTCGGCCACGAGAAATTCGCCGGGAGCCAGCTCTTCCTTCAGGGAGCCGACCGCGCTGACGGAAAAAATGCGGTCTACGCCAAGCAGCTTCAACGCATAGATATTTGCCCGAAAATTGATTTCGGTGGGGAGAATGCGGTGGCCGCGGCCGTGGCGCGCGAGGAAGGCGACGCGTTTGCCTTCGAGAAGTCCGGTGACGATAGCGTCGGACGGGTCGCCGAATGGAGTCTTCACGCGAATTTCTTTGGCGTCCGTGAGACCTTTCATCGCATACAAGCCGCTTCCGCCAATGATTCCAATGCTTGCTTGAACTTTCTTGCCAGCAGTCTTCGCCTTCGCTGATTTCAAAGCAGAGTTCCCTTTCGTGCGGGAGTTACCGATCGAGATCTACAGACTCGAATTCAATTTTGCCTTCCCGCGCATGCAGTGTTGCTGCGGGAAGGTCCGGGTCGTGACCAAAAACGACGATCCAGCCATGCTCGACAATGCTCTGTATCCATTTTCGCTTGGTTTCGAGCGTCTGCAAAGGATAAAGGTCATAGGCCATGATCCAGGGAAGCGGAAGATGATGGCGTGTGGGAAACAGGTCGGCGACGAAGACCAGGGTTCTGCCGCCCCCGGTGATTTTGACTGCCTGGATGTCGGCGTTGTGCCCCGGAATGCCGACGACGGAAATGCCAGGCAGTATTTCGGTGTCGCCGGAGACCGTTTTCCATTGCTCCGATTGCTCCATCGGAAGGAAGTTGTCCTCGAAATAGCTTGCGCGATCGCGTTCGGTGGGGTTCGCGGCGTGAACCAGCTCGCCCGCCTGGACCATGTAGCGGGCATTTGGAAAAGCCGGGACGACCTTGTTGCCGACGATCTTTGTGTTGCCGCCGGCGTGATCGAAGTGCAGGTGCGTGTTGATGACCAGATCGATCTGTTCGGGGCTGACGCCCAAGGCGGCGAGATTTTCAGTGAGCGGATCGCCTTCCTGGATACCGTAGATATCGCGAAGCTTCTCAGGCCACTTGGTGCCGTTGCCGGTTTCAATGAGGATGTTTTTGCTCGCCGTGCGGACAAGCAATGAGCTTGCCGCGAGGCGGATACGGTTGCGCGTATCGGGCGGCGATTTCTTGTCCCAAAGAGGCTTAGGGACGACGCCGAACATTGCTCCACCGTCCAGGTAGAAATTGCCGCCATGGATGTGCCGGACTTCGATCTCGCCCATGTGCATTCGCGACGGTCCCTAGGTTTCTAGGCCGCTTTTGGCGAGGATTTCGTTGACGGCCGCGAAGGGGTCTTTGCGGCGTTCCGCGACATCGGCTGCGAGTTGATTGAGCGCGGCCTCCCCGCCGGCGGCATTGAGGACGCGCTCGATAAGACGCGATTCGAGCAGCTCGAGAAGATGATTGCGCCAATGCTCTGCGTGTTTCCTGCTGCGTTCACCGCTGGATTCGAAATGGGCGCGGAACTTCGTGATGCTGCCGGCGAGTAGGTCGATGCCCTTGTTTTCGGTGGCTACAGTGCGAATCACGGGCGGATGCCAACCATCCCTTGGCATGACGAGGGAGAGCATGGCGTGGAGTTGCTCTTCGAGGCGGTCCGCGCCTTCGCGATCGGATTTGTTGAGGACGAAGATGTCGCCGATTTCCATCAGACCGGCTTTCATGTTTTGAATGTCGTCGCCGAGGCCGGGCACCAGAACCACGATGACGCAGTCGGCCAGGCGGACGATGTCAATTTCGTCCTGGCCGACGCCGACGGTTTCGATCAGGATTTGGCGCTTGCCAGCCGCATCGAGGAGCAGCGCAACCTCGGCAGTGGCACGAGCAAGGCCGCCGAGAAATCCGCGGGTGGCCATCGAGCGGATGAAAATGCCTGCGTCACCTGCGTGACTCTGCATGCGGATGCGATCGCCCAGGATCGCGCCTCCGGTGTATGGACTGGTGGGATCGACGGCAATGACGCCGACGGGCGTTTGCTCTTTACGATAATGGGCAGCCAGGCGATCGACGAGAGTGCTTTTGCCGGTGCCAGGGGCGCCGGTGATGCCGGTCAGATATGCGGTCCCGGTTTGCGGAAAAAGAATCTTAAGGAGCGGCTCGGCCTCCGGAGCGTGATTCTCAATTGCGGTGATAGCCCGCGAAATGGCACGGATCTCCCCAGCGCGGATCTGCTCCGCCCAAGGTTCAATGGGCAGCGGCATTTCGATCCTGTCGGGCGCGCCGTGGGGCGACGGGCAGAAGCATGTTGGTATTATTTCTTGCCGAGGAGCTGGCGGGCAATGACCAGTTTCTGGATTTCGCTGGTGCCTTCGCCGATGGTGCAGAGCTTCACGTCGCGATAATACTTCTCCGCCGGATAATCCTTGATGAAACCGTAGCCGCCGTGAATTTGCACGCACTCGTTGGCGACACGGACGGCAACTTCGCTGGCAAACAGCTTGGCCATGCTGGATTCGCGCGTGAAGCGAACGTCGCTCCGATCGGCGAGCCAGGCAGCTTGATAGACGAGCAGGCGAGCGGCCTCAACCTGCGTGGCCATGTCGGCGAGCTTGAACTGAATGGCCTGAAATTCGCTGATGGGCTGGCCGAACTGTTTGCGCTGCTTGGCATATCTTACGCTGGCGTCGAGCGCGCCCTGGGCCATGCCCAGCGCGAGCGCGGCGATCGAAATGCGTCCGCCATCGAGAATTTTGAGGCTTCCGATGAAACCTTCGCCTTCCACGCCGAGCAGATTTTCGTAAGGCACGCGGCAGTCGGAAAAGATAACTTCCGAAGTATCGCTGGCGCGCAGGCCCAGCTTGTTTTCCTTCTTGCCCGGCTTGAAGCCGGGAGTTCCCTTTTCGACGATGAAGGCGCTGATCCCATGAGAGTTCTTCGATTTGTCCGTGACGGCCATAGCAACGCAGATATCGGCGTAGTGTCCATTGGTAGTGAACGTTTTGGCGCCGTTGATGATCCAGTTTTCGCCATCTCGCTTGGCTGTAGTACGGGTTCCGCCTGCGTCCGAACCTGCCTCGGGTTCGGTCAGCGACCATGCGCCGATCTTCTTTCCTTGCGCGAGGGGCGCTAGATATTTTTGCCTCTGCGCTTCGCTGCCGAATTTGAAGATGTGGTTGGAACAGAGCGAATTGTGCGCAGCGATTATGATGCCTACCGAGCCGTCGACACGAGAAAGTTCCTCGATCGCGATCACGTACTCGATGTAGCCGAGCCCCGCGCCGCCGTATTGCTCCGGGAAGATAATCCCGAGAAGACCCATTTCCGCGAGCTTGGGCATGATTTCCGTGGGAAAGTGGGAGACTTCGTCCCATTCCATAACGTGCGGGGCGATTTCGCCTTCGGCGAATTCACGAATGCTGCGGCGGAGCTGTTGCTGTTCATCGGTAAAGTGAAAGTCCACGGGCCCTCGTCGGTCAGCTCTGGAAATCAAAGAAATTGCTATGGCTGAACAAAAGTAATTTTATACCACTTCACTACCAGCCGACGGGGTTGTTGTTCTTGCGATTTTGTTCGTCGAGCCAGGATTTGAGAGGGGCGAAATACTCAATCAACGCGCCTGCATCCATTTGTCTCTCGCCAGTCAGCACCTCGAGCGCCTCCGGCCAAGGCTTGCTGGCACCCATGCCGAGCATCTCGCTGAGTTTTTTGCCGGCTGCTTTGTTGCCATAGAACGAGCATCGATAAAGCGGCCCCGTGAAGCCGGCTTCGCGGCACATGGCGCGGTAAAACTGGAATTGCAAAATGCGCGCGAGGAAGTAACGCGAGTACGGCGTATTGGCTGGAATGTGAGCTTTGGAACCCGGGTCGAAGTCCGTCTCGGAGCGGGAAACGGGCGGAGCGATCCCCTGGTAGCGGGTGCGAAGCTCCCACCAGGCCTTGTTGTAATTTTCGGGCTTGATCTTGCCGGAGAAGACGTCCCAGCGCCACTTGTCGACCAGAAGACCGAAGGGAAGAAAGGCTACCTTTTCGAGAGCCGCATTGAGCAAGTATTCCGTGTCCCCGGAAGCCGGGGGAACCGAATTGATCAAGCCGATTTGCTTCAGGTATTCGGGAGTGATGGACAGAGCGATGGTGTCTCCCACGGCTTCATGGAAACCGTCGTTGGCGCTATTTTGAAAAAGAGGAGGCTGATCCTTGTACGCGCGCTGGTAGAAGTTGTGACCGAGTTCGTGGTGAACAGTTCCAAAATCCTCTGCAGTGGTGCGAACGCAAACCTTGATGCGCAGGTCATCCTTTGCGTCGAGATCCCAGGCGCTGGCGTGACATACGACTTCCCTGTCGGCGGGCTTGGTGAGGAGAGAGCGCTCCCAAAAAGTTTGCGGAAGGGGCGCAAAACCGAGGGACACAAAAAAAATTTCTCCGTATTTGACCATGCTTTTTGCATCGGTCTTACGGTCTTCCAAGATTTTCGTGAGGTTGTAGCTTTGCGGGGACTTCGGCGGGTCCATCAGATCGGCAATGTTGTTCCATTCCTGGCTCCAGATGTTTCCGAGCAGATGCGCGGGAATGGGGCCGGACGGCGGGACAATCTCTTTGCCGTATTTCTTGACGAGCTGGGCGCGGACGTAGGCGTGCAGCGAAGCGTAAAACGGCTGCAATTGCTGCCACAGACGGTCGACCTCTTTTTCGTACTGTTCGGCGGGCATGTCGTATTGCGATTTCCAGATTTCGCCGACGTCGTGAAAGCCAAGCTCACCTGCTCCCTGGTTTGTCAGCTCCACCATGCGGACATAGCGGTCGCGCATGGGAGCGCCGACAGCCTGCCAGCCGGCCCAGGCATTTTTGAGTTCCTCGGGATTGCGGCTCTTGGCCATCAACTGGCCGACAGCCGTAACATCAAGGCACCCTTGCTGCTGGCCCTCCGGACACCACTTGCCTTTGCCATAGTCGCCGTCGAGCGAAGCTTCAATCTGCGCGAGTTCTGCCTGCTGGGCGGAATCGTTTGGGGAAGGAAGCAGCGTTGAGATTTTCAGGATGTGCATTTTCCGCGCGAGTTCAGGGGGAAGCGACAGTCCATCGAAACGGTGGGCTTGCTTCGATAGCTCGACACTCTTCGCCGTCAGTTCTTGATTCGCGTCGGCGGCGATCTGCTCGGTGTCCACGGTGATGAAGTTCTGCTGGACCCAGGCGGCACGCTCTTCCTTTATGCCCAGACGGAAGAGCTGTTTTTCGGCCTCGTCGAGAAAGGCCTTTGCTTCGCCCGCTGTCGGTTTGCCGGACGGAGATCTTGCAGCGGATTGCGCCCGGAGCCCGCTGTTCGAGCAAAGCGAAAGACCGAGAATCACAATGCCGAAAAGAAACCGATTTTCCACGATGCGGATCATGCAGCGCTCCCTTGAGATTTCCTGACGACTGCGCGCAGGATCTTCAAAGCGCGGTCGACGCCCTGGGCGTCCACGTCGCAATGCGTAACGAAGCGGACCGAGTACGGGGCGGTGTCGAGCGCCCAGATTCCGTGCGGTTTTAGGGCATCGCACAATTGCACAGCGTCCCAGCCGGTCTGCTTGCAATCGAAGATAACGATGTTGGTTTTGACGCCCGTGGCGTCGATGCGCAGGGTCGGGATTTGAGCGATGCCTTCGGCCAGGCGCTGTGCGTTTTGATGATCAATGGCCAGGCGTTTAGGGGACTCCTCGAGCGCGATTCTGCCAGCGGCCGCCAGCACGCCTACCTGGCGCATGCCTCCGCCAAACATTTTGCGGTAGATGCGAGCTTTGTCGATGAAGTCCTGGGAGCCGACGACCATGGAGCCAACCGGCGCGCCGAGACCCTTCGAGAGACAGAACATGACAGAATCAAGGTTGCGCGCGATTTCGGAAACCGGCACTCCAAGCGCCGCGGCAGCGTTGAAAACGCGCGCCCCATCCAGATGGACTTTTAGGCCGGCCGCGTGCGCCCGGGCGCAGATATCGTTCGTTTGGGCGACCGGATAGAGCGTCCCGCCAGCCATGTTGTGAGTGTTTTCAAGGCAGACCAAGGCGGTCTGCGAGTCATAATAAATTTTGGGACGAATCACGGATTCAATGTCGGCCCAGCTCAGGATCCCATCTTGCCCACGAGCCACCCGTGGCATGCAACCGGCGATTGCCGACATGGAAGCAAGTTCGTAGAGATTGACGTGGCTGCGCTCTTCGCAGATCACTTCATCGCCGTGATGGGTCCAAACCTTGATGGCGATGAGGTTGCCCATGCAACCTGTGGGAACAAAGAGGGCCGCTTCCTTCCCGAAGATCTCCGCGGCGCGGCGCTCAAGATTGTTGACCGTCGGGTCTTCGAGATAGACGTCATCGCCGACCTCGGCCTCGGCCATGGCGCGGCGCATCGCCGGTGTCGGACGAGTAACCGTGTCGCTGCGCAAATCGACCACGCCCGCTTCGCCGGGCGGCGACTGCAGTTCCCTCTCCGGATCGCTTGTCGATTGTGCAGGCATTGTACTGTTCCCCCGAATGAAGGTTGACGAACCGCGCCGGCTAGCGCATCAGCTCGACGAAGACCTCGTTGGAAATGCTCAGATGTGCGGGAGCCAAGCGGACCACGGCCCCGTTGCGTTGGACTAGACCGGATGATTCAAGAGGTCTAAACCGGTCTGTCAGCGATACGCCATATGCGTGTTGCAGACGGTCGAGGTCGATTCCGGCGAGCTGACGAAGGCCAAGAAATAGCTCTTCTTCGAGGGCTTGCGAAGTCGAAATTGTCTCCCGCTGTTCGATTGGCGTCTTTCCGACTGCCACGGACTGGACATAGGTTGCCGGATCGTGAACATTGGCCCAACGTTCAGTGCCGGAAAACGAATGGGCACCGGCCCCAAAGCCGAAGTATGGAGCGCGGCGCCAGTACTTGCGATTGTGTTCGGATGCAAAGCCTGATTTCGCAAAGTTCGAAATTTCATAGTGTTGGTAGCCTGCCGCAGCAAGCATCGTGCGCGCCAGATGGTAAGAGTCGGCCATGGCGTCATCTGAAGGCACGGCGGAGGCGGAATACTTCGTGCCGCCATGAAGGAGTTCGCGGCCCAGGCGGCTGCCCTCGTCTACTTCCAGGAGATAAACAGAAACATGCTCGGGAGCGAGGTGAACGAGTTCCTGGAGCGAATCGTGCCAGGATTCCTGCGTTTGGTGTGGCAGGCCCGCGATCAGGTCAAAGCTGATGTTACGGATACCGGCGGCCCGCAGAATCGGCACGGCGCGATAAATATCCGCACGGCGATGCATGCGGCCTGCCGCCTTCAGTTCGACGTCGGAAAAGGACTGCACGCCGAGGCTGATGCGGTTGATGCCAGCGGCTGTCCACGCCCCCGCTTTTTCCGGCACGATGGTCTCCGGATCGGCTTCGAGGGTGACTTCGCGGAAATCGCAGAAAAAGGTTTCACGTATCGCGCCGAGGAGCGCGTGAAGATGCGCCGGGTCGAGGAGACTTGGCGTGCCGCCTCCGAAGTAAACGGTGTCAACCGTCAGAGCAGAAATCGATGCAGGCAGAGCGATACCGGCGTGCCCGAGGCGAATGCGATGCTCGCGTATTTCCCCCTGGACCGCCGCCGCGTAAGGGGCGAATCGAGCGCTGGACACGACACCAGTATGAAAATTGCAGTAGGTGCACTTGGTCTGGCAAAACGGGACCTGGATGTAAATGCCGAGGGTCATGAGATCGAGAAAACTTTAGCACAAGCGCAGGGCACTTCCTGCGAGCCAAAATGGCCAGCCGAGCGCCTTTGCTGTTCGCGAAAAAGGCCCTTGCGAAAAGGCCGCTGTCCGGGGCTTTCCTGGCTTCAGTCTTCGACAAACTCACGAAGCCGGTCGAGTGCGGCATCCCACTGGAGCGAGATCTGGTCCAGGTACCGGCGCGCGGCCCTAAGGCGTGCCTGGTCAAGCTGCCACCGTCGCTCCCGGCCACAACGGCTGGCATGCACGAGACCAGACTGCTCCATAACGCGCAAGTGCTTGGAGACGGCCTGGCGCGTGACTCGCGAGCCGACAGTGAGACGCGTGACGGACAGCGGCCCCTGATCGCACAAGCGCGAGACCAGCCACAAACGCGTCTTGTCGCCCAACGCCGCGAAAATTGGCACCGGGGAAGCGGAAGCGGTATTACGGATTCTGCGCAAGGTGCTCCTCAATCAGCGTCAGCACCATTGTCCAGCCGCCTTCGTTGTCCTTGAACGCTTTCCCGCGACGGGACAGCGGAATTTGGTCGAAACCGGATTCCGTCATGGTGAGCTGAACGCCGCCCTTCACTTCCTGCAGCTCGAAAACAACCAGCGTGGTCGGCTCCACGGAGTAGTCAATAGCCGGATCGACCGCGCCCGGATGCCAGCGAAACGACAATCGCCGCGGGGGCTCGATCTCAACGATCGTAATCTCGAACGAAGTGCCTTCGTATGGTTGCTGCGCTTTGGCCACCTCCGGATTCACGGCGGTGGGAACGATCACGCAACTCATCGTTGCGCCCGGCGTAAAAGGGCCGTTGAACCGCATGCCAAACCAATGTCCGAATTCCTTGGAATCGGAAAGAGCCTTCCACACTCTGGCCAGCGGTGCGTGGAGCAGAATCTTTTTCTCGATGCGATCTGTGCTCATGCGCAACCTCCTGGTTGCATTTTAGCTGGGCCTTGACCGAAATGCAACCATATGGTTGCCGATTAAAACGCCCTATAAGGCAGGATCAGGAATGGTTTTCACCAGCACGCTACGCTGGCGTGGGCCATCGAATTCACAGAGGAAGATTCCCTGCCAGGTACCGAGAACCAGTTTTCCGCTTTCGACAAAGATCGTCTGACTCGTGCCTGTCAGTATCGCTTTCATGTGAGAGTCGGTGTTCCCTTCAGAGTGACGATAGCCACCGCGATGAGGAATCAGACGGTCGAAGATGCCTTCGACATCGCCTGCCACGTCCGGGTCAGCGTGCTCGTTGATCGCGACACCGGCCGTGGTGTGCGGAACGTACACGCAGCAAGTCCCGTGCGTGACGCCAGAATCGCGTACGGCCTGTTCGACTTCGCGCGTGATGTCTACAAACTGCGTGCGGCGAGCGGTTTTGATTCGAAGCGTCTTCATTCGTGAATCAGAAGTTATGGGATGGGAATGATGAAGTGCGAACCCATGTTCTTGATGGCGGAGTGGCGCTCAATCTCTTCGAAGCCTTGCTGCCCCCAGCGGGCGGCAAACGTCAGGAAGCATAACTCGCGCGACTGCAGGGTTTTGCCTGGATACAAAAGATTTGAGAGAAATTCTTCATGCGCGGCCAAGACATTGAACTTGTGGTCGAGGGCTCGCCCGATCTTCTCTTGCAATTTCTCCGCCTGGTAGGCGATCTTCTGCTGCGCCGTATCCACCGCGTCTTTCAGGGTGGGATCGAGAACGGCGACGGCGTCGGACCATTGCTGAAGACGCTTCTTGATTTCGAGGCCGTTTTCGTCGAGCAGGTGCGAAATATTTTCCGGAACGCTGGCCTTGCTGATGCGCTTGCGCAATTCCTGCGGACCCGTCCATACATCTTCGACGGCAATGCCATATTGCTTTAGCAAGCGCTGAGCCTTGGTGTCCACCAAGGTAAAACCGGCGCGCGGCAGCAGGACCGGCATGCGGCCGAGCAGGCTGCGGTACAAGACTTCAGATTGGGCGAAGTAGGAAATCTCCGAGGGTCCGCCAATGTAACCCGCCGTGGGAAGAAGGAAGTCCTGGACTACCGGCCGAAGCAGCGCGTTAGGACTGAAGGCTTCCGGTTCGTTGCCAATGGCATCGAGGAGTTCAGTTTGCGTCCAGGATCGATTGCCGGATTCGAATCTACCCGCCTCACTCGAAATTGCCTGGCGTCCGTCGCGCGAAATGTGAAAAAGCGCTGTGCTTCGCGGAGTGACCTTTACCTGAGCCGGATATCCCGAGTTCTCGAGCGCCTTGCCGCGGTCTAGCAACTCCTGTTCAAGCAAATCGCGGTGTTCGATCGCCTTGGACAGCAGTGGACTGGCCAGTTTGTGCAACCGTAGATCGAGCGGATCGAGCAGGATCAGCCCCGCATGGTTGAGAATGCGGGCGAACATTTTTCCAAAGGCGCTACCGTAAGTCTCTTCCGCGCGATAACACTCTTTGAGGACCTGAGCGATCGTGCCGTCCACATCGCTCAGTAATTTTGAGGCCGCCGCTTGCAGCGGTTCAATTTCCGGACCCAGGGGGATGCGGCCGACCGGAGCGCCGTTCCCAACGCCTGCGGGCAATTCGAATTTGACAAGCTTTCCGTCATGAAAGAAAGAGACGTGACGAACTTCATCGAGGTCGTGGTCCTCGGTCGCCATCCAGAACACCGGCACGGCGTCGATGCCCTGTTCGGTTAGGTCCCTGGAGATACGAACCGCCGCAAGGGCTTTGTAGAATGCATAACACGGGCCGCCGAAGAGTCCGGTCTGCTGCCCCGAGACGACAGCAACGGCGCCTTTTTCGAGACGATCAAGATTCGCGAGCGTTCTCTCACCCGAACCCAGAAGGATATTTTGCTGGCGCAGGATTGCCGCAACCTGGCCGCGGCGATCTCGAGGAAAGTCGATGGTGCGCGCGACGCGCAGAATACTCTCCAGCTCCGGTTTATGCTGATAAAAGCCGCTTACGCGCTCATAGGAATGAAGGTAATCGCGCAGCAATTGCGGCTGGTGAGGGAGTGCCTCGATCGGCAGGACGCGACAATGCATGGAGTTTAGATGATAGCTGGGCGATTCGGTCACAGCAAATTGACGGGAGAAATCCCGGAAGGAGAGCAGCCTGGCTCTCGACGGTCGGGCTCGGCTCGGTGAATTCCAGGCGATTGACCCACGGACCGGCTAGAGTGTTATCCCACGCGCAAAAGGACCCCGGCTCGCGCCGGCGGGCGAACCGGGTGTCAATTCCGACCCCGGCAATGGCGCAACTGGCTTTGGGCGAAGCGAAACCAGCATTCACCACGCGAATGGACCGGCCAAGGCTTTCGAATCTCTCGAAACCGAACAAGCCACCAGAGAAATCAAAAGCGCACGGGTCAAGCCTTGGCTACAGCGGGCTCAAACGAAGCGACCACCTGGGCAATTTGCCGTTTTCGTTCTTCTCCCAATGGCAGCAGGGGCAAGCGAGGGAAGCCGCCGGAATACCCGCGCAGATCCATCGCATACTTCACCCCGGCAATTCCGTTGTCAGACACGATCGTTTTTGATGCTAAGGCAAGGTGTTGCTGCAAGGCTTGCGTTTCCGCGTGCCGGCCGCTCCTAGACAGTTCATAGAGAGCTACGCATTTTTCTGGCAAAGCGGATGCCAGTGCCAGGATGGCGCCGCTTGCGCCGGCCGAGATCGCAGGATAGACGATCCCGGCACCGCCTGTAAGCACTTGAAAGTCCTTGTTTGCCTGCCCCGAGACCTCCACAACGCGCTGAATCGCGCCAGAGCTGTCCTTGATGCCAACAATGTTCGGATGCTCGGCGAGCGCGACTATTTCGGGCGTTTCAAGAGCGACTCCGGTAAAAATGGGAACGGAATACAAGAGAATCGGAATCGGTGAGGCGTCCGCGACGCTTCGGTAGTAGCGCAGATAGGCTTCGGGCTTGTAGGCCGGTTTGTAGTAATAGGGCGTCTTGACAAGCGCAACGTCGTAGCCAAGCTTAGCAGCACGCTTGGTTCGGTGGATGGTTTCAACAGTGGATTCGGCCCCGGTTCCCGCGATGAGAAGCTTTCCGGGCGCGGCAGCCTCCTTCGCGACGGCCAGCAGGGAGTCGCCTTCGGCGGAAGAAAGCAGGACCGATTCCCCGGTCGAGCCAAGAACCACATATCCAGAAAGGCCCGTCGGGTTGTAGCGCGCGAGATTGGCTCTGAAGTGATCGAGCGCGACGGAGCCGTCCTCGCGGTAAGGAGTCGTCAGCGCGGGGAAAATGCCTGAAAGGTCCAAAGGCTAGTCCCCTGATCCGGTCGAGCCCGACAGAGCCGCCTGGGTGCTATGAAGATCCTGCAGTGCGGCGACTTCAATTCCCTGCTCAATCAGGGCGCGGATGCCGCGCGCAGCCGCGTGCCCTGCCGCTAGCGTCGTGATGCACGGAATGTTGTAGCGAATGGCAGCGCGGCGAATGGATTTCTCGTCGTAGAAGGATTCGCGCCCAAGGGGCGTGTTGATGACCAGATCGATCTTTCCCGTCTTTATGAGATCGACGATGTTCGGGCGGCCCTCGTTCACCTTAAAGACGCCTTCGGCCTCGATGCCGGCCGCCCGCAGGGCTGCCGCCGTTCCGCGAGTGGCCGTGAGCTGAAAACCAAGTGCGGAAAGTTCCTTCCCGATGGTGGTGAGGTGTTTTTTGTCGCGGTCATTGACACTAAGGAACACCGAGCCCTTGCGCGGCAGGCGCTGGCCTGCGGCAAGTTGAGCTTTTGCGAAGGCCTGGCCGTAGGAAGTCGAGATCCCCATCACTTCGCCGGTCGATCGCATTTCCGGGCCAAGAATGGTGTCCACCCCGCGGAATTTGTTGAACGGGAAAACCGGCGACTTGACCGAATAGAATTCGCGAACGGCAATTTCCGCGACGCCGTTATGATGAACGAGCGGGAGATTCATGCCCGCGAGCTTTTTTCCGGACATGAGACGCGCGGCGACTTTTGCCAGGGGAACGCCGGTGGCCTTGCTGACGTAGGGTACCGTGCGTGAGGCGCGCGGGTTGACTTCGAGAACATAGACCGTGTCCCGTTGAATCGCGTATTGCACATTCATCAGGCCGACGACTTTGAGAGCGAGCGCAAGGCGCCTTGTATAGTCGCGAATGGTTTCAAGAACCGCTGGTGACAGGCTCACGGGCGGCAGCACACAGGAAGAATCTCCGGAATGCACGCCGGCTTCTTCGATGTGCTCCATGATTCCGCCGATGACTACGTTGCTGCCGTCGGCAAGCGCGTCGACGTCTACCTCGGTAGCCTCCTCGAGGAACTGATCGATCAGCACGGGGCGAGCAGGACCCATCAACGCTGCCTGTGCGACATAGTCCTGTACGGTGTTTGCGTCGTAGGCAATGACCATGGCCCGTCCGCCGAGAACGTAGCTGGGACGAACGAGAACGGGAAGGCCGATTTCGCTCGCAAGGCGCGCGGCTTCTTCCGGCACAAGCGCCGTTGCGTTGCGCGGCTGAGGGATTTTCAGCTCTTCGAGCAAACGTCCGAAACGCCGTCGGTCTTCTGCCAGATCAATCGATTCAGGCGCAGTGCCGATGATGGGCACGCCGTTGCGCTTGAGCTCCAGCGCAAGATTCAGCGGAGTTTGCCCGCCAAACTGGACGATGACACCTTGCGGCTTCTCTTTTTCCACAATGGCGAGAACGTCTTCGAGGGTCAGCGGTTCAAAATAAAGCCGGTCCGATGTGTCATAGTCGGTTGAAACCGTTTCCGGGTTGCAATTGACCATGATGGTTTCGTAGCCATCTTCGTGCAGTGCAAAAGAGGCGTGGCAGCAGCAATAGTCAAACTCGATTCCCTGTCCGATGCGGTTGGGACCGCTGCCCAGAATCATGATTTTCGGTCGCGCTTGTGCGTCGGATTCGTCTTCGTCCTCGTAAGTTGAATACAGATACGGCGTGAATGACTCGAATTCGGCGGCGCAAGTGTCCACCCGTTTGAACACAGGAGAAACGCCGTAGCGCGCTCGCTGCAAGCGAACTGCTGCCGGTGTGGTCTTCCACATTTGCGCCAGGGTTTCGTCACTCGTGCCGTGTCGCTTTACCTCGCGCAGCAATTCTTTGGACGCAGTTTCGACGGTCACGCCGGCGGCACGCTTATTCATGGCCACAAGCTCGTCGATCTGTTTGATAAACCACGGGTCAATCTTGGTCAGCTCGCAAATTTCTTCGGCATGTAAACCGCGGTCGACGGCGGTGAGCAACCAGTGGATGCGGTCGGGACGGGGAGTGGCGAGCTTTTCGCGAAGGAGCGAATCCGGCGTATCGGCAGGCGCGCGCCACGGTGTATGTGGCTCTAGGGAACGAATGGCCTTCTGCAGGGACTCCTTGAAAGTGCGGCCGATGGCCATCACTTCGCCGACCGACTTCATCTGCGTGCCGAGCGTGCTGTCCGATCCTGGAAATTTTTCAAACTGCCACTTGGGAATCTTTGTGACGACATAGTCGATCGTCGGTTCGAACGATGCCGGCGTTTTCCGGGTGATGTCGTTGGGGATTTCGTCGAGGGACATTCCGACGGCCAGCCGCGCTGCGATTTTTGCGATCGGGAAGCCCGTGGCTTTGCTGGCCAGAGCCGAACTTCGCGAAACACGCGGGTTCATTTCAATCACGGTCATGCGGCCGTTTTCGGGATTGACCGCGAATTGTACGTTCGAACCCCCGGTTTCGACGCCCACTTCGCGAATAATGGCGGCAGCCGCGTCGCGCATCCGCTGATATTCCTTGTCGGTGAGCGTCTGCGCGGGGGCGACGGTGATCGAGTCACCCGTATGCACACCCATGGGGTCAAAATTTTCGATGGTGCAGATGACCACGAAGTTGTCGCGAAAATCGCGCATCACTTCTAGCTCATACTCTTTCCAGCCGAGAACGGATTCTTCGACGAGGGCTTCATGAACCGGGCTCATGTCCAGAGCGTGCGAAATGGCATCCGCAAACTCTTCCCGGTTGTAGGCAATCGCGCCGCCTGTTCCGCCGAGAGTGAACGAAGGACGGATTACGAGCGGAAAGCCCAGCTGCTCACACAAACGCATGGCGTCCTGCGCGTTGTTGATGAGCGCCGACGCGGGAACTTCGAGACCGATTTTGCGGCAAGCATCCTTGAACCACAGGCGGTCTTCCGCAACTTTGATGGCGCGCAGCGAAGCACCAATCATTTCGACTTTGTGTTTTTCGAGGATGCCGCTTTCGGCGAGTTCGACGGCGAGGTTCAGCGCGGTCTGTCCGCCCACCGTCGGCAGAATCGCATCGGGCTTCTCTTTCATGATGATTGCTTCGAGATAGTCCTTCGAAAGCGGCTCGATGTAGGTACGGTTCGCCATCTCTGGATCGGTCATGATGGTAGCGGGATTCGAATTGACGAGGACCGTCAAGTAGCCCTCGTCGCGCAACGCTTTGCAGGCCTGCACGCCGGAATAATCGAATTCGCACGCCTGGCCGATGATGATGGGCCCCGACCCGATAATCAGAATCTTGCTGATGTCTTTCCGCTTCGGCATCTCACCTCTTCGAGACTCTGTTCTATCGTGTCCGGGATTGCCTAACGCCGTGAACTTCCCGGCTGCTTCCATTCCTTCATCAAATCTGTGAACTGCGCGAACAAATAGTGCGAATCGTGCGGCCCGGGCGATGCTTCCGGGTGATACTGCACGCTAAATATCGGCGCCGACTTATGGCGCATGCCCTCGTTGGTGTGGTCGTTGAGATTGAGGTGCGTGACTTCGACTTCGCTGGAGGGCAGCGATTCCGGATCCACGCAGAATCCGTGATTCTGTGCAGTGATTTCGATCTGATTGGTAAGCAGGTTTTTTACCGGATGGTTCGAACCGTGGTGGCCGAATTTGAGCTTGAATGTTTTGCCGCCAAGCGCGATGCCGCAAACCTGGTGCCCGAGACAGATTCCGAAGACCGGCACTTTGCCGATGAACTTTCGGACATTTTCAACCGCATAGCCCATCGGCTCGGGGTCGCCGGGGCCGTTTGAAAGAAAGACGCCGTCGGGTTTCAGGCCGAGCACATCCTCGGCGGAGGTGGCCGCGGGCACGACGCCGACCTCACAATGGTGGTCTGTCAACAGCCGCAGAATATTCTGCTTGATACCAAAGTCATACGCGATTACGCGTAACTTTTGTGTGTCGCCATTTTCCGCGGCCTCACCCATCTCTTCCGACCATGGGGAGGTCACGAGATCGATCGAACCTTTGGCCCAGTCGTAGGATTTTGCGCAGCTCACGCGACTGGCCAATTCCTGCCCTGCCATCGTGGGCAAACTCTTCGCTTCATGGATCAATTGATCCGCCGGAGTTCCGTCGGTCGAGACCATTCCCCGCAGCGCGCCGACTTTCCGGATGTGGCGAACAAGCGCACGCGTGTCCAGATCCCAGATAACCGGAATTCTATGGCGATTTAGATAGAGGTGCGCCGTTTCAGTGGAGCGCCAGTTCGAAGCGATGTGCGAGAACTCACGCACCACAAGCGACTCGATGTATGGTCTCGGCGCCTCTTCATCATCTAGATTTGCACCGACGTTTCCAATGTGGGGATAGGTCAAGCAAACGATCTGCCCCGCGTAGCTGGGATCGGTGAAGACTTCCTGATATCCGGTGAGACTGGTGTTGAAAACGACTTCGCCGCCGCGGCGCGTGATTGCGCCAGCCGCACGGCCATTAAAGACGCGCCCGTCCTCCAGCGCCAGAATTGCGGGTCGATGCGGAACTTCGGTCAGTGTGCCCTCCGTTGGTCATTTTTCCTGCGCTTCGGCAGTGGAAAGCGAGCCGAAGTGATCCACGGGCCAATATGCAAAAACTGCGCGGCCATAAATGAACCGGCTGGGGACCGGGCCAAAAACTCTGGAATCGTTCGAACTGATCCGGTGGTCGCCCATTACAAAAAACATGCTGGGCGGCACATTCACCGGCCCGTAGTCGCTCAAATCTTCATACTGCGGAGGGACGTAGGGCTCTTTGATTTGCTGCCCGTCTACGTAAACGATGCCCTGACGAATCTCGACGCTTTCCCCCGGCAGCGCAATTACCCGTTTGATGAACGACTTCGTCCGGTCAAGGGGATACCAAAACACCACGACGTCGCCGCGGTGAATCGGCTCAAATCGATAGACAAATTTGTTGATGAAAATGCGTTCCTGGTCTGAGAGCAGCGGTGCCATGCTCGTGCCCTCGACTTTCACCGGCTGGTAGAGAAAGATGATGATGATCAGCGCCAGGCCGATGGCAATCAGAAGATCTCGCGTCCAGACGCGAATTTCATGACGAAGATGCTGGCGGTCTTTGCTGCCGGAAGAGGAAACGCGCACGGGAAGCTGCGACAGTAGGAGCGATGAATGGGAGCCGGGTTCCACGGTTACTTCATGTGGATTCGCGGAAGGGGTCAGTGAGCGCTCGTCCGAGTTCTGCATTGTTGCGTAACTGCTTCTTTTATAGCATGCGGAGTGCTGCAGTTTCCAGAATGAATCTCTGTCATTCGGTCTTGGCTTCGAGAGCGTAATTCACCGCAGCCAGACACGCTGCGACCGCCGTCTCCGTGCGCAAAATCAGATTGCCCAGCGAGGCCTCTTCAAATCCCGCATTGCGCGCCAGAGCGAACTCGTCCTCAGTCCATCCGCCTTCCGGACCGATGGCCAGCGCAACCGAGTCTGCAGAGCGCCCGTCGAGGAGCCTCCTGAGGGGTCGCGCTTCGGCCCGCTCGGAAAGCAGCAGCTTCACCTGCGGACCGGACGCAGCAAACGCGGCCTGAGGCGCCGCAACAGGCTCAATCACTGGAAGGCGAACCCGCCGAGATTGTTGCGACGATTCGAAAACAATCTTCTTCCAACGCTCGCTGCGCTTGCCAGCTGCGGCCAGCAGGCCCTTTTCGCTTCTCAGGGTCGCGAGCGGAACGAACCGGTTTACGCCCAGTTCGGTGGCTTTCTCCAACGCCCATTCGAACGCATCAAACTTCACTACCGCGAGCAAAAGGGTCTTGTCCAGTGAGGAAGTGCCGACCGGAACAGGCTCGACCAAAGAAAACTCAATGCGGTCTTTGCTGGCAAGTTCGATCCTGCCGAGCCAAACCGATCGACCGTCACTCAGTTCGTAGAGCTGCCCAGGCTCGGCTCTGAGCACGCGGCCCAGATGATGCGCGGCGTCACCCGCGAGGACCGCGCGGTTTGCGTTAAACGCATCTACAAAAAATCGTCTTCGCAATCGGGACCCGCCGTCAGCCGCGTTTAGCCAAAAATGTCCTTCACTTTGTCGAAAATCGAAGAGCCGCGCTCGGCCGGCCGGTTCTCCACCTTTAACGTCGCGCCCAATTGTTCCATGATCTTCCGCTGTTCGCGCGTCATCTTCGACGGAGTCAAAACACGCACGTGATAGTACAGATCACCTTTGCCGCCGCCCCTTGGATCAGGCAATCCGCGGCCCTTGATGCGGAACACCGCTCCGCCCTGTGTGCCTTCGGGGATCTTCAGTCTCTCCTCCCCTGCGAGCCCGGGGACGGGCAAATCCGCGCCAAGCGCCGCTTGCGCAATGCTTACCGGAATTGTGCAGTACAAATCCGCGCCACGGCGCTCGAAGAACGGGTGCTCCTTAACATCGAGAACAACGTATAGATCGCCGCTCGGCCCGCCGTTCGCACCCGCTTCGCCTTCCCCGGGTACACGCAAACGCGTACCGGAATCGACACCGGCGGGCACGCGCAGGTCGATCGTTTTTTCCCGTTCGATGCGGCCCTGGCCGCGGCAATCCGGGCAACGTTCCTTGATGATTTGTCCCGCGCCCTGGCACGCGGGGCAAGTCCGGGTGATACTGAAGAACCCTTGCTGGTAGGCTAGCTGTCCGCGTCCTCCGCACGTTTGACAGGCACTCGCGCCGGTTCCGGCCCTGGCTCCCGTCCCGTGGCACGACGCGCAGAGTTCCTGCTTGGGCAGTTTGATTTTCGTGGAGACGCCCGAAGCCGCCTCGTCAAACGTCAGCGTCATGTCGTAACGAAGATCCGAGCCGCGCTGCGCACGGGTCCGGCCTCGGCGTCCGCCCCCGCCTAGGATGTCTTCAAAGCCAAAGAAATCTCCGAAAATATCGTGGAAGTCCTGAAAAATCGTCCCGTTAAAGTCCACGCCGCCGCCTACATTGCTCAGGCCCGCGTGGCCGTACGTGTCGTAAATCTGCCGCTTTTCCTGGTCACTCAGCACACTGTAGGCTTCGGTGCATTCGCGGAATTTGGCCTCGGCTTCGTGCTTGTTCTCGGGATTGCGGTCCGGATGCCACTTCAGCGCCGCCTTGCGGTACGAAGATTTGATGTCCTCCACCGAGGCGGTTCTGCTCACGCCGAGCACTTCATAAAAATCGCGCTGATTTACCTTTGCCATTCCTTCCCTTCCTTACGGGATGAGCGGTCGACTTCCCGCTCCGCTACTGTTCGATCGGCCGCTAATGGGTATTTGCTTTCGATGCAGCCGCCGGATGCACCGCTACACGCACCATTGCCGGACGCAAAACGCGTCCGTGGAACACATATCCTGGCTGGAACACCTGGAGCACCGTGCCGTCTTCGTGTTCGTTCGTCTCGGTGCGATCCATCGCCTGATGCAGGTGCGGGTCAAACGGCTTCCCTGTCGGGTCGACGCGTTCCGCTCCGAGTTTCGAAATATTTTCCAGCAACTGCTTGTAGATCAGTTCGAAGCCGCGGCGGTAATTTTCGTATTCAGCTTCGCGATGGGCGGCTAGAGCATGTTCGAACCCATCGATGACCGGGATGAGGCCTTCGATCAACCGCGCGGCCGTCCGCTTGCCGTCCTCCGTGCGCTCCCTCTCGATGCGCTTCTTGTAATTATCGAAGTCGGCCTGCCGGCGCAGCAGGGTCTGCCGCAGGTCTTCCAAATCAGTGGCCAGTTTCGTGACGTCGGCATCCGCGCGCAGCGATTCCGCTTCGAGGCTGCTTTCAGGATTTTCGTCTCTGCGAGTCGCAGGAATTCGAGTCTCTTTCTCACTCACAGCATTGCCCCTTTTTCTGGCTAGGAAATCTTACTTAGCGATTCACTGAAGATTTTCGCCACGTATGCGACCGCGTTGATTGCACGCTCGTAGTGCATGCGCGTCGGCCCCAGGACGCCCAGCGAGCCTTGTACACCGTCCACGCGTGTGTACGGCGCACTGATCAGCGCGAGATTGTCTCCGGCCCGGGAAATTTCTTTCAATCCAATCTGCACCAGCACCGGTTCCGGCACGTCAATGCAAGCGTTCAGAACCGTTATCAGTCGATGCTTCTCTTCGATCGCAGCGAGGAGTTCGCGCAGTTGTGCCTGATTTGCAAATTCCGGCGTACCAACAATCTGCGCTGTCCCTTCAACGTGCAGTTGCGAATACGATTCGTCACCCAGCACGACTGGATCGCACAAAGCCAGAGCACCACGCAACAACCCTTCGTAACGTTCGCTTTCCGTCGCGAGCTTGACCAGCAGGTCCGAACGGATGCCTTCCAGTGTCCACCCCGAATATTGCCGGTTCAAGAATTCCGCGGTAGCGTCGAGCTCCTGTTGCGTGAAAATCCGCGGTGGACGCAGAACTTTGTCGCGGGTGGCGCCGCCCGGGGAAACCAGTACGACCACCACTCGACCGTCAGGCAACAGCCAGATTCGCGCATGCTCAAGCACCGCCCGGCCAAGCGGAGGCGAAACCACTATGCCAAGCCCATTCGATACTTCCGCGAGCACGTGTCCGGCGCGCTCTGTAATCTCAACCCGGGTATTCGCCCCCGAAAATTCGCGTCGAATCCATTCTTTGTCGGCCACACTCAAAGTGGCTTGCGATGCGATTTCCTGCGCGAAGAACCGATACGCGGCGGCCGTTGGAACTCGCCCTGCCGAGGTGTGCGGCTGGTACAGGAAGCCTCCGTCCTCAAGATCCGCCATCACGTTGCGGATTGTCGCCGGGCTGAGGGTTTCTTCAAAGCGCCGGGAAATCGCGCGTGACGAAACCGGCTCGCCTGTTTCGATGTACGTCCGAACCAGGTCCGCCAGGATTTGCCGGTTACGCCGTTCCTGGAGTGGAGCGTTTCTCATAGCAGCACTCTCGCTGGTGGAGTGCTACCTTCTATTTTAGAAAGCCTGTCAAGTCCGGTCAATCAGGCGATTCCCGAGGATGGCCGGAGTTATCATCCTTTGCAACCCGCTCCCTTGCCGGAAACAGCACCATGGCATTTGGAAACTTCGCTCGAACGTCCTCAGACAGTTCAATTGAAGAGGCTGTAGCTGGCCCATTAATGCTCACAGAGTAGTAGTCCTGGATCGATCTGTAAACCTGCAAGGCTCTTCATCTTAACAAGATCGAGACGCTCATCCGCAGTTTATAGACCTTCCTCGCGCTGTCGGTATTTTCTAGCAGCGCAAACCCGCCCCCGCAATCTCGCCTTGTGACTACTCAATAAAGCGTGAGCAGCGCTTTCAGTTGTTATCGATCTGCGCCCGCTGCAGCTTGTCCGAATAGTCGATGTACAGGGTCTTCCACTCGGTATAAAAGTCGATCGCCGCAATCGCGGCTTCGCGATGGCCGTTGCCCGTCTGCTTGGTTCCGCCAAAAGGCAGATGGGTCTCGGCTCCGATCGTCGGTGCGTTGACATAAACGATGCCCGTATAAATATCCCGCATCGCCGCAAATGCCTGATTCACGTTCTTCGTATAAATCGAAGCCGAAAGCCCGTACGCCACGCCGTTTGCCACTTCAATGGCCTCGTCGAAGCTTCCAATCGGAATGAGCGACACGACCGGCCCAAAAATCTCTTCCTGCGCCACGCGCATTTTTGCCGAGCAATCCCCGAACAACGTCGGTTCGTGAAACCATCCCTTGGCGTGTGCGCCCGAGTCGAGCCGCTTCCCTCCCGTCAATAGCTTCGCGCCTTCGTTTTTCCCGATTTCTACGTACGAAATCACTGTGTGGAGCTGCTCTTCATTAATGCAGGGTCCCATTTCGACCGTCGGATCGAGGCCGTCACCAACTTTCAGCTTCTTCACGCGCTCGACAAGACGCTTCGCGAACTCTCCATACACGCTCTTGTGCACCGCAATGCGGCTCGCCGCCGTGCAGCGCTGTCCGGTGGTTCCAAATCCGCCCCACACAGCGCCATCGATCGCCAGATCAAGATTGGCGTCGTCCATCACGATGATGATGTTTTTGCCGCCCATTTCGAGAGACACGTGCTTGAAGTCCGGCGCGCAGGCCTGCGCAATGATTCTTCCCACCGCGGTCGAGCCGGTAAAGCTCATCACCGGCACCTCTTTGTGCTGCGATAGCGCCGCGCCGGCATTGGGCCCATATCCGCTCACCAGATTCACCACGCCCTTCGGCAGGCCCGCTTCGGTCAATGTTTGGACTAAATGATACGACGACAGCGGCGTATCTTCGGCCGGCTTCAGCACCACGGTGTTCCCCGCCACCAGGGCCGGCATCATTTTCCAGGAAGGAATCGCCATCGGAAAATTCCATGGCGTGATCATCCCGCACACCCCGACCGATTGTCTCGTGCTCATGGCAAACTTGTTCGGCAACTCCGACGGCGTCGTCTGTCCGAACAGACGGCGTCCCTCGCCTGCCATGTAGTACGTCATATCGATCGCTTCCTGCACGTCGCCGCGTGATTCCGCCAGCACTTTGCCCATCTCGCGCGTCATGTCCCGGGAAAACTCTTCTTTGCGCTGAACCAGCAGTTCCGCCGTGCGATACAAAATCTCCGCGCGCTTCGGCGCAGGCATCAGCCGCCACGATTTGTACGCTTCTTTCGCCGCATCGACTGCGGCATCAACGTCTTCTGAACTCGAGGACACAAACATTCCTACCAGCTCGTCCGAGTTCGCCGGATTGCGGTTTTCGTAAGCTTTCCCTTTGCTCGCCTCAACCCATTCCCCGTTGATGAAATTCTTGTAGACGCGCGGCGCTGCTGCGGTTGCCATACTCCCTCCTCAATCTGTTTCCGCTTCGGTATTTTGCGGTGCTGGACGACCTGCGAGTACGTTTTGCGTGGTCAATCGAATGTAGCACCAGCATTCAAAGACCGTCAAACTACCGCCACTTTGTCGTCGGCCCGAGCCTCTTTCCAAACCTGTGGGAGAGGGACCTCGATTTCAAAACCGCGCAGCCCTCAACAGGCAAACGTCTAGCCTTTTTCATTGCACCTTCGTCCCATCTACTACCGCTTGGCCGGCCTTCATCACCCACTTTACTCTGTCAATCGCGGCCCCAATGTCGGCGAGCGGATCGCCTTCGACGGCGACAAGGTCCCCGTAATATCCTGGAGCGACAGCCCCCAATTCCTTGCTCTTTCCGAGCAATTCCGCGGCATTCGAGGTTGCGGTTTTCAGCGCTTCTTCTGGCGTCATCCCGGCTTTCACGAACCAACCGAGTTCTCTCGTGTTCTGCCCGAACATCGTGTAGATCGCATCTGAGCCCATTGCGAATTTCACTCCCGCCTTGTGCGCTTTTCGCGCTGTCTCCAGATTTCGCGCGATAAACGCCTGCAACCGCGGCTGATAGCCCGGCGCATAGCCGATCTTGTCGCCGTTTTCAATGTAGTAGCGGTTGTGGTCAATCGTTGGCACGTAGTAGATGCCCCGCTTTGCCATCTCCGCAATCGTCCTATCGTCCATGTCCGTCGCATGTTCCAGGGAATCTGTGCCCGCTTCGACTGCATCTCGCGCACCGTCCGGCCCATAGGAATGGATCGCAATCTTCTTCCCAAATTGGTGCGCGGCATCCACCGCGGCTTTGATCTCTTCGTAGTTGAAAGTTTCGAAACCCGTCACATCGTCATCCGTTCCGGTGGACGCATATACTTTGATCACGTCCGCTCCCGCAGCCACCTGCTGTCGCACCGCCTTCAACACCTCAGGAACACCATCCGCGATCACCCCGCCAATCGGCGGCGCTGCATCCTTCCGCGAGGGCGCCATCGAAACATACAAGCCATATCCGGACACGAACATCCGCGGCCCAACCATTTCCCCGCGGTTGATCAAATCCCGCATGGCCATGTCCATGTACTGATCGGCGCTCAAATCGCGCACGGTCGTCACGCCCGCTGCCAGCGTCCGCATCGCTCCCTTCCGCGCCAGAAACACTTCGACCGCCGGAGCGTTGCTCGCAACCTGCTTCAGCATCGGCACGCCGGGTGTTTCCTCCGTGTACATCGTCATGTGCGTGTGCACGTCGATGAGTCCAGGCAACCCGTAATACTTCGTCAGGTCCACCACTTCCGCACCGGCCGGTATCCGTTTCGCGTCAGCCGTTACCTCGCGGATTCGCTCTCCTTCCACAATCACGATGGCATTCGTCCAGACCTTACCCTTCCCATCCCACAACTTCCCGAACCGTACCGCCTTCACTCCCCGTCCCGCCGGCGGCTCCAGGGGTTTGTCCTGCCCAAACGCACACCCTGCCGCCATCGTCAGTGCAATGGCCCACACCCTCGCCCGCTTTGCGGATTTCATCTGCTCGCTCCTGACGCGTTTCCTCGTTCCGCCTGTCCCTGCTGGCCACAAATCCAGTCCAAACCCTGGCACCCGGCATTTTGCCGCGTGACCCTACAAACAAACGCGATTTCCTGCCCTTCAACCCAATCTTCTGCCGGCCACTGCATTCTACCTTTCACCATCCTCCCGTCCATCTCCTGAAGACGTCCATGAATGGGGCATCGAGCGAAAGTCGGTCCACCTGAAAATCGCAACTGTAGACACGCGCTCCGTTGGCTTGGTTGGCGCGATGGCTGGCGCACGGGTTTGAGTGTGGGAATTACTGTCAGCGCGGAGAGCCGGTGCTTCCTGCCGGAGAGTTGTTCGAGGAGGTCAGCCGCGACGTCGCTCCGGGAGGAGGCGTAGGAGCCGCAATACCCGCCGTCTGCGAGCCCAGGCCCAACCGTTGCAGCGTCGGCGCATCCAGCTTGCCGCTGGGATTTAGCCCATGGGAAGCCTGGAACCTGCGCATCGCCGCGGAAGTGTCATCGTCCCATTTTCCGCTGGGCGAGCCTTGATAGGAACCGTCCTTCGCGAGCGCCGCCTGAATTTCGCTGACGCGGTCGTTTGTCGGAGTTTTTTGACCGGGCTGCCGGCGGGACCTTCTCGAAGATCTCGCTGAAGCCTTGCCGGAAGATTTGCCCGAAGATTTTTTCGTAGTGCTCGCTTTCGCCGCGCTGCCCGATGCGGCGTGACTACTCTTCGTCGCAGAAGTTCCCTCAGAATCCGTTCCGGTCTTTTTCTTGGTGGTGCTGGAGGCAGCTTTCCCTTGACCGAGTCCCACCGGCACACCCCGCCCCGCCAACGCATAAATCAGCAGAACGAAGAGTGCCGGTCGGATGAGTTTCATGGGTTGGTGTTCCTTATCTTTTCGCGCCTTTACTGGGCATTGTCCGCGGGAACCACGCCCGGCAAAAACACCGTAAGAATGCGATCGTTTTCTTGCCGGCGCAGAACCTTGAAGACCACGTTCTGTCCCGGCTTCAGCTTGCTCAGCACGGCCTTGTATTCAGCCACAGATCCAACGGCTTGTCGATTCACTTCGGCGATCACGTCGGCACGGGCAAAGCCGAGGTCGTCGCCAAAGCTGGCCGGATCGACGTCCACGACAAGAACACCCTTCTGCCCTTCCATGCCCACGCGGGAAGCCCGCTCCGGCGTGAGATTCTCCACGCGCAGACCAAATTCCGCGGGCGCGCTGTCGTCCCGTGAATCCGCTTGCCGCAACGCGGAGTTGGGGAACACGCGCGTCCGGTCTTCGACCACCGCGGTTGTTTCCTTGGTCTGCCGATCGCGCACATATCCGATCTTCACCTTGCTGCCGATCGGCGCTTGAGCGATGGGGTTGACCAGGTCATTTCCGGTCTTCACAGGCTGGCCATTGACGTTGGTGATGACGTCGCCGCCCTTCAATCCGGCCTTCTCCGCCGGGCTGCCCGGCTCAACGCCCATGATTACCACGCCATTTGCCGCGCCCAGCTCCTTCAACGTAATGGCGTTGGTGCCAAGTTCTTCCTGGAAGCTGACGCCGATGGAACCGCGCGTTACGCGGCCCTGCTGAATCAGCTGATTGTAGACGTTGATGGCGACACTCGATGGCAACGCAAAGCCAACGCCTTCATAGCCGCGGCTGCCGGTGATGATCGCAGTGTTGATGCCAATGACTTCCCCGGCCAAATCCACCAACGGCCCGCCGGAATTGCCCGGATTGATTGCAGCATCCGTCTGCAGGAATTTCTGGAACTGCCGTCCTACACCGCCGCGGTCCTTCGCGCTGACGATGCCTGCGGTGACCGTAGCATTCAGCCCGAACGGACTGCCAATCGCCAAAACCCAGTCGCCGACCTGCACGCCATCGGAGTTTCCGAGCTTCGCAACGGGAAGCTCCTTGCCGGGCTCAATCTTGATCACTGCCAAGTCGGTCTCCTCATCGACACCCACGACTTTGGCGTTGTACTTCGTGGTTTCGCCATTCAGCTGCACCTGGATTTTGGTGGCCTGCTCGACAACGTGATTATTCGTGAGGATGAATCCCTTGCGATCAACAATCACGCCGGAACCCAGGCTGCGCTCGGCCGCGGGAGGAGCATCTTGGCGGCCGTCAAAAAATCGGTCGAAAAAGTCCTGCATCGGATCATTCGGGTTGTCCGGATGCTGATCGTTCGGCTGTTGAGGCGCGCGGCGCTTCCTGCTGGATTGCCGCCTGTCCATGACCTGAGTGGTCGAAATATTGACCACCGCGGGTTCGACGCGATTCACGATAGATGCAAATGAATTCGATGACGGGATCGCGTCGGGCATGGGTAGCGGAGTCGCCCCTTTGCCGGCGAATGCGACCGTCTTCATGGCCGACGTTCGGCCAGAGACCAGGGTACCGATCAGAATTCCTACGACCAGCGTAAGCGCCACAAACAATCCCGCGACCATCTTTTCTCGACGCGCCCAGCTGACCATCTTGCTTACTGGCTCACCCATTTCTGCTACTCCTCTTATTCTCTCCGCCGCCCGACCCTCAGGTTTCAGGGCCTAGGCACCCTGATTCCAATTGACCGCACCCGTTCACCTCAAAATTATAACACCCGGAACTTCCCGGAGTTGCCCGGCGCAAGAACTGCGCCGGAAAACACACTGGCCTTTCGGCCGGGGGTGGCTTTGGAGGCTTGAAGTTTTCATTCCTCTTTAATCTTTGACGCAACAACCGGGCAAATTGTTGTCAGACGTCGTCAGCCTATGGTGGCCTTTAGAAACAGTATTGACAACCGATTTCTTCCCTGTCATTAATAGAGGAGCCGCTTGCTGCGGCGAAACGTGGCGATTTAGGGCAACTTGCTCCACGTAAAAAACTGCTAAAGAGCTGGTAGAGTTTCTTAGAGCTTCTGAGACCCCTCCTGCACTCTTTGGCACGGAGGGTTTTTTGTTTCCCTCTTTGCTGGCCCTAAAAGCTGAACACGATTCGTCCTAGCGAAACGGCCACTTTTGCAGTGGCTTGGTTGTGCACGATTGCATGGGCCACGACTGGAAAACCAAATGCCGGAGATCTACCAACTACGCTGTCGCGAATGCGGAAAGCTCTGGGCCAACGCTCCCCGGTCGTTTTGCGAAGATTGTTTCTCCCCTCTTGAAGTTTCCTACGATTACGCCGCGCTGAAATCCATCGCCGCCAAGGAGAAACTTACTGGACGCGATTTCAACATGTGGCGTTATGCGGAATTCCTGCCGCTGCCGGAAGGATTTCAGGTTCCGAACAGCGTGGGCGGCACGCCACTGGTTGCTTCGCAGCACCTTGCGAAGAAATGGGGCCTGAGCGACCTTCACTTTAAGAATGACGCGGTTTGCTTTCCTTCTCTTTCGTTCAAGGACCGCGTGGTCGCGACAGCGCTCGCCTCAGCTCGGCGATTTGGATTCCAAACCGTGGGCTGCTCCTCGACCGGAAACCTCGCGAATGCAGTTGCTGCGCAATCGGCGCAGCAGGGATTCGATGCTTGCGTGTTTATTCCCGCCGATCTCGAACCCGCCAAAATTCTGAACACTGCTGTCTACGGTGCAAGGATTGTGCGCATCAATGGCAACTACGATCACGTGAACCGGTTGTGCGCGCAAATTGCCGACCGCTTTCAGTGGGGACTCGTGAATGTGAATCTGCGCCCCTATTACGCGGAAGGCTCGAAAACCCACGGCTTCGAAATCGCCGAGCAACTCGGCTGGCGCCTGCCGGACAACGTGGTGGTGCCAATGGCCGGCGGCTCACTGATCACAAAGATCGCAAAGGCTTTTCGGGAACTGGTGACGCTCGGCTGGGTGGAAGAAAAGCCCGTGAAGTTTTTCGGCGCTCAGGCTACCGGCTGCTCTCCAATTTCGAGCGCAGTCAAACGCGGGCTGTCGCGGTTTGAACCGCAAAAGCCGGACACCATCGCGCGATCGCTGGCGATTGGAAATCCTGCGGACGGACCGTTTGCCATCAAACAAATTCGCGAATCGGGCGGCTGGGCCGAAGATGTTTCCGATCGCGAAATTGTGGACTCCATTCAATTGCTGGCTGAGACAGAAGGTATTTTTGCGGAGACGGCCGGTGGGGTTACGACCGGCGTAACGCAAAAATTGGTGCGCGAAGGCCGCATCCGCTCCGGCGAGACGACCGTGGTTTGCATTACGGGCAACGGACTGAAAACAACGGATGCCCTTGTGGCCGAATTTCCGGCTACCGAAGCCATCGCGCCAAAACTTGAGGCGTTTGAAGCCTACCTGGACGCGCAGCTTGCGGCGCCAGCGGCAGGCAAGGCGTAAAAAGTCTCATAGCCCAGCTAGATATTGCTTGTGAAACTGCGGTAAGCATATTCGATCACGGGAGAAAACATGGCAGTGACGATTGAAATCCCCACAGCGTTCCGCCGGTTCACCGATGGAACGCCGAAGTTCGACTGTAACGCCGCAACGATTGCGGAGGCCCTGAACATCCTGACGGCCCAATTCCCCGGGCTCTCCAGGCACGTTCGCGACGACCAGGGGCAGATTCGCCAGTTTCTGAATGTCTATTTGAATGAAGAGGACATTCGCTTTCTTGGCGGCGAAGACTGTGCCGTAAAAGAAGGCGATAAAGTGCTGCTCGTGCCCTCGATTGCAGGCGGGTCGTAATCGTCGCTGCTCATATGGGCGTCTCCCACTTCCCGCTCTTTGCAGAGCGGAAAATGGCGTCGATTACCTTCATGTTCCCGATCGCATCTTCCAGCGGCACCGGAACCTGCAGATTCTCGCGTATGGCGCGAGAGAACGCATCCCCCTGAATCGCATACTGATCACAGGTTGGAATCTCTTCGACTAGCACTTTTCCTTCATAGATGGCCATACCATCGGCCACGGTAATCCGGGTTGGACGGTTGTTCGGCGCGTTGAAAGGAATTTCGACCGCTAGGCGGCCGGTTGTTCCAACAATCTCCATCCGTTGAAAATAGTTGGTTTGCGTTCCGCAGGCGAACACCGACTGGCCGGAGGAAAACTCCAAAACTCCGGATGCCAGGCGATCCGTGCCGAAGTCCGGATCGAGTTCAAGTGCGCCGGCGACGCGCTTCGGTTCCTCTTGAAAGAGCCAGCGCGAAAGGGTAATCGGATAACTTCCGATGTCCAGCAAACCGCCACCGCCCCACTCCGGCTTGTGACGAACGTTGCCGGGATCGCGGTTGAAGTAGCTGAAGATCGTCACGATCGACTTGAGCTCGCCGATTCTGCCTTCACGAATGAGTTCTTTCACACGCAGCCATTGCGGATGCGTTTTCACCATGAAGGCTTCCCCGATCTTTACTCCTACGCGGTCGCGGACTCCGAGCAGCTGTACTGCTTCAGCAGCATTGCAGCCAATGGGTTTTTCGCACAAGACGTGCTTCCCTGCCTCGGCTGCCTTGATTGACCACGGTACGTGCAGGTGATTTGGCAGAGGATTGTAGATCGCCTCGATTTCGCTGTCGGCCAGCAAATCCTGGTAGGAGCCGTAAGCTTTTGGAATGCCTAGTTTCGCCGCGGCCTCTTTCGCTTTCGACAAATCGCGCGAGGCAATCGCGGCAATTTCGCTCCGGTCGCCTTTCTGCATACCAGGAATCACTTTGCGCGTGGCAATGGATGCGACGCCCAGCACTCCCCATTTCACTTTATTGTTCATTTCTGCCCGCTCTCCGTGGAAGGTCTCGACGATCCGGCACGAAATGCCGGGGTTCACTATGTTTCATGAAACGCTTTTCGAACCTCCCGCACCATTGCTTATCAGGGGCCCGCCAAAAACTCAATGAAGGAGTCTGCCATGCGCACGTGCCTTGAAGTCATCAACCGCTCGGCCGTCTTGCTGGATCTTCCGGGATCCGTGAAAGTCATTCTTGGCGGGGCTGATCGGCCGCTGGTCACGACCGATGAAAACGGCCACGGCGCCGGAAGCTAAGTCCTTTCCTTCCATGGCGCTTGTTCTGATTGTTCTTGCAGCCGTGCTTCCAGCGGCAGTGGCGGGAGCCTCGTTGCTGGCGATTTCGAGCGGCACTGAACGAAAAGCCGGTGATCGTTTGCGGCTTCGTCTTTCGGACAAGAAAGCACCGTCTGGCGGACCAAGGGTCCGCTGGTCCTGAAAATGCGATGATCCTCCTGGCCTTCCGGACGACGGCTCGTCGCCTGGCTAAAGCAAGGTCAGCTGGCGGTTTTCGAGTTCGAGCAATTTCCTCTTTAGCGGGAGACCTCCGCCAAATCCCGTCAGGCTTCCGTCGTTTCCGATGACACGATGGCATGGGATGATGATCGGGATTGGATTCGCGCCGTTAGCCGCGCCAACAGCCCGAACGGCTTGCGGCCTGCCAATGCGCTGCGCCAGTTCCTTGTAGGAGACCGTTTCGCCATACGGAATTGTTTGGAGGGCGGTCCAGACCTTTTTTTGAAACTCAGTTCCTCCCGGCTCGAGCGGCAAGTCGAAGGTCTCTCTTTCGCCCGCGAAGTAAGAATTCAATTGGCTCACGACTTCGACGAATAAGGAGTCGTCGTGACGCCAATCCGGATCTATCCCGACCAAACGCCGACCTGAGCCGAAGCTCACCCGCTTCAAGCCGTTCGACGATCCGGCGAGAAGCAGCGGTCCGACAGGGCTTTCGTACCACGAATAGCAAACGCGGTTCGCGCCGAGGTTCCTTGCTGGTGTTTCGACAGGCACAGTCCCCATTCTACTTCACACGCTTCCAGACGATGTCTTCGTTGTTTCGGCGGTCGATGAGCTGGTCGGGTTGCCCGCTCGCTCCGCGCCGAAACAGGATCCGGCCCTCGACTCCGCTCCGAAAGAAGATGTCGGCGGCCTCAGGAATCAGCGTTTCCTTTTCTCGCCCTGTGCGCTGCATGAACACCGCCTTGCCGTCGCTCGTGATTTCGCGCGTTGCTCCTGGCGCGAGTTCATAGGTCCCGAAGAACTGCTTGATCTTGGCGGTATCGAGATTTCCCGGTGCGGGATCTTCGTAATAACGCAACATTTGGCCAGCGACGACTTGCCACTCGCCGTTTCTGCGCATCCATGTGTCGGTGCCGTGATAGCGCGCTTTCAGCTCCTGGCCAAAAACAGTCTCGGATTCATCGAGGTCATAACTCAGAATCGCTGTGTCGCCAAGAATGTGGCTCCGGGGATTCAATAGTTTGATGGAACCAGAATAGCCTGCGGGCATTGGCGAAATGTCTTTCACCAGGGCCGCTTTATCCATAGCTCGTCCCTTTTCGTCGAAATACGTCGCGTCGTCAGCGAAATATCTTCTCCAGGGATCCTGGTTACCGGGCACCACCGAGTCCATCAGCTCCTGCGTGCGGCGGACGAGTTCTTCCTGTGTGATTGAAGGCTGTCTGCGGTACTTACAGCCCGCCACACTGAAAGTTAGACCGACCGCCAAGGCCATTGCCGCGAATTGCTTCATTTTGCTTTCTCCGTCGGGCCAGGACTGGCGGCTGAGGGAGCCCCTAATCCGGTGGCCGGTTGTTTCGACGCGGGTCAGGCTCGACCGGTGAGCCGTACGAGCGGCAATCGCGAGCCAAGCCGTGCGTGCCGTCCGTCTGCCGGGCGGTCTTTTGCCCTGCCGATGCTACGATGCTAAAATTTCGATTGGGAAACGCCATGACAACCAAAACTTTGTATGAAAAGATTTGGGACAACCATGTTGTGTACGAGGAGACGGGTAAGCCATCGCTCCTCTATATCGACCGGCATCTGATTCATGAAGGTACCTCGCCGCAGGCGTTTTCCGGTCTGCGTGCCGAGGGCCGCAAGGTTCGTCGTCCAGATCTTACGTTTGCGGTCATGGATCATTCCGTCCCGACGAAAGACCGCACCCTCCCCATCCTGGACCAGGACGCGAAGGCGCAATTCGAGGCGCTCGAAAAGAATTGCAAGGAATCCGGTGTGCGGCTGTTCGATATGAACAGCAAGCATCAGGGGATCGTGCATATTATTGGTCCGGAGCTTGGCATCACGCAGCCCGGCCAAACCATCGTCTGCGGCGACAGTCACACCTCGACCCATGGCGCTTTCGGCACGCTGGCATTTGGAATTGGCACCAGCGAAGTGGAACACGTGCTTGCCACGCAGTGCCTGGTGCAAGGCAAGTCGAAGACGATGCACATCCTTGTCGACGGGAAGCGCCCCAAGGGCGTCACGGCGAAAGACATCATCCTCGCCATCATCGGAAAGATTGGCATCGGCGGTGGCACAAGCCACGTTGCGGAATATGGCGGTCAGGCGATTCGCGAGCTCACGATGGACGGCCGCATGACGGTTTGCAACATGACCATTGAAGGCGGCGCGCGCGCAGGAATGGTCGCGCCGGATGAAACGACTTTCGCCTACTTGGAAGGCCGCCCGTTCGTGCCGCGCAGAAAAGAATTTCAGGAAGCAGTCGAACGCTGGAAATTGCTGAGGACGGACGACGGCGCAAGGTTCGACATGACTGTTGAGCTGCAAGCGGAACAAATTGCTCCGCAGGTGACCTGGGGAACAAATCCCGGCATGGTGATCGGCGTAACGGACCGCGTGCCGGACCCTCACTCCTTTCCAAATCCCGACGACCAAAAGGCCACGGAGCGCGCGTTGCATTACATGGGACTGAAGGCTGGCACTCCAATTGTGGATATTCCGGTCGACCGCGTGTTCATCGGCTCTTGCACGAACTCCCGGCTCGACGACCTCCGCGCGGCGGCGCAGTTGGTTGCGGGCAAACACGTCGCAAAAAATATCAAGCAAGCGTTGATCGTGCCGGGCTCGCGCGGAATCAAGTCCGCGGCGGAAGAAGAGGGCCTTGACAAAATCTTTTCCGAAGCCGGATTTGAATGGCGTGACGCGGGCTGCAGCATGTGCATCGGCATGAATGCAGACGTTTTGCCGCCTCATGAACGCAGCGCCAGCACCTCAAACCGCAATTTTGAGGGCCGCCAGGGCCGCGACAGCCGCACGCACTTGGTGAGCCCAGTCATGGCAGCGGCAGCCGCGATTGCTGGCCACTTCGTCGACGTTCGCGAGTTCGACGTCGCGCACGTCGAATAGCCAGGATTCGACATGCCAGTGGACACCCGCGGACTTCGGCAGGAACACGTTGGCAAATGCCTGCGTCTTGAGCTCTTTGAACTGACGGCGTGTGCGGCGCCGGAACCCCCGCTGCGAACGAATTCGATCCACGGGTCAAGACCAAAGGGTTCGGTGTACTGGGTCGGTTTCGCTGATATCTGAAACTTTCAAGTATTGGGAGATAGCGCCCTATGAAACCGTTCATCACGCACAGTGGCCTGGTCCTGCCTTTCGACCGCGTCAATGTTGATACCGACCAGATGGTGCCGAAGCAATTCCTAAAGGCACTGACACGCGAGGGCTTTGGCCGAATCCTTTTTTACGACTGGCGGTATCTTCCTGGCGAAAAACCCAACCCGGAATTCATTTTGAATTTTCCGGAGTACGAAGGTGCGTCGATTCTTCTTACGCGGGCAAACTTCGGCTGTGGCTCGAGCCGCGAACACGCTCCGTGGGCGATCGGCGACTACGGTTTTCGCGTCATCCTTGCACCCAGCTACGCCGATATTTTTTACAACAATTGTTTCAAGAACGGGATCCTCCCTGCGATTTTGAAAGATTCCGAGGTCGATGAACTGTTCAAGCGAGCAGAGGCCGATCGCACGTACTCGCTCGCGGTGGATTTGCCAAACCAAAAGGTCACAGATAACAAGGGCCTGGCGCTGAACTTTGAAATTGCGCCGTCGCGGAAGGAAGTGCTGCTGAAAGGCCTGGACGACATTGGCACTTCGCTTCAGCACGTTGCCGCGATCGACGCGTACGAAAAGGCGCACGCCGCCTCGGCGACCATGTATACGCCGGTCGACGTCAAGAACTATACCTAGCTCCTGCACTAGCACTAGTTTCCGGTTGGATCGGGAGACTCCGGCGCGGCGGGCGGCCCGAGCAATTCCGCAATCAGAATTCCGGCGAGCACCATTCCTGCGCCCGCAACCGAGCGCAGTCCGAGCCGCTCTCCCAACACGAAATAGGAAGTGACCACCGCAAACACCGGTTCCAAAGTGAAAAAAATTGCAGCGTGGCTTGGTGTCGTATATTGCTGCGCCCACAACTGCAGGGAAAATGCGACAGCCGTGGCAAAGACGGCGCAGACCGCGATGCCGATCCACAATTCAGCGCTGGAAGTGAAGCGCATCGGCTGCCAGCGAATTGCATCCGCGCCAAACGCGGTGATCCAGGCCATCGCAGCACACGCCAGCACCTGCAAGACGCTCAGCGCCGCGGCTGAATGTTCGCGCGCATATTCGCCGACCAAAATGATGTGCACGGCGTAGGAGATCGCAGCGAAAAATGTGAGCACGTCGCCGCGATTGAGATGGGCCACTCCAGTTGAAGGAACGGTCAGAAAATACAATCCCGTGCCGGCAGCAATCGTTCCCAAATACACCCACCACGTCACACGCTTGCCCCAGAACAACGCAAGAATCAGCGGAACAAGCACCACACTCGAGCCGGTAATGAAGCCGGAGTTGGACGCCGTGGTGTAGCGCAGCCCCGCGGTCTGGAAGGCGTAACCGCAGAACATGAAAAAGCCGAGACGCACACCAGCGAAGACTTCTTCGCGCTGTGTGACGCGGAAAATATGCGGACGGAACACCGCCATGCAAATTCCTGCTAACGTAAAGCGGAGCGCAAGAAACACGAACACCGAGGACCGATCGAGCGAATTTTTGACAACGACGAATGTCGAACCCCATAGAAGCGTGCATAACGCCAGGGCAAGCTCCGCACGGAGTAGATGTGGTTGTGATTGCCCTGCGGAGTCGGAGCGCACAGTCCGGCAAGCATACCAGCGAAGCAAAAAGACGCGCGCCGCAATCGCAGCAAGCCTGATGCGAGGCGACCATGAGAGGCAGCTAAGGGGGTTCGAACCGGCAGCAAAGCAGCGGAACTGACGCGAATG
>JBKOXA010000067.1:0-11719 GCA_046724685.1 Acidobacteriota bacterium | reverse complement strand
CGGAACGATTCTATCGGGACCTGAAACGACGCGGCATCAGCGTGCGGGTGGGCATGGAGGCTACCGGATATGCACGCTGGTTCGAGCGACTGCTGGCGGAGCTTGGTTTCGAGTTGTGGATCGGTGATCCCGCCGAGATCGAGGCCCAACGGGTCAAGAAGCGGAAGACCGACCGCGAGGATGCCAGACTTCTGCTGAGGTTGATGCGCGAAGATCGCTTTCCGAAAATCTGGGTACCGAGTCCGGAGAATCGGGATCTCCGCCAACTGCTGTGGCACCGGCATCGGTTGGTGCAGATGCGCACGCGGATCATGAATCAACTGCAAGCGCTGGCTATGCACGAAGGAAAGCGCTGGAAGTCGAAGCTGTGGAGCAAACCGGGACGAGCAGAATTCGAGAAACTGGTGTTAGGTCCCTGGGCCAGTCGACGCCGGTGCGAGTTGTTGGAGCTGCTGGACCGCATGAATCCGACGATTGAATCCGCAACCGGGTGAATCACCCGCGCTGGTGGGGTGAGAGTTAACCGCAGCGGTCGAACGGGAAGCCAGGAAGCGACCCGAGGTGTTGCGACTGATGACCCATCCAGGTGTGGGTGCGCTTACGGCACTGGCTTATGTGTTGATCATCGGGACTCCGACTCGGTTTCAACGCGGCAAGCAGATCGGCACGTACGTGGGAATGATTCCGAGTGAGGACTCCAGTGCTGGCAAACAGCGATTGGGACACATCAGCAAGCAGGGCAATTCCTTGTTGCGGTTCTTGTTAGTGGAGGCGGCCCAAGCAGCGGCGCGGACTCATCCTGACTGGAGACGTCGCTCAAAAAGGATTTGACAGAGCCGACATTGTTAGAGATCTCCGGTAAGCAACGTGCCGGTTCAGACGGTCGACGCAGCACCATCTAATGCGTTGAATCGACAATGCTTCCCGGGAGAAGTGATCTGTTTGGCTGTGCTCGGTCAAAACCTAGCCAGGGTAGTGTTCCGGCTGATCTAACCTAGCGAGCGATTTAGCCTTTGTTTTCAACGCAAGTCGGGTTCGACTCGAGTGTTGCATCGACCTATTGAGACCACCACGACTAATCGGGCACGTGGATTATTACTGAGTGGTTACGCAGATTGTCCCTTTCTAATCCTGCAGAGTGAAGGCAACAAGCGCGTCACCCAGTGATTCTTCCGTGATTTTCGGATGCCCGCCAGCGGCGATTACTAAGTATTGTTTTCCGCTTTGTTCGACGAGGTAAGTCATCGGCGTCGCGTTTCCACTAGCCGGAAGCGGGGCCTTCCACAACTCTTCACCTGTTTCCACGTCGAAGCCACGAATAAAAGAATCGCTCGTGCCGGCGACAAACACGACTCCGCCGGCGGTAATGATCGGCCCGCCAAGACTGATCGAACCTGGTGGAATCTGTTGCGCGTGCGCACCGCCGAAATCCTGCATCGAGCCGAGCGGGATTTGCCAGCGGATTACTCCTTCGGTCATGTCCACTGCCGTGAGTGTCCCCCAAGGTGGAGGACCGCAGGGAAGGTCTGAGGCCGACTGGAGAAATCGTCGATATAAACCGTAGGGCGCCCCGGTCTGATCGCCATAGTCGCCATCATCGGAGTGCGAGCCAGGTGCGTCATACCTTGCACGAGAAATTAGTTTGACGTGAGCCACGAGGTTGTTTGTGTTGGTCACCAGCAACTTGTGCTGAGGATCGAATGCATATCCGCTCCACGTCAAGCCGCCGAGATTTCCCGGCACCATCAGCGTGCCTTGCAGACTGGGAGGAGTAAAAATACCCTCATTTCGCAACTGCTTGATGAGATTGCGGCAAGCCTCGCGATCCTCGCGTGTCGGCCCCCAAGCTTCGTCGGCGGACATGGTTTGACGGGCCATCGGGGGTGGTTTCATCGGAATGGGTTGGGTGGGCGAGGCGTGTTCGCCGGGAACATCGCTTCGCGGGACGGCTCGTTCTTCGACGGGGAAAACCGGTTTGCCGCTATCGCGGTTTAGTACGTAAAGCAACCCGGACTTGTTGCCTTGAATCACGACCGGAACTTCTTGTCCATCGAAGTGAAGAGTAGTCAGCAGCGGAGGCGATGCGCTGTCGAAATCCCACAAGTCGTGATGAACGAGTTGGAATCCCCATACAAACTGGCCAGTTTTTCCGCGCAGAGCCACGATGGAGTTGGCCCACTTGTCGTCTCCCGGGCGCAGTCCTCCGTAGTAGTCGGGACTTGCGCTTCCCGTAGGTACGAAGAGCAAATCGCGCTGGACATCCACGGCCATGATTGACCACGCGTTGCCCGCACCGCTTCGCCATGCCGCGTTCTTGCCCTGCGCGAGCGCTGCCGCAGGATTGGGCGGAAGTGGATCCCAGCTCCAGCGCAAAGCCCCGGTTCGCGCGTCATAGGCCCGAACCACGCCGCGCGCCATATCCACGCGGTGATTATCGTCAATAGCCGAGCCTACGATCACCAAATCGTCTATGATCGCGGGCGGGGAAGTCATGTGATACCAGCCAGAATCATACTGCCTCACATCGCGAAGGCTGACGTGACCGGCCTGGCCAAAATCCATACAGGGAGCACCAGTCAGTGCGTCGATTGCCACCAGGCGCGCATCTTGAGTGGCCTCAAAGATTCGGCGGCGGCACGATTGTCCCTTGTCGCGAGTTAAGTCGAGCCAAGTCGCGACGCCACGATTCACCAACCCGTCGCCGTAGTCTCCATCCAGATCGATTTTCGGATCGTAGGTCCAGCGTGGTTTGCCTGTTTCTGGGTCCAGTGCGATTACGCGATTAAACGGCGTGGTGAAATAGAGCGTTCCATCGACGAGAATTGGAGTGGCCTCGAACCCGCTTCGCTTCCGGCTATTTCGACCATCGGAAATGTCCCCGGTGTGAAATACCCAGGCGACCTTCAGCTTACCCACGTTTTTGCGGTTGATTTGAGCGAGCTGTGAGTAGCGCATGCCACCAAGATCGTTTCCGTATGCCGGCCACTCCGACGCCTTGGAATCTTGCGCGCACGCGGTCGGGCACGCGACCACAAGGGAACAGAGCACCACAAACAAAACCAAGACGCTTCGCCGACGAGTTCCTTCACTCATGGGCAGGCATTTTAGACGAACAATCGGCAGAAGGACAAAATTCGTCCGGAATCCTGGAGATACTTGGAACCAATCGTGGGGTAACCGGACATCTCTAACAATGTCGGCTCTGTCAAACCTTTTTTGAGCGCACTACTCCGCTCACTCCGAAGAGTGGTTTTCCTTGTTCTTTGTTAACCTCTGCATCGACGACCACGGCTCGCTCGTAATCTTTCGGTCGGCTTCAGTCCGACCTAAACATCTCTTCGATCCGTATTTCGACCATGATTACTTCTTCAAACTCCCTTTGCAGGGAGCGGGATTTCCCACCCAACCCTAAGAAATAGCGGCGCTTCGATTCTGCGCGACTACGAGAGTTAGCTCGGGAATGAGGCAAAGTTCCGATTAACGGTGCCAGCTCAGACGGTCGACGCAACACTTGCCCGGAGTTTACTCGCAGGAGTCTGGAATCCTAAGGTCTTTCTTGGGCGTTGATTCAAGCGCAGCGAGACATGGTCGAGCTCCGCTTGAGAGATGGGGGACAGGTCAGTCCGTCGCGGAGAGTATTGTCGTTGACGGCGACGAGCGACCAGGATACGTGGCGAGTCTAGCGTCGGTGACCGAGCACGATGGAACCCTGTATGTGTTGTGCTTCAGCGACGATGGTCCCGATACTGGCCCGCACCCCATCCGTCAGGAAGAGCTGAGAGCGGCGTTCAACCCCAGCAATGGATGGAATGTCGCCGCCATCGGACCCGATCGGATTCAGACGAGATGCCACGACCACGCGCACCGGCCTGGTTCGCGACAATCAAACGGATCTAGACTGTCGGGACTGGTCGGCCCGGTGAGCGATCTCGTGCCGTCGCTCCCAACAAGACCGCCATTTGGTCTAGTTTTGCCGCCCCTTCCTGTCTCAGAACTGTCCCAAAGACCTTGTGGTTCGGCTGGGCCATTAAACTCGCGCATCTCGATGGCGTCAGAGTCGAGCTTCGACAGGTCCTCACGCGGCATTTGCAGCAAGATTGCTCAGCGTTCATCCATCTCCACCTGGTGATGTATTGACCTTCGCAAGGGAATTTCCTCACGCGTGGCGCAATCGCACGAATGCCGTCTCCAGCCCCTGAATCCTTTAACCGAACTCCGGTCCGAGAATCGCGCAAAGCCATTCCGGACGCCCGGGATGCCGGTTGCTGCCGCGGTACATTCGCGTCAGCGAACGAGAATAGGTGAATCCCACGGCCTCTAGCAGGCTCTTTGCAAAGGCGCTGGTCATCGCGCAGTCCGCCACTACGACCTCTCGCGCAGACCGCGAAAGAAATCTTTCCAGCATTTGGCTCGCCGCCACCTCGTTTTTTGCGATCCATGGCCCGAGGTGGTCCGCAAAGGATCCCTGCCTTCCAAACGCGTATCCTTCCATGCGGCCCGCGTTCCACAGTCCGGTCGTAAACCGGGAATTCGAATTGTGAACGGAGCGCAACAGCGCGCTGCGGTCCGCCCCGAACGCTTCACGATCTGCTCGTAAGATTTGCTCTACCCGCGGCGTCGGCATACGGTCGGGCCTCTCCGCAGGCCGGTTCGCGGCGACCGACTCGGCGGATCTTTGCAAAGTCCAACGTTCAATTTCATACTCGGTCACAAAGCCCAGCTTCTCGTAAATCGGTTTTCCCGCAGGCGTTGCATCCAGCTTGATCGCGGGAATTCCCATAAAGTCCAAATAAGCAATCGACTTTTCTAGGAGCGCCGTGCCGATGCCGCGCCCGCGGTAGGCCGGATCGACCAGGACCATCCCCACCCATGCGAATCGTCTTTCAAAGGAAATCGTCGCCGCTGTGCCGCGTACCGCCCCATCCGTTTCTGCTACAAAGCATCCGTCCTTACTGGCATTGAGAAAGCGTTGCCAATCAGCCTCTGTCTGATTCCATCCGGCGATCTCTTTCAATCGCATGCCGGCGGGAATGTCCGCTTTCGTCATGGTGCGCAGTCGCATTGGCTGTGAACTCATCGCGCAAGATTGTAAGCACAGTTTGCAAAATGCTTCATAACAAAATCGAAGGAGAAAACCTCATCGTCGAAAAGAAGCAAAGTCTGCTTGGAGCAAGGAGCCTTCGAGTACAATCATCGGACCGCATCACGTACGGAACTGGAGTGAACCAACCTTGATGGCTGCCCTTCCCAAATCGATCCGCAATGTCGACGAGCTCGAAACACTCCTCAGTGAGCCGGCCGAAAGGACCATTCGCGCGATGAGGGGGTTGCAGGGAGACATCATCGTTCTCGGCGTGGGCGGCAAAATGGGCCCCACGCTGGCGCGAATGGCAAGACGCGCGTCGGATCTTGCCGGCGTCGCTCGTCGTGTGATCGGTGTTTCGCGATTCTCCTCCATAAGACTGGAGCAGCAGCTCAACGCCTGGGGTGTTGAAACCGTACGCTGCGATATGCTTGACCGCTGCGCACTGTCAAAGCTGCCCGACGCTTCAAACGTCGTTTACATGGTTGGCATGAAGTTCGGTTCGACCGGGCAGGAATCCCTCACGTGGGCCATGAACAGCTATTTGCCCGGCCTCGTCAGCGAAAAATACAGCGGCAGCAAAATCGCTGCATTTTCCACTGGCAATGTCTATGGCCTTTGCCCGATCTCAACAAAGGGTTGTCCCGAAGACAGTCCTCTGAACCCGGTCGGAGAGTACGCTATGAGCTGCCTGGGCCGCGAACGGATCCTCGAGCATTTCAGCCGCGCAAACCAGACGAAGATGGCCATCATTCGTCTGAATTATGCAACCGAGATGCGCTATGGTGTGCTTGTTGATATCGCCCAAAAAGTGTTTTCCGGCCAGCCGGTTCCACTGTCCATGGGATACCTCAATGCTATCTGGCAAGGTGATGCCAATAACATGTCTCTCCAGGCGCTCGGCCACGTTTCGACCCCACCTTTCGTCGTCAACATTGCCGGGCCTGAAGTCTTAAGTGTCCGGCGCGTCGCTCAAGAATTTTCCGCGCGGTTTCAAAAGCCCGTTCAATTCACCGGAACCGAATGTTCGGACGCGCTGTTGAGCGACGCGCAAATGTCCTATGGTCTTTCCGGCCGCCCGAGGGTCAGCGAAAGCCAAATGATTGACTGGATTGCAGACTGGGTCAGCCGCGGCGGCGAAAGTTTGTCCAAACCCACTCACTTTGAAAATCGCGCCGGTCATTTCTAGCCAGGAAGGTGATTTCCGGAAATTCAGGATGACCAAGCAACTCGATCCCAAGATTCAGCAAACTCTTTGCCGCGGCACGGTCATCCCGGCCCATCCGCTCGCTCTCACGGCGAATCGTCGCCTCGACGAAAGCCGCCAGCGCGCGCTGACGCGCTATTATGTTGCTGCTGGTGCCGGCGGAATCGCAGTAGGCGTACACACCACGCAATTCGCAATACGCGACTCAAAAATCGGCCTTTTCGAACCTGTTTTGCAATTAGCTGCGGAAGAAATGGACCGAGCCGACCGCAAAAGAACAGAACCGCTCATCCGCGTCGGCGGTATTTGCGGCCTCACGGCGCAAGCCGTCAAGGAAGCACAACTGCTCGCCGGTCTGAGCTACAACGCCGGTCTTCTCAGCCTTGCTGCACTCAAAGACGCGGACGAACCTGCAGTTCTTGCGCATTGCAAAGAAGTCGCGCGAATCCTTCCCGTGATGGGTTTCTACCTACAGCCCGCAGTCGGTGGCCGTGTTCTTTCCTACAAGTTTTGGCGGGATTTCGCGGAAATCGACAACGTTATCGCCATAAAAATAGCTCCTTTCAACCGCTACCAGACGCTTGATGTGGTTCGCGCGGTCGCCGAGTCTGGACGGGACATCGCCCTCTACACCGGGAATGACGACAACATTGTCATGGACCTTCTCACGCCCTACGTTTTTCGGCTCAATGGAAAACGAGTCGAGCGTCGCATCGTCGGCGGACTTTTAGGGCATTGGGCCGTCTGGACGCGCCGCGCCGTGGAGCTCCTCGGCGAATGCCGCGCCGTCAGCAACGGCGAAAGCAGCGTGCAATCTCTTATTCAAAAAAGCAGCGAAGTCACCGACTGCAACGCTGCCTTCTTCGACGCCGCCAACCAATTTGTCGGGTGTGTCGCCGGCCTCCATGAAGTGCTGCGTCGTCAGGGCCTTCTCGAAGGCATCTGGTGCCTCGACCGGGAGGAATCTCTCGGTCCCGGCCAGCTTGAAGAGATCGATCGCGTCTACTCTGCCTATCCTCACCTCAATGACGACGCCTTCGTTCGTGAAAACCTCAGCCGCTGGTTGGCTCCATGAAAAACGACCCGTCAAGGCAGGGGGCGCAAGTTCGAGTCCAGTCGTCCCCGCACTGCGATGAGCGATACCTGCTCGAATGTGGGGTAGTGGCCTTCTTGATTGGCTTTTCGTTCGCCGGGCCGTACCTGCTGGACGGTGGTTTGTGACGGCAGCGCGCCTTTGAAATATCTCTTGTACACGTTCGCAAACGTCGCGGCCTCCGACAAATCGTCCAGGTAAATGGTGGTCGAAACCACCTGATCGAAATTCATGTCCGCCTCTTCCAGGTTGTCGAGCAGGTTCCGCATGGTCTGGCGAGTCTGGTCGGAAGTCGCTGAAGCGTAGATGCCGCCATTCAGTCCGGGAATGAATCCGCTCTTCGCCGAACAGTAAAGCGTGTCCCCAGCGAAGACGCACGGGCTGGCCGTGGGACTCGGCGGCATATTTCTCGGACGTATTGCTCGCCGGCGGTCCAGATCGCGAACGGCTACGCCGGTGAAAGCGATGTGCGCTCCCTCGGGCAAACTGGATACTTCGATGGTGGCGCGTGCCGGTGTGTTTCCGAATTCGAAGCGCTGGGCGTATCGCTCGTTCATGATTCGCATCGGCACTTCAGAAGTCAGATACGGATTTACGAATACCATATGGGCCATGGTGAGCCCCGCCGCTTCCAGGACCGACCGCAGTCGGTCGAGCGCTGAGTCAACCTGCGCCGCGGGATCCTGCGGAATGGTTCGGTTTGCGGGATCGCTGCCCGGCATCGTGGAAATAAACAACCTGTCGTGCGTCAGCATCCCCGCCGAGAAGGCTTTGTTGGGTGTCAGATTCGGCGGAGACACCGGTTGTTTTCGCTCGAGGTCGCGAACAGCAACCGCGCTGATCTGCAGGGGCGATTCCGGGAGTCTGGCTACGCCCAGGACTGCGCGCGCGGGCGGATCCTTCGGGAAATAATCGGCGAAAGCTTCATTCAGTTCAGCGTAGTGACTCGTATCCTCCAGGTAGACCTGGGCGTACACGATGTGGTCTTTCGTAAGTCCCGCCGCTTCGATCACCGCTCTGACCTTTTCAAGGCACTGGCGAACCTGACGGGCGAACTTTTTCGAAGCGCCGCCCTCCGCACCGCTCGGCCCCTGTCCGGAGACGTACACATAGTCCCCGGCATCGATTCCGCGGGGGCCCGACCCATCAGCGGAGCGCGGAACCGACGGCTGCAGAACGCTTCGCGACTGGGCATGCAGACAGGCCGCGGAGAAAAGCACGCTGCCAGCCAACAGCGCCGCGAATCTCATGCCCGAGTTCCCTTACGGGCCGAACTGAGAATCGTTCGAAGCCGCTGTCCCACAATCATTTCTTGACCCGGCTGAATGGTCATGGAAACCAATTCGATGTGATTCTGTTCTTTGAGTTCCTTCGGATCGGGCTTCTCGATCCCTTCGCGCACTGCGGACACCAAACTGGGGTTATCGACGCCAAGCACCTCGATGGCGGGATCGCCCTCCCTGAGCTTTTCGACGCAATCGGTGATGCTGAAGCCCCAGGCCTGCTGGTCCCAGGAGACCCTCAGAGTCGGATAGCGATTGCCGTTGTCGGGGACGTAGATTTCGGTTTTCACGCCGGGCACAGTTTCGACGAACTTCGCGATACGGTCCACGCGCGTGTTCCACTCGCTGTATAGTTTCTTGGAATCGATCGTCAGCCAGGTTTCGATGGCCGTCAGGCAGCCGATTACCTCCTCCTTTCCCACTTTCATGGCGCGACACACCGCACCCTCGTACGGGCAGGAGTTCCGCAATGCGGCTTCGATCAAATCTTTTCGGCCCAGCAGCACACCACTGCACTGGGGCCCCTGCAGACCCTTGCCCCCGGAGAAGGTGTACAGATCGAGTTTCATCTTTGCATATAGCCGCATGTTCTCGATCGGTGGAATCCCGGCGGCGTCGTCCAGCAAAACGGGCACGTGGTACTGCTTGGCGATGGATACTTCGCGCGCGAGGGTATCTCCGAGGTCCGTGGTGTAAATCATCGCCGTGTTGTTGGCGATGGCGTTGGCAATGTCGTCGGGCTTCTCGACGAGGACCAGCTTTGCACCGGTAAGCCGGATGGCGCTGTCAAACGCGCTCCGGCCGCCGACCATAATGACTTCGTGCTTTAGTCCGGTGGTGTCCGGAAGTTGCCAGATTTTCTGCGGATCGTTGCCAGCCATGCAGGCCGCCGTTGCGGCGGCCATAGCACCCGCTGCGCCCGATGTGATAATTCCGGACTCAGCTCCGGTCAACTCCGCCAACCTTCGCCCCGCGGCGCGGTGTAAATCCACCATGTTGACAAAATGCCGGCCGGCTTCGGATTGAGCGGCGCGAACTTCCGGAAACTGCAGCGAACCGCTCAGATAGGTCCACGTTCCACGACAGTTGACAACCGTCTTGACGCCCAGGCGACTGTACACATTCCCGCGCGGATCCAGTCCGATAGCGGCAACAGATTTTTCATAGAAGTCATGAGCGGCAACCTGGGCTAACAACGGGGAGGCTGCCAACAATTTCATAAAGCCGCGCCGGTTTGATTGTTGTCGAAGTGGCATGCGTTTCCTCGCGAAGGTTCTTGTCACTTAGTGAAAACCAAAGTTCCAAAATGTTCGGGGACGTGGTTGGGGTCGCGATGGGTGACACACGTCGGCTGCCAGCACAGGAACTGGCGCTCCGAGTCCGGACCGAGTCCGTTGATGCGATACAAGTTGGCACGCCACTTGGTGCCCGCTGTCACTTGTTTTTCGCTGACGGAGTGCAGCGGTACTCGCGCCGCCGCATACCACGTATGGTTCTTTTCATCGATTCTCCCCTTCCGCTGCCAGCCGGAATTCCAAGTGGCGTCGTAGGAGCCTCGATTGAGGTCGATCGCCAGATCCACCCAATCCCCGGTGGGTGAGATTTCGAATTCGCGATAGTGGTCGATGTCTGTCCAATCGTCACCCAAAAAAAACTCAACCACGTCGCGATCCCAAAGCTTTAGGCGATCCTTGCTGTTATCTGCGGGCAACCAAAGATTTAGTTCCTTATAGGGGGAGATGAATAACAGGTTCAAATCGGAGTCGGTCCAAAATCCACGTACCTCAGTCCGAAGATTGGGATAGTCAAGCTGGCGGGTGCAGTCTCTCGCGATCCAAGTGGAGGCTGCGTGCTCCCAGGTCGGAGAATGGGGATCTGTAGTCAACTCCGGGGACCGCAGCACGTACGGAATGGAAAAAGATTCCATGGGCGAAGCAACCTCGCATACCGTTGCGGCAGTGTTCGGCGGGGCCGATTGTGCGGCTCGCGGTCCGGGGCGACCGGATAGGAAGATTCCGGCGCCAGGCGCCCTCAGGAGAACGACCGCTACTGGCACGAGAAGCAGCAAGAGGAAATTCCTCGCGGTTAACATTTTCCCAGGGCGCGACGCGTTTCTCAATTCCGGTGAAATTTTGTACGCTTTTCGAACTCCACGCGCGACCCTGCCTCCTTTCCTCTCTGATGATGGCTACGGCGAGATTGTAGCGCTTTCGCGTAACGGGCCCGAGGCGCACAGCGCGCACGAGAAACAACAGAGAAATTTGGTTCAGCCGGCAAGCACGTGGAAGTAATAGCTATCGATAGTGCCGCTGTCAAGCCGCACTGAGCCTCTGCCGGGCAAATCTTGGGCGAAGACTGGATCGCGTGGGAATCTTATTGTAGAGATTGGGAGCCGCTTTGAGCAGCACAAAGAGGGCGACTGCCATCGGGCGACGGGAATTACGGATGGATTCGCTTCCGAGATGTCGTTACCGAGACGGCGGGCGATGTTGTTGACCCCGACCATCGAGGCCCCATCACCCATCGAGATTCCTTGAGCCCGCTGCAGAAAGCCGTCCTTTTCGAAGAACACTCGGCCGCTGCCATTGACCATCATTTCGCTGATCGAATCGTCGACGAGGAGGTGCTCGATTGGTCTTAGGAACGGCAGAATCGTTTCGATTCCGTTCGTCAGAGCCATCTCTGGCGGTCTGCTCCTTTTGCGAGGGGTATATACTGTCCAAAGCTCCGAGGTCTCCAGGTTCTTGTGCCATGGCTTCGACCAACCTCAACTTGAACTGGTCCGAACGCCGGCCACGCCCCGGTGACATCTGCGTCTTCACGCACGGCTACTATGGCATCAATTCCTCCCGCGCCAGCCTGTGTCAGATTGGAAGCGTGATGCCTTGCTCTTTGATCGCGTTTACGCGAGTTGTCTCGATCCCCACAACCCACCTGATATTCCGATGGAGTTGAGCTTTGGGATTGCGGAATGCGATCGCGACGCGCAGTCGCATTATGAAGGAATGGCGTCACTTGTCGCCCACGCTTATTATCCGACTACGAGTCTAGAG
>JBKOXA010000030.1:0-13271 GCA_046724685.1 Acidobacteriota bacterium | reverse complement strand
GCTCAGACGGTCGACGCAACACCCATCTAGTCGATTGAACCGGCAATACTTTTCGACAAGGACCGACCTTCACGGCGTGTTCCCTTAGACCTAAACAGGACAGTCTTTTCTTTGAGTCAACTTTCGCGAACGAATTTTGCCTTTTAGGCTCCCGCACTTACACCTCAGGCTGGTGTTGCGTCCACCCATTGAATCCACCGCCCTTTTCAGCCTAGCCATACCGTTGAAAGCGGCGGCGTTCCGTTTTCAATTCAGCGGTACCTTGCGGCGCGGCGGTCAGAAATCGTAACGTAAAGCGAACTGCATCACGCGGTTGGTGTTCGCTTGAGTCGTGATTTGTCCAAAGGTCGGCGAATTGATGTTGGCAGCAGGATCGGAAAAATTGGTGTGGTTGAAGGCATTGTAGGCTTCCGCCCGGAATTGCAACGAGTGCCCTTCGGACCACGGCATCTTGAAACGCTTGGCGAGCGACATATCGAAATTTACAAAGGCCGGACCGCGCAGGTTATTTCGGGTTCCCATTTCGCCGCCGAACGGATTCCTCAGCGCTGCTTTCGCCGCGCTGGGATCGGAGAACAGCTGGATGACACCGTTGTCATCGTGGATGTTGGTGGCCAGCGCTGAGCTTGGGCCTGTCTGTACGGCAGGGCTGTCGAAGACGAAACCGACCGGGAAGGACCCCGTGGTGGTGCCGAAGGCGAAACCCGAGTGGGCCGTGAATATCGCTCCCAACTGCCATCCGCCGATGAGTTGATTCACAAATCCATTGGAATGGTTGCCGATTGCACGGCCGCGGCCGAACGGTAGATCGTAAACTCCGTTCGCGGAGACCAGATGGGTTGCGTCGAAATCTGAGGGCGCGCGGCAAACACGAAGATTTGTCGCGTCACAGACCAATCCTCCGACAACTGTATTCGCTACGCTCGATACGTTGTCAATGGAGCGGGAAAAGGTGTAGTTGAAGTCAAACTGCAGTCCTCGAGACAAGTTCTTTCTTAGCGTTACCAACAGCCCGTTGTAGCTCGAAGAGCCGAAGTTGCCGATGTAAGCATTCGTAGAGAACTGACCCGGTAAACCGGTGTTGTTGGCCAACAACCCAGCGCCGTTGAGAGCCTGGATAGTGTCGGAGAGATCTCCTTTGATGACAAGGCTTCCAATCGCATCAGCAATGAGCTGGGTACAACCCGCAAAACACTGATTTTCAAACCAGGGTTGCGGCGTAACGGTCGCAACCCCGTCGCGCACTTCCTGGCTGAGGGCATTGAATGCCGGGAAGAGGCTCTGGCCGGACGCCGTGTCCAAAAAGTTCACAACCTGGCCTGCATCCGCCTGCGCAAAAAGTTTCCGACCAAGGCGGCCGACATAATCGACCTCCAAGATGAAATTCCCAGGAAGCTCCCTCTGCACGCCGAAGGAGAAAACGTAGGAGTACGGGGTCTTAAAGTTGTGGTCAACGGTGTAGTTGAACTGACCCTCAGCATTTCCGAAGGGAACTCCGTTGTCTACGAAAGGCGCCAAGGGATGAGTTACCGGCTGGGGGGTGTTGGTAACCGGCAAAGTACCGATCGCCTCGAACCGGGGATCGGTGCTCAAATCTCCGAAAAGAGTGTTGGAAGTTGTGTTGAAGAGATAGGACAGCTGATCCTGAATGAAGTTAATGGTGTTGGCGTTGACGCGGTCGTAGACCATTGTGGCACCGCCGCGAATGACAGTCTTCTTGTCACCGAATAGACCGGCGAAGACTCCATTCTTAAAGCCCGGGTTATAGGCAAAGGCGATTCGAGGAGAAAAGTTATTTCGGTCCGGGGCATAGATGTCGCGACCGCCCGGATTCGCCTTTCCGCCCAAGTCGTAGGTTAAAAATGGAATTGCGGTGTCTCCGCTGATTCCTTGAGCTGCAACCGCCAGGCGATCATTTAGATAAGTCTGGAACCCGATGTCAGAGACAGATTGCAAGCCATTGATCTCGTAGGGGACCGAGAAATACTGGTAGCGGAGCCCTAAAGTGAGCGTAAGAGCGTTCGACACGCGCCACTGGTCTTGCCCATAACCCTCGTATTCGAAGTAGCGATAATCGCGGACCTTTCCCGAGCCAGGATCTTGTGCCGAGCCATCCTTGTTCAGGTTGAAAATCGTGTCCACCGACGCGAATCGTCCAAGGACGAAGGGAAACAACTGATCCCATTCGGTCGTCGCAATACCGTTGGGATCCTGGCTGGGGTCGTTAAGTATATTGCTGGGCCTTTCTCCGTCGGTAAGGCTCTGCAAAGTTCCGCCGAGTCCAATATTCACTAAATTGAAGTCGTTGATCTGGGTTGAAGTTTGATGGGTGGGTTTGAAAGTGCCGCCGACCTGGATGGTGTGATGCCCATGAATGTAGGTGAAGTCATCTCGAAGCGTTGGCACCGGGACCGTGCGAAACTGGCTCTGCAAGGTAGGAAATGGATCAGACAGCAGGCCGTTGCCGGTTGTAGTTGGAGCAAACGTGTAGGAATTTGGGAAAGAAGGCTGGAAGTTTACAGGGAACCCGAGACGCGACGAGGAGATTCCGAAGACGGCTTGGTTAACCCTGTTGCTGGAGATGTTCCAGGTGTGACCGATCGCCAGGGAGTAGTCGCGCTGAGTAATCTGTGAAGCAGGAGCTGGATCGGCGGGGAATTGAGTCGCTACATTATTGATGTCATCGGTTTGCGCAGACCGTACGATATTAAACCGGCCGAACAAGCGCTGATTGTTGGTCAGGTTGTAATCCACGCGAGTCGTATAAGTGTTGTGTCCCAAAGCAAAGGGTGCGTTGAAACGAAAACCACCGGTGTTGATTCCGTCGCCGGAGGACAAGTCATTGGCGGCGGGATACCGTGCGGTCACAAATTGGAGTAGCGCGGTGTTGGTTCCAATGCCCGCCGGATCGAGTGCTTGAACGGAGTTGCCACCGGTCAGAGGTGTGGTGCTGATGCACTGCGGTGCCGTCTGCAAAGTGCTGAACTGGTCACAACTCGCGCCATCGTTAATGTAATTGAGCAGGCCGTTGCGAAGGCTCTCGAGAGGGACGATGCGAAGTTCCTGGTCCTGGCTGGCGTCGCGCCTTCCTTCGTAATTGAAAAAGAAGAACAGCTTGTTTCTCTCTATAGGACCGCCGAGGCTCGCGCCAAACTGGTTGCGAATGAGCGCGGGACGGTCAATTCCGTTCTTATTGTTGAAGAAGCTGTTCGCCGCCGTGACCGTATTGCGATGGTATTCGTATGCCGCACCGTGCCAGTTGTTGGTTCCGCTCTTGGTGACAAGCTGGATCTGTGCGCCGCTGCTTCTGCCGAGATCCGCAGTGACGCCGGCGGTAATGCCACGAAATTCCTGAACCGCATCGATGGGCGCGTTACCGACGGTGGCGAAGGCCTGGCCGGTCGCTTGATCGTTAGCATCAATGCCGTCAATCGTGATATTGCCTTGGTCGGCGCGGGCGCCCGTGACTGCCCCGTCGCGATTGGAACTCGGGTCATTGTTTCCAGCAAGAACCACACCCGGCTGCAATCCGAGGAGGGCCGCAGGAGAGTCGCGAAATTGCACAGGCAAACTGTCCAGTAGCTTTGCGCCGAAGACGTTTCCGACGGTTGCGTCCGTCGTGTTGAGAGTCGCTGCTCCTGTGGCGAAAACCTCGACGGTTTGTGTAACTTGCCCGATTTGAAGCGAGACGTTCCGCGTGCTGGTGGTATTCACGCCAAAGATCAGATTGGCGAGTTCGAGTTTCTGAAAGCCATCCTTGGTAAACGTCAGACGATAATCTGTTCCGGGCGGCAACCTGAGGAACTGATAGACGCCCTGATCATCGGTGACCGTGCTGTTATGGAGGAATGTCTTGGCATTTTCCAAGTCAACGGTCACACCGGCAATCGCAGCTTCTTGAGCATCAACGACTGTGCCGGTCACGCCGGCGAATTCCTGTGCCGCTGCGGATTTTGGGAACGACGAATATACGGCGACCAAAACTAGGACTCCGAACGCAACCCTGCACCTGAGCATTGTCCCTCCTCACTACCCGAAGACAGTTTTCTGCTGGTCGGAACGAAAAGGTTCGTATGCATGTCGGCAACCATCGGCTAGGCCCACTCGGAGCGCCGTAAATTGCAGAAAGGATTCGCGAAGAAGGCGTTTTTTTTTAGGAGACATGAAATTTACATTCAGGTTCACATAGGTTCTGTAGGATTTGGAACAGTTAACAAACTGGAGACATGAGATTGAACTTGGTCTCCAAAATTTGACAAACTGGCGTCGCGTCTATTGCGAAATAAAGGGAGGCGAGAGCTTCGAGGCTGAACGAGGAGATCGCAATTGCCCGAACCCACGCCCGGAGGATGCGGCGGGTGACGCTCCAGCGGACGGCAGTGAGCCTTCGCGAAGCGCCGACAATCGCGCCGGTAATGGTAATGCGTGGTGTTCACAAGGATCTCGAATACCGCGCTCATGAACAGCGTGAGTCCCCCAGCCGTTTCCGCAGAAGAACCGCCGAAGGGAGGGAGCTTCGTAATGTGCTGTCCCATCGTCTGGATGATCCGCCAAACGCCCGAATCGTTTCGCCGATATTGTGAATTACTTCGTCGAAATAGTCGCCGATCTGAACGAGATACCTGCGCGGTGCGCCCAGTTTAGATACAAACACCACTACTGGTCAAGTCTGCCGCTCGATAGGCGTCAATCGTCACGTTGTTCGGACGCACTCCGCAAGGGCCACAAGGTTGCGGTGTTTCGGAAAGACGGAGATGCCATCCTCAGCAAATCAAACACGCGAGCTGGGGGGACTCGGTCAAGGACGCTTGTGAGGCGATTCTCGCAGAAGCCAGGACAATCGCGAAAAAGTAAGCCAATAACTTCAATCATTGCGGAGCTGCTAACGTTCTCGTCTGCCCCGAAGGACCCGTCATCACGATATTGGTTCCGACGATTTTCGCGGTCAGGTCGAACGGCGTTGCGGTCGTGGGGGTCGTAGAAGAATAGGTCCAACTGCCGCCGTTGACCCTGGTCAATCCGTTAGTGAACGAGACATCTCGTTGGATGGGCAGCTGGTCCCCGTACCAACCTGCAACTATTGAGCAGTCCGGGCTGAATCCAACTCTCGGGATAACCAGCGTCGGCGTGAATACTTGCATGGTTCCTGACTCTCGAATCGTCGTGCCGTCAATCTTGATTATTTTCATGTTGTAGGTGTTGTTGGCAGGTCCCGTAGGATTCGGAGTCTCATCGATGTCCGATAGAACGATTGCGGTAGTCGTCGGAACCCCAGTCACTGAACAAAACTGCAGGCCGCCCAAGTTTGAAAGCACGGAACCCGCAGTCTTGTTTGCGACAGTCACCGCCAAGGTCGAGTTGCCCACTTTTATCGTGTACGCCCAAACCCGGGACGCTCCTTGTCGAGAGACTGTCGATGTCACTTTGCCATCTGGACTTGTAGGAATCGGAGGACCAGCCGCGCCGAAATTCGGTACTTGTACGAAGCTGAATGAACCCGGGGCGGGAATCATTTGAACTTTGTGCTGTACGGAATCACTCGGAGTAGTTTGATTGGTCGGCTTAACCGCAAAAGTTGCTGTCGTTGAACCTGTCGCCGTTGCAGTAGCGCCGGGTGTGGCAGCACCTAGCGTCGCCGTTGCGGCACCATTCGCAACTGATGCCTGAGCCATCGAAACTCCACTTGGTAGTCCCGAAGCGTTTATGGCGAAACTCTGCGTCGTGTTCGAAGTCTGGACGCTGAAATTGAACGGTGCGGAGTTACCGTTTCTCGGAACGTCGATCGTGTTTCCGGGGTCTGGATTGAAATTTAGCTGCACTGTTGGCACGCTCGCAGGCATAGTGACCGTAAAGTTGTGGCTAACGGAGTAATTGAATACATTTCCTGAGCAATACCAACATTTTTGAATTGTTTGTACAAGGATGGTGTGCTGACCATTTAATAGGTGGGCAGTGCCTGTCGCTCCCGTCGCTGTCACGGTCAATGCAGAATTCGGAAAACTCACACCATCGATGGCTACAGTGGGCCCGGAAATCAAATCTCCATTTGGCCATGTGAGTGAAATCTGAACGTCTTGAGGACTCTGAGTTGCGGTGATCGTATCGCCGTTATCTGGTTTGACGCTGAGCGAGGTACAACCGACCAAGCAGAAAGTCGTGCATAGAAGAACAAAATAGCGGAGCATACATACCCTCCAGAATAACGTCGCACTCGGCCAGGAGCCCGGGAGTTGGAGGCTGTCATCGTGGAACAGACCACACATCTAGGGTAGTGCGCCAACCAGCGCAATCGTATCAAGTTCGCCCTGACCGCTTAAGCGCGCAACAATTTCGGGTTGGCGAGATGCGCTGATTGCGTGGGCTCTGCCACACCTCGGCGACAAGCTGCTTTCCGAGGCTTCGAATAAATAGCGCAATCATCCCGCGAAGAGGTTGCGTAGCGGGATGAACAATGAAAAGGATATCCTTCTACCTTGCCGTGTTCCAATGTCGTTAAGGAAATCCTTGGTTCATCGCCCAAATTGCCAACTCCAGTCGGTTCGCAACCTTGGCCTTGGCGAAAATATTGGAAAGATGATGCTTCACAGTATCTTCGCTCAAGGTAAGTTTTGCGGCAATTTCTTTATTTACGCAACCGGTGATAATCAAAGAAATAATTTCGCGTTCTCGCGGTGTGAATTCCAGCAATTTCTGCGCTGGCTTCTCTTCCGCACCTCGCTTCAACCTGTGGACATAGTCCACCAGGCTCGCCACGACTTCATGGCCGACCCAATACTCTCCGTTTATCACTCTCTCTATGCACTTGGTGGCCGTTTGAATGGCGGCGTCTTTTAGAAGTATGCCCCGAGCGCCTAGTTGCAGCGCTTCCACAAGTTGTTCTCTTTCGATGGCCGCGGTCAGAACGATGGTGCGTACTTGGCCTTGGGTGAACGCCAACTCCCGCAGCACTTCCATTCCCGTGAGCCGAGGCATAGCGAGATCCAACATCAGAACATCTGGTTTCAGCGCGCTCGTCAATTTGGCAACTTCTGATCCGTCCGCCACCTCGCCAACGACCGTAAACTTCGGTTCAGACTCAAGCAATGTGCGCAGCCCATAACGGAAAACCGGGTGGTCGTCGGCGACCAAGATGCGAATCTTCGCGGACTTTTCAGCCATGGAACCCATCCGGAATGGTAATTTCCAGCCGTGCTCCATGCTCCGGAGAAGAGTCAATCGTCAGTTCGCCGCCGATCAGGCGCACACGCTGTTTGATCACGCTGGGACCGCGATGTGCTGCGTCGAGTTGCGTCTGCGTCACCAGACCACGAAATCCAAATCCCAAGCCGTCGTCGGCAATCAAGAGTTTGCTTTGTCCTTTCTCGCCTGCGCGCAAGCTGACTACCACATTGCGCGCTCCGCTATGTTTCCTTACGTTCGAGAGTCCCTCCTGAACGATACGCACAATTTCGTGACATACGCCCGGCGCCAGCGTGATCCTGTCCTGCTCCGTCTCCAGACGGACCGAGATACCGGTTTCACGCCGGAATCTTGCTACCAATTCCGCCAAAAAATCTGGCAGCTCCTTGGGGCTGAAGTTCAAGGGCTTTGTTTCCTCGATCAGATCGCGAAGGTTCAGGGCCTGTTGATGGATGAGCGACTGCAGAGCGGCAAGCCGTTTCTCCAATTCGCCCGGGGAAGATGAGCCTTGGCGTCTGAGAACTTCAATTTGCATGTCCGCACTCAGCAGCGACTGGATGGTTCCATCGTGCAGCTCGCGGGTGAGCCGGGCGCGCACCTGGTCTTCGACTTGTGTGCGAATATCCCTTGAGAGATAAACGTTTTGCACTACCGGGCCGATCTGCTTCACCACCCTCTGCAGAAAACGTAGTGCTTCCTTGCTGCCCTCGTGGAGCGAAGGACCGACCAAAATCAATCTTCCCTTCAATGCCTCGCTGAACGAAAAGGAGCTCACCATCAGGGACGGAAACTCGCTGGCTGGGAAACAGGAATGCAAGTCCTCGGAAGACAACCCGCCGACCGTTTGCCCAAACGCGTCAAATGCCAGAAGGTTGGTAGCGCGGCCGGGCCGCTGTGAGTTTCGCGCGAAATACCAGGCATGCGCGGGAACGGAAAAGGCAGCCGCCTCCAACTTTGAAAATGCCAACACCGTCCTGACTGCTCCAACTCGGAGTTTGCTTGGAGGGTGCTCCGGCTCCCAGGAGAAAACCTCTTCAACGTTTCCTTTCCGCAACGCTACGAGTGTTTTTAGAGGCAAATACAGTGGCGCGATCTCCGCAAACAGCGCCCCTAATGCCTGGTCCATTCTGACTTGCGCATGCCCGAGGATTCTTGCCACCAAGGCACTCTCGGCGCGCAGCCGCCTCTCTCGCACCGTCAGATAGCCGAGCACCAGGCTGGCGACAACCAGAAATATGCCGCGCAACACCAGCCGATCAATACTGAAATCGGCTTCCCCTGCGTGTTGGAAATACTGCGGCCACAGTCGCCAGACCATGCCTTCGACGAGTAAGAGCACCGCGCACGCTGTCGCGGCGAGATTGGTCTCACGAAAACTCCCGCGGTAGGCGGCCGTCATCACGACGAAAACCCACAGCAACCCGTAGGGGATTCCCGGGCCTCCGGTGAATACCGTGACCGCTCCGGCAAAAAACAGATCGACCGCCAGCGTCGTTAGGCGGTAGGCGAAATCGGCCGCACCACGCAGGTGTAGCAGGAACAGAATCAGGAAACTATAAAGAAGGTAAGCGTTCAGGACATCCTGGACAAGCCACGCCTGTTGGGCCAACTCGGTCGTGGCCAGACGAGTCCAAGCGTAAACGCCCACCGCCAGAACGACGCGCGCCACGCAGAGCCAGTTCTCCTCGCGAAAGACTTCTTGAGCTCCTGAAGAAGCACACAGCCGGCGGCCAAAGTCTCCCTCTGAGATCCGGAAACGCCACAACATTGCGCCTCACTTCACCTCACTGCTCGGAGGGAACTAATGGATACTTACTTAGCATTCTTGCCTCTATCCCGCAAGCCATCGCTTCGTCGCTGTCGCTTCGTCGCTCAGCGCCTGCCGCTTAGGCCCATGCCTCCGGCGCAAAAAAGGGAAACTTATGTTCGCCTGAAGTCCAACCGTGTGGACAACCGCGGGCTTTCTCGAATGGCAAAGGACTTTCTGTGGCAGTCGCCGTGTTGATTCTTGACTTCTGATCTCTATTTCCCAATCTGCAACCTCTCATCCCTGCTATATGGCACGTTCGTGCCACTCTACACCACCTCTGTGCCATTGACTCCTGCACGACTTGCAGTATTCTTCGTGCCAACGCAGTTGCAGGTCTTCCGATTCACGAACAAGGGGGTGAAGAAACAGGTCGAAGTGTGCAATCCGAGCAAAGCGAGGACTTCTCCTTCGTCAGGCACTTTGCGTGCGGAGATTCCGTCTTTTGCAGATACAAGGAAGACCAGGTTCCTCGTGAAGGCCCAGCCCTCGGATTGAGCTTCATGAAATTTTTTCGGCTGCCTAACTGAGAGCGCCGCCCCGGCCAGAAGGAGGACCCCACCCTCCCCCTCCGGCCGCCCAACAGGCGACAAATTCATCCTCACTTGTTGCTCCCGGAATTGCACGCATCGACCCGGACGCGAATTCAATCACTGGGGTGAAGGAATCGGGGTTTGCATCGCCAAATGTGGACAACCAAAGAGAACGATCAAGAGGTACGCGGCGCCGTGGTCGCCATCGCAAGAAAGATTCGCACTTCCCATGCCGTAGCGGGCACTGAAGTCCGTATGGGAGAGTGCCCTGTGAACCAATTTATCACCAGCTGCGCGAAGTGCGGCAAAGAATTCATTCTCTTCTGGATGATGGATAGGGATCGAGTTCGTCCAGAGAGTATCGCTATCGTAACCTGTCCCGTTTGTGGGATGAGATTCCATCAATCCCCGAGGGATCTCCTTCCCTGTGAGCCCCGAGGACGCGAGCTCCTCACAGGCCAACCTGTGCGGACTGTGGAAGTAGTCTACGATTGCGATCATTGCGGCAACAACGAGATTTTCGTCTCTACTGTGCACACGGATTTGCCGTGGGAGGATTTGTCAAGAGAAGCTAAGCAGGTCGCCGTCTGCCATAGTGCACGATGTCCGCAGAGAGGATTACCACAGGAATTATGGCCCGCGCGAATCCAATTGGGAGCACTAAATCCTTGTTGGTAATAGATCAATCAGGACTTACCTTCGTTTGCCTTCGGTCCTGTGGATAAGACACATCTAGCGTCTTATAAGTTTTAAACTGCAGCTTCCCAATCTTCGGACGTGGGTTCATCGCGCCATAAGCGCTCCGAAGCGGATCGTGCGGCACTCAAAGAAGCACCCTCTCGCCTGCAGGCCGCCCTCGCCGCCGAAGGAATCTCCGAGGAGGAGATTCTTAAGGACTCGAAAAGAAGAGGACACCTATCGCCTCAACTACCTTCTCTTGACGACAGAAGATCAGCAGACGATGTATCGTGTGTGCGCTGGTTATGGCAAGAGCCTTGCGGAGACTTTCCGCTCGCACAGAGCGGAATTCGACCAGATTTTTAGCCATTACCCAACTGCAGGACTGCGTCCTCAACTCATGTTCGGTCTGATCGCTGGTGCGGCGCTGAATTGGGGAGGGCTGGACGTGACGACCGAACTCGGCTATCGAGTCCAGCCTCCACGCCACGCAAACGGCAGCGTTTATTTCGTCCGCTCGGCGGAAGTGAGAGCCCATTTGGATTTCAAGGGGCTTTACCTAGATAGCGAAACTGCCCCCGGCTCGAAGATGAGTTTTTCAACCTTCGGAGACGGTGTCTCCTCACCTCGTCTGCAAGGTCTGCCCGATGTATTCGATGGAATCGAGAGCGCGATGAACGATTGGAAAAACTCGCCTGATGTCTATGCGGCACTGCGGTCCGAGTATATTTCACTCTTTTTGACGGCGATTGAGGACGCCGGTCAGGTCATGTACGCAGTCGCCAATGGGACGGACACCGACGCTGCACTCGCGGCAGTGCTAACCATGCCCGAAGAGCGACGGAAAGCGATCGTACGATTACTTGTGGCAATCGGCTACGTACGCGAGGCAGATCATCGCTACTCGGTGGGAGTTCCCGTTATAACCCCTGGGGACAAGCCGCTTGTGGACGCCACTCTGAAATTGAGCCGCGAAATTATGAGGGATTGGCTTCAACGGAATTATCCGACCATGAAGGATGAACTGTCCGGCCTATCGCCAATGCGCAATGGCGTGCCGTTTTCGTTGGCCTTCAGCGAAGTATGGCATTACGAATTCGGCTTTGCCACGAAGTCGCTCTCGGAAAGCGGTTTTTATGTGAATCCACGAGCGCAGGGGAACCGCTATGAGGGCTATGTCCCTTTGGTGTGGGCGAGTTCACTGCTCAAGGGCCCTGGCAGTTGACCAATGACAAGAGAATAAGGAGCTTGGGAAAAGGCGCACTCCTGCTTTCTTGTCGGATGATGGCGCACTCGGAAGTTGAGACCAATAGAGGTGGTGGAGCTACAATGATCTTGCCGGGCGAAATGGAAGCGGGCTGTGCGGGGACGCTACCATACTGAAGGGATAGCCTGGTGGTCGTATCGATGCCTTGAAAATCCCCGCCCGAAGGGCGGAATACTCGCTAACGGGAAACGCCACCTCTCCATTTCAGGCTGAACCAACACAATTTTATGACAACAACGCTAGGGTGTGGCCTGTTTCCAGTTACGACTGGCTAAGGTTTGTCGCACTTTTAGTGGTTTTGCCATTCATTACCTATTGGTTGATACGAGCGGCGGCTCTTCTTTTTCTGTGGATACGGCGCGGTTTTGAAGAGACTGGAAAAGTCTAAACGAGACGAGCTGAGCCAAACCTAGGCGCGCTACCCTCGTCCGCTTCCTTAACCGAGGTGCCCTTGACATGTGTAACACATGCAAGTATGTTCAGAGCATGCCAAAGATGATCCAGCTTCGCAATGTACCGGATGCCTTGCACCGTGGCCTGAAAGCTCGCGCCGCCATGGCCGGCATGTCCCTATCTGACTACCTGCTTGCGGAAATTCGCGAGATCGCGACAAAACCCACTCTGGCAGAATTCCGCGAGCGCCTGCACCGGCGCAAGCCCGTTTCCTCGGAAATCGATGCCGCTCGCTTGCTCCGCGAGGAACGCCAGGCGCGATGATTGTTTTAGACGCTTCGGCTGCCATCGACTGGCTTCTGCAGACCCCGGCCGGGCGGCAGATCGAAGCGCGAATCTACTCGCAGAACGAAACGCTCCATACCGTCCACCTCCTGGATCTAGAAGTGGCGCAAGTGCTACGGCGTTTGCTGGCACAAGGCACAGTCACAACAGCGCGTGCCGACCAAGCTCTCCAGGATCTCCTGGACCTCCGCATCACTCGCTACGCCCATTTTCCCTTCCTGTCGCGAATCTGGAAGCTCCGTCACAATTTCTCTGCCTACGATGCTGCTTACGTCGGGCTTGCCGAGACCCTCGGGGCGCCATTGATCACCCGCGATGCACGCCTCGCTTCGAGCTCGGGCCATTCCGTGTTCATCGAACTCTTCTGAGCCCACTACTTCCTACCCCTCCCCTTCCTCGAACATGGGCAGTAATGCCGTGCTTTAAGAAGGCTCTCAAATCGGCTCAGACTTCTCAACGACTACCACTTTACATTTTCTCGAGAGCAGACCTTCGGGAGAGGCCGAATGGTTTCCCCGGGAATCGGGGCCTCAATGGGAATGATCAAGGGTCGTAAATTATTGATTTTATGAGCGTTCGGATCATCCCTTTACAAAACGTTCCGGAGACATGGTTTACACCTCCGTGCTGGACTAGTCCAGCACGGAGGTGTCCATGCCATGGAAGGAACGGTCTATTGTGGAAGAACGCATGCGATTCGTATTGCGGCTCAACGACGGGGAGAGCATGGCCTCGTTGTGCCGCGAATTCGGGATCTCCCGGGTTACCGGATATAAAATCTATGAACGCTACAAAGAGTGCGGGCTGGAAGGATTAACCGACCGAGCGCGAACTCCCTATCGCTACGCCAATAAGCTCCCGGCGCAGCTCGAAGCCATGATCGTCTCGATGCGCCGTCAGAAGCCCACTTGGGGCGCTCGCAAGCTTAGGGATCGCTTGTTACGCAAGTTGCCCAACGATGTCCGGGTACCCGCTTGCAGCACTATCCACGCCATCCTGGACCGCCATGGCCTGGTTGCCCGGCAAAGGCGCTCGCGCACAAAAACCGAAGGTACCCCTTTATCCCAAG
>JBKOXA010000025.1:0-7442 GCA_046724685.1 Acidobacteriota bacterium | reverse complement strand
AGTCCCGGCCAGGAAACCCGCTAAACCGAATGCCTTCTATTTCAATCGGCAGGGAGAACCTCCAGTCGACTTCTGGCTTTGAAAACTAGAGCCTGAAAAATCCGGCTGTCACTCGTGCCGCTGAGAATTCTTGCACGAAACCGGATCATCGGGGTTATTTGTCCCTTTTTGCCCCCTCGCGTTTTGACTAAGTCCCGACCAATCAGGAAGATGGTTGGTAGGGGCGGTGGGATCGAAATCGCATCCCTAACTTCTAAGCCTCATCGTGTCACGGCGTTACCAGCCGGACTGCCAACTCAATTGATAGATACTGCTAGAAGGGCCGCATTTCATGCAAATAGCGAAGTATTTGAGAATCGTATGAGCGGAATGGATCGTGCGGCGGATTTCCATCGAGCACAAAATAGACTCTGCCCCACGGCCAAACAAAGTGCTTCAGCCGAACGTAACCAACTAAACCGGGCCATACGACGCCGCAACTCAGTACTTCCCGTGGCTCTATTTTGTGCCAGAGGAGAAATCGCCTATAACGCACAGTTCCGGCTCGTACCTGAACGACCGCGGTGAGAACATGAAGAACGCACAAAGAAAAATGGGGCTAAAGAACAAAGCCCTCACACTGAAAAGGTTCTTTCCAAGTATTCCTGCAAAACCCACGAAGAGTATCAGAGGCAAGTAGATTCTCAACACCCAACTGTTGGTGGGTTGGCTCGCTAGACGCTCTGCTGGTGCCATTTGCACTCAATTCCGCCATCTAATGTATCGCATCCAGTTTTCCGTTGCTTTGCGCACCCCCCCGAAGCTGAAGGACTTCAGCCAACCGTCGAAACACTTCCGGCTAAGCCAAAACCACGCCAAAACGACTTCTACCCGAAGGAATCCTGAAGCGTTCTGAAGGCTGGGGCCCGTGCAAAAATCACAGAGATCCCGAACGGCCACGCTCACCGGTTTCATGACACGTTCGCGGTGGAACTCTTGCGCTCGGGCGTACCACTAGAGCGAGTCTCTGTTCTGCTTGGCCATTCCAGCATTCGCGTTACAGAACGCCACTACGCGCCATGGGCGCGGTCGCGGCAAGAGCAGTCCACCGATGGACTGTCTCTCCGTATCAAGACTTCCCGAAAGTCCTCAAAGGCAAATCCTTGTTTCCAGATTGGCATGCGGATGCCTTTCGATAAGATTTTCAGTGGCACGGTGAGTCGAAAAAACACAACAGAAAAACAGCTTCGCCGCTTTAGCCGGTTGAGCAGCGCATCGGGCGTGACATCGACTGCCACACTTTCCGCAGCTTGCCGCACAATCCCGTCGGGCACGATTTCACGCACCTGGATGCCGGTAATCCGGGCCGTGACCGAAATAAGACGAAGGAACACATCCTCGCATAGAATGCGTAATACAGTGTCAAAACGCAAAATTACAGCTCGACCCGTCGAGTACCGGGTTCAGCCGCACTTGCCGGTGCCGTGACAGTTCCGAGCACGATTGTTGCAGTTGCCGGGCTCGGCGAGTTGGCCGTCAGGACCAATGCATGTCTGGGTGTACATGCACCAGAACAGACCGTCATTGCAGGGCGGCACAGTGGCGTCGCGCTCGGCGTCAATGAAAAGCCCCTTCCAGCGAAGCCCGGAACATAGATGAGGATGGTTTGTATCGAAGCGTTGGCGCTCGGGCGGAATCATGCCGCACCTCCCCGTTGACCGGCGTGCAAATCGGGAACCGGCTGACCAGCAGCGACAAGCAAGGCTCGCTTAACGGCTACCGCAGCCAGTTTGACCTTGTAGTTGTTATGGCTTAAAGGCCGAGCCTTGCTGACTGCAGCTTCGCCAGCCGCACTCGCCGTGCGCTCGTTGGTAGCCTTGCCTGCAATTGCATGCGCGGCTTCCTCCGAAAGCCACGGCACCGTTGCGACTGCACCCATGACAATGCGAGCGCTGTGCACAGTGCTCCCATTCATCTGCAAGACCGCGGCGGCCGTGGCTAGCGGCCAGTCAAAGGATGCTTTCTGACGCACTTCGTAATTGGCGGCGCGGACGTTTTTGGCCGGCGGAACGACAACCTCGGTAACAAGTTCATTCGGCTTGAGGTCGTGCTCGCGCTCAGCATCAGAGGCGGGAATCCGGAAGAATTTTTCGACCGCAAGTTCCCGCTCTCCATCTGGGCCTGCGATGCGCAGGCGCGCACCATAAGCAATCAGCATCGGTGCAATGGTTGAGGGGCTCACGAAGTTGGCGGGCCCTTCATTACCAAGAATAGCGTGGTATCGGTTGTCGCCATTGACAACCATGGACTTCCCATCCGACGTCTTCGGCAGCAGGCCCATTCCGTTGCGGAAATACCAGCAGCGGGGGCGTTGGCAGAGGTTGCCGCCGATGGTAGCCATGTTCCGGATTTGCGGACTGGCGGCGTCAGCGACGGTTTGCGCAAGGGCTGGATAATCTTGCCGGATGTGCGAGGCCTCGATGATCCGGTCCAGTGTGACCAAGGCACCGATGCGCACGCCGCCATCGCGTTCGGTCCTTATCGCCTCCAGGCCGGAAACGTGTTTGATATTGACGACGCGCTTGGGAGTGAGAACGAAATCCTTCATGAGGCCGAGCAGATCGGTCCCACCAGCGAGGATTTCGGTGTCGCCCCAGTTGGCGGAGAGCAAGCCAAGCGCCTGTTTCACAGAGTTCGGACTTAGGTACTCGAACTGAATCATGCGTTTTCCCCTTTCTGCTCTTCCAACGCAGCCAGCACGCGGGCTGGCGTGAGGGGCAGCATGGGCACGCGCACGCCAATCGCATTCGCCACAGCATTACTGATGGCTGCGCCGGGCGAGACGACAGGCGGTTCTCCGAGGCCGATAACGCCGCGGCTGTCGTATTTGTTGATCATCATGTGAACGACCAGCTCGCCGATATCGCCAATGCCCGCGAGCCGATAGAACTCCATATTGGGGTTCAGCATGCGCCCGCTGGTCGGGTCCATGACTTTTTCTTCAAAGAGGGCATAACTGATGCCCATAATCAGCGCGCCATAGCACTGCGATTCCGCCGTTTCCAACGAAACGATCAAGCCGCAATCCTGGACGGCGACCATCTTGTTGATCCTGACGATGCCCGTCTCGGTGTCCACGGACACGTCGGCCATCTGCACGCCACCGACACCGCTGTTCATCAGCGGATCGCTACCGCCGAGGTTTTTGCCGTGGGCGTTGATAGGAACAGCGCCCATTTTTGCGCAGGCTTCCTTCCAGCTCAGGGCCTTCGAAGCCTGGCCTTTCACGCGAACTTGGCCCTTCACGGCTTCCAGTTGTTCGGGCGTGGATCCGAGTGCTGGGGCGACTTTCGCGAAAAGCGCATCGCGTGCGTCCACCGAAGCACGGCGTGTGGTGGAGGAAACACCGCCAATGGTCGTGCTGCCGCCAGAACCACCAGACATGGGATACCGCGTATCACCGTAAAGCAAGGTGATCTGCTGAGGTGTTAGGCCAAGGGTATCGGCGGCGACCGCGAGGATGGCGGTCCGAGTCCCAGTGCCGAGATCCTGCGTGCCCATCTTGATCGTCACTGAGCCGTCGGGCTGGATGGTGAGGTCGCACTCGCTCTGATGTCCGCGCCCACCCCACGTATGCATGGACATGCCGAGCCCCTGCTTAATCGACCGCGACGTTTTGTCGCCACGCGGGTGCCACCGTCTAGACCACCCCATTAATTCGTCGGCGACAGGAAACTCCTCCAGGTAGATGTTGGCGCGCGGCCCGGTCAGCTCGATGTTCTTCTTGAAAAACTCGAGAGGGTTCATGCCGAGCTTGTGCGCCAGGTCGTCGAGCCCGGCCATAGTGATCAGGCAGGCTTGAGGATGGTTTGGCGCACGCCACGCGCGTGCCGGGCCGATGTTGTTGACGACCGCGGTCCACTGAATGCGATAGTTGGGAACGCGATCGCGAATAAGATAGGGAATCGGGGGTGAACCGCCGCCACCGGGTCCGCCAGTGCCCCAACCAAACGAATCCCATGCAGTCAGTGTTCCGTCCTTTTTCGCGGCCACACGCACGCGCGCGTAAGCTGAGGGGCGGCAGCCCGCAACCTCAAGTTCCTCAGCACGGCTGAGCATCATTTTGACCGGAGTACCGCCGGCTTTTTTCGAGAGCTTCGCGCTATAGATGCCCCAGCGATCGGGTCCGAACTTGCTGCCGAATCCACCGCCGATGTTTTCCTGCACCTGGCGAATGTTCGCGGCCGGAATGCCGACGACCTCGGCCATCTGGCCGGGAATGCCGGAGACATATTGGGTGGATACATGCGTCAGCAAGTGATCGCTGTCGGTCCACTCGGAAACGGCGCCGTGGGTTTCGAGGCAGCAGTGCGCAATTACCGGCAATCCGTAAACGCCTTCAGAGATGACCACATCGGGAGCCTTGAACGCGGCGTCCGCGTCACCCTGCGTTTCCGCGGCGGCTGGTTTATACCAGGTCGGAGGCTTCTTTTCCGCGGGCTTCTGCTTGGCCGATTTCACCGCATTGGCGATGTCGGGCGACATGCGGTCGAGTGGCGCTTCTTCGGGCTTGAAAGTGATGCCGCGCTCATTGATTTCCTTCACCATCTGAGCGGTGGGAACCTGGTTTCTGGCCATGTCTTGCAGATCATCAAGGCCGAGCGGGCTAGTATCGGGCGGGATATTGTGAGGCGGCTCCTGCGAATCGATAACGAGATGCGGGAGTTGCTCGTACTCGACTTTGACGGCGCGAACGGCGTCGCGCACGGTGGGCTCGTCAACCGCAGCGATGGCCACGACCTCGTCTCCAGCCCAATGGATCTCGCTGCCGGGCTTCTGAACAATCTCCACGGCCTTTACTCCGGGCATCTTTTCGGATTTGCTCGTATCGATATTCGTGATGCGCGCGTGGGCATAGGGAGAGCGGACGAAAGCGCCGTAAAGCATGCCCTGAGGGTTGTAGTCGTATGTATATTTGGCGTGGCCAGTGGACTTTGCAGTGCCATCGACGCGCCCCATACGGCGGCCGATAAAGGTGCGCTCGTCGGCAGGTGGGTAGGTGTACTTGTCTTCGCCGGCCATTACGCATTTCCTTTCGGGGAAGCAGCGGCCCGAGCCGCGATCATCGTGGTGCCGGCGTTTCCTTTGGGCTCGCGGCCGGTCATCTGGGCGACCACGCCATGGATGCCGCGGTAAGTTCCGCAGCGGCAGAGGTTCCCTGCGAGGCCGTGGGCGATTTCTGCCTCGGTGCTGTGCGGATTTCTCTCCAGAAAAGATTTGGTGGCGACGGTAAACCCCGGCGTGCAGAACCCGCATTGCTGCGCATCATTGTTGACGAAGGCGGACTGCACAAGATGCGGGCGCTCGCCCCCGCCCAAACCTTCGGGTGTGACAATCTCTTTGCCCTGCGCTTCGATGGCGAGTGTGGTGCATGAGTATACGAGGCGATTGTCGATCAACACGGTACAGGCGCCACATTCCCCACGATCGCAGACGCGCTTGGGACCGGTCACGTCGAAATGCTCCCTCAAGGCGTCTAGCAGGGTTACCCGCGGCTCTAGCTCAGCATCGAACCGCTTCCCGTTCACGCTCAACGTGAGCGGTACCGGGCCCGGGCCGTGAACCGGAACCTCCTGTCCCTCTACCGCGATCACCCTCGGTCCTGCTACCAAAGGAACCGATGCGGCAATGCTTGAAATTTTCAGGAAGTCGCGTCGCGAAAGGCCGGAGGATTTGTCGTCGTTAGTGGTCATGTAATCACCGCGGAATGGAATTCAGTAAGAGTCCATCATTATTCTAGGCAAGATTCCCTGTCAAGAATGCGGTAAACGAGGATATGACCGAACTAAGGCGCACTACTCCGCAGTGGTACCTTTCACCACCAACCCGAGCGGCAGATCGCCGGACTGGGTCTTCACCTTGAAGAACAGAATGGTGTGATCATCAGGATCGGTAGTGACGGACGGAAACTGCGTTGCATCGGCGGGCACGAGATTGAATGGAGCGGGATGCCTTTTGCCTGTTGCTTGCTCACTGAGACGGACGAGCTGATCGAAACTGTAGGTCTGAGCCGGATTTGTGTCCGCCGCGACCGGCACAAGCAGCAGGAAGTCACGAGTAGGCGCAGTGCCCAGATGATTGCCATCGTTGGGCTGTAACTCGTACCGTAAAGTGTATGTACCGGGAGAAATGGCGTTGCCGCGGGCGTCGCGCGCGTTTTTCGCGAAATGGATGACGCCGAAGAAAAGTGAAGGCGCAAGGGGATATGTGGCGTCCTCACGAGGCTTGTCGCTGGTTTGAACTTGGGCAGGCGGCCAGACGTCAAGAGGTGAGCTGTCGTCAAGCGTTACGCGATAACCCGTTGGCGCGAGAGCTTTCTTGACGGAATCGGGCACAGTCGAGTCAGTACACGGCCCCAAGGTCTCCACCTTGGGTGCCGCTAGAGCACTTGCGGCAAGGAGTAAAAGGAGAATAAGAGCAGCTTTGCGCTGAATACCTCTCGAACAGGATTCACGATCGAAGCCCGGAGACAATGATTCGCGGCTCCCTTCGCGTCTGGCTAAGGTTAGAACGTACCGACAAAGGCGCTGCGCTTGTCGTGTAACGTCCAGGTCGTTCCCAAACCTTTGCCGCTATAACTATCCGTCATGGCGACAGCGGCCATAGCGTGGCTGACCTGCGTCAGCGGGGGATAGAACGTCGACTCATTCCCGCAGAGGTGATCATTCTCGTTGATGCTGCGCGTTTGTACAGTGACGAAATCGCCCGCGCGCAAAAGGGCGCTACCGTGGTGCTCCTGGGCTACCTGGATGTCGATGGGTGCGTTAACCACGTTGACGACATTGGCGAGCAACTTTCCGCCCATGTGTCGCGCGAAGGCAGCGAGCGCAGCGCGCTCACGAGCGTTCGCCTGACTATCAACGATCAGCACAGATTTCGCCGGATAAGGGTCAGCGTAAGGATCGCCTAGCGTTGCGTTCGCCTTCACCGCAGCCACGACGCTGAACCCATCAAGCTTCACCCCATCCCAACTCCCCGAACGAATGTGCCACGCCAGGATAGCCTGATCACCGGTAAGACCCACCTCACCGTTGGCAAAGCATTGGCCGGTATAGACATCGGCGCTTCGGGTCTCAACGTAGTCACCGGTGATCTGCGCTTCCGCGGAAGCGCAGAAGAGAAATGCAAGTGCGATCGAGAAAAAAGATATCCGAGTCATCGTTGCACACCTCATTAGAATGGTAGCGCTTGGAGTCCTGCAGAATCAATTGATTCAGGGCTGCGATCTGGCTCACTAAACGTGTCCACCATCAACTCCCGTGTTTGCGCTTCCTCGCTCTGATTGTAAGGCAAGTACATCATCGATCGCGAATCGCCCTACACATCAAACGACAATCCGAAGTTAGAGTCAAAGTCAGCCCAAAGGAAGAAACCCGCCTTAACGCTCACCGGCCGGTCAACGC
>JBKOXA010000100.1:0-9967 GCA_046724685.1 Acidobacteriota bacterium | reverse complement strand
TATCATTCCGAGTGGGACCGTAAATGGCGTGGACGTCACCATCACGATTACTTTCGCGGGCGTGGCGGGGGAGGACACCGTAACGATGGTCGGTGTCATTGGGCCAGGAGAAGAGATCACCGGAACCTACACCGATAGTCTCGGCGACGCCGGGACCTTCACTGCATTTCCGTCCGGCGTGTTTTTCGGTGGTAGCGACACCCACAATGGGACGTTCAACTCGACTCCCCACCCGCTGGCGATAGCTCCAACTATTTTGTTTACAGTTACAGAATTGCATGATCTAGGCTTCCATCTGACTGGAACGGCGACCATCATGAATTCGCCGTGCGTCAGTTCTCTCACCTTGACCGGAGAAGAGGTTGGCGATGCTATCAAGCTGACCGATGAGGCCGCCAAAGTGCACATCTTGATCCTGCCGGGCGCGACAAATCTCATATTCAGCTACAGTTTCGAACCGGACGCGCCTAGCTGCGCCGGGGATTTTGGCCTCGGGATGACGACGGACCCGTCGCCGTGGGATTACCTTCAACCACAGCACTGAGCTGCTCAGCATCTTTCCGACAGGGCGGCTGATCCCGCGGCAAAAAATGGCTGGCAGCACCCCGCGCCATGCGCCATGACGATGGCCAGGGGGCGTTCATTTCGGTCCCGTGCATGCGCAGCCGCTGGGATCGGCAGGAGGCCGTAGATCGCCGTCGGCACGGTCATGAGTTTTGGCCGCACCGCGCCCAATGCTGGTAGTCCGCACGGTTTACTTCAACGTGCAATGCCTGCGATCTAGGTTTTTGATTATTTAGGCTCCAGGCGCAGGAAGCGAGCGGCGTTGTTATAGAAGATGTCGTCTTTCTGTTGAGCGGTAAGAAAGTAGGCCTGCTCGATGGCCTCGACGGTTTTCTCGATGCGGTCGGGCCAGACCATTTGGTCGGAGCCGAACATGAATGCGCCTGGTGTAGCCGGCCTCCACCAACTGGCGCAGGAAGCGATAGAACTCAGGGCGCGGCTGAGACCGGCGATCACCCCTACGTCCACGTACACCTGCGGGTGCTCGTAGAGGAGAGCCTTCATCTCGTCCAGGAAGGGCCAGCCTGCGTGCATGACGTAGAGCCGCAACTCGGGGTGGCGCACCAGCGTGTCCTCGAGGAGAAGCGGATGGCCGTTGGCGACGCTCATTTTCGTCATGCTGAACGGCGGGTAGGGCGCGCCCGGCGGCCCCGGATGCATGTGTAACGCAATCGGCACGTTCAGTTCCTCGGCGAGCGAGTAGAGCGGCTCCATGCGCGCGTCGTTGGGCAGGATACCTTCGTAATTTGCGCCGACCTCGCCAATCACCTGGACGCGCCCGGCAGCGTGCTCGCGGCGTAGGTGGCCAAATCCACCTTGGTGGGATCGCCTATGCTGTAGCCAATGATGATCTGGTTCGGCGCGACCTGTTTCCAGCGCAGCTCCGCTTCGCGGTCCCCGCCGCTGACCACCGCTTTCACCACATTCAGGCGCCTCATCGCAGCAAAGGTCGCCGCTTGGTGGTCGGCCGCATCCCGGCCGGCGACCACCAGTTCTCCCGTCGTGGGCAGAGTCATGCGCGAGCCAAACCGCTCATCCTGAGTATAGGCATGTAAGTGGACATCGATGATACGGCGTGCCGGCGGTGCCTGCTGCGGGCTTGCCGCGGCGGAAGCAAATACGATGCCAAGCAGAATGCTCCGACCACTCATACTCACCCCGTCTGTAGAGGCTTGCTTCGGGTAGTCACTTACTTCTGAGGAATGCCTCTTCTCGTGACGAGATATGCTGCAAAGCTTCCCAGCCAATGACCGCCCTCGTAATGCTTGCCAGTTACCGCTGCCAATCCAGCACGCCGATGCTCCTCAGCGGCCGCCCCGATCATGGGCAGGCATTTGTCTCCTTCGGGCAAGCCCGCAGCGATGCCCTCCAACATCCATGCGCGACTCAGGTTGAGCCCGTCCAGATGTGCCAACTTGGGGTCACTGGGATCGGGCGATACCACGGGCTGCAACCAATTGCCACGCCTCGCTGATGAAATCTGCGGCAGGAAAGCTTGGAGCCAGCGAGCAAAATCATTGCTCGGCAGCACACGACGCATCAGGTCTGCCTCGCCAAGGCATGGCGAAAGGAAATCCTCACCGGAAGGCTCGTATGCGAGTGGGCAGCTTTGGTCACCGAGATAGAACTGCTGAGCTTTCGATACGACTAAGTCGGCAAACCTCGTGTCGCCGGCGGTGCGTGCATAATCGAGCAGTAAGCCGAGAGCAAAGGCGGTCTGGTCATGCTCTCCGATTCGTACCGGATGCGATAGCTTGGGCAGCCAGTCGTTCAGTCGTGCTAACGCAGCCTCCTCCAGCGGACGCAGATTCATAGCCATCTGTTTCGCTTCAGGATCGTGCCACTCGCGCAGTTCCGCCACGAGTTGCAGTACCCACGCCAGTCCATAAGGACGTTCGAAGCTGGCACGCCCCGCGGCCCGAATGTACGCCGCTTCTTGCATGGCGTGCTCTGCGCTCAGGCTTTGTCGCAGGGCTTCGCGGGCAGACTGCGCAAAGGCTGCATTCGGGAAACTCCTTACCAGCCGCACGAGCAGCCAATGCCCGTGCACCGAAGAATGCCAGTCGTAGCAGCCGTAGAACGCAGGCGTTAGTTTTCGGGGAGGAGCCACATCCGTATCGTCCTGCAAGGTATGACTCAACTTGTTTGGATACTCTTTGTGGACGCACGCGAGCGCAAGATTCGCGAACCGCTCCGCAATGTTGATATCGAACTCGGTGGTTTTTGCAGACGTCTCAGCACCCATCGCGTTCGCGGTGACGAGCAAAAAAGCGATAGAGAGAATGAATTTCATTGACTAATACTTTAGTTTACCACCAGCGATCCTGACCAAGAGTCGCGTGCGAAGTGTATGCCGAGTCGAGGCTGGCAGCAACGCAGGCAAGGTCTCGCTGTTCTACGGGCTTTTCGCAGCTCAATGGCCCCGCCCACCGATGCCTCTGTCTACGCTTCAAGCGGCGCCTCGCGCTGTCGCCCGCAAGACCCGAGGCCAGGACGGATTCGCTGCTCCTTTCCTGTAGGGCTCTTTCATCCCCTACAACATGCCGGTTGCTCTCCGGTTCACCCGTCATCTTTAAGAAGCGTCCATCATCGGTTGTGAACGAGCCTCGTTCGACGAGCGAGAGTCGAGTTGAGTAGCACCGATACACCATCAAGTCTAGAATGGTGCTCGCCATGTCGATCAATCGCCGCGAATTAGTTTCCGGCCTCGGCGTCGTAACCGTTGCTGCAGCTTTCCCAGGCTTGGGTTTCCCCCAAGGATCCGCCGCCGGCCTGCGCATCAACCCGGATCGCCTGCGGGAGAGTCTGGAGGGGCTGAGCGTATATGGACGGCCGGAGGGCGGCACTTTCGCCGACGGCGTCACTCGTGACGGTTTCTCGGATGCCTGCGTGGCCGGGCGGAATTATGCGATGCAGCTCATGCGTGGATTTGGTATGGAGCCGCACGTCGATCCGGCCGGCAATATTCTCGGTTCGCGGGCTGGGTCCGACCAAAGCTTGAGGCCGATCCTTTTTGGCTCACATATTGATTCGGTGCCCAGTGGTGGCAACTTCGACGGTGATTTGGGCTCGATGTCGGCAATCGAAGTCATGCATACGCTGAAGGACCACGGCGTCACGACGCGGCATCCACTGCAGATGGTGATCTGGACGGATGAGGAGAACACCTTCGCAGGCAGTGGTTCGGCTGCAGGTGTGCTGCAGCCCGGCGATCTCAGTCGCGTGCGCAACGGAATCTCGTTGGCGGACGGTCTTCGCAAACTCGGTGGGGATCCAACCCGGCTCGCCGAAGCCCAACTGTCTCCCGGCGCATTCCGTTGCTACCTGGAATTGCATATCGAACAGGGCGGCATTTTGTATAAAGCGAATGTGCCGATCGGCGTGGTTGAAGGAATCGTCAGCATCGACGAATACGATGTGGAGATTCGCGGCTTTGCCAACCATGCGGGAACCACTCCGATGAACGAACGCCACAATGCCCTGCTGGCTGCGGCCAGACTGATTGAAGCGGTCCAAGAGGTCGTGACCCGAGAGCCCGGGCGGCAGGTGGGTACAGTAGGAAGATTGCAGGTATTTCCCAATGCCCCTAACGTGGTCCCCGGTTTGGTGAAACATTCCATTGAGTTGCGCGATCTCTCCGCGGAAACAATTGCGCGGCTAGGAACTGAGATCCAGAAGCGCGCGCGGAAAATCGCCCAGGATACTGGAACAGAAATCATCATGGAAAAGGTAGAGCATGCTGCTCCGGCTGTGGCTGACTTGAAGATGCAGGCAAAGATCGAAGCGGCCGCGACAGAGCTGGGGCTGAAGACCATGCGTCTGCCCAGCGGTGCTGGTCACGATGCTCAGATGATGGCGAAGATCGGTCCAATCGGGATGATCTTCGTCCCCAGCGTAGACGGCATCAGCCATTCGCCCAAGGAATTTACCCACTGGCAGGATTGTGCGAATGGGGCCAATGTTCTCCTGCAGACGATCCTGCTGATTGATCGTGCCGCGGCGTGAGTTACTCTGGGACCTCTGGTCAGGATTGCAGGCTACCTGAGGGTTGACGGGCTGCGTGTCGAAACGCTCGGACCTCGGAGCATTCTGGACAGATGGTCGGCTACAACGGAAGCAATCGTGACCTTGACCTCGCACCCAGTACCGACCTAAAAGGGTAGCACTGAACAATTCGGATGCCACAACAACTGAGGTGGCCGGAGGAAGACGATCTGTCAAATGAAGATGACAGCCTTGGCGGCTTAGCTCGCTCACATGCGTAGTGAGGCAGACATCCGAGTTTTCTACTAACAATTCGGCATATGCGAAAAACGGATACCAGGATTGTTGGCTGTGGTCTTGCTCCATGACCCTGATTTTGGCGCCTTGGTATTGTAACGGATTACTTTGTCCAGAATCGCACCGCCTGAAACAGCGCGGCTCCGATCAGGGCCGCACCGGGGATCGTCATCACCCAGGCGAACACGATTCGGCGGGTGACTCCCCAGCGCACCGCTGTGAGACGACGCGAGGCGCCGACGCCGACGATCGCGCCAGTAATCGTGTGCGTGGTGCTCACCGGAATACCAAATGTTGCTGTAGCCAGGAGAGTCAGAGCTCCTGCGGCCTCCGCGGCAAAACCTCCGAACGGCGTGAGCTTAGTGATTCGCTGGCCCATGGTTTCGATGATTCGCCAGCCGCCCGCCATCGTGCCTCCCCCTATGGCTAAGTGACAGCAAATGATAACCCAGTAAGGAACATCGTATGTCTGGAGGAGGCCGCCCGCGACGAGAGCAGTAGTGATGATGCCCATTCCTTTTTGTGCGTCGTTTGTACCGTGACCAAGGCTATAGGCCGCGGCAGAAAGAAGTTGGAGGCGGCGAAAAGAGCGATCGACCTTGATTGGCCGCTGCTTGCGGACGATCCAACTGGCGACGACGGTTACCGTCATACCGATGAACATGCCGAGAACCGGGGCCAGGAAAATGAAGAGAATTGGCTTGGTCCAGCCTGCGAGATTGAGGGCTACAAAACCTGAGTTTGCGACAGCCGCGCCCCCATAACCGCCCATTAGTGCATGTGAAGAGCTGCTGGGAAGGCCGAGAATCAGAGTAATCAGGTTCCAACCGATGGCACCCATAAGCCCGGCGAGCAAGACCTGTTGGTTAACCATCTCGAGATGTACGAGGCCCGTGCCAATGGTCTTGGCAACTGCGGTGCCAAAGACGAAAGCCGCTACGAAGTTCCAAAATGCAGCCCAGGCAACGGCGCGAAATGGCGAGAGAACACGAGTAGAGACAATGGTTGCAATCGAATTGGCGGCGTCGTGCCAGCCGTTGGAAAATTCGAAGGCGAGAGTCAAGATAATAACGGCCAGAAGCAGATGGAAGGCACTCACGGGTCAGGCGCTCTTTAGGACGACGCCTTCAACGACGTTGGCAACATCTTCACATTTATCGACCGCGGTCTCGATGACCTCGAAGATTTCTTTCCACTTAATGATCTGAACGGGATCTCGTTCTTCATCGAACAGTTGAGCAATGAGTGTGCGGCAGAGACGATCACTGTCATTCTCAAAGCGATTGATCTCGATGCAATGCCTGAGAGCCTCATCTCGGGCCTCGATGGCATGAACAAGGGCGGTAACTTCAGCGCAAGCTGCGAGAAGGATTTTGGCTAGCTCTACGGTGCCGGGGCGAACGTTTGCAACGCGGTAAAGAACGAAGCGGCTGGCGGCGGCGTCAATCAAGTCGATGACGTCGTCGAGACTCGAGCATAGTTCGTGGATATCCTCGCGATCGATAGGTGCGATGAAAGTCTGATTGAGCTTCGTGATGATCGTGTGTGCGATTTCGTCACCTACGTGCTCAATGGCTTTAATGTTTTGCACCTGCTCGTATACGGCCGTGTAGCGGGAAAGCATGTCAAAAAGAGCTTTAGCACCCCTGTGAATATTTTCCGCTTGCTTCGCAAAAAGCGCGAAATAATCATCTTCTCGTGGCAAGAAACGCTGCAAGAGTCCCGGCATAAAGGCTGACAATCCCCAAAAGTCGTGTGGGCGCCACGACGATAGCAGAGGTGGGGAGGACACGGCAACAATCTTATGACCGCGAGGAGAGGGTCGCTAATTTCCGTCTTCGGGCCGGATGCTGACTGCGGAGGCCCGACGCTTCCACACTCAATGTGCATAGTGTGCAGTCAAATAGTGAAGACCCGAAAGGAATAGAAAGAAGCACTTTGTTCAAAAAGGGTTTACCGAGACGGCGTGGCAAAGACTTCGAATAACGTCGTTTTACTTCGTTTTGAGGTGTCCACGCACGAAAATCACGTCGCTCAAACTTTGTGTTGCCAAGCAAAGCTAAAGATCGTGCCTGGAAGCGTCTAGGTATCTAAGATGGCGTCTGCATCAATCCGACGAGCACAGGAATTAATTCTGTCGTCAGGTCTGCTTTATCAATCTGAGCGGTTGCGCCAATATCTTCGGCCAGTGCCTTCGCGGCTTCATCTATCCCGAATGTCATCGCCACAATCTTCGCGTGGTCAAGATGTTCTCGAAATTTCATTAGCTGATTCTGAGATTCCGGCATATGCAGATCAAGCGCATTGGCGAACGGTCAGAAAGCTGCGCAAATAGCTCGTAGCCCCGCTCCACTGGGCTTTCCACCGCTCTATAGACTTGCGGTGCTTCATTCGTACACTGAAGGCTCAAGCAAGGCCAAGAATTTAAATCCCAACTGGAGGACGAAGGAATGAACGGCATTTCGTCAATTCCCTTCCGAGCTGCGGCGTCTGCGCGTTGCAGCTAGGCGACCTTTTCACTTCTTCGCCGGATCGACTGGCTTTCTCCGACGCGTGAGGGTTATCGTCGTGAAGTCGACTCACGTCCTACCGCTATGCCGCAACGGCGCCTTGTGCACATAAAACCCCGACGCCAAGGAAGCGCGCCCCGGCACCAGTCTTCTGCGTTGGTTGAAATTGGCCGCCGCAATCAAAACTCTTTTTGCTTCTGTGACTGCCGAGCACACCGCAACCATCCGAATTTGTAGTCGGCGCTTGGGGATTCGAAAGGTTTGTGCCCAGCGACTCTAGCTTGTGATCGCATGAGGGGCTTGCCGTGGATCCATAGTTTCCGGTTTGCCCGGCAGTAATCCAAAGGATGTGTGAGCATTTGCGCGAATCGCTTCCGCTGTGCCGACTTCTCGGGAATGATCCCGCTTTATCTTTGTAGCGGGGTTCAATGTGATTCAGGACCAAGTGGCTTTGTCCCGAGTGGCCTGAGTAGAACGCAGCACTCTGTGTTCGCGCGCGCAGAATCATCCATCAGCGGCAACCACCCCCGGGCTATTATTCTGAAATGTGACTGAAATGCTGAACACACACACCAAGACCCCGCTTCGGACGGGCTTCCTCCGATCCTTTATTCGATGGCTCGTCATCGGCGTGGCGCTTCTTTGGTCGCTTGCCGCGCTGATTCTTGCGGCCGCCCGGTGGATCGACCCACCGACAACCGCGGTGCACATCCAGCGCCGCTTGCAGGCCTGGATTCACCACGCGCCGTATCACGAACGCTACAAATTCATTCCGCTCAGCCAAATCTCGCCCGATCTCCAGCACGCTGTAATCGCCGCAGAGGACTCGCACTTCTACCAGCACCATGGATTCGATTGGCACGAGATCCAAATCGCTGCCGAAGACGATTTGGAAGGCGATCGCACTCGCGGAGCTTCCACCATTACGCAGCAACTCGTAAAAAACCTATTCTTCGGAACGGGCCGCTCTATCCTCCGCAAGGGCGCAGAGGTCACACTGGTACCTGTGGCCGAATTGGTCCTCGGCAAACAGCGCATTCTGGAGATATACCTCAACGTGGTCGAATGGGGCCCTGGTATTTATGGTGCAGAGTCGGCGTGTCGTTATTACGACGAAACCGCAGCCCGGAATATCGGCCGGCATCAGGCAGCACGGCTCGCTGCAATTCTGCCGGCTCCCCTGAAGCGACGACCCGCGCGCATGAATAACTACAGCGCGATTATCCTTAACCGGATGGAGCGAATGGGATGGTAATCGTGGCCAACATTTTACCAATGCGGCGGCTTTTATTGCTCTCGCGCTGGGTTCCGGTCGGATGGTCGGCGACTCGGAAGTTGGAATTACGCGGCGACACTCCAGAGAGTCACATGGGATCGCGGTCCACAACTCCCTTGCTGCGTAATCCGACGGAGGTGCGCCATTGCTCATAGCACGCGGGAGCGAATGTCGATTTCGGAGACGAGAGTGCGGTGGACTGGGCACTTCTCGGCAATCTCAAGCAGCTTCGAGCGCTGCTCTTGGCTTAGTCGCCCCGCGCATTCGAGGTCGCTCTCGATGCGGTCAAGCATTCCTTCTTTGGTATCGCAATCGGCGCAGTCGGCTGCGTGAATCTTGCTGTGGCGCAGCCTAACGGTGACTGCTTCGAGCGGCCAGCTCTTCTGTCGCGCATACAGCGCAACGGTCATCGAAGTTCAAGCGCCCAAGGCAGCAAGTAGTAAGTCGTAGGGAGTTGGGCCCGTGTCGGCTCCGCCGGCAGCCACGGGCTCGTCTGCCGTCAAAGGATGTCGGCCCGCGAGAATCTTCTGCACGAATCCTGCCGCGCTCCCGCGGACAACCACTTCATTTATGTCGGCCATTGTCAGCACTCCTGTGGCAAGAAGGATCTTTACCAAAGATTCCTCACTACGGATAAGAATGTAACTCCATCGGCCAATACTCGGCTCCCCTCATTTCTGAATAGTCTGGTCAATCACGGCTGGCCGCCGAGCCGATGAATTTGAAGTTTCGCTACCGAAGAATCCGGTACAGATAGATTTCTGCGGGGAACGCATCGAACTCAGGGAATTCATCAAGGTATTGAGTATTGACGACCGCATTCGGTTGCTTTGTGATGACGGATTGCTTGTGGCAGAGAAAATCTCTGAGACGCGATGAAAGGTAATCCATTCTGAAATGGTGGACAAACTGGTCCAATAGTCGGATCGCGGAACAGAGCGAAAGCTCACGAAGTGAGCCGCAGCTGCAGAACGACAGCCAAAGATCCAGTGGAACCATCGGAACGCCGCTGCCGGTGAGCGGTATCCGCAAGTGAAGGGCACGCAACTAAAAACAAGCCGTGAGCTGTCGGAAAACTCGCGGGCAACTTTTACTATCCAGCTACGCCATGCACCAAATCGCAGCAGTCGTAACCCAAAGTGTTACACATCCGCCGCCGACTCACAGCGTACGTTAGAATTAGAAGCGGAGGAGCGGGTGAGCGGTTGAAACCGGCGGTCTTGAAAAATAAAATCGCCGATTCGCTATCTGATAGAAAATTCAACTAAATCCCTTTGCCAGCTGCAAGATAGAGACGTCTTCTGTCTTTTAGATTTGCCCCGTTTTTGTTCGTTTT
>JBKOXA010000079.1:0-25124 GCA_046724685.1 Acidobacteriota bacterium | reverse complement strand
CGATGCGCGTCTTGCCCGAACCGGTCGGCCCCAAAAACAACAGGTTCCCTACCGGACGACCCGGCGAATTCAACCCAGCACAGAACACCTGATACAGGTCCACCAGCGCCTGCACCCCTTCTTCCTGCCCTACAATCTTCGCACTGAGCGCCGTCTTGAATTCCAGCGTGTCGGTGCTTCGTTTCTCCGGATCAAGCGGAAGAATTTCAGTGTTCATGACCTCCCCCTCGCGTCGCGCGGAACGACGCTGCTCCCAAACGCCCGCGTCCAGACCTGAATTGTTCCAATTTGACCTGGATCGTGGACTGCAAGAGCCGCAACTGTACGAGCAGCTCCTTTGCCACTGCGGGCGACTCGGAAATTTGCAGAGCCGGCGGAAAGAGGTCCGCCAAATCGAGGTGTAAGGCTCTAAGGGTTGCAATGAGTTTTTGCACTTCCCATGAATTGGGATCGGCCAGATCAATCTGCTGGTTGAGCTGGTTGCGTAACGCACTCCAATTCAACTCGACAAAGGGATGTTTCTTGGAGACTTCGCGGACCACGGTATCGGTGATCTTCGCGCGCTCGCCAAGGCGAGCGAGGTGCAGTTGCTTCACTTTTCCGCCGCGGCGCACGTTGTGCACCAGATAGTACGCATTACCTCTGCGGCGAACAAAAGCCATGACGTCACCCCAACCTCCGCTTTCCGGCGTAGTGTATTTAGCTTCCACTACGCTCGTCAATATTTAGATGCTCTCGAGCGCCGAAAGGTGTCCGAAAGAGTTACTCTCTGCAACCTACCGTATCTTTCGATGGAATCTCTCATCACTTTTTCCGTTTCGTTCCATTAATTTCTCGTATTTGCCGCGTCCTTCTCCCATGCTTATACCTATGCAACCCTGATGCCGCCATTTCCACTCTTGCATGTCTTGTGGCCGGTCTTTAGCATCGTGAGTCCGCCCTAAAGCGTTCCAAAGGCGATCCGAATGTCCTGGGCTCCGGTTTACAGGTTCGTGAAACAAATTCCGCGCGGCCGGGTTATCACCTACGGGGGGCTCGCAAAAGCTCTTCGGCTCCGCGGCGGAGCGCGCAGTGCTGGCCGTGCAATGGCCGCAAGCCCCTCCGGAAAAGGCGTTCCCTGGCATCGCGTCGTTGGTTTTGGCGGAAAACTTCTGATCCGCGAGCCCTACGCCAGCCTGCAGCGCAAACTCCTCGAATCCGAAGGCGTGCAAATGACCGAACGCCGCGTGAATATGAAGCTCCACGCCTGGACTCCACCGGCAGGAAAGGTGCGCCCGCGCAGAATGGCTGGCCGCAAGAGTTAATTCTACAGTTCACCCAAAACGACGCGAACGCGCCCAATAGACCGGCCACGACAAGCGCAAATCCCGGCACAGGTATATGTCCGGATGATCGCGCGATTCTTCGTTCTCCACACCAAGCGCGTTGGAATTCTTCGCCACGCCCGTGCAGCTATAAAAGAGCTTCTGCACTTCGTCCAAATCAAACCCCACAACGATAACGGTCCGTGGCAGCCGCGGGTCGTATCCTCGATACCAAAAAGAGTTCGTCAGACTCATGGCACGCGGCAAGCCAAGCGCCGGACCGTACAAATTCAGCGCCCCGCCCTCTCCATAATTTCCCGTCAGAATCCCGGCACGCGTGCGCTCTTCTGGAGATAGCGAGTTGTAGACCCCTGCAACCGTCTGCGCCAACTCGGGCCAGCCGATTTCTTCGCGAAATTGGTCGTGCATCTTGCTGGTTACTTTCCACAAAGCAGAACCCGTCGGCGCGACGGGCACCATCAGAAGGGCCAAGCCTGCGCCTGCGAACAGAAATGCCGCCCATTGCACGCCATAAGCGACTCGCGACCCGATCGGGGGCAAGCCGGCAGTCCAGATTCCGAAAAGCACACTTCCCCCCGCCAGCAGCACAGGGTACAAAGGCGCCGTGTAGTACGAACGCGCGCCGGCTGCGGCAAACAGCAGGAATGTGACGGCAACCGTGCATCCAAGAAGGCGATACCGCCGGCCTTCTTGACGCGCGAAATAGAACCAAAGCCCTGAAAGAAATAGCGGCAGGGTCACCGGGTTTACGCAGACGAACAGCTGTTCCCGGTAAAATCCTTGGTACCTCCCCTGGCGCAAGTCCCGTGCGTGCAAATGCGACAAAAACTCCAACGAAATAAAATGATGCCGTGCCTGCCAGATCAAATTGGGAAGAAAGATTAGAATCGAAAGGGCCACGCCGATCCACAACCACTTGCTTCGCAAGTGCTGTCGCATCGGGGTGAGAAGCACCCCTCCAGCAATTCCCACGGCCAGAAAACCCGCGGTGTACCGCGTTTCCATACCAAGACCAAGCACTGCCCCAATAGGAATCCACCAGCGCGGATCCTCCGAACTCACCAGCCGCACGAGCAGGTAGGTGGCAGTCACTCCCCACAGGTAGTCCAACGAAACGTACTGAAAAACGGCGCCTTGATTCAGCGAAACCGGCGCAATCCCTGCAGCGATTGCGGCCAGCAGCTGGATCGGCCGCTTTCCGCCGAGTTCCTTTGCCATCAGCCCGGTCAGCACCATCACCGTGCTAACCGCGATAGCGGCAAACAAACGAAAACCGGCGAGTGAACTCCCGAACAGCACCAACTCCAGCCGTCCGATCAGCGGCGTGATCGGTGGATAAGCCACAAATCCCCAGTCCAGGTACCGCGCGTCATCCAGTGTCTGCAGTTCGTCGCGGTGAAACCCATACTGTCCATTCGTCGCCAGATGAAACGCCACGCGAGCGATGCCGATCAAGACCAGGACACCAACGTCTGAGCGAACGAACGGCGCGAGTCGAATCCCCACTTTTTCCGAAAACCTCCCAATCGGGCCATAGAGTGTACCCGCTTTGCGCATGAGACGTCGCTGAAATTTTCCGATTCCCTCCCGCGTTTTCACGCTCGAGGCAGCCGATCTTTCAAGTCCGAGCGGCCGCGCGCACGACCACCGTCTTTGCTGTAAACTTTTCATGCTCACTTATGGCGAATACCGTTCTGCAGGTAGAAAACCTGATCAAGCGTTACGGCGACGTGGAAGCCGTCCGTGGCATCAGCTTCGAGGTGGCCGAAAGCGAAGTCTTCGGACTCCTCGGTCCTAACGGCGCCGGCAAAACCAGCACCATTGAAATTCTCGAAGGGCTGCGCGACGCCGACGGCGGCAAAGTCTCCGTCTGTGGCTACGATCCGCAGCGCAATCCGGACGAACTCAAGCGGGAAATCGGCGCGGCCCTGCAGTCGACTGCTCTGCCCGAAAAAATGCGCGTGATGGAAGCGCTGCGTCTTTTCGCCAGCTTCTACAAGCGCCGCCGCAATCCGGAGGACTTGCTGAAGCGCTTCGGGCTCGAAGAAAAGCGCAGCGCGTATTACAGCCAGCTCTCCGGCGGGCAGAAGCAGCGTCTGGCGCTGGCCATCGCACTCGTAAACGATCCAAAAGTGGTCTTTCTCGACGAACCAACCGCCGGGCTGGATCCCCAAGTGCGCCGCGAAATCTACGACATCATCGAAGAACTGCGTCGCGACAAGAAAACCATCGTCCTGACAACCCACTACATCGAAGAAGCCGAGCGCCTTTGCGACCGCGTCGCCATTGTGGACCACGGCAAAGTCATTGCGCAGGGCACTCCTCGCGAATTGAAACAATCTTCCGCGGACAAGGCTCGGATCGAAGTTCGCCTTGCGCACGAAGAATCCGACGAAACTCTGAAGTCGCTCGAAGGCGTTTCCGACTGCCGCTCGCTCAACGGCGCTTACGTCTTGCACTGCCAGCGTCCGCCGCAAGCCATCGTCTCTCTCGTGAAACATCTCGAAGCGCGCAACAACGAACTCGTCAGCCTGGAAATCGCCACGCCTTCCCTTGAAGACGTCTTCATCGAACTTACCGGAAGGAGGCTACGGGATTGACCAACCTCGTCACACTGACCCGTATGCGCGTGCAGCTCGCCCTGCGCAACAAAATGTTTTTCTTCTTCAGCATTATCTTGCCGCTGGGCTTTTTCTTCCTCTACTGCGGGGTTTTCGCGAAAGGCCAGCCGGACGGCGTCGCCTTTTTGCTCGGTCCGGTTCTCGGTCTCAACGTGATGGGCAGTTTCTGGGGACTCAGCGCCACGCTCGTGATGTTCCGAGAGCAAGGCATCCTGCGCCGGTTTCATGTGACGCCGGTCACTGCCACGGACATGCTGATCTCCAGCATTCTGGCGAACTATGTCCTGACGCTTCCCACGGTCGTCGTCGAGCTGTTCCTCGCGCGCACGCTGTTCCACGTGCCGCATCTCGGAAACCTGCTTTCCGTTTTTCTTCTCGTTTCCATCGGAACGATTTCCTTCGGCTCGCTCGGCCTGGTTATCGCCAGCATCACCAACACTATGCAGGAGACTCAGGTCCTCAATCAGCTTCTCTGGCTTCCACTGATCTTTCTTTCCGGTGCGACCATTCCCTTCACTTCCCTGTCCAAGACCGTTCAGCACATCGCTCTGTTTCTGCCCGCTACCTATCTCGTTCATGGCCTGAAGAGCGCCATCGTAGATCGTCAAGGCCCCGAACACGTTGGGCTGGCGCTCATTTCACTCACGGTCTGGTTCCTGCTGACACTTTTCCTTTCCTCGCAGCTCTTCCGATGGGAGCCCGAAGCCAAGATCCCACGCAGAGCCAAGCTCTATGTGGCCGCGACGGCGATTCCGTTTCTCTTGCTGGGCATTTGGGAAGCCACAAATGGTCGCGTGATCGCTGAAGAAAACGCCACGCTGCAGAGGTTGGAAGCTCCTCACAAGTCCGACAAAAACGACGGCGCGCAGCCGGACTCCAATTCTCCCAAGCGACCGCCACTTTCAGACGATTCAAATTCACCGCCGGATCCGTGATGCCCAAGTCACTGCGCCAATTTGGTCTCCCCGCCTCCCGATTTTCACGGCACACTGGGTTGACCGCGTCGTGGTCACACGCGAAAATTGACGCTGTCGTTGGCGTACCGTATCCTGCACTTCTGAGTGGCTTCACGGTAAAAGGGAGCTTCTATGCCGGTTCAGAAAACCGAGAAAATCTGGCACAACGGAAAATGGATCAACTGGGACGACGCGCAAATCCACGTCCTTTCTCACGTCGTCAGCTACGGCTCCGCCGTTTTTGAAGGCATTCGCTGCTACGACACCAAGCAGGGTCCCGCCATCTTCCGCCTGCGCGAACACATGCAGCGGCTGATCAATTCCGCAAAAATTTATCGCATGGACCTCCCGTTTTCCGTCGACGATTTCGGGACTGCCGCCTGCGAACTCGTCCGCCATAACAAGCTCAACGCCTGCTACGTCAAGCCCATCGTCCTCCGCGGCTACGGTGAAGTTGGCGTGAATCCGCTCAACTCACCCATCGAATGCTACATGGCTTGTTGGTCGTGGGGCGCGTATCTCGGCCCCGAAGCGCTCACCAAGGGCGTCGACATCGGTGTCAGCTCCTGGACGCGCATTGCGCCGAACACGCTGCCCGCAATGTCCAAAGCCGCCGCCAACTACATGAACTCGCAGCTCATCCGAATGGAAGCCACCTTCAACGGTTACGCCGAGGGCATCGCGCTCGACGCCGACGGGCACGTCAGCGAGGGCTCGGGCATGAACGTGTTCCTGGTGCACGACGACGTTCTCTACACCCCGCCGCTCGCCACCAGCATTCTGCCAGGCATCACCCGCGACTCCGTCGTCAGAATGGCTGAGGATCTCGGCATCACGGTGAAGGAAACCGTGATCCCGCGCGAAATGCTCTACATCGTTGACGAAGTTTTCTTCGTTGGTACCGCTGTCGAGATCACGCCCATCCGGTCCGTCGACCACATCCAGGTAGGCAAAGGCGTCGCCGGCCCCATCACGCAAAAACTCCAAAAGGAATTTTTCGCCATCACCAGCGGCGCAAAGCCCGACACCCGCAACTGGCTTACGTCAGTCAACGCGCCCGTCGCCGCCACCCGGTAGCCGGTACCCCTATCGACCCTTACCAGCGCCGCATGCTGCTAGGAGCCTGGGTACCTCCCGGCAGCGAGTTCCAGCCTTCGTCGATGCTTGCGAGGGCTAAATAGGATCGGCAAATCCCCATCCGCCAAAGGCGATTATTCTTGGCCATCTCAGTATTTTTCTACTTCTTTTTTTTCCGCAGTCGTCTTTTGCTAGAATCCCTTTCGCTCTTCCCTTCTTAAACTGGAGATGCCGGTGCACAACACCACGCAGAAACTTGTCGCTGAATTTCTTGGCACCTTCGCCCTGGTTTTCTTTGGCGCGGGGGCCATTTGCGCGGAGCGCTTCGTGCCGGGCGCCGGCGGCGGAATGCTCGGGGCCGCTCTCGCTTCCGGCCTGGCCATTGCCATCCTTTCAACAGCGTTCGGGCACATCTCCGGTGCGCACTTCAACCCGGCAGTGACCATTGGCTTTTGGATTACCAAGCGCCTGAACACGCTGGAGGTCTTGGGTTACTGGCTGGCGCAGATCCTTGGGGGCATCCTCGCGGCGTTTCTTCTCAAGGCGATTCTCCCGCGCGACGAGGCCTGGCAACCCGTCCTCGGCGGCACGCCGGACCTGGCACGCGATTTCACACGACTGCCCGCGATGGGTCTCGAAGCCTTAATCGCTTTCTTCCTTGTTCTCGTCTATTTCGCGACGACTTCCGAAGACAACATCGAAGCTCGCCCTTTCTCCGGTTTGGCGGTCGGCTTGGTCTATGCGATCGGCATTCTCGTCGCGGGCCCCTTCACGGGAGCCGCGTTCAATCCGGCACGCGCTTTCGGCCCGGCGCTCGCCAGCACCCACTGGGCGAACCAAGGGGTCTACTGGGTCGGCCCTCTCGCTGGCGGCTTTCTGGCAGGACTTGTCTACGATTCGCTGTACGGCAGAAAACGGTTGTAGGTTTCTAGTGAAGGGCTAGACTTCTGTGCTTGCGTGACGCAAGCAGGCGGAGCAGGAGAACAATGATGAAACGCATTTGTCCGGTCTTATGCGCAGTGGCCTTCGCGGCGATCGCGCTTCCAACCTCAGCTCAAGTGAATCCGTACAAGGACGGCACGCCCGGCATCACCGGTTATCGATCCGAGGTCTTATCCGAAGTGATCGTTCAGGAAAGCAAGTTCATCCGTCTCGCCGAAGCTATCCCTGCGGAGAAATACTCCTGGCGTCCCTCCCCGGACGTTCGCTCCTTCGCCGAGGTGTTCCTCCACGTGAGCGCTTCGAACTACGACCTCTACAAGATGGTAGGTTCGCCTGTTCCCGCAGGTGTCGATGGCAAGACCCTCGAGAAATCGACGACCGAAAAAGCCCAGGTTGTCGCCGCCATGAAAAATTCCTTCGCGCACGCCAAGAAAGCCATCACCGCGATGCCCGACGCCGAGCTGGAAAAGAGCATGGACTGGTTCGGCGGCAAGAACACCGAACGCGGCGTCCTGCTGTTCATCCTCCGCCACGGCGCGGAGCATCTGGGCCAATCGATCGCCTACGCGCGTTTTGTGGGCGTAACACCGCCCTGGACCGCGGATTTCCAGAGGAAGCCGGAGAAGAAAGACGCTCCTGCAAAGGAGAAGCGATAGCGCCTGACGGGAACTCCTCTCGAGCGCTGCCTGTCCTCAACGGCAGGGTTACTAGCCGGCAACCTACTTCTACGACTGGGTTGCCCGCCCGACTTGGCCGATGCTACTTTCTCTTCAGGCCAAGTTCGCAACGAGAATCTTCGTGTTTTTGCTGACAATCGAAATTGACTACTGAGAACTTCTTATGGCACTCAGCATTGACGATCTTCTTCGCCGCGCCGTAGAGCAAAAGGCTTCCGACTTGCACCTCAAGGTCGGCAATCACCCCTACTTGCGCGTCGACGGCACTCTCGCCGCCCTCACTGACGTACCGCGTATCACGCCGGAAGAAATGCTCTCCATGGCCTTCAGCATGATGACCAACCGGCAAAAGCAGAAGTTCAAGGAAAGCGCCGAGTTGGACATGGCTTACGGGGTGGCCGGGCTCGGCCGCTTCCGCGTCAACGTTTTCCAGCAGCGCGGGAACGTCGGCATGGTTCTTCGCGTGATTCCCACCAAGATTCGCACCTCGGAAGAATTGAATCTTCCTCCAGTGATTAACAAGATTTGCGAAGAGCAGCGCGGTCTCGTCCTCGTGACCGGCACCACGGGTTCCGGCAAGTCCACCACCCTCGCCGCGATGATCGATCGCATCAACGCCACGCGCTCCGATCACCTCATCACCATCGAAGATCCCATCGAGTTTCTGCACCGCGACAAGCGCAGCTTCATCAACCAGCGCGAAGTCGAAGTCGACACGGCAAACTTTTCAACCGCTTTGCGCGCTGCCCTGCGTCAGGATCCGGACGTCATCCTCGTTGGCGAAATGCGCGACCTTGAAACGATTTCCACCGCACTGCTCGCCGCCGAAACCGGCCATCTCGTTTTTTCCACCTTGCACACTCTAGACGCCACGGAAACCATACAGCGCATCATTGCGGTTTTTCCTCCGCCGGAACAGAAACAGATTCGCTTGCAACTCGCCGCCACGCTGAAAGCTGTCGTTTCGCAACGCCTGGTGCGCCGCGCCGACGATCAGGGCCGCGTTCCCGCGGTAGAAATCATGATCGCCACGGGTTACGTTCGCGATTGCATCATCAACGCCGACAAAACACGTTTGATTCACGACGCCATCGCCGCCGGCGGCTCGCAATACGGCATGCAGACGTTCGATCAATCGCTCTTCGATCTCTACAGCAAAAATCTCATCACACTCGATGAAGCCCTGATGCGCGCATCCAATGCCGACGAATTCAAGCTCCGCATCCAGGGTATCCGCTCCGCCGCCGACGCCGCCCGCGAAGAAATGGAGCGCCAAATGGCCGACTTCGAGCGCTTCGCCAGAAAGTAGTTTGCAAGCTTCCGGTTTACAGGGCTGAACCGAGACGTGCCCGCGCCGACCAAGTTAAAGACACTCTTCGCGGAACTTGCGCACACCGTCCGCAGGAAATTTCGTCTGAATTCGGCGCATCCTGATCTGCACAAGATTCTCTATGTCTTGTGCTTTCCCTCGGCAATCGTCGGCCTAAACGCCGGAATATTTTTTCTGGTCCACGGGCTGGTCGTTTGGCCCACGCCGGTCGATACCTCCGCGGCCTGGGCTGCAGACACCTACGCCGCCCCGTGGATTTCGTTCGCCGCGAATCTTACCGCCACGATTCTGTTTCTACTATTTTCCACGCGCAGGCGAGTGCGCCGTTCCTCGAAAGTCGCCGTGTCCCTTGTGCTTACGGCTGCCTGGCTCTGCACCGCGATTTCCTTCCTTGTGATCGATTGATTTTCTCCGGTCGCTCTCCGGTATCTCCTTCCGCCATCGCTTCAGCGAACGCCATTGCCGCTTGTCCGGTTTTCAGAATGCCTTGCGGCCCGCTGTCTTTTCTTCTATTCTTTCCGCGCTTCCGAACGGAGAATCCCATGTCCCCAAATCATTCTTCCAACTGTTTTCCTACCCGTCGTAGTTTCCTTAGGGTTGGAGCCGCGCTCACCATTGGCGCTGCGGGACTCACAGCATTCTCTGCGCCGGTCGTGTCTCAGCAATCAGACTCCTGGGTCATCGGCCCCAAGCCGGGATTTACGCCGGAAATCGGCACCCTTACTTCGATGATGGCTTTCACACGCATGCAGGTACTTCATTCCGTTAAGGGCATGTCCACTGCCGATCTCGATTTCCTGCTCGACGCCAAAGCCAACACCATCGGCGCGCTGCTCGACCATCTCGCCGCGACGGAAGCCTACTACCAGGCGAACTCTTTCGAGGGCATCGCTTGGGAGAAATTTCCCGAAGCCCTGAAACAAAAGTGGGATGTGCCGATGAACCTAGGCGAGCCGGCGCGCAAAGCCATCAAAGGCAACAGTCTTGATTACTATCTCGATCTTCTGAACAAGGGACGCGAAAAAACGCTCGCCGAATTCAAGAAGCGCGACGACAAATGGCTCCTCTCCGTAGACCCGGAGTTTGGCGCGAACAACTTCGGCAAATGGTTCCACGTAGCCGAACACGAGTCCAACCACAACGGCCAAATCAAACTCCTGAAGAGCCGCCTCCCCGGCGCCAAGCCCTCCAGCGAATGACCCCAAAATCGGCGTCCTAACCTCGACCATGCAGGAATGCTGGTTCGTTCCTTCTCGAGCCTTCGCAGGTTTTGAACCAATTGCTGCAGCCCCGACAGGCATGATTATTACGGCGGTTTGAAGCCCGATTCGATTTTTGCTTCGAGGTAAGCGTGGCCGGCTGGGTTATGCGAGATCCCTAGCATCGCGTGGGTCCTTGGGAAAGCCGGAACTTTTTGTCAGCCAATGACCCGAACCCGCCGATTTCCATCTATAGGCTTGTCGCTCGAGCGAAGGCAACGCCGAAAAATCTAACCTCACACATATCTTCATCTGAATACAAGACCTCAATGCTGTCGCAGTTCCCCGTTGCCCTGTGGATTCGTTGACACTGCCAACGATTCGTCGCCTCTTTACTTCCTGGCGTGCTTACCTCATCTTCTTTCTCGTGTTCTCTCGCCCCCGCCAACTCGACACGGAAGACGGACTGTACGACGTTGCATTGCGTGCACTGATGCGCCGCGCGCATTCCGTCCAGGAAATGAAACAAAAACTGTCACGCCGCACCAAAAATGAATTGCTGGTTCGAGTTGTCCTGGCGCGTCTCAAAGAAAACGGCCAGCTGGATGACGAGCACTACGCCAAACAGTTCGCGCGCACCCGCACCGAGTCCCGCAAACAAGGAAAGTTCCGCATCGTTCGCGATCTTCGCGCCCGCGGCGTTCCCGACAAGGTTATCGAGTCCGCGCTCGCGGACTCGACAGATGAAACCGCGCAAACCGAGATGATCCGCCAGCGCATCGAGCGCAAGCTCTGCTCCTTCCGCGGGAAAATCAGCGAGAAGAAATTCGCCTCGATCTACGGTTCGCTGCTTCGCGCCGGCTTTCCCGCCGACCTTATCCGCCGCGAACTGAAATTCATCACCCGCGAAGAGGTTCCCGACGCCACAACCCAAGAAGACGCGTAGCACGGCTGTGGTCAGGTGGCGTGCGCGAGTTGTTCGTATTCACGGCGCGAGCTTTCTGGCAACAGCACCCACAGCGTGTAAATCCCCAGCGCGGTTCCGAACGGAATTCTCAGCAGGACCAGAATGCCGAGCACTAGCCCGTAGGTTCGCGCCCAGGGCCGCTGTTCGTGCAACGCCCAAGCCAAGATCAAATAAGCCACACCGAACACGACCGCAAACAGACCCGCCGGCACCCAGACCCAACTCGGGAACGGCCAATCGCCCGAAGCCCAGTTCCCCCACCCGCTGTCAGAAATCGCGCCAAAAACCGATGGCAGGATCAGTCGGCCGAAGATCATGATCCAGAGCGCGCTCAGCAGCCTCAGGATTCCGTACACCAGCCACAGCGTGGACAAGAGCTGAATATTTTTCCGGACTCGATCGAAGGATGTTGCCTGCATCTGAACCCGCGTTGCCTGGGTGACGCCACGCCCCGCGTCGGCTCCAGCTATCCCTGAGGGCCCGCCCATCTGAATTACGGTCTTGCCGCAAACGGCGCACGCCTGGTCTCCCGGATTCAGAGTGCTTCCACACCTATCGCAGAACATAGAACACCTCTTAGCAAGAGCTACGTCCCGGCTCGCAAAAAGTTCCGCCGCTGAACGCCCGCCGGCCCGAAAAGGTCTCCTTTTTTTGGCCAAGGCGGAGCCGTTGACCTGGCGACCGCAAGCCATTCATTATCTACTTCATATTCGACGGGAGCCACTCGGGCTGCCGGGAAAAGACGAAGCCATGGTTCCCGCCGCAAATGTGGTCGTGCTGGTTGGAAGTCTTCGCAAGGAATCTCTCAATCGCAAAGTCGCGAACGCGATGATTGCGTTGGATGCGGCACCGCTCAAATTTGAATTCGCCGAGATCGGAAACCTGCCTTTGTACAACCAGGACCTCGACGGCGAGAGTACACCGGAGTCCTGGCTTGCTTTGCGCCAGCAGATTCGCTCGGCCGACGCGGTGCTTTTCGTGACTCCCGAATACAATCGAGGTGTCCCCGGCGTGCTAAAAAACGCCATCGACGTAGCCTCACGCCCTTATGGACAAAGCGCGTGGGAAGGCAAACCGGGCGCGGTGATCAGCGTCTCGCCCGGCGGGATTGGCGCTTTCGGCGCGAACCACCACTTGCGGCAGTCGCTGGTGTTTTTGAACGTGCCGGCGATGCAACAGCCAGAAGCGTACATCGGCGGAGCGACGAAGCTTTTCGACACGCAAGGGAATCTGACGAACCAGGACGCGCGCGAACTGCTGACCAAGTTTGCAAAGTCCTTCGCCGCGTGGATCGAGGCCAACCGCAAGCGATAATCTCCAGATCTCGTGCGCTCGCCCGGGCGCTGGCTGTGCGCCCCCGGAAGCCGCAACCAGAATTCCGATTCGGTGTCGAGCGAGCGACGCACCGCCAGGCGCCTGCGCCGACTCGCCAGCAAGTCGCAGAGTCTACAGAAGATACGACCAGTATTTCCGATCCCAGTTTGTAAACCATTCGCTGCGCCGATTTGCCGGCCAGCGATTTGGTTTTTGCGGTTTCCGTGCTGGCGGAGACTTGTCAGCCTTAATCTGGTTGTCTGCCAGATTGGCGCATCGTTTGGGGCTCTGCGATAATGTGTCGTTTTAAGATTCCTATGCTAAGGGCCGGGCGCGGAGACGGTGCGGACGACGATATGACGAGCGACGGGAACAACGACAAGAGCGGTCGAGACGGCAAGAAATGGTCCGGCAACGAGGTCCGCGAGACCTTCCTGCGGTTTTTTGAGTCGAAAGGCCACCGCCGCGTTCGCAGCAGCTCGCTTGTGCCCCATGGCGATCCCACGCTGCTGTTCACCAACGCCGGGATGAATCAGTTCAAAGACGTTTTTCTGGGCCTCGAGAAGCGCGACTACGCGCGGGCGACTACGGCCCAGAAATGCGTGCGCGCCGGAGGCAAGCACAATGACCTTGAAAATGTCGGTTTCACCAAGCGGCACCACACGTTTTTTGAAATGCTCGGCAATTTTTCCTTCGGCGATTACTTCAAGAAGGAGGCCATTGCCTACGCGTGGGAGTTGGTCACTTCGCCCGAGTGGTACGGCATTCCGAAAGACAAGCTGTACGCGACCGTTTTTCAGGGGTCTGACGATCCAGAGCTAGAACTATTACCCGATGAAGAAGCGGAGAAATTCTGGATCGCTCAGGGCGTTCCAGCTGAGCGGGTGTTTCGCCTTGGAATGAAAGATAATTTTTGGCAAATGGGCGACACGGGCCCGTGTGGCCCGTGCAGCGAAGTTCATTACGACATGGGTCCAGCTGCCTCCGAACAGAGTCACGCCGATTGCAGGTTTCCCTGCGATTGCGGCCGCTACGTCGAAATCTGGAATCTTGTTTTCATGCAATACAACCGAGACGCAAACGGAACCCTGGAGCCTCTCCCCAAGCCATCAGTGGACACCGGCATGGGCCTTGAACGCGTCGCGGCGGTGTTGCAAGACGTGATCTCGAATTACGATACGGATCTATTTGTTCCGTTGACCGAGCGCGCCGCTGAACTTTGCGGTGTCGACTTCAGGAGCGAAGAAAAACTTGAAGAAGGCAAAGGCGGCGCCGCTTCGCTTCGCGTTATTGCCGACCACGCTCGCGCCACTACTTTTCTTGTGACCGACGGCGTGCTGCCGTCCAATGACGGGCGCGGTTACGTGCTACGCAAGATCATTCGCCGCGCCATTCGGCATGGCAGGTTGCTAGGCGCCAGGAAACCGGTTGTCGCCGAAATGGTTCACGCGGTTCGCGAATTGATGGGCGGTGCCTATCCCGAGCTTCTCGAGAGCGGCGCAGCGCGGGTGCCGGAAATTGTGCTTTCCGAAGAAAACCGTTTCGGCGCAACGCTGGATACGGGCCTTTCAAAACTGACCGAAGAACTGCGTCCGCTGCTTCAGGTGAAAGCGCAATATGACTACGCAAGTAATGAAATTGAGCAAGCTAAGGAGGGCCCCGAAAAGGTCGCGCTGCTCGAGAAGCGCTCGGAACTCGTGCTCGGCATGACCTATGCCGGCGAATCAGCTTTTAAGCTCTTCGATACTTATGGATTGCCGAGAGATTTTATCGAAGACGTTTGCCGCGATGCAGAGATACCTGTGAGTTGGGATGGGTTTGATCGCGCTATGGAAGATCAGCGGACGAAGGCGCGGGCGTCGTGGAAGGGGACACACAAGGAAGCGGCGAACCCGGCATACGCGAGAATTGCGGAAACCTTTAAGACGGAGCCGGGGTTTTACTACGGCACGCACGCCAAGGATTGCCGCATAGAAGTGATCATTACGAAAGGCGGTGCGGTCAACGAGCTGAAAGCAGGCGAGTCTGGGGAAGTAGTTCTCGATCGCACGGCGATCTATGCGGAGTCCGGTGGACAGATTGCCGATACTGGCGGGTTCTACGACAATTCGGAATCGCAACTGCTGGCAGAAGTTTCGGGCGCGTACTATCCCGTCGCCGGCCTCGTGGCGCATCGAGTCACCGCGAAGGAAGCGCTGCGCGTCGGCGATCGCCTGACCGTTCTGGCGGATGCCGAGCGACGCTCGCGCGTCATGCGCAACCACACCGGCACGCACCTGGTTCATGCTGCGCTGCGCAATATTCTTGGGCCTCACGTAAAGCAAGCTGGTTCGCTAAACGCCCCCGACAGGTTACGGTTTGACTTCTCGCACTTTGCTCCAGTGGATTCAGAAGAGCTGCGCGACATCGAGCAGCAGGTGAACGACGAACTGCGACTGAACACGGAACTCGAGACCAATGTCACGTCGCTCGACGATGCGCTGGCTTCTGGCGCGCTGGCCTTTTTTGGAGACAAATATCCAGAGCACAACGTGCGCGTGGTGACGATTCCCGATCCACACGCACCTCGCGGTTTCTACTCCAAGGAACTCTGCGGCGGAACGCACGTGAAGCGCAGCGGGGATCTTGGCGTGGTGAAAATCGTCAGGGAGGAATCCGTTGCCGCAGGAGTGCGCCGTATTGAGGCGGTCACCGGAATCGGTGCGCTCGAACATTACCAGCAACAGGCGAACGTTCTGGCCTCTGTGGCCAAGCAGCTCAACGTGGGCGAAGACGCAGTTTTGGCCACCGTCGAGAAGCTAGCCCAGACGACCCGGCAACTTGAAAAGCAGCTCGCCGACCAGCGCCGCAAAGGTGCCCTGAACCAGGTGGACGACCTGGTCGCCAGGGCGCAAACCATCAAGGGCACCAAGGTGGTCGTCGGCCAGGTGGAAAACCTGGACCGAGACGCCCTTCGGCAGCTAGTCGACAGTCTTAGGCAGAGGCTAGGGTCAGGAATCGTGGTTCTAGGACAGGCCGAGGATGGTAAAGTCGCCCTGATCGCAGGGGTAACCAAGGACCTCATCGCTAAGGTCCATGCTGGCAAGGTGGTACAGACGCTGGCCAAACAGCTCGGCGGCCGGGGCGGCGGCAGACCTGATCTGGCGGAGGGTGGCGGAGAGGACACAAAAGCCCTAAATAGTACCTTAGGGGGAGTGCCAGCCCTGCTCGAGCCGTTGCTATAATCCCGACAGTTAGCGACCCCTTCTCGGGGTCGTGCGCGACCTCCGCAGGGTTGCGTAATCACTTGACCCGAAAGAGGGTTAAGGCTAAAGCAACGCAGTCTTATCTCAGGGTTTGTAAGTACAAACCCGGCGACCCGAGCGCCTTCCCCATAGGCGCGCCCGAAAAGATGGGTATACGAAGCCACAACCCGGCCCACTTCGCGATCGCGGCTCTGTTCGTTGCGGCATTGCTCTGTGCAAACAGCGCGCCCGCCCAGATTGCCAAGGTCTCGGGCAATGACGGCCGGATGCTCTTTGTGAACGCCGAGCCGCCACCACTGTTGAAACTTACGCCGCGGCGCAGCAGATTTATTTATTTGCCATCCGAAGTTTCGTTTATGGGCAAGAATCGCCCCGCGGTGAATCTGGATCGCGACGGCGCGGAAAAACTCGTGAAGGAAGCGGCGGAACGTCACCGTATCGACCCGGCATTGGTTCGCGCGGTGATTGAAACGGAATCAAACTGGAATTCCACTGCGATTTCCCGCAAAGGAGCGGTAGGATTGATGCAGTTGATTCCGACGACGGCGCAGCGCTTTGGAGTCAATGACCTGTACAGCCCGCAACAGAACGTCGATGCCGGGGTTAGATACCTCAAGACGTTGCTGGAGCGCTACAATGGGAATCTGGATCTGGCCCTGGCAGCGTACAATGCTGGAGAGGGGGCTGTGGATCGTGCTCACGGCATCCCATCGTTCCGGGAAACGCGGAACTACGTGCAACGGGTGCAGAATGCTTATTTCCGGCCGGGTTCGGGACGTTTGGATGGCGCGTTCATCAATCCTCGCGCGATTCGCAAGTCCGAAGACGCGAATGGCCGGATCATTTTTACGAACGACTGACGGCTGGCAAAGAAGTTTTCTAGACGGGGCTTGGGCGGCGTTTGGGGCATGAATTCTAGTCAAAGACAAAATTGTGCCTTTTCGCAGTCTTCTGTTGACGTTCGTCGCAGCCACGGCCCGGGACTTTTTTTCCTCAAGGCCTTCGCCAACGTTTCGCCGGTTTTTGCTGCATGCCTCCTCGCCGCGTCTTTCCTGATTCCTGCGCCACCCTTGGTCGCTTCGACGCCGAGTTCAACCACGGCTGATCCGACGGCTTCCATAAAGCGGAAATCTGCCAGCGCGCAATTCGCGCGGGCGGAGGAACAGCGCGCGGCGCTGAACAACAAGGCCAGCGAAAAACGCACACTCGCAGATTACAAGCTGGTGGTCACTGCGTATCGACGGGTTTACCTCATCACCCCGCGAGCAAGTGAAGTGCCCGACGCCCTCGCCGCTGTGGCGGAGTTGTACACGGAAATGGGCGATCGCTTTGGGCGTACGTACTATCAGCTTGCTGTAGACAACTACCAGTTTTTGATCCGCGAATATCCTACGAGCCGATACTGCCAGGACGCGTATTTGCGCGCAGCGAAACTCCAGAAAGATCAGCTGGGCGACTTGAGTGGAGCGAGCCAGACGTACGAAAGCTTTCTGAGGAAATTCCCTCATTCACAACACCGACGGGAGGCGCAGGAAGCGCGGGCGGAACTAGCGCTCTTGCAGAATTCTCCTCCAGACTCTCCAAAGAGCGCGATTGCGAAGAGCGCTGGTTCGGGCGCGGAGCAGCCTGAGGTTCCGAGGCGTGTAATTTCAAGAGATGTGCCGGTGGAAACGGAAACGTCGCGAACCGCGGCGGCGGGACCCGCGGGCCGTCCACCGCAGATTCGCATGATCAGCGCGGCGGCATTGCAAGATTCCACGCGAGTTACGATCGAGCTGGAAAATGGTGTGCAATACACTTCCGGCCGGATCGCCAACCCCGACAGGATTTATTTTGATCTGCATGCGGCGAAACTTACGCCGCAGCTCGCGCACAGCAAGATAAGAACGGAAGGGACGATACTTTCTGCAGTGCGGGTGGCACAGAATCCCATGGGCGTAGTGCGGGTGGTGCTGGACGTGAATGGCGTGACTGATTACAGCGCCTCCCTGCTGAACAATCCGAGCCGCCTGGTGATCGATCTGTATTCGAATGCCCAACCCGTGCAGGCGGCTCAGGCAAACGATTCGAACGCCAACGCTGGCGCCACGGAAAACACGTCAACGCCCGCGGAGAAGCCGGCAGTGCGGCCACAACTAGCTTCGGCGAACAGCCCGAAGTCTGCAAGGGCTGATACGGATCAGCCCGCGAACGCGATTCCTCAACCCAAGAGCAAGCTAAGCACGGCGAAAATCGGAAAGGCCTCCGGAACAAAGCCCGATTTGGTGCAACCGGCGTCGGCGCCGCAACCGACACGTGAGGGTCAATCGACGTTGACCCGCACGCTCGGACTGAAAATTGGACGCATTGTCATCGACGCGGGCCACGGCGGCCATGACACCGGAACCATCGGACCGACGGGCCTGATGGAAAAGGATTTGTGCCTTGATGTGGCGTTGCGCCTGGGGAAAATTATTCAGCAGAGGCTGCCAGGAGCGGATGTGGTGTTCACGCGTTCGGACGATACGTTTATTCCGCTGGAAGAGCGCACGCACATCGCCAACGACGTCAAAGCGGACATGTTCATTTCGATCCACGCCAATTCGAGCCGCGATTCCGGAGCTCGCGGAATTGAAACCTACTATTTGAACTTGAAGGGCTCGGACGAAGCGATGGAAGTGGCGGCGCGCGAGAATGCAACCAGCGATCAGGGTATTCACGAGCTGCAGGACCTGGTGAAACAGATCGCCCGCACAGAAAAGATCGACGAGTCCAGAGAATTCGCAGAGGATGTGCAGGATCAACTGGCGAAGCGGGTTCAGAAGGCCGCCAAGACAGTGAAGAATCGCGGCGTGCGCAAGGCGCCCTTTGTGGTGTTGATCGGCGCGGACATGCCGTCGATCCTGACCGAAATTTCCTTTTTGAGTAATCCGGCTGACGAGAAAATGCTGAAACAGCCGGAGCACCGACAGCGGGTAGCGGAAGGCATTTACCAGGGCGTTGCCAGCTACCTGCAAAGCCTGAACAGTGTGGGCCTGAATCAGGCGGCTACTCCGCCGGCCCGGCGCGCTTCGACCTCCGCAGCTGTAGAATCCTCTCGCAACCGAAACTAGCCTTCTGGTGTCTAATAGATAGCCGAAGGTTCTTCAGGGATGAAAACACTTGCGTTCATTTTGGCACCCCTGGCTCTTGCTGCGGTAGTGGTGTCGCCACTCCCGGCGCAGAAGATATTGCCGGAGCATTTCGGAAAATGGAAGTCAGGTCCAGGACCGGTGGACGAACCAAAGTTCGTGCCTCCTGACTCGCCATTATTGCGAGAAGCGGGCCAAGTGGGAGTCGCGGTTGAACGGTACACCGACGGGAAGCAATGGATTCGCGTATGGTTACAGGAGTTTCACGATCCAACCGGCGCCTACCAGGCGTATACGTCGAAGCTGAAGGTTGGGATGAACGCTTCAACCGTTGGACCGCTTACGGCGACGGCTGACGACCAGATCGTCGCGCAAGTCGGGAATCGCGTGCTGACGATTTCGAATGTTCACGCTGCGTCCAATACGGATTTGCAACTGTTGCTTCATTCCGCGCGGCAACATGCGGACGGCACTCCCCTCCCGCCGATTCGGAGCTATTTACCGGACGAAGGAATGGTGCAAGGAACGCAGCGCTATGCGCTGGGGCCCGCTGGATTTGATGCGGCGCTGGCGTCGTTGAACGAGAGCAAACTCTCGCCACTGACAGCGGAGATTGGATTCGCGGCGGGCGCGGAGGCGATGGTTGCGAACTATCACGTCGCTCCGAACAAATCGCAAAGTCTGCTGATTATTGCGTATCCGACGCCGCAATTCGCCGAGCAGCGGTTGCGACACATCGAATCATTGCTAGCGGCGAACCCTCGGCTGGCGGGAACCAGCGTCGAGCGCAGGGCTTCCCTGCTTTCGATGGTGCTCTCCCCAGTGTCCGCGCAATCGGCGGCGCGGCTGCGCGAAGCGATTACCTACGGCACGAATGTGACGTGGAGCGAGCCTTCTCAGACCCTCACGGATCCGCCCTGGCTGGTGGTAGTAAAGGACATTTTTGTGGGGACGCTGGCGTTTTGCGGGATTGCCATCGTGCTGGGAATCGCGTTTGGAGGCATTCGCGTGCTGACGAAGAGACTGTTCCCCGGAAAAGTCTTTGACCGACCGGAAGATATGGAAGTGCTGCAACTAGGGCTCTCCGGCAAGAGGATCGACCCGCGCGATTTTTACTAGCGGGTGCCGGTCCCGATCGACGTCCCGCAGGGCTCCCTCGACATTCGCAGGATGGCCGTCCGAGTGCCGCGCCGCTCCGTTGACCAGCTCTCACTGGTGTAACGAAAGTATTTGTCAAGCGTCTAACAAAGACCGGGTCAGGGTGTGCGATTTTCCGCAATCCTGCGGGTAGTGACGTAAGATGTTTCGCAAACGCTTGATGGAGATTCCGGGAGCGATGCACATTCCAGTGAAAAACGAAACGCCGGAAGTGCGCCAGGTGTCAAGGCGCCGGACCGCTGCCGTGTGTGTGGCTGCGGCGCTGGCGCTGAGCGCTGGATGCGGCCAGAAGGATTCGGCAAAAGGCGCGCCGGGACTGCCGCCCGGAGGCACGCCCGTGCAGGTACAGACCGTGAAGAGCGTGACGATACCGGATACCACCGAGTATCTGTCGGTCATGAAATCGCGGCATTCGGCGAATATCAATCCACAGGTGGAAGGGCAGATTACGAAGATTTTCGTAAAGTCAGGCGACCGTGTCCGGATGGGCCAGGCTCTGTTGCAGATTGATCCACTGAAGCAGCAGGCTACCGTGAGCAGCCAGGAAGCATCGCGGGCGGCGCAAGAAGCGAATGTGCAATTGGCGAAGGTTTCCTACGAACGCGCGAAGCGGCTTACGGAAGCGGGCGTGATCAGCAAGGCGGAATTCGACTCTGCGCAGTCGAATTATGATGCGGCGGTGGCGCAACTGAAGTCATTGGATGAGCAGGTCAACCAGCAGAAGGTGGAGCTGCGATACTACAGTGTGAGCTCGCCGATGGATGGAATCGTCGGGGATATTCCGGTGCGCATGGGCGACCGCGTATCCGTTTCGACATTGCTGACGACGGTGGATGAGCCGGGAGCGCTGGAAGCCTACATCTACGTTCCGGTGGAGCGTTCGCGGTCGCTCAAGATGGGATTGCCGGCGAAGCTGCTGAATGAAAAGGGCGAGTTGTTGGCGAACACGACGATTACGTTTGTGTCGCCGCAAGTGGATCAGGAGACCCAGACAGTACTGGCCAAGGCTGCGGTGCCGAACTCGCAGTCCACGCTGCGCATCTCGCAGCAGGTACGGGTGCAAGTTACGTGGGGCGCGCGAGAAGGCGCGACGATTCCCTTTCTGAAAGTGACGCGAATCAACGGGCAGTATTTCGCATTCGTGACCGAAAACACGGGCAAAGGTGCGGTGGCGCGGCAGAAGCTGGTACGAATCGGCGAGAACGTCGGGAATGATGTCGAAGTGCTGGAGGGCATCAAGCCCGGCGATCATCTGATCGTTTCGGGAACACAGTTCCTACAGGATGGAGCGCCGGTAACGGAACAAGCAGTGGCTCCGCCAAGCAACCAGCCGACATCGTCAAAGGCAGCCGGCGCAGGTCCTGACTAAACATCGCCCTCAACATGGTCCTGAACCCACACAATTTGCAGCGGACGGAGCGGCCGAGTGTTCGTTGATTTTTTCATTCGGCGGCCGGTGTTCGCCACGGTTTGTGCGTTGCTGATCGTATTGGCGGGAGCAATTTCGATTCCCACGCTGCCCATCGCGGAATTGCCGGAGCTTGCACCGCCTCAAGTCATCGTTACGAGCAATTACATCGGCGCAAACGCGCAAACCGTAGAATCCGCGGTGACCATTCCCCTCGAACAATCCATCAACGGCGTGGAAGGGATGAAATACATTTCATCCTCCAGCAGCAACGACGGTACCAGCCAGATCAATGTGGTCTTCGACGTGACCCGCAACATCGACCTCGCGTCGGTGGATGTGCAGAATCGCGTGAACCAGGCGCTTGCGAGGCTCCCGAACGAAGTCAAGAACACGGGCGTCATCATTACCAAGCAGACCAGCGGGTTCGTGTTTGGCGGGGGCGTCTATTCTGAAAGCGGACAGTACGACAGCCTGTTCCTGAGCAATTACATCGATGTGTACATCAAGGACGCGCTGAAACGCGTACCGGGCGTTGGCGACGTCATCATTTTCGGTGAACGCAAATACGCGATGCGGCTGTGGCTTGATCCGGCGAAGCTGGCGCAGCGCGGATTGACCGCTTCCGCGGTTGTGCGCGCATTGCAGGAGCAGAACGTGCAGGTGGCAGCCGGCCAAATCGGGCAGCCGCCGTCACCGAGCGGGCAAGCGTATCAAGTCAGCGTGCGGGCGGTCGGGCGGCTCTCTGAAGCATCGGAATTCGACAACATCATTTTGAAATCGGGAGCGGACGGAACGCTGGTGCGGCTGAAGGATGTCGGGCGATCCGAGCTGGGAGCGGAGGACTATGGTTCTCTGCTACGGTTCAACGGCCACGATGCAGTGGGCATGGGCCTCACGCAACTTCCTGGCGCGAATGCGCTGGATGTGGACAAGGCGGCGAAAGCGGAACTTGTGCGGTTGTCCAAGAATTTCCCGCCCGGTTTGAAGGTAGCGGTCGCGTTCGACACGACCACGGTTATCGGGGAATCCATTCGCGACGTGCTGATGACACTGACCGAAGCGATCATTCTGGTCATCATCGTTATCTACATCTTCTTGCAGGACTGGCGCAGCACGTTTATTCCTGCGATTACGATTCCGGTGTCTCTCGTCGGCACATTCATTTTTGTGAAGGCGCTGGGCTTTTCGATCAACACGCTGACACTTTTCGGAATCACGCTGGCGACAGGCCTGGTAGTGGATGACGCGATCGTGGTGATTGAGAACGTCGAGCGGCACATCACCGAAGGCATCAGCGAGCCGCACATGGCTGCATCGGCGGCGATGAAGGAAGTTGCGGGTGCGGTGATCGCCACATCGCTTGTGCTGGTGGCGGTGTTTGTACCCGTTGCGTTGTTTCCCGGGACAACGGGAATTCTGTTTCGACAATTTGCCCTGACCATTGCGTTTTCGGTTTCGATCTCGGCGTTCAACGCCCTGACGCTGACACCGGCGCTGTCGGCCATTTTCCTGGGCAAACATCGGGAGCGCGCCAAGGGTATCTTCTTCCGGTGGTTCAACAAGGGAGTCGAGGCAGGCACGAACGCCTACCGCCGGAGCATCGAGTACGTGCTCGAGTGGCGCGTGGTTTCGGTCGTGGCGTTCCTGGCGACGCTAGGCCTGACGTATTGGATTTATTCGCGCGTGCCTACCGCCTTTATTCCGGAAGACGACCAGGGCTACCTGATGGTGGTCGTGCAGTCGCCGCAAGGCGCGTCGCTTGAATACACTGCCAACATCTGTACCCAGATCGAGTCAGCGGTACTGAATCTTCCAGACATTGAAGGAACTTTCTCGGTGATCGGCTTCGGGTTTTCGGGGAATGCATCCAACCGGGCCATCGTATTCGTTCCCCTGACTTCATTCGACAAACGCAAAGGCGACGCACACTCGGCGGCGGCAGTCCTGCAGAACATGCGCGGACCGCTGGCGGAAATCCAGGGCGCGCTGGCCGTTCCTTTCAATCCGCCTGCAGTGCAAGGATTGGGAAATTTTGGCGGCTTCACGTTTGAAGTGCTGGACCTGGGACGCAATTCGGTGCAACAAATCGCCGAAGCGGCGAATGGCCTGATTGGACAAGGAAACACCAGCGGCACGCTGACCGGACTATTTTCAAGCTTTACCGCGAACGATCCACAGTATCTTGTACACATTGACCGCGAGAAGGCCAAGAGCCTGCAAGTGCCGTTCACGCAGATTACCGACGCATTGCAGGTGTACATGGGCTCGGTGTACGTAAACGATTTTGATTTCAACAACCGGTCGTATCGCGTGTACGTACAATCAGAAGGTCGCTACCGCGCGAAGCCCAAAGACATCGGCCAGTATTACCTAAAATCGGATACGGGAAGATTGATCCCGCTCGACAACTTCGCGAAGATCGAGCAGACCGCGAATCCGCAAGTCATCAGCCATTACAACTTGTTCCGGTCGGCGGAAATCAACGGTTCCGGGGCACCGGGACGCAGCTCGGGGCAAGCGATCGCGGACATGGAAGCGCTGGCGAAGAAAAGTTTGCCGAGCGGTATGACCTACGAGTGGAGCGGGCTCTCGCTAGAGGAAATTGAATCCGGCGGCAAGGCGGTGATTCTGTTTGGGCTGGGACTGGCCTTCGTTTATCTGACGCTGGCCGCGCAATATGAGAGCTTTGTGCTGCCGTTCATCGTGCTGCTGGCGGTACCTGTGGCGTTGCTCGGAGCAGTCGGCGGGCTGGCGTTGCGCGGACTGGACAATAACGTGTATTGCCAGATCGGATTGGTGATGCTCATAGGCTTGTCCAGCAAGAACGCGATTTTGATTGTCGAATTCGCGGAACAGCTGCGGGCCAAAGGAAGCTCGATCGAGGATGCGGCAATCGAAGCGGCGCGCATCCGGTTGCGGCCGATTCTGATGACCTCACTGGCATTCATTCTTGGGGTGCTGCCATTGGTGCTGGCGACGGGAGCGGGCAAGGCTGGGCGCATTTCGGTCGGGACGACGGTGTTTGGCGGAATGATCGCTGCGACGTCGTTGAATCTGATTTTCATACCGTTGCTTTATGCGGTCGTGCGAAAGCTGGTGCCCGGCGGCGGAAAAGCTGCAGCGGCAAACAACGGGCACGCTTAGTCTTCTCTCGCTTCTTCGGTGTTTCCCTTCTCGACTGATGCCAATTTTTGTTCGCTCGCACACAAATGATTGCTGCACCTCCTGCAATCGAATTGATTCGATACAAAACTTGCGTTGGACAGAAAAACCGGCTGCTCGTACTCTCCCGGAAACCTGTGGTGGCCAAATTGGCCTTTATTGGGCTCTCCCCCAATTGAATCGCTGGAACGTCCCGCCGGGAGTTGCGGCGGAACGTTCCAGCAGGGGCCTGCGGCCAGGCAATCGAGAGAAGCTAGGAGCGTTAAAAAAGAAGCGCTCCCAGGAAACTTGTGTCTCTCGACGCCGAAAAGCCAGGACGCGTTGCGCGGTGCGACGCTCCAGGCGAACCCTACGGTGCCTGCAAAAATTCTCGTGTTTGAGAGGAATAAAAAGATGAAGCGATTGCTGGTCGTGCTGTTATTTTGGCTATGTTGGCAGTCAGGGAAGAAAGCTGCTCACCATCCAGGACATTAACCAGGCGGACCCTCTGACGGGAATTCGTCCCTACGCTTCCGCCTTTCCGAATTTCGCGATCATCAACGAAATTCACGGCAACGGGACCTCGAACTACAACTCACTCCAAACCTTACTGAAAATCCGGAATTGGCATCGCCTGAATACGCAGTTCGC
>JBKOXA010000024.1:0-69876 GCA_046724685.1 Acidobacteriota bacterium | reverse complement strand
CGCATACACTGACGAACAAGGGGGGCAGCGTTGGAAGACTTTCCTGATTTCCGCCCAAGGCGGAACACCAGAGGAGATGCTTACCGAGAAGGAACACCAGTTGGACGCGCACTGGTCCCCCGACGGTAAAAAAATCGTCTTTGGTCGCGCTCCATTTCTACCCGACAGCCCTCAGAAGGAGAAGGTTGCCATTCAAGTCCTAGATCTCGAATCTGGACAGGTTTCTGCGATCAACGGTTCGGACGGTCTTTACTCTCCTCGATGGTCTCCTGATGGCAAACACCTCGCGGCACTATCCTCCGACAACAAGAAGCTTTTGCTTTTTGACTTCAAGACACAAAAATGGACCGATTGGATTAATGAAACTGGCAGCGTCAGTTCGCCTACGTGGTCCTCGGATGGGCGTTACATCTATTATCAAAACGTCTTCACGAAAAACTATGGCTATCGTCGCGTCAAACTTGGAGAGACACACTCTCAGCTGGTTGTTGATTTGAAGGATCTACATCAAGTGGGGAGTCCTGGGGCAAGTGGCCTAACTCCTGATGGTTCTCCCTTCTTCGTCCGCGATGTAAGCACAGACGAGATCTACGCTCTCGACTTGAAACTACCATAAACGAGATCCAAAACTGCGATGCCGCGATAACACAAGTGAAGTGTGCTCAACTCCCCGATTTAATGGGAGTCTCTCGTTTGTAATTTTGCGACGTTCCCTGTCAAATTCTGTGCAGGCGGTGCTGCCATCTACAGCTTTGTCGTTATGGTCATAAGGCTGAGCGCATCGGCCTCGTCGGATGGTTCGAGCAACGAAGTCCACGATGGGACTAAGTAATGAGAACGGATCGCCGCAACGTGTTCAGGTCGAGCGCTGGCCCCGCTTAGTCACAACGGCGACTGGTGAATTCCTTCCCCCTGCAAACCCGTCTAGGTGTGAAGGCCTAGCTGCGTGGAGACAGAAGAATTGCAGTGTGTAGACGGTCTATGACAAACCTTGTTTTGACTTTACGTACCTTTCGATGGCCGTCGCCATTCTCTGCGGATTAAGGCCCCAAGCAATTTGCGAAGGAAGGGAAAAAAACATAAATAAAGCGAGACTGTGCTTTGCGGCGACGCTTGTGATTGTCTCTATAGCAGCTTCGGTGGTTTTGATTGCCGCCAGTGACCCAATGGTGGTGCGATTAACGGACAAATGCGACCCGACCACGTTCAACGCCGTGCTCGGCGCGGGAACTTGCGTCGGAGACGGAACCATCACGTTTTCGCACTTTATCAGAGAAGTCACCTCGGCTAAGAAAGCCGGAGCGTGGCATTTCGATCCAGCTGCTGGAACTGTTGATGAAGGAACCGTTCTGGCGCTGGAGAACCGAGGTGGAGAGACGCACACATTTACGAAGGTCGAGAATTTTGGCGGCGGCTTCGTTGCACCTCTCAACTCGTTGTCCGGTAATCCGGTCTCTGCACCAGAATGCGCTACAGCTACCTTCGGTGGGCTCATTCCCAAGCCGCCGAGCCCTGCCAACATTTTCGTAGTGGCGGGTACGTCGGAGTTGGGTCCAACTGCCGGAGGTCTCATCCTGCCAAGCGGAACAACTACAAAGTTCCAGTGCTGTATTCATCCTTGGATGCGGACGGAACTAAGAACACAGTAGTCCCAGAGCCCCACATAAGCTGTTCCCTTGCGCAGTTGCCTGCGTTCGCTCCAGAAGTGATGCCCTGTCCTTTCGGGCGAGTCACGTTGGCACAACCGACGGCAAACCGAGGAGAATTATCACTCGGATAATAAAATTGTATGGGCGCCATTTCGGACTGAGATTACGCCACCCGAGCCATAAACTGAAATAGGGCACTTTTGCTCCAGCCTATCCCCTATCCCCCCAACGCAGTGACGGGCGAAAGCCAGCCGGCAATACTTGTCGAAAAAATGAAAAAAGTAGAAGGTTCATCGCGCAGGCCGAAGTGGCGTCACCGCGCACTCAAGGTTCGCCTGCCGGACAACTCGGTCTCCCTTGCAGGACACCCAGACCACTGTGTTTGATTTCGCGCCCACGCGCATCAAAACCAGACGCAAATGGCCGATAGCAGCGAGAATCGCCTCTCCGACCTCTAGAACTGGCGCACATCTCGACTAGTCAAGTAAATCTTTCTGTTCCTGCGTGATCATCTCCCACAGGGGCTGGAACTGAAACCACCCCGCTTCGTGCGTCCCTACGAGTTGCCTCGTCGCCAATGCTCTCTCACGCGTGATCACCACCGGTTTGCCCGCCGCTTGTGCCAGCATTTGCGCATGGCAGCTACGATCCATCGTAATGAACCACCATGCTGCTTCATCCACTGTCTGTCCCACCGTCAGGAGTCCGTGGTTTTGTAGGATGGCCGCCTTGCAATTCCTGAGCTCCTTCGCGATCCGTTCCCCTTCACTCGTTTCATAGACGACGCCCGTGAAGTCTGCGAAGACCACGTGATCCTCGAAGAATGCACACGCGTCTTGCGTGATGGGATCGAGCGGTAGTCCAAGCGACGCCCACGCCTTTCCGTATAGCGAATGGGAATGTGCCGCCGCGACCACATCGGGACGTGCGTGATGGATGCTCGAATGGATCGCGAACGCTGCAATGTTGACTGGATGCTTGCCTTCAACCACTTGGCCGATCGCGTTCACCAGAATCAAGTCGGAGACCCGGATACGCCGGAAATGCATGCCGAAGGGATTGACCCAGAAGTGATCCGGCCGTTCCGGATCGCGCACCGTAATGTGTCCTGCCGCGCCCTCGTCGAAACCGAATTTGGCAAAAAGGCGGAAGGCCGCGGCCAGGCGTTCTTTGCGATGCCGGCGTTCCTCTTCGACGGTTGCGAACCTCGGAATCGGGGGAATCTTAAAAACGTTAACGGGTGCGGCGGCCACACAATACCTCGTCCGAACAGACTGAGTGGATTATAACAGCCCCAGAGAAAGAGGAGAACGCGCTCGGGCCGGTCGGCCACTAGGCCTGACTGCTCGCCTGTTCCGGCGCGCGCAGGCATAAGGAGTGCGCCCAAATTAAAGCAAACTGCGATGTCACCTTTGACTCATCCACTCCGATAGGATTGGACGCTGAACAGCCGGCTCTCTCGGTGAAAGGTTTTGAGGAATTCCTGTTTGATGTCAAAGTCTTGACCCACGTGCGCTTCGAGGTATAGCCTTTCCGCAAGTGTTTGGTCCCCATGTGCTACTCGTTTATCAACCTGCCACACGGAGATGAGCGTGGGAACCGGTTGCACCATCGCTCGGGACTTCATCCAAAAGAAGACGATCCGGAAACTTAGAGTCCGGATTCTCCCATTTGCTTTTCTTCTCTATATCGCTGCCTATCTCGATCGGGTCAATATCGGGTTTGCTGCACTGACCATGAACAAGGAGCTGGCAATCACCAACGAGCAGTACGGATTGCTCAGCGGCATTTTCTTTTTGGGCTACGCCCTGTTCGAGATCCCAAGCAATCTCCTGCTGCACAGAATCGGGGCGCGAATCTGGGTGGCCCGCATACTGATTACGTGGGGAGCCGTAGCCGCACTGACCGGCTTCGTGTACACGGTACACCAGCTTTACTTCATGCGTTTCCTGCTGGGGCTCGCGGAAGCCGGTTATTTTCCTGGAATCGTTTTATATCTGACCTACTGGTTCCCCCGGCGCGAGCAGGCGCGGGCGATTGCGCTGCTCCTCACAGGCTTCCCGGTTACGATGATCCTTGGGGCTCCGGTTTCCGGTCTCATCCTGGATCATGTCCATTGGCTGGGACTCAGTAGCTGGCGATGGCTTCTGATCTTGGAAGGTCTCCCCGCAATGGTCTTAGGTTTGCTTACTTATCTTGTACTGCCGAGCCGGCCCGTAGACGCCAAGTTTCTAGGCACGGACGAAAGGGCGGCGATCCAGGCTGAACTGGGGCGCGAAGAACAGCAAAAGCTGAAAGAGCGCCACTACTCCGTACTGCAGGCGATAGCGAGCCCACGGGTCTGGCATCTGGTTTTGATTTATTTGGGACTGACGGCCGGCTCGTACACGCTGACCCTCTGGGGGCCTCAGCTGGTGAAATCATTATCGAGCCTCTACTCCAATAGCTTCGTCGGACTATTGGTTATGATTCCCAGCATGACCGGGCTAGTAGCAATGATTTTTGTTGCCCGCAGCTCCGACCGCATGATGGAGCGGCGGTACCATGTGGCAATTCCTGCCGTCCTGGGAGCAGTCGCTCTTTTTCTGCTGAGCACAGCTTCGGCACCGTTCTACTCCATTGTCCTGTTGTCAGTCCTGGCGATTGGCGTTTGCAGCTATTACGGCCCCTTCTGGTCAATACCCAGCGAATTTCTAACGGGATTTTCGGCGGCCGCAGGAATTGCCTTGATTAATTCCGTGGGGAACCTCGGCGCGTTTGCCGGCCCGTACGCGATCGGAGCAATCGCTGCGAGAACGGGGAATATCCGTTCAGGCTTGGCCGGTGTTGGGGTCTCGTTGTTCATATCCGCGACGCTCGTTTTGCTGTTACCAAGGAAAGCACGAGCGCTGATGAAGACGAAGTGACCGCCGGATACGGTGTCACCGTCCTGAGGAACCCCCCGCCGCGCCTGGGTGGCAATGTAACGTCGCAGAAAGGCCTCCTGAACACATCTTGACCGGCATTAGTCGCTTAGGTCACCCGAGGCTGATATACTCTGGGCACGCCGGATATGCGCAACATCTAGCCACACGGAACGAGGCAGCGGCACGAGCTCATGACCGCGCAAGAATCTTCCTCAGCCAAGCGCGCTCCCAGGACACAGCGTGGCCCGCACGCTCCGAAGCATATCGTCATCGAAGGGCCGCTGCGCGTGGGAAAATCCACGTTGGCACGGATTCTCGCAGAGCGGCTGCATGCGCGGCGCGTCTACGATTGCGAAGACAATCCGTTCCTCGGAGAGTTCTACAAGGAAGATCCAGGCGCCGCACTTCGCGCGCAAATGTATTTCCTAATCGAACGGCAGAAGCGTTTGCGAGATGCACTCGCCGTCGACTCACCTGCCCCGCTGCTCTCGGACTTCCTGATGGAAAAGGATCGCATCTTCGCGAATCTGAATCTCAGCGACGAAGAGCTGAAGCTCTATGAGCGGTATTACGAACTGCTCGCGAAAGATATTCCGCCTCCCGATCTCGTCATTTATCTACAGGCAAAGCCGGAGGTGTTGCGCGCGCGGATCGCGAAAAAAGCGGTAAGGGACGAAAACCAGATTTCGACCGAATATATCGAAGAAGTTTCACGAGCCTATGAACATTTCTTTTTCCGGTACGAAGCGTCCGATCTGCTGGTGATCGATACTTCGGAGATCGACTTCGTGGCGCGGAACGAAGATTTGCAGCAGTTGCTGCGGCGGCTGCAGGATCCGGTCAAAGGTACGCAGTACTTCCTGCCGTTGGGCGCGGCTGAATAGATCGCGCCGACCCCTGGCGTCCAGCCCCAGGACCTCTCACAGAGCGAAACCGGGCTGCGCTCAAAGTCGGGTTCGAGACCGCGGGGACTGGAGCACATCGAATGAACTGTGGGCGACTGATGGTACTCTCACATTATGGTTCGACTCAGTGTGATGTACCCGGCGATTCCCGGATCTCGCTTTGACTGGAACTACTATCTTGGCCAGCATCTTGAACTCTCACAGAGGCTCCTGAATCCGCGTGGGCTGGTGCGAATCGAGATCGACAAAGGGATCGCTGGTTTTCCTCCCGGAGCGTCGCCGCCCTTCCACGCCGTGGGCCACCTGTTCTTCCGCACAATGGCTGACTTGGAGAGCGCATTGACATCTACGGCCGGCGAGTTCGTTGCAGACGAGCGCAACTATTTCGATGGTCGGAGCGTCGTGCAAATCAGCGAAGTGGTGGAGAGCGAACTCCTCGCCTGACTACGCCGCATCGCCTCTATTCGTACTCGGGCTCCAATCGCGCCAGAATAGCTCGGCCTTCGTCCGCGAGGCGGTGCTCCAACATACCTCCTTCTCGAGCTTATTTTCATGGTTCGTTGTGGTTCGAAGAACCCTGATTTATTCGTAGCGCAGGGCGATCATGGGATCGACACGGGTGGCGCGGCGGGCGGGGATGTAACAAGCCAGCAGTGCTGCCGCAACGAGGAGCAGCGTCACGCCGCCAAAAGTCAGCGGATCGGTGGCAGTCACGCCAAACAGCAGCGACTCCACGGTGCGTGTCAGTGCCAGCGAACCGGCAATCCCAATCGACACACCGATAAAAATAGTACGCAATCCCTGGCTCAGGATCATCTTCAGAACGTCACCGGAGCCCGCGCCGAGAGCGATACGCACCCCTATTTCGCGCGTGCGGCGGCTGACCGAATAGGCCATGACGCCGAACACCCCTGCGGTTGCGAGCAACAGGGCGGTGATTCCGAAGAATCCGACGAGAATGACGTTGAATCTCCGGGAGCCCAGCGAAGCTGAATAGACTTCGGAAAACGTCCGGAATCTCGCCGGAATCTCCGGGTTGAGGTCGTGCAGGACTTCTCGCGCTGCCGATGTGACTAACCGCGTGTCGGCATCACTCAGCATCGTTAAGGTGACTGCGGCGCGGGGTCGCTGGAACAGATTGACGTAAACGGTCGGACGCGGCGGCGCATCGAGGCCGTATTCATGAGTGTCACCCACGATCCCGACGATGGTCAGCAAACGCAAGTCGCCATCCATGTTTCCAAACTCAATCGTGTGGCCTATCGGGTCCTGATTTGGCCAGCGGTCGCGCGCAAGCGCTTCGCTGATCACGGCCACGTGCGGAGCATTCGCGCCGTCGCGTTCGTCGAAGATTCGCCCCCGAGTCAGGGGAATTCCGAGAGCCTGAAAGTATCCTTCACTGGCGACGCAGAAATCCGCATTGCCAATGCGTTCTTTTTTCTGGAACAGCGAATCAAAACCCTCCATGGCCTTGGGAATCTCATTTTGCGTCATGAGCAGAAACATTCCGTCGGGGAGGCCGCCATCCATCGGCAGGCCGCTCGTCGCACCAACCCTCTGCATCCCCGGTAATTGTTTGAGCCGGTCCATCAGGTTTGAAAAGAAAATCGCCTGACTTGCCTTTGCTTTCGGATCGTCCTCCCACGGAAGCGCGACGTCCATCGTGACAATCTTATCCACGCGGAACCCGGGATTCACTTCGAGCACTTTCATCAGACTGCGCCCGAGCAATCCCGCTCCGACCACGAGAACCAATGTGATAGCGATCTGCGCCGCCACAATGAGCCGGCCAACGCGCTGGCTGCTTTGGGAGCCCGCTTGTCCCCAGCCACCTTCTACAAGGCCCCTGCGCAGGTCGCCGGATGTTGCCCTCGCGGCGGTAAACGCTCCGAGGCTCGTGGCGACCGTAGTGGAAAGCAGGAACGCAAACACCAGTACTGGAGTGCTGATTGAGACGCTGTCCAGCCGCGGGAGATGAGGAGCCAGCCCAACTAATCGCGCCACACCCCAGAACGCCGCGAGTACCCCGAGGCCCCCGCCGACAAGTGAAAGGAGGAAGGCTTCGGTGAGAAATTGACGGACCAGCCGTCCGCGCGCGGCACCGAGCGCAGTGCGAATGGCGAGCTCACGATCTCTTCCCGACGCTTGTGCCAGCAGCAAATTCGCCACGTTCGCGCACGCCACCAGCAGCAGAAATCCGACCGCACCGAGCAGGATCAGAAGCAGCGAACGAGCATTGCCCGTTATCGAGTCCTGTAGCGGAACGACAATTCCATCCTTGAGGAGATAATCGCCTTGGTCGCTCGCTGAATCGTGAATGCGACGCGCGATCGCGCTGATATCTTGATTCGCGAGCTCGGCAGTCACACCGTCGCGCAGGCGGCCGACTGCAAAGTAGTTGTGCGACGTCCTGCTTGGATTTTCGCCGTCCAAATCGGCCGGCAACCACAACCCCACGTCGGGCGGGAAGCGAAACCCGGCCGGGACCACGCCGATAACCGAGAAGACCGCGCCATCGATCTTTAGGTGCAACTGCGAGAAGTCCGGGGATGCTCCGAGGTACTGCCTCCAATATTCATAGCTGGCCAGAACGACCGGCGCGGCCCCCTTTCTGGCGTCGCCGGCGGTGAAATCCCGTCCGAGAATCGGCCGAACGCCGAAGACCTCGAAGAAGCCGGACGAGACCTCTGCCACGGCCGTGCGTGTCGGCTGCGAAGCGCCCGAAACGGACGCGATGTTGTCATGGTACTTTGCAATCGCCTGAAAGCTGCGGTTTTGATCGCGAAAGTCGTCGAAGTTCGGGTCCGCAATGCGGGACCAACCGCCTTTCGAGTTGACCTCGAAGACGGCCATGATCCGGTTCGAATCAGGGTACGGCAACGGACGCAGCAACACGCCGTTTACAACGCTGAAGATTGCCGTAGTCGCGCCGATGGCCAGCGCGAGCGTAAAGACCATGACTGCCGTGGGGCCGAGGTTCTTGCCGAGCTGTCGAACCCCGTAACGGCAATCGGAGGCGACGGAGTAGAGCCAGTTACCAATCTGTTTTTCGCGAACTTGTTCTTTTACCTGTTCGATGCCGCCAAGTTCGATCCGCGCGGCGCGTAGAGCTTCCTTCGCCGACATGCCCGCGCGCATATTTTCTTCCATCAGCATCTCGAGGCAGGAATGAACCTCCTGGTCGAGGTCTGCCTCCACCCGACGAGACAAGAAGAGATTTCGCAGGAGACTTCGAAGTTTCACGATGAGCGGCATGCTAAGTATCTTCCTACGACGTTTCCAAGGCCTGCGCGATGGCCCAGGAAATTCGACTCCATCGTTTGGCTTCGGCCTCGAGTTGCTTCCGTCCCGCCCTGCTCAAACGATAGTATTTCGCGCGGCGATTGTTTTCTGACTCTCCCCAGAAGGAAGAAACCCAACCCTCTTCTTCCATCCGGTGCAGGGCGGGAAAGAGCGAACCCGGCTTAACCACAAAAGTGCCGCCGGTGATCTGCTGGACTCGCCGCGAGATTGCCAACCCGTGCAGCTCGCCGGTGACGAGCGATTTCAAGATCAGGAGGTCCAATGTCCCCTGCAAGAGAGTTGTGGGTTCAGGGTGCAAAGCTACCTCCTATCGAATCTCTATAGAGAGACTAGTGAATCTCATATAGAGTGTCAATAGGAAGTGTAGGGGTAGCGGACAATCTTCAACGAGCTTGGCGAAGAGAAACCAACCCTGCTGCCCAAGCGAGGCAAAACGCGAGCACGGCGGAAAAGATGGTGGGGATTGCGGAAAAATAGACCCAGCTCAGAATCAAGCTTGCCAACTGAAGGGCGAAGAATATCCATCCGAGATAGCCGATGGCCTGCGGAACGTTGTGCGCCAGGCCCCCCAAGTGCCAGGAAAGAAAAGCCGAAAAGAGCAAGTAGGCACTGACGTAGAGTCCAAACCCACGATAGAAAGCTCCATAACTGAAACTGGAGCTTCCGACCGGGAAGGCCACGCTGTTCATTGCGGCGAAAACGGCCGAAGCTTCAGGAGTGGGCGGTTTGAAGTGCAGAAATCCAAAGGTGTGACCGGCCGCGAACAAGATGAAGAGGACTGCCGCAATCCGATAGAGCCAGATGACTTTCATTTCAATTCCTCCAATGGAGAAAACAGATTCCTCGCTGCGATCGCAATGACGGTTGCGACGCCGGACATCCTTTTGTGAAGCAAGGGCGCAGCCTACGTCCGACCATGCCCCGGACCGTGCTGCGCCATTGGCTACTTTCTTTTTTCCGCTTGGGTAGCAAACAGTTCCAGCAAGCTGCTCCAGCCGCCGGGCGCTTCGACTCCTGTGCGCATCGCTTCCCAGCCGGCACCCATGCGCTCAAAGTGACGATGCTCCAGATCCACGCGCGTAGAGCCGTCGCTTTCAGGTGTGAATCGGACTTCGACTTCGCTTGCTTTCCTGACGTCCGGCTCGTATTGCCATTGAGAGGTAATCATCCAAGCCATCACGAAGCGCTTCGGCGGTTCCCATTCGGTGATTTGACCCCAGTCACATTCGGTTCCATCGGTTTGTTCGGAATAGCAGCGGCCGCCGACGCGGCCTTCCACCACCGCTTTTTTCATGGGAACTTTTCCGATGTGGTGGCTGCGCGGCCACCAAGAGTCGAAACCAGCGGTGAATACGTTAAACGCGTGTTCCGCGCTGGCCTTCACCGTGATCGATTTGCGGACCGGTGCGCTATTGATGGGATTTACCGCTGTGCTCATCGTTTTTCTCCTTTGTTCCTTCTTCAATCTTTCGGCGAAATGCGTGCAGTGCTTGTCCCCAGAATTGCTCGAAGTATTCGCGCAGGGACTCAAAGCCTTCGGGATTCAGCTGGTAGAGTCGGCGGGTTCCCGCGGAGCGGTCGACCACAAGATTTGCTTGCTTAAGGATGCGAAGATGCTGCGAAATGGCGGGACGGCTGACCGGGAATTCCCGGGCCAGGTCACCAACGGCCATTTCACCGGCGATCAGGCGGGCAACGATTGCCCTTCGGGTAGCGTCACCGAGTGCCTCGAGCTGTTGGTCATGGTAAGTCATTACTTACGGTAAGATACAACTTACGAACAATGCGTGTCAAGGATTTTTTTTGGGATCACCGCTGGAGTTGACGAGTTTTTCGGGATAGGACTGGAAAGAAGTCAAGGAGCATCGAACTGGAACTATGACTCGAGCGAAGGGGAACTGGGGAGAGACCCCGTGGACGATTCGGTTTCGTGCGAAGGCGAGGCCTTTGCCGGAGCGCGTCAATGTAGCAATTGTGGGCGGAGGATTCACGGGGTTGGCAGCGGCGGCGACGGTGAAGCGGCTGGCGCCAGAGAAGTCGGTGTTGCTGCTGGAAGCGGACCGCCTGGGCAATGGAGCGAGCGGGCGAACGGGAGGGATGGTGCTGTCAGAAACAGCGGCGGGAGACTTGCCGGGGCTCGGAGACGTGCTGCGCGGGTACAAGAGGATCTTGCGAGAACTGGGTGTGAAGGGTGACTTAACGTTGCCCGGAGTTTGGGAGTTGGCGCGCGGGGAAAAGTCGATGGATGGCAAACCGGTCCGTGCGATGAAGAGGTCGCCGATCGAGTGGACGGATTTGCAAACGCTTCGAGTCGTGGGCAAAGTCCCGGGCGGGTCAGTGAATCCAGGAAAAGTGTTGGCGGGACTGGCGCTGGCGGCGGAGAGAGCGGGGGCGCAGATCGCGGAAAGCGCTGCTGTCGAAAAGTTGGAGTTCTTCAAACCTGTGCGGCTGCATGTGCGAAAGCGCGAGAAGGGCGGGCTGAAAAGAAAAGTCGTCGCAGCGGACCGTGTCCTGATTGCGACCAATGCGGGTTCGTTGGAGCTCGGTCGCGAACTGTTTGGAGCGAAAAAATCAGAAGGGTCAAAACTGACGTTTGCGGTCGCAACGGCGCCGTTGAGCAAAAAGCGGCTTGCGCAAATCGGGTTGCAATCGGGACGGCCGTTTTACACGGTGGACCTGCCGTACTTGTGGGGGCGACGACTGGGAAAGAATCGATTGATTTTTGGAAGCGGGCTGGTGCCGGGTTACGGCGAAATCGTGCGCAAAGAGCCGCGCGGGAAGAGAACGAAAAAGTTCAGCGTGAAGAAAGTGTGGAGCGGGCTGGAAGAACTTGACGTGCGCAAGGGAGAAGCGGCGGAACGGCTGGAAAGTCTGGAGCGACGAGTCCGGGGGCTACATCCGGCATTGGAAAAAGTTCGCGTGACGCATCGCTGGGGCGGGCCGATTCTGATCATGAAGCAGTTCATTCCGGTGTTCCGGCGGCACCCAAAGAGCGCAAACGTGGTGGTGTCGGGAGGCTATTCGGGGCATGGGGTAGCGTTGAGCGTGTACCTGGGCGCCCGCGCGGCGCGGGCGATGTTGGGCTTGGAGCGGGGAAAGTGGGAGATCAACCCATCTTCCGGGAATTGATTGGCACACAGCAGGAACCTTCCAGTCGGAACCAGCACCAGAGAATCAACGCTAGAGAGATTCCGCTTGCTGGAGAAATCGCAGGAGCATTGTTGCGGTTGAGATCCTCCTGTTTCGGCGCAAGAGAGCCGAAGTCTCAGGATGACGAGAGTTCCCCGAAGAGCGTCAGGTTTGGCCTGGAGACGGTGGTGGCGATAAAGAAACAGGCCCCGGCGAGACAAAGAGGGACGAAGGCGCTGGACCACTCGTCGCCGTTGCGCAGATCCGCGAAAACGCGGGGCATGTGAAGAACGAGAAACCAGAGGAGGAACATCAAGCCGAGAAAAATCGCGGCGGTCCGACCCAGGATTTTGATGGAGATGGCGACGGCGGCAGCGATAAAACCGATTCCTGTGAAATAGACCCAGAACAGGTGTCCGGGAATCCAAGCGGGAATGAGCGCGGCAATGAACGGCGCGTATTGGAAATGCTGAACTCCGAAGATCACCATGGTGAAGGTGAAGATAAAGCGGCCAATTCTGATGAAGAACTCAGCTGCAGAGCTCCAAGCAGAACTAGTTGCGGGACGTGGAAATATTCCGGCGAGTACGAACGCTGCGCCCGCGAAAGCGAGCGGTTCGAGAGCGCGCGTGCGGTCAACGCCCTGAGTGACCACGGCCGAGAAATGCAGGAGATGAAGGAAAAGAACGCAACACAGAAAGAACGAACCGAGTAGCAGCGCGAAGAATCGCGCGCGCCGCTGGGTGGCGATCGCGATGGCAATGATGATCAGAGAAATTCCTACCAGATAAGAGCCGATGGCGCCGCCGGGAGTCCACGGCGGAACGGGGGGAGGCCACCGACAAAGCGTCCATAGAGAAGATATTGAATTCCGAAGACGGCGATGCCTACGGCGAAGAGCAGGCGGCCGAAGTCGCGGAGTGGGGTCATCGTGTGGAGGTTTGCAAGAACGAAAGCATACACGACGACGTGCGCTTGAGAAAGCTGCAGTGTATAGTGGCGGCTTCGCAATCATTGCTATTGGAGGAGACGCATGAGCTTGTGGTCACGCCGGAAATTCTTTCTGACTTCACTGGCCGGGACAGCCGCAGCGGGAACGAGCAACTTGTTGGGCGCGACGGCGCCAGAGAATGGAGCTGGCGCGAGTTCGCTTTTCGCGCAGGCGGCCGGCGGTAAGGGCAAAAGGCCGTTGATGATTTCAAGCGCCAATGGCGTGCGCGCGCTGCAGAAGGGCATGGATGTCTTGAAGAGCGGAGGCGATACGCTGGACGCGGCTGTCGCGGCTGTGACGGTGGTAGAAGATGATCCGAACGACGATTCGGTGGGTTACGGCGGATTGCCGAACGAAGAAGGGGAAGTGGAACTGGATGCGAGCGTGATGCATGGGCCGACGCGACGCGCGGGCTCGGTGGCGAGCGTGCGGCGGATCAAGAATGTAGCAAAGCTTGCGAAAACCGTGATGGAGCGAACAAATCACACGATGATCGTAGGTGACGGAGCGCGGCGGTTTGCAGCGGCGGAAGGGTTCGAAGAGATGAACCTCTTGACGGAATCCTCGCGGAAAAAATGGCTGGCGTGGAAGGCTGCGACTTCATTTAACTGGCGGCCGGGAATTGATAGTCCGGAATGGAAAGCCAGCCCGATGGCGATCGGCGGGCACGGCCCGCTCGATTCCGAAGAGTTTCGCGCACGGCTGGCGGACATTTGCGAGCACGACGAAATGCTGATGGCGCGGGCGATGGAAGTGATTGTGAATCCGCCGACCGGAACAATCAACTGTCTGGCGGTGAATGAGAAGGGAGAAATTTCCGGAACGACGACGACTTCGGGATTGTCGTGGAAAATTCCTGGGCGCGTAGGCGATTCGCCGATTATTGGAGCGGGGCTGTACGTGGACGGGGACGTAGGAGCAGCAGGTTCGACGGGAAAAGGTGAAGAGAACATCAAGGTTTCCGGCGGGCACACGATTGTGGAGATGATGCGCAAGGGAATGTCGCCAACGGATGCGTGCCTGGAAACGTTGCATCGCGTGGCGCGGAATTACAACAATGACAAAAAAAGGCTGGGAACATTTCACATCTATTTTTACGCGTTGAACAAGGATGGCGTGCACGGAAGCGCGTCATTGTGGAGGAACGGCTACGATCCAAACAAGCGCGCGAAGTATGCAGTGCATGATGGGACGGAGGGGCGTTTGGTCGAGTGCGCCGCGTATTTTGACGAGGTTGGAGGGGATCAGTAGGGATACACACCCGCCTTAAGTCTGGATGCAGCACGATGTATCTCCTGCACAATCGAAGCTATTCGACGATGACGCGGAGGAATTTTTTCTTGCCGAGTCGGACTTCGTAACGGGCTGCTTGATCTACATTGAGCTTGGCGGCCGGGTCTTTCACGGGTTGGCCGTCAATTTCGAATCCGCTTTGTTTAATGACTCGTTCCGCTTCTGAAGCAGAGTCCAGTTCACCGAGCTCAGCAAGCAGCTTCGACCACTTAACAAGTCCCGAGGAAAGAAGAACTGTTTTTCGTTCAAGGATATTTGGACCCGTCCGCCATTCGGCAAAGACGCCGCCTGGAACTCGCTTTAGAGCGACTTCTTTCATTTCTGCCGGGGCCTGACGGTCGCGGAAGACGCGCTGGAAATGACCGGCGGCTTTGCGGCCGGCTTCCTCACCCTGGAAAACGGAGACGACTTCTTCGCCGAGCTTCATTTTTACTTCCATTGGATGCAATTTACCCGCCGCGACTTCGCTTTTTAATTCGGCGATTTCTTTCTCAGTGCGGTCGGTGACGAGTTCGTAGTAGTTCCACATCAGATTGTCGGGAATAGACATCAATTTGCCGAACATTTCCTGCGGCGCTTCAGTGATGCCGACATAGTTGCCAAGGCTTTTGGACATTTTGCGCGAGCCGTCGAGGCCGACGAGGATGGGCATGGTGAGAATGGACTGGCCAGGCAGGCCGTATTCGCGCTGAATTTCCCGATGCACGAGCAGGTTGAACTTTTGCTCAGTTGCGCCGAGCTCGACATCGGATTTGAGCGAGACGGCGTCGAACGCGGTCAGCAGGGGGTAAAGCAGTTCGTGCACGGAAATGGGCTGGTTATTTTGCAGCCGCGAGCGAAAGTCTTCGCGCTCCAGCATGCGGGCAAGCCGGTAGTGAGAGCAGAGCCGAACGACGTCACCGGCGGCCATGTTGCCGAGCCATTCGCTGTTGTAGCGCACTTCCGTTTTTTCACGGTCGAGGATTTTGAAGACCTGGTCAAGATAGGTCTTGGCATTCGCGTCCACCTGTTCCCGGGTGAGCGGCGGGCGCGTTTCCGAGACTCCCGTTGGGTCGCCAATCATTGCGGAGAAATCGCCAATAAGAAAAACAGCCGTGTGGCCCAGATCCTGAAAATGTTTCAATTTGCGCAGAACCACGGTGTGTCCAAGATGAAGATCGGGCGCCGTCGGGTCAACGCCGAGATAGACGCGCAGCGGCTTGCCGGTCTTGCGCGACTTTTCAAGGTCGGATTTCAGCTGATCTTCGGGGATGATTTCGGCTGAGCCCTTTTTGATATGGGCGAGCTGTTGATCAACGGGTTTGAAAGGAAAGGTCATTTTCAGCTGTTCGAGTTCCTAATCTAGTTGGGTAACGTCGCTGGCTCTACGTTGAGATCCTTTCGCCTCGCAAGAGGGGCTCAGGGTGGCAACCGGAAGGCTACGACTCCAAGACGCGGCGGCCAGCGATCTTGTAGTTCCCCCCCAGAACGATTTTTACGGCTTCGGAATAAATTCGATGTTCTTCTTTCAGAATGCGGGCGCTGAGCGTCTCTTCGGTGTCGGCGTCTTCGACGGTAACTACGGACTGCAGGACGATGGGACCGGCGTCGAGATTTTCATCGACGAAGTGGACGGTACAGCCAGCGAATTTGACCCCATATTCGAGCGCCTGCCTTTGGGATTCGAGTCCGGGGAACGATGGCAGCAGCGACGGATGAATGTTCAAGATCCGCTGCGGAAATGCTGCGACGAAATACGGTGAAAGAAGACGCATGTAGCCCGCGAGACAGACGAGATCGACATTGGCTTCGCGCAGAGAGGCGACAACCTGGCGGTCATAGGCTTCGCGCTCGAGGCCTTTCGAGGGGATGACGCGCGTCTCGAGACCACGGGCCTGAGCGCGTTCGATGCCTGGCGCACCTTCGCGATTGCTGAGAACCAGGGCGATTTCGGCATTGGGAATGTGGCCCGCGGAAACACTGTCCGCGAGCGCTTCAAAGTTCGAGCCGCGGCCACTTAAGAGCACGCCGATACGTTTCTTCATGAAGAAAAAACGTTAGCACAGTTGCGGCGCGGTTCCCAACTTGCGGCTCAGGTCGTTATGGCTTTAGGTCGAAGTCAGCGTCGCGAGTGATGGATTGGTTGGAAACGCGTCTCGCACTACAACTTCCAGGGTATATCGCCCGGGAGCGAAAGCGGAGAGCGGGATAAGCCGGTTCAAAGTGACTTGCTCGCCGGTCTGACGAATCGAGTCCGACGTTTCTGACGCGTTCCAGACCTCCAGCCGATTTTTCAGCAAACGATAGGTCACCAGAAAACCGGACTTGCGGAGCGCCTCATCGGGCTGGAGATTGTGGTGCTGCAAGAAGAGCCCAAGATTTTCCACTGTGCAAAATTCGCGGGAAAGCCGCGGGCGGACTTTGTAAGTGCCGAACACAAAAGGACCAAACCCGAGCTGGCCGGAAGAAACGGATTCGATCTTGTCGGCAAGAATCAAGGTGCTCGCCGAGAGGTCGTCGGGACGAAAACAATGAAGAGACGAAGGAGCGCTTGCATGAACACCTCTTCGAGACTGAAAGTTGAGATCGATGCACGCGTCCACCCCGGACGGGCTTCAAGATACGCCTAGCCGACTAGGAATCGGAAATGCTACGAGAGGTCGCCCAGCCAGATTTTACGAATGGTCAGGTCAGCCCCAACTGTAACCGTGCCTGGAGAGCGGGAGCGAACGGATGCGTTCGCCGTTGACGGCGAAGATCGCGTTAGAGACGGCCGGCAGAATGGGCGGAAGCGCGGGTTCGCCGAGGCCCGTCGGTGGGTTGTCACTCGGCACGAAATGAACTTCGATTTCGGGCGGCGCTTGAGAAATTCGCACCGGGGGATAGCCGTCAAAATTGCTCTGTACGGCACGCCCCTTATCGATTGTGATTTCATAGTTCATCAGCTGGCTCAGGCCTTCGATCACTGCGCCCTGACACTGATTTTCAGCGTTAAGCGGATTGATGATCTGCCTGCCGACGTCGCCGGCGACCCAAACTTTGTTGACCTTCACTTTCTTGGAGGCGTCCACATGAACTTCGGCGACCTCTGCGAAGTAACCGCGATGCGAGAAGTAGAAGGCGACTCCCATCGCGGTGCCCTTCGGCAGCTTGCGAGAACCCCAATTCGAAGCACGGGCGACGCTTTCGAGAACTCCGCGCATACGAGCTGGGTCGAATTCGGGTTGGCCTTGCGCGGACGGCGTGGAGGCGTTGGCGACGCGCGGCGCGTTCAGAAGATCGCGACGGAATTGGACGGGATCTTTACCCGCGGCGTGCGCGACTTCATCCAGAAATGATTGGAAGACAAAGGCGTAGGCGTTGCTGCCAGGGGCGCGCAAAGCGTAGGTCGGCACTCCGCAAGGCATGAGTGAAGCGGCGAAAAGATAGTCAGACACAAACGTGGCGGGGAATTCATTGGGGCCGATGCCTGCCGAGGGAGCGAACTGTTTGTCCTGACCAAGACTGACGAAATGGTTGCGCCAGGCAGTGACTCTTCCGGACGAGTCGAGGCCGGCCTTCAGAAAATGAAAGCCCGTGGGGCGATAGTGGTCATGGTGGAAATCGTCTTCGCGGGTCCAGAGAAGCTTGACCGGCACGCCCACTTCCTTGGCGATGGCCGCGGCCTCGAGCATGTAATCGTTGGTGAGGCGGCGCCCGAAACCCCCACCACTCCGGCGAAGGTGCACGGTGATGTCACTTGCAGGAATCTTGAAAAGCGCCGCAACCTGTTGGCGGCCGCGTTCGGGTGTCTGGCTAGGGGACCAAAATTCGAGCTTGCCGTCTTTGAAATGGGCAAGACAATTCTGCGGTTCGAGCGGCGCGTGTGCGATGAACGGGTAGGAATAGGACGCTTCGACGACTTTGGCCGCGGAATGCAGCGCTCGATCTGCGTCGCCGTCCGCGCGAACCGGGAAAGCCGGCGGCTGCTTTGACAGCTCCTCGGCACGGCGGGCAAAGCTTGCGCTGCTCTGATCCGCAGTCGCGCCTTCGTTCCACGTGACACGGAGCATCTTTCGAGCGGACTGGGCTTGCCACCAGGAATCCGCAACGATAGCGATGCCACAATGGAGGCCGAGCAGCTCCTGAGTGCCGTCAATGATGAAGGCGTGACGAATACCGGGGAGGGTTTTGATCTCATCGATGTTGGCGCTCGCGATTTTACCGGCGAAGACTGGGCACTTTTCAAAAACGGCATAGAGCATGCCGGGAACCTTGAAGTCGATGCTGTACAGAAGGTTCCCGCGCACGATCGCGGGATTGTCCGCGCTGCGCGTAGGCTTGCCGATAATCTTGTAGTCCTTTGCATCCTTGGGCTTGACCGCAGCCAGGTCGGGCGGCGCCATGGCGGCGACTTTTAGGGTGAGCTCGCCATAGCCTAGAGATCGATTCGATGCGGCGTGAAGCACCCGGCCGGACGACGTCGAGCATTCAGCGGGAGAAACAGACCAGGTCTCTGCGGCAGCGGTGACAAACATCTGGCGGGCGGCAGCTCCGACTTGACGCAAGGGATCCCAGTTGGTCGGAGTGGACGTGCTGCCGCCGGCGCGCTGCGGGCCGAATTTTGTTTCGTCGAGATCCGCTTGTTCGATCCGGACGTCCTTCCAATCGACATCCAGTTCATCGGCGAGGATCATTGGCAAGTGCGTTTTCACGCCCTGACCCACCTCAGGATTTTTTGACAGGATCGTGACGATGCCATTCGGCGCGACGCGGATGAAGGCAACTGCATCGAAAGCCGGAGCAGGAGCCGAGGCGGCGCCGCTTTGCGTTTGCGCAAGGCTGGCTAGAGTGGAACGAGCGTAGAGTGCGACGACGACTCCGCCCCCGGCGAGCGAGCTGACCTTCAAGAAGGAACGACGATCAAGTGTAGCGACTGGCATGCGGCACCTCGTGGCCGGGAGCCCCATTGTAACGCCGTAACGCGAGAGAGGGGGAGGGTTACGAGTACCTTTGGAGGCCGCCTTCTTGCAGGCCGCGCCTGTTGCCCGGTTGCTCAGTCGTTCAGGGCGGTGTAAACAGCCAGGTCAGCCTCAATTCCCAGGCGGCGGTGGAGTTCAGCGGGATGGAAGCCGATTTCCCGGTACCGCTCGTGCACGATGGTCCTGGCAGAATCGAACGCCTGTCGGTTTTCCCAGACTGCGATGGTCAAAAGTTTGAGGTAGCGCCGCCATCGGTTTGCTCCAGAAAGAAATCCTCCACGAAACCGGGAAGGGTACGAAGGAGCTGATGCGTGTGAGCTATTTCGAGCAACTCAGCGCGCGCGGAAGCGGGGACCCTGAATTTGTCAATCCGGAAGACGTAGCTGCTATTTTTGAAATTCCGTTCCACCTGCATTTTATCTCCAGGAGAGCCTTCAGGCGTTTTGTCCCGCGACGGACATCTGCGAGAAAGTGAGGAAGTGGCCCGCGGGGTCGCGCACGCCGATCTCCCGTGCGCCGTAAAAAGTGCTGCGCTCGGACAGGAACATATCGGCGGATTGCAGGGCGGGCTTCAGCGTATCGAGATTATCGACTTCGATGTAGAGAAATGAAGGGCTTTTGCGGACGTGGGTAGCGATCGCGGGCACGTCACGATCCGCGCTGGAGTAGGACTGGTACATCACTTCGGCAGCGCCCTGCTGAAGGATGACGAAGCCAAGCCTGTCGCCGTCCGGGACTTCAACGGTCTTGATAAATCCGAGGTGCTGCGTCCAAAAGGGAAGCACCGCTTCGATTTTTTCGACGAAAAGCACGGGAGTGAGTTTTTTGACGGACATCAGAATTCTACCTTGCTAATCAGACTAGTCTAACTTAGACTAGTAGAAACTCTGGATGCCGTCAAGGAGCGGACCGTGAGAAAAGATATGCGCGAACTGAAAGACTTGATCTCCATCGGCCCGGCGATGCTGCGGGATTTTGAGCAGCTCAAAATCCGAAACATGGAGCAACTTGCGAAACAGGATGCCAAAAGACTCTACGTTCAGCTGGGAAGGGTGAGGAGACAGCATCAAGATATTTGCGTGCTGGACGTATTTGAAGCAGCCGTGGCACAGGCGCGTAATCCGAGACTGCCGGCGGAGCAGTGCCAATGGTGGTGGTGGAGTAGAAAGCGGAAGCACGAAGCCCACAAGTCCGGGCGCGAGTGAATGGCAAGGGATCGCGCCAAGCGACTGTCCACCGCGGACCTTGTGCTGCTGAGCCTGCTGCGCGAAAGACCCATGCACGGCTACCAGGCGAACGCCGAACTGGAGCGCCGGGAAGTGCGCGATTGGGCGGGAATTTCGCGTCCGCAAATTTACTATTCGCTCGAAAAGCTGGCGCAAGCCGGCCTGCTGCGCGCGGTAAATTCAAAAGCTCGCGCGGAAGGACCCGAACGACAGGTGTTTTCCGTGACCCCCGCAGGCAGCGAGGCGCTTGCCAATGCCCTGGAACAGGAGGAGTGGTGTGTACAGCGGGAGAAGCCGGCCTTTCTCACGTGGATGGCGCTCTCCTGGCAAGCGCGCAACGGAGTCTTTGCGCGGCAGGTCGAACGCCGGCGGAGATTCCTCGAGCGGGAAATCAGGAGAGAGCAAGAAACGCTAAGAGCGATTCGCAAAGAGGTAGGCCATGGGTTCCACGAAGCGATCTGGATGGTGACGCTGATGATCAGCGAGTTTCAGTGTGAACTGCGATGGCTCTCCCGCGTGAAGCGGGAGATGCGGCGCAGGGAACCCGCGAGGCACGCAAGGATAGAACAGAGCGGATAAGTCACGATTGCAGAGCTCTCGTCGCAAGCCCGACCAAATTATTACGTATAAATTAATTATAATTATGATAACTAATTGCGCGAATGGCCTTGCCTATAGTAGTTTTGCTTCCGAGGTGAGTTACACTCTACCCACATGCTTCAACAACGTCCCTCCGAGCAGCTGAAGGCGATTCGTACTCGCTTGGGAATCACCACGCGTGAGGTCGCGGAATTCAGCCAGAAGCTCGCCGATAGCGAGCGCAATTCGGAGTACGCCATCTCCAACGCCTGGCTGACGCAAGTCGAAAACTCCGATTCCGTCCCGAGTATCTACAAACTTTACGCCCTGAGCGCAATCTACCGCATGAAGTTCACGGACCTGCTTTTGCTCTTCGGGGTAGACTTGCAGAAGCTGAATCAGCACGAGTCGGAGCTGCAGCTTCCCAACACGCACCTGGTGGCCATGGAAGTTTACGACTCCGAGCGGACGGTGTCTTTTCCGATTCGTTTCGACCGGTCATTCGACATCGACAACACGAACCTGCTGAATCGCATGGTCGAAACCTGGGGAGAGATACCGATCTCGTTGATTCAAAAGCTGGACCTGCGCCACAGCTTGTATGGCTACATAGGCCTGCAGGATTTTACGCTGTTTCCGCTGTTGCGGCCGGGATCTTTCGTCCAGATCGACCAGCGCGTTCGGAAAATACGTCCGTCACGCTGGCGCACGGAGCACGACCGTCCCATCTACTTTGTAGAACTCCGCGACGGGTATGCTTGCGCATGGTGCGACCTGCAGGAAGGGCACTTGCTCCTATTGCCGCATCCACTCTCGCCGGTGAGCGTCCGGCGCCTCAGTTACGGTGCGGAAGCAGAGATTGTGGGGCAGGTGACGGCGGTGGCAATGCGCCTGACTGAGGACCCTTCTGCTTCGGGAGACGATGGCGCAAGATTGCCAAAGCGATTTTGACGTTTGAAACGAATAGTTCCGCAACGGTCGTATCCACATACATCGGAATGGCAACTCGGTATGGTTCGAGCTTCTGCCAGGCGTTCAAAAAGGCCTGCGATTCTTCCCTGGAGGCCCTCATGTACGCTTCAAGTTCCTCATTCAGCTGGCGGAGCGGCATCAAAGAAACGGCGTGAAACGCTTCTGCATGAGCATGTTCAAGCGCCTTGGCGGCGGCAGTGGCGTTGAACCGCGCGGCAAGCCCTTCGTGGTGATACAGGCCCGAATTGTAATCCCGGGTCGAGGCAATGTAGATCAAGCGCTCCAGCGCTGAAGGAATCCGCGAAAGCGTGCGCGCCGAGAAATCGTCGTACGCTTGGGATACATCAGATGGAAGGGCGTTTCGTTGCATCACCTGATCGCTCTGAACTTTCCTCCGAAAACTTGTAGCCCGCAAGCGGGCTACGATGTCGCAATATCCGCATCAAGCGCGGCGGATTCACCGAGACGCCTCATGCCCAGCAGGATCTCATGGGTACGCAGGGCAAGTCCTTGGCAGGCCGCCGGGCCAAAAAAGAAAACGGTCAGGACGAGCAACTCGCACAGTGCTAGGAGCTTAAAATACTGAAAAGCGAGGCGGACTTCGTCCGATACCTCTAGATTTCTTGCTCCTCTCGCGCGGCGAGCGTGTTCGCGCATGATGAACCGGGCCTCGGCCACCTTGCGACGGATCCAGCTGATGGCAACTCGCTTGCGCTCACGAAGCAGGAGTTGCTCGACGCGCGGGTCGCCTACTTCCGCCACATAGAGGTGGTCGTCCTGGCTAAAAATTCTCTGAAGAATTTCAGAATGAGGGCCCCGCTCCATTTCATCAGGCCGGCCATTCGGACGGAGGGAATCAGGGCTTAACACGTCGTGCAGATCGAGATCCGACGTCGGATGCGCCGACCGGGCAATCGTCAACGCAAGCACCAGGAACAAAAGTAGAGCAGCGGAAATCGAGAAATAGATCATCGGGTGTGCAACGTGCCGCGGACCTCCGAGCGGGTCCTCGCGAGCCGTTCCTGAGTTTCGTCAACAATTTGAGAATAGTCGTAATCCAGCGGGTTGCCCGCCACCGCGGGTTGCGGAGAATAAGACCAAAGAAAGACCGTCCACACACAAAGCGCGACGAAATACGCGGACGCCTGGATCCAGGAGGCGACGAGCTGCACGTCTCCACCAAAACGTCCGAGATACGTCAGGTTCACGATATTAATTCCGAGAAATAGCCCGTATCCCAGAATGATTCCGCGCAGGTTTCGGCCAATCGGAATCAGATAGCGCAATGCCAGGAACAAAAGGCACAGGATGGCGACAGTCTGTACAAATCGCATGTCCCGTTCCAACTGAACAATTAACAGTACGGACCATCCGTGAGCGCCCTGCATTGCCGTGAACAATACCTTGCCGAAGGTCAAAGAGAAAGCGAGCAGCAAGACGAAGCGCGCCAGTTTGGCGACGCCCGGAAGCTGCGCGAGCGCATCCCAATAGAATTCCAGGACCACCCCACATCCCGCAAAAACTCCAAGGAATTCCGTAGACCAGTAGACTCCCGGATAGGCAAACGCGTAGTAATGCGCCACCAGATAGCGAAGAACATCCTGCAGCAGGACGAAACTGAGGTAGGAGAAAAACAACGGGTACGCCGAAAACTGCCTGGCGTGCCAGAGCCTGAATACCAGAAACGCTTCCAGGCAAATCGCGGCTAACCAGATAGCTTGGGCGAACATAGTATCAGAGTCAAGTAACCGGTCCGGCGTCGCCATAGCTTAACAGGCTTGGAGGAAGATTCCACAGGAATCTTCCTCCAAGGATTAAAAAAAGCGGGATCCCATCGCTATGCGACGTAAAGTTTTCCGGTTGCCTTCGGAATCGGTGGCAATGGTGCGCCGCCATCGGCGTAGAGAGTGCCTTTACCTTTTGGGATCGGCGGCAAGGGAGCACCGCCGTCGGCGACCTGGCAGACGGTTGGAGTGTTCACCAGATGCTGGCTGACGCTGTAGAGCGAACCCAGCGTCAGAATCAGGCCAAGGCTGACAAAAATGGACTTGCGAACGTTCATAGTTCCTCCTGACGTAAGCGATCGAATGGGAGAATAGGTTCGATGGGGCGGAAGCTAAGAAGTTCTTTGCAAGCGGTTGGGATTACAACCAAAACTCCGCACTCGGAGGATTGTGCCGGTCACTCTTCCTGCCTCGAGGGCGCGACGCTGAGCTACGTTTTGGGCAATCGACCCCGTTCCATTTTGGGAATCGCTCGAAGCGAAATTGTTTCCCTTGCGCATCCCTCGATCCCTAACACTGTGCTGGCGAAGGTTCATGCCACTTTAAAGCACGGAAGGGCCATCGGTTACGTTGAAACGGCGAAATCCAAAATCTAAAAGCTCGCACTCTACCACTCCGCGTTCCAAACTTGACCTGGCCCTTTCCTGCGTCCTTCAGGCGACACGCTCACTGTATCTCAGGATGCGGGAACCGGCGCTTTCGCGACTGGCGCGTTCACAATTCAGAGCAAGAACGACTTTGTTTCTCTGCGGGCACTCCTCTTTAGGAGACTCTAGATGCGGGGGGTACGACCGTCCACACCATCCTTTGATGCGACTACTCGAGGGGCAAATCTGGCGCTGCATCAATGAGACCTGCGGCGCACAAGTACGAGTCATCCAAAATGGCGGTCTCGAGGACGGTTCGAACCCCCGCTGCTCCTGCGGAAGCATCATGAAGATGCCCTATACGAAGCCTCAGACCCGCCGAGCAGAGGCGCCCGCCGAGGTAAAGCGCCTTCTCGAGCAGCTTTACGCAGTCTTGAAATAATTCATTCTTCATACGCCTAGCCCAGAGGTCGCTGTTCGGCCACCAACATACAAGGCTTAGGAGACGGAACTGAATGATTCGCCGTTACCGCGAGTTGGCGATCGTAGTGGTAATTGCCCTAGCTTCCGTGGGGGCATTCTTGATCTACATCTCGTTGACCAATTCTCGTTCGGAAGAGCTCGATGTCATCGGAGGAGCGTGTTGTTGTGCGCTTGCACTGATTCTGTGCTTCCATCTGGTCTTTCACCTGCGCGGCCCCGCTGAAACGGAGTTCGAAGAACACCAGGAGAGCGGGGACTGAAGCGTCAGAAAAACGAGAGCGGTTCCGGGGACTCCGGAACCGCTCTCCTGTTTCAGGTGCCGTCGCAAACTACCGATGCCGCTAAGCTTTCGCCGCAGGATCCTTGGGCATCAGCTTCTTGAGTGCCGCTTCGCCTTCGGGGGTTAGCGGCAGTTTGGGTGAAGTGCCGCTTCCTGGCCCACCGTTGCCAGGTCCGAACAAACGCATCGCCGTTGCGGCCAGGCCATCGATCGCGGCGCCGCCGTGGCTGCCTCCGGTGACAAGCACGTCCGGGACGAATTTGGCTTTGCCTTCGGCAAGCGCCGCAACCACGTTGACGATGGCCGTGGCGTTCGAGCCTAGCGCTTCGACCTGGGCTCGATAGCCGCGAGCCCGTGCAAGACCAACCGCTTCGACTTCCGCGCCTTTCGCTGTACCGGTCTGCCGGATGTACTCGGCTTCGCCGGTGGCTTCCGCTACGCGAGCGTCGGCGTTATTCTTCTTGATGTCCACGCCAACTTTGGAGCGAGCGAGGTCTGCTTGCATGTCGGCCGTCCCTTTGGCCTGTTCCATTTCAATGCGCTGGTCTTGTGCGGCCTTCTGTTTCTTGAACGTCTCGATTTCCTGGTTAGCGATTTCACGGTGCGTCAGAACCGTTACCATGCCTTCCGGAAGAATGACGTCCTGAATGTAGACACCTTTCGTCTCCACCTGGTACTGCTCGAGCTGCTGGCGAATGTGCTCGAACGCCTCAGACTGAACTTGCTGGCGCGTTTCAATGAAGCTGATCGCCGGCATGCTCTGCAGCGAGTTGCGGAAGTGGTTGCCGACGGCGGCCTGCAATACTTCATTCACCAAATTGCGCATCGTGCCGACCATCGAGATCACGCGCGGCGCTTTGGTGTCTGAAACGTGGATTTGCACCTGCAAATCGATTTTGAAAACGAAGCCCTCCTTTGACTTCGCCACGATTTGCTGCAACTGCGCATCCAGGTTGTGGGCTTCGCTAATCGCGTCGGCCCAGTTGAGGTTGAGAATCGCGGTGGGCACAATTTCCGATTCGTAGCACCGCGGGTTGAGTGGATATTTTCCAGTGCGCAGCGGCTCTTGCCACACGCCGCGGTGCCCCGGACGCACGAGCGAACCATACTTGAACTCCGCTCCGGAAGTGTCCTGTGTAGCCAGGCCAACATAAGCCTTGATCACCGCGACTTGTCCCTGCTTGACCATCAGCATCGGAACCATCTCGACGCTCACGAGAAATGGGTTCAACGCATAGGCGCCGTATAGCAACGGATCGTGCTGGAGGCCGATGTGGCCGCCATGATCCAGAAAAGCTTGAAAGTCCTGATAGTTATTGTGCAGGTTGTTCTTGCTGCCGAGCAGCGCTTCGATAATCTGCGCGTCGGTCGACGGCATAGTTGCGGTCTCCATTTTTTCCACATCAACATAACCGCCAAGGCGGCTGGCAATGTCGCCCGACGGGAGCGGGTCGCCTTCATACGTCGTGACAATGCCAACCATATCGGTCGTGGACCCATCTTTACCGCGAGGGTGTGGCTCAATGCGAACGAGTTCCAGCTGATCGGCCCTGAGTCCGAACGAAGCCGGCATCAATTCCCCGCCGCGTCCCATCTTCGCGCGCAACTCCGGCGACACGGGCACTCCGTATACGCGGTTGCGAGTCAGAATCAGGAACCCCAAAGGATGCACAGGCACCAGCGAGCCTGGCGGCAACACCGGACGCTGCACGCCCTTCTGCCCGCCAAGTTGCAGGAAGTGGCGAAGGTCGGAAAAGTTGCCGAATTCCTTTTTGTACACGGCCGACTTTGCGCCGATCGGCAATGCACTTCCAACTTGCGCTATGACTACGCCGATTTCACCTGCCGGCACCTGCACCCACGGATACTTCTCCACGGAATAGATCAGAAATGCCTTCCACCGCAGACCGGGCATCAACAGGTCGGCTTGATAGCCTGCCTCGCCGTTGAACGCCACCGGATTGTCCTTGGTCAGCTTCTTTGACGAGAACCGCTTGGTGATCAAGCCAACTTCCGTCGGGCCGATCTTGTGCAGCGAGGCGACGATATAGCCCGCTGCCAGCAGTATCCCGACTGTCAGCAGCGGATATTCATAGAAGAGTCTGAGAAGCGATTCGAGCACAAACATACACACACCTCCGGGCGCCGGGCGCCATTCGAATTGCCTTGTCTAAGGGATTTACATGGTTCAGACGCGCTTGACACTGCGCGGCTGTGACGCGCTTGTCAAGTAGAGCTCCAGTACCATACTTAAAGCCGCGTATTTTCAATGATTTGCGAGGTTAACCGAATGAACATGGGTTTTTCTCTCATCGTTGGAACACCGGCCTTGCAGAGTAAAATGGTAGGAGCACAGGTTTTGCCCTCACTCTCCGGGAGAGAATCTATGACTGCACGATTTCTTAGGCACTTTTTTGCGGGTTTGCTGGCGTGTTCCTTGCTAACCATTCCGGCTTCGGCCCAGGGCAACGGACACGGAAATGGCAAGGGAAAGGGGCACGACAAGAAGGACAAAGGCGACGATGAAGATCGTGGCGGCGCGGAATATCAATTTCGGTCACAGGATCGCGAATTCGTGACCACCTATTATTCAAAGCATGGCTCGGGGCTGCCACCGGGCTTGGCGAAACGCAACGGCGACCTGCCGCCCGGCCTCGAAAAGCAGTTGCAGAGGAACGGGACTCTTCCGCCCGGCCTGCAGAAAAAGCTTCAGCCCTGCCCGGTTGAAATCACGCGCCAGTTGCCGCCGCTTCCGCCGGATTACCGACGCAATGTGATCGGCGCGAGCATCGTGGTGTTCAACGTGAGGACGAACATCGTTGTGGACGTGATGCACGACGTGGTTCGATAACGCGCGTCAGGAATCATTAAGAAAAGGGACAGGCTATATGCCTGTCCCTTTTGTTTGGTGCGCCCGGCAGGGCGCACTCACTCGGAGGTGAAAGTCCTCTACACACCCGGCAAGGGGAAGTGTTAGCTGAACGGCAAGGGTGCCCGCCGCGAGGCGGAATCGGAAGGAGATGTGGGCCTAGAGATTCAGTGCGCCCGAATACACCACGCGTGCCTTAGCCGTATCGCCGCGCTCTATCCGTCCGATCTGGAAGAATTTTTCGCGGCGGCGCTTCAGGTCGGCTTCCACTTTCTTGACGTGGGCCGACGGAACAACCAGAATCATGCCCACCCCGAGATTAAATGACTCGAGCAGCGCATCGGAATCCATCTTTCCCACTTTGGCCAGGTATTTGAAAATCGGCAGCACCGGCCACGAAGCCAGGTCGATTTGCGCTTTCACGCCTGCAGGAAGCACACGAGGCAGATTTCCCGGGATACCGCCTCCCGTAATGTGAGCGAGTGCAGAAACCCAGCTGTTGGCGAGAATCGTGCGCAGCGCGGGCGCGTAGCAAAGATGCGGCTTGAGGAGTTCCGCGCCGATTTTGTTTCCCACTTCGGCGACGTAGGTGTCCGGTTTGAGCTTCGCGACCTCAAAGACGAGTTTTCGGGCAAGCGAGTAGCCGTTGGTGTGCAGTCCCGAGGCGGGCAGAGCCAACAACGTGTCGCCGGGCTTTACCGTCTTGCCCGTCAAAAGCCTTTTCTTTTCGACAGCGCCGACGATGAATCCGGCGAGGTCATATTCGCCGGGCCCGTAGAGCCCCGGCATCTCCGCGGTTTCGCCACCGATCAATGCACATCCTGCCTTGCGGCAGGCGCGGCTCATTCCGTCCACCAGCTGCTCCACGATGTGCGGGTCCATTTTTCCCAGGGCGAGATAATCCAGGAAAAAGAGCGGCTCCGCGCCTTGCACCAAAATGTCGTTCACGCAATGATTGACCAGGTCGCCGCCTACTGTGGAGTGGACATTCATCGCGATGGCGACTTTCAGCTTCGTGCCTACGCCATCCGCGCTCGAAACCAGAATCGGCTCCTTGAATTTTTTCTTGTCGATTTCAAAAAGCGCGCCGAAGTTCCCGATGCCGCCGAGAACTCCGTTTGTAAATGTGCGGGCAGCAAGATGGCGGATGCGGTTTTTGGCGTCATCCGCGACAGCAATATTCACTCCGGCGTCGGCGTATCTCATGGGTGTCGGCGTTCGCGCTACCTTTGCGTATTTCGCAGAGCGACGAAGGAGGGCTCGCCACGAAGCTCTGAATTCCTCTGCGGCTTAGAAAACGTGGAACAACCGCCTCCACCGGATCGTGCCAGGATGGATGACTCCGTTCAAATACGCCAGAAATCTTTCGCCGATTTGTCCCGGCTGCCAGGCCTCCGGCGAGGCGTTCAGCGACATGTAGATCAGTACCGGTGTGCCGATGATATATTTGCGCTGTACACATCCCCAAAAACGCGAGTCGTAAGAATTCTGCCGGTTGTCGCCCATCGCAAAATAGCAATTGTCTGGCACCCTGTAAGGCATCCTGGAGTCGCTGTTTTCAACGCGTTCGGTCCGCCCCAGGGTGTAAGGCTCAACCAGCCGCTGCCCGTTGATCCACACCGACCCATCATGAATGTCGATGATGTCGCCGGGCAGCCCGATGGCGCGCTTCACATAGTCCGGCTGCGTTGGGTCGAACGGCGGCTTGAAAATAATGATCTGTTGCCGCTTCGGGTTTCTCCATAGCGGCACATGCAGGTTGGTGAACGGAATTCCCGCATCATAGCCCATGCGGCTCATAATCAAGTGGTCGCCGATCAGTAGCGTGTTCTCCATCGAACCCGACGGAATCACGCGCGCCTGACCAATTGCTCCGTTGATGAGCAGGAAGACGAGACCAACCCAGAACCATGCGATGATCTCTCGGCGGACCTTCTGCTCGACGGTCAATTTTTCCTGTTTGGGTTGCGTTTTTTCAGGCTTCACAATTCACCAGGGCAAGCGGCGCGAGGGCCGCGGACATATTTAGAATATACGAAACAGCCTGCGCCAGCGAATCTCACTTGGATGGAAAGCTGCGTTCAGATACGCCAATGCACGGGCACTCACTCCGCCAGCGCCCCAGGACCTTGCTTGTCCGTCGATCGACATGTAAATCATGACCGGCGTCCCGATGATATGGTTCCGCGGTATGCAACCGACATATCTGCTGTCCAGGGAGTTCTGGCGGTTATCGCCCATGACGAAGTAGCAGTCCTGCGGCACGGTGTAAGGAAAAACATGCGTTTTGGCTTCAAACGCAGCGAGAAACTGGGACGGATCGGCAGGCTCAGTGCGACCCAGGGTGTAATTTTCTGCTAAGCGCGCGCCATTGATCCAGACGCCGCCGTCGCGGATGTCGATGGTTTCGCCTGGAAGGCCGATTACGCGCTTGATTACGTCCGATTCCTCGCCGGAAATCACGGGACGGAAGATGACGATCTGCTGGCGCTTCGGATTTCTCCAAAGCGGCACGTGCAGGTTGGTGAACGGAATTCCCGCGTCATAGCCGATGCGGCTCATGATCAGGTGATCGCCGATGAGCAGGGTGTTCTCCATCGATCCGGACGGAATCACGCGCGCTTGCCCGATGGCGCCATTAACCAACAAAAAAATCAACCCCACCCAGAACCAGGCGAATATCTCCCGGCGAATAGTCTGTTTCATCGTCAGCTTTTCTTCGGCAGTTTTGTTCGGCTTCGATGGCATTCGTTTAGCTCTCATGTTGGACCGTCACTGGTGCCGGCTCTGCCAGCTTGGCCATGCTTGTGCCCTCGCGAACCTCTAGTTGCACAAGGTCAGTCGGGTAGATTCCCGTATAGCAGGACGTACAAAAGTTGCCCTGGGTGTCATTCACTGCTTGTCGCAAGCCGGCCAGAGAGGTGTAGCCCAGAGAATCAGCGCCCAGAAAGCGGCAAATCTGCTCGGGCGTGTTCGACGATGCGATCAATTCTTCGCGCGTCGGTGTATCCACACCGTAGTAGCACGGCGAAATCGTCGGCGGGCAGGAAATCCGAACGTGGACTTCTTTGGCGCCGGCTTCGCGAACCATTCGGACAATTTTGCGGCTCGTGGTCCCGCGCACGATCGAATCGTCGACCAAAACGACACGCCTCCCCTGCATCAGGCCGCCCACCGGGTTCAATTTCAATTTCACACCGAAATCGCGGATCGCCTGCGACGGCTCGATAAACGTGCGGCCGATGTAATGATTACGAATCAGACCCATGCGGAACGGAATTCCTGATTCCATCGCGTAGCCCACCGCGGCGGGCACCCCGGAGTCCGGAACGGGCACAACCAAATCTGCGTCCACTGGATGCTCGCGAGCCAGTTGCCGGCCGAGCGCTTCGCGGCTGTCATTCACGCTGCGGCCAAAAATCGTGCTGTCCGGCCGCGCAAAGTAAACATGCTCAAAAATGCAGAACTGATGCGGCTTTTCCGGCGCGAAATGGATGGATTCGAGGCCCGATTTTGAGATACGCAGCATTTCACCCGACTCGATTTCCCGAACGTACTGGGCGTTTAACAAATCAAACGCGCACGTTTCACTGGCGACGATCCAGGCAATTTCTCCGTTCGGGGCGGTGAATTTCGCAAGATTCAGCGGTCGAAACCCTCGCGGGTCGCGCACTGCGTACAACTCATCGGGCGTCAACACAACCAGCGAGTAAGCCCCTTCGCACTGGTTCAGTGCATCCCCCAGCGCGCCGGACAAATTTCGCGCCTGCGACTTCGCCAGAAGATGCACGACGACTTCCGTGTCGCTGTTTGTTTGAAAAATCGAGCCGCGATGCTCCAGCTTGCGGCGCCACTCAGTGGCATTTGTCAAGTTGCCGTTGTGGCCGATGGAAACCTTGCCTTTGTTGCAGTCAATCATGATCGGCTGCGCGTTCAGCAGTGCTTTGTCGCCCGCCGTTGAATACCGGGTGTGCCCGATCGCCGCGCTGCCGGGCAGCTTGTTCAAAACTTCCGGCTTGAAGATTTCCTCCACTTCGCCCATGGCACGATGTGCGTAGAGGTCTTTTCCGTCGGTCGAAACAATTCCGGCCGACTCCTGCCCGCGATGCTGCAGCGCATACAAACCCAGATACACCAGTTTAGCCGCTTCCTCGTGGCCGTACACACCGACCACGCCACAATGGTCGTGGAAGTGATCGTCGGCGTATGCGAGTTTTTGCGTCATTTCGGCTGCCGTCATTTCCGCTGCAAAGTGCGTTCGAGCGAATTGGCCCAAACTTCGCGCAATGCGTCCACAGGGGAATCGACGACCGCGCGCCCCTTATATTCGATGCGCAGCGAAGGGCTCCCGGTAACCCGGCCGATTTCGCTGGCAGCGACCCCGTATTGTCTCGCAATTTCCTGAACTGCAGCAAGCCTTGCGCGCGCCACGCTCACTACGCAACGCGCGCCGCGTTCCCCGAAAATTGCGTACTCGGCGGAACGGTTTTCGTCAACTGTAACCGTCGAACCAAGCGGGGGCGCAACAGGTTGCGCCGCTACGGCGGAGGAAGCGAAGCAGGATTCGGCTATGGTGGTCCCGAGCCCGCCGTCGGAAATGTCGTGCGCCGATACAATAATTTCCTGGGCTGCGATCGCAACTAGACAATCGATCAAACGCTTTTCAGCTGGCGGGTCGATTGCCGGGGGTTGTCCCGCCACGATTCCGCTTATCGTTTTCGAATATTCCGACGACGAAAATTCGCGAGCGAAGAGAGATCCCTCACGCCGCTCGGAATCATGGTCGGGGAAAGCTCCGTCCAGCAAGACAATCACATCGCCCGCATTCCGGAAGGCAATCTTCAACACTCGTGATGCGTCATCCAAAATACCCAGAACCCCAATTACCGGCGTCGGATAGATCGATTTCCCCAGCGTCTCGTTGTAAAAACTGACGTTCCCGCCGGTAATCGGCGTACCCAATGCCGTGCAGGCTTCGCCGATTCCATCAATTACCTGCGAAAACTGCCACATCACACCCGGCTTTTCCGGGCTGCCAAAATTCAAGCAATTCGTCGCTGCGATGGGCCGAGCGCCGCTTGCCGCCACGTTGCGCGCCGCTTCCGCCACTGCGTGCATCGCACCCACTTTTGGATTCAACTGACACCAGCGGCCGTTCCCATCCGTCGCAAGCGCCAAAGCTTTCATGATGCCATTCTTTTCGGATTCTTTGATGCGCACCACGGCTGCGTCGCTTGCGCCGGGTCCCGCCAAAGTGTTCGTGCGCACCATGGTGTCGTACTGTTCTGTGATCCAGCATTTCGACGCAATCGCTGGAGACGCCAGCAATTTTTTCAAATTCTCCGTCAGGTTCGTACCTTCGGGCGCAAATCGGAACCAATCCTTTTCACTCTCGACTCGCGGCGCAGGCGCAGCCATCGGCCGCTGGTACACGGGTCCCTCTTCCGCCAGCGGATGCGCCGGAATTTCCGCTGCCACCACTTCATGATTCCTGACGACGGCGAGTTCTCCCTCCTTCACTTCGCCGATCACAACCGCATCAAGTCCCCACTTCTTGAAGACCTCCAGTACTTCGCGTTCGCGGCCCCGCTCCGCCACCAGCAGCATGCGCTCCTGCGATTCGCTTAGCATGATCTCGTACGGAGTCATGCCGGTTTCCCGCTGCGGCACCTTCGCCAGATCAATTTCAATTCCCGTGCCGCCGCGCGAAGCCATCTCCATTGTCGAGCAGGTCAGCCCCGCCGCACCCATATCCTGGATGGCCACGACCGCGCCGGTGCGCATGGCTTCGAGGCACGCCTCCAGGAGCAGCTTTTCCATGAACGGATCGCCGACCTGGACGTTGGGCCGCTTTTGTTGCGATTCTTCGGTAAATTCCGCAGAGGCGAGCAGCGACGCGCCATGGATTCCATCACGGCCGGTTTTTGCTCCGACATAAATCACCGGATTGCCCACACCCTTGGCCTTCGCAAGAAAAATGTCTTCGTTGCGCGCGATGCCAAGCGCCAGCGCATTCACCAGCGGGTTTTGCGAATAACAGGGCTCAAAGCAAACTTCTCCGCCAACCGTCGGCACGCCAAAACAGTTTCCATAATTCGCGACGCCACGAATCACGCCATCCAGAATCCGTCGATTTGTCTTACCTTCCTCGGTTTTCGTAGCGGCGGCCTTTAGGCCGCTGTCTTCGTCTCTCGCCGCAAATGCGCTTCCAGCCGCTCCTACAAATCCGTCTTCCGCAATCGGCCCAAAGCGCAATGAATCCAGCACGGCGATCGGCCGCGCGCCCATGGTAAAAATGTCGCGCAAGATTCCGCCGACACCCGTCGTCGCGCCTTGAAACGGCTCCACATAACTCGGGTGATTGTGCGATTCGATTTTGAATGCAGCGACCAGGCCGTCGCCGATGTCCACCACGCCGGCGTTTTCACCCGGTCCTTGCACCACCAGTTTCCCGCGGGTGGGCAACCGCTTCAGGTGCACTTTGCTCGATTTGTAAGAGCAGTGCTCGCTCCACATCACGGAGAAGATTCCAAGCTCGGTGAGGTTCGGATCACGCCCGAGGATTTTCCGGATCCGAGCGTATTCTTCGGCCGTTACGCCGTGGTCTGCGGCAATCTCAGGAGTGATTCTGATTTCAGTTAGAGCTGTGGCCATCGTGTCCTTAGGCGTTGGCCTTCGCTGCGCCGACGAGCGATTCGACCATCGAGCTGAAAATCACCAACCCATCCGCCGAATCGAGAGCAGGTTCGACGGCGCGCTCGGGGTGCGGCATCAGTCCCACGACGTTCCGTTCGCGGTTGGATATCCCCGCGATGTTGTGTACCGACCCGTTCGGATTTCCCGCAGGATCGTCCAACCCGTCTGGCGTCGTATAGCGGAACACAACCTGCCGGTTCTTCTCCAACTCAGCCACCATCGCTTCGTCGCACAGGTAGTTGCCATCGTTGTGCGCGATCGGAATTTTCAACACCTGATGCTTCGCCGCTGCGCACGTAAATGGCGTGTCCGTCTGCTCCACGCGGATGTGCACATGGCGGCAGATAAAACGCAGTCCGGAATTCCGCATCATCGCGCCCGGAAGCAACCCCGCTTCCAGCAATATCTGGAATCCATTGCAAATTCCAAGAACCATCCCGCCACCTCTTGCGAATTTCTCGACCGACTTCATCACCGGCGAAAAACGTGCAATCGCGCCGGTGCGCAGATAATCGCCGTACGCGAACCCGCCGGGCAGAATAATGGCGTCGCATCCGGCCAGTTCTTCCGACTGGTGCCAAATGAACTCAACTGGCTTGTGAAGGATGTTTCCGATCGCGTAGAAAGCGTCGTGGTCGCAATTCGAGCCCGGAAAGACGACGATTCCGAATTTCATTGCGTTGTAGCTCCCGGTGGCATTTGGGGAACTCTTATTTTAGCACAGCGGAATGAATTTCCCGGCCATCGCCGGGCCCCCCGACGAAAACGGAGGCGGAAGCGCGAGTTGCTCGGGGGTTTCAGCAAACGCCCGGCCGCGCAGGCGACGCGTACCCGAGTCGTTTCAGCTTTTCGGCAGAGGCTTCGGAGGAACGATCCCGGCGCCCGCGGCCGCCGCCGCGCCGATGGTACTGTCGAGGCCGAGCACATTCACGAGGCCGGAGTTGGATGGAACGATGTACTTGGTGTTGTGCGCGAGCGTGTTGTTCAGGACTTCCAGCCTGCGCATCGCTTCCGCGCGATCCTTGAAGAACGTTTCCGCGGCGGTCGAAACCAGGCGAATTGCTTCCGCTTCTGCGTTGGCGCGCGTAATGCGCGCTTGCGCGTCGCCTTCCGCCTTCAAAATTTCCGACTGCTTGAATCCCTCGGCCTGCAGGATCTGGCTCTGCTTCACACCGTCCGCTTCGAGCACGGCGGCGCGCTTGTCGCGTTCGGCTTTCATTTGGCGGGACATCGCTTCGGTAATGTCGCGCGGCGGATCGATTTTTTGCACCTCCACGCGCGTGACTTTAACTCCCCAGTTATTCGTAGCTTCATCCAGAACGTGGCGCAAATTGGTGTTGATCATGTCTCGGGCTACCAGCGTTTCATCGAGCGTGCGATCGCCGATCAGGTTGCGCAGATTCGTTTGCGCGAGTGTAGTGCAGGCATAGCCAAAATCCTGCACTTCAAACTGCGACTTCACGGGATCCACAACCTTGTAATAAACCACGGCGTCTACTTCGACCGTGACGTTGTCCTTGGTGATCAGTTTTTGCGGCGGCACGCTGATCACCTGCTCGCGCATGTCCACCCGCAAAATGCTGTCGGTGAGCGGCATGATGATCGCAAGCCCCGACGGCACGATGCCGTGGAATTTCCCGAGCCGCATCACGATTCCTTTTTCGTATTGGTTGACGATGCGCGCCGAACGCGCCAGCAAGAACAAACCAAACAGCAAAGTCGCAACCAGCAACACAGGCACGAAAAAAGTGGCATCCATCGCTTTTAATCCTCACTTCACTCTCAACGTTACGCCTTCCACGGAAATGATCTGCACGCTGGCTCCGATTTCGCGAGACGACTCGGCTGGTTGCACAAGTTCCGCGCGCCACTCTTCAGAGCCGACTTTCACCAGGCCGCAATCGTGCTGGCCTATGCGTTTCGTGACCACACCCATTTTTCCAACGATCGCATCGACGTTGGATGCCTGGTCCCTGACGTGCAATTTTGCCTTCAGCCACCTGCGGAACAATGCGAAATACACCACTGCGAAAAGCGCTGCACTGATCAGGCCAACCTGCCAGGACTGTGTGACCAATCCGATCGCACCGCCCGCAGCGAGCGCGGCTCCGACCAGCGCCAGATCAAATCCCGTAAGTGCGCCAAGCGCCAGCTCTGCGGCTGCGCAGAGCACACCCACAATGACGAGCAGCCAGTTCACCCAGTTGCCCACGAGCGCTCCTTCCGGGGACACGTGCAGCGCACGATAGCACCGCCGCAGGCGGGTTTCAATATTTCCCGAAGGAACTGGAAGCGAAAACTAGCGGCGTTTCGCACGCTTCCTGGATTTTCTAGTTGAAGACTTCGTGTGAATCGTCGCGGAAAGCTCGCGGCGCTTTTTCGCCGCCCAGCCTTTTTTGTTGGCTTGACGCCCTCGGGCGATTCCGAGCGAATCCGCCGGAACATTTTCCGTGATCGCCGAACCAGCGGCGATGTAAGCCCCGTCGCCGATGCGCACAGGCGCCACCAGCACCGAGTCGCTGCCGATGAAAACGCGACTGCCAATCGTCGTTTGGTGCTTGTTCACGCCGTCATAGTTACAGGTGATCGTTCCCGCCCCAATATTTGTTTTGGAGCCGAGCTTGGCGTCGCCGATGTAGGAAAGATGAGGAACCTTCGCGCCTTCTCCAATCACGGCTTTTTTGGTTTCAACGAAGTTGCCAACGCGCGCGCCGCGTTTCAGGTGCGTTCCCGCCCGCAAACGCGCAAACGGCCCAACGATTGTTCCCTCGTCGAGCCGGCTGCCTTCGATCAGCGAGTGCGGACGCACGGTGACCTCGTCTCCGAGAATCGCGTCTTGCAGCACGCTTCCAGCACAGATTGTGCAACGCGCGCCCAGTTTGGTTTTGCCAACAAGCTGCACTCCCGGCTCGAGCGTGCAGTCTTCGCCAGCGGTAACTTCCGGATCGACGAGCACGGTTTCGGGCAATTGAATTGTGACGCCTGCCTCCATCAGTTCCTCGCGCTTGCGTTCGCGGAAAATGCGGTCCACGTCCGCGAGATCGGCGCGCGTGTTGCAACCGAGCACTTCGCGTGGGTCTGGCGCAATTTGCGCGAGTACGTTTTCGCCGCTGGAAGCGAGAACCGCAATCGCGTCGGTCAAATAGATTTCGCGGTGCCGGTTGTTCGGTCTTACTTTCGCAAGCGCCGGCCACAACTTCGCGAGCGTGAAGCAATAAATGCTGGAGTTGATCTCGTTGAGCTCACGTTGCTCGAGAGTCAGCTGCGATTCTTCCACGATTGCGGCGACCAGCGTTTCACTCTTGCGGACAATTCGTCCGTAGCCGCTCGGATCCGCGAGCACCGCGGTCAGAATCGTCGCCGCAGCCTCTCCTGCGCGGTGTGTGGCGAGCAGAGCCTTCAGCGTTTCCGGGCGAACCAGCGGCGCATCACCGGGAAGCACGATGGCAACCTTCGCGTGGCCCAGGGCGCGCTTTGCAACGAGCATCGCGTGACCCGTGCCGTTTTGCGGTTGCTGCAAAACGCTTACCGCACCGAGCGGTTCGACAATCTGACTGACTTTTTCTGCCTGGTGGCCGACCACCGCGATCGACCTTTTCGGCTTCAAGGGCGCGCCGGAGCGTACCACGTGTTCGACCAGCGAGCGCCCGCCGGCGGGATGCAGCACCTTTGCGAGAGACGATTTCAGCCGCGTGCCTTTTCCTGCGGCCAGAACCACGATCGCTAAGTCTTTGTTCGGCATAGTGCGGCTATTCTCTCCCGCCCCCGCTGCTTTGACAATCGCAGGGACGAGCTGCTTGTGAAAAATATCCTATCAAGCGCCGGCGAGGGAGCCGCAGCGGGCTGCGGGCAGGCCGAATTGGGTGATAGACGAAAATGCATTTTTCCTTTAGATTCTCGGCGCGGCTTGCGCGCAGCGATAACGTAACGCCGGAGGCACGGCCTTGAAGCAATGCACAAACTGCCGGGGGAATCTCGCTGATTTTGTAGCCGTCTGCCCCTTTTGCGGGGTTGCGCAGCCGCTACCCCAGTTTGTCGCGCCGCAACCAGGCTGGGGCCTGGCGCCGCAAAACAGCAACAAGGCTCTGGCGAGCGTAATTTGCGGTGCGCTGTTCTTCTTCACGCCGGCGGCGATTGCCGCGGTCATCCTCGGGCACCTCGCGTTGTCCGACATAAAGAGGAGCGTCGGCCGCCTGACCGGCCAGGGCCTCGCTGTGGCCGGCCTGGTGATGGGCTACATCGGGATTGCGTTTGCCGCACTCTTCTTCATTGCCGTTGGAATTGGCGTTCGCAACGCCATGCGGCAGAACGTACCTGCCAACGAGCTGGCCGCGATTCAAACGATGAAGAAATACAATGAGGCGCTGAAAGCCTATGCAGAGAAATGCCCTCAACAGGGCTATCCGGCAACGCTGGCGTCGCTGGGGCCAGGCAGCGGAGATTGCACGCGGGCGAACCTGTTGGATGCAGGGCAGACGATGGCTCGTCCCGTGAAACTTGGTTATCAGTTTGCGTACTCGCCGGGCGAAGCCGGAGCCGAGCGTGTCACCGTATTCGCATTGGTCGCGAGTCCCGTTCAGCCGGGAATCACGGGAAAACGATATTTCTTTCTGGACGAAGGGGGCGTGATCCGGCAAGCCGACTCGCGCATTGTCGGGCCACGAAGCGATCCCGTGGATAATCCGGAAAGTGGAACGGACGATGAGAAGAACGAGCAGTGATGAGAGCGTCCGACTGCAACCTGAGATGCTGATTTTTTCGACAAAGCGATGTCACCGGAGGAAATCAGCTTGAAACAATGCCCGAATTGTCGCGAAAACCTCGCGGACTATGTTCCTGTTTGTCCCTATTGCGGAGTAAAGGTTGCTGTTGCGCAAGTGGGCGCGGCACAACCCGCGTGGAGCGGACCGCAGGACAGGAGCGGCAAGGCCACGGCCAGCCTAGTGTGCGGGATTCTGTTCTTCATCTGGCCGGCGGCGGTAGCCGCCGTCATTCTGGGACATCTGGCACTATCGGAGATCAAGAAAAGCGCCGGCCGTTTGGCGGGGCATGGAATGGCGGTCGCGGGCCTCGCGTTGGGCTACATCGGATTGGCGTTCATTCCATTTCTCCTGATTATTGCGGCGATTGCGATTCCAAACCTGTTGCGGTCTAGGATGGCCGCGAATGAAGCGACAGCGGTCGGAACCTTGCGGACGTACAACACCGCGATGGTTAGCTACGCGACTCGCTGCCCGAACACCGGGTATCCCAGCAGCTTGGAGAACTTGGGGCCCGGAGAGCCGGGACCCGACAACTGCACGCACGCGGATCTTGTGCGACAGCAGCTGGCGATCCAGGTACCGGTAAGGGCCGGCTATCACTTTTTCTACATGGCACAGGCTGATTCCGACGGCAAAATTACGAAATACGTCATTTCTGCCGACCCTGTTACTCCAGGATCGACCGGCTTGCGGCACTTTTTTACAGACGAGACTGGCGTAATTCGATTCAGCATGCGGGGCGGGGCGGACACTAACAGCCCGCCCTTGATGTAAGCCTGCGGTAGGATAAGTGTTTGGCTCTTGCGAAATCAGTCCGCAAAAGGGACCGATGCGAAGCTGGCTTCCTGAACAGGCCGTTCCTCTGAAACAGCTTCCGCGGTCGTGATCACCCAACTGGAGGGATCCGCGAGCAGCCGGCTGACGAGCTGGGTGTGAAGAGCGTGGCCGGCCTTGTAGGCTTCGACTCGAGCAAGCAGCGGAAGGCCGACCAGGGCCAGATCGCCGATCAGGTCGAGAGCTTTGTGGCGGCCAAATTCATCGGCAAAGCGAAGTGGACCATTCATAACCCCATCGTCGGTAAGCACGATGGCGTTTTCGAGCGAACCTCCACGAATCAAACCCATCGAACGAAGCGGCTCAATGTCGCGCTCAAAGCAAAAGGTGCGGGCCCGCGCGAGCAGGTGGCGGAAGGTGTCTGCCAGAACAACCATTTCAATCTGCTGTTGGCCAACGAGTGGATGCGGAAAATCCACGTAACACTGGACGCGAAAATCGTCGGCGGGATAAATGCCGATGCGGCGATCCTGTTCGACGACCTCCACCGCCCTGGTGATTTTGAGAAACCGGCGACGACGGCGAAGGCGCCGAACGCCGGCTTGATCGAGAAGCCGCAAAAAGGGCTCGGCCGAGCCGTCCAAGATGGGGACTTCGATAGAGTCGATGTCGATAAAAACGTTGTCCACACCGGAGGAGTAGATCGCGGCAAGAAGGTGCTCGGTCGTCGAAAGGAGTACGCCCTGCTTCATGAGGCTGGTGGCATAACTTACCCGGGCGACATTGCGACCACTTGCTTCAATGGGAAAATTATCAAGATCGGTGCGTCGAAAAACGATTCCCGTGTCGGCGGGCGCGGGAAGCAGGCGAACATGCCCAAACACCCCAGTGTGAAGACCGATGCCTTCGGTTGAAACGGGAGAGTGAACCGTCGTCTGGAACATAAGGGGACACCCCAAGGATAGCATCTCGTGCGCCATACCTGGTCGACAGATTCCCTGTTTATTGTCAATGGGTTACGGGAGTTTACCAGCTGTCCGCACCGTTGGGCGTGGTAAAGATACAACATTCTGACGCACTCAGTGTGGTGTGTCGAGCATGGTGACTGAACCCAAGGGATTGAGAGGCTTCCTTTCCGGGTCAGAACGCGTCAGAACAATGATCTCCGGCGATAGCTCAGTGATATACTTTCCGAACGCGGAGCAAAGAAGGACAAAGAATGAACCGGACCACCCGAATCGCAATCCTAGCCATTTCTGCCGTCGTGTTCTGCTATGCCGGATTGGGACACGTCCTCGGCCAGACGCACGAGGAGCGCGCGTACAAATCACTGACGGTGTACGGTGAGGTTCTGCAGAAGATTCAGCAGGATTATGTGGACGAGCCGAACATGCACCTGGTGACCGCAGGCGCGCTGCACGGATTACTGGAGTCGCTCGACCCGCAGTCAAGCTACCTCACCCCGCGGGAATACACGGAATACAAAGAGAAGTTGGCGAGCGGGAATCCCGGCGATACCGGACTCACGCTCAGCAAGCGATACGGCTACGTAATTGTGGTTTCAGTACTGCCGGAGAGTCCTGCGGAAAAGGCTGGCATTCACAGCGGAGACATCTTCGAGTCCGTGGCAGGGTTCACGACGCGGGAAATGTCGGTCGGCCAGGCGATGAATCTGCTGCGCGGGCAGCCGGGCAGCGGTGTCAAGGTCGGCGTGATCCGGCGCGGAAAGAACGAGCCTGAATCTGTGGATATCGTTCGCGAAAAGCTGACTCCGGCGAAGATGGTGAGCCAGAAAACGGATCCGGATATCCTGGCACTACGGCTGACGACGCTCGAGTCAGGACGGGCTGACGAGCTGCGGGTGCGGCTGCAAGACGCCGAGAAGCAAGGCGTGCATAAGGTGATTTTGGATTTGCGGGACTGCGGCCGCGGACCGGTTTCCGAGGCGCTGGCAGTCAGCCGGTTGTTGATCGCGAGCGGCAACCTGGCAACGCTGCGCGGCCAGACGGTTTCCTCGCAGAGCTTCGCGGCCGAACCCGGCAAGGTCGTCTGGAAGGGTCCGGTTTCGATTCTGATTGATGGAACGACCTCCGGAGCGGCCGAAGTGCTGGCTTCGGCAATCGTTAGCGCGCATCGCGGCGACGTGGTGGGCGAGCGAACCTTCGGACTAGCCTCTGAACAGAAATTGATCACGATCGACGATGGATCCGCGCTGATTCTGACGGTGGCGAATTATTACAACGCGAACGGAAAGACGATTCTGGATGAAGGTGTCACGCCTTCGGAAGTGGTGCGTGCCGAAGCGGCGGCGGCAGAAGACGGCGCGGATGACGACGATTCCGCGAACGCACAGGTGACTGCGCCGGCCGCACCCAGACCGCTTTCTCCTGAAGACCCCGTTTTCAAAAAGGCCATTGAGTTGTTGAAGGCGCCGGCAAAAAAGGCCGCGTAGTTTTCTGTGAAGTCCGGCGGCGCGCCCGCGACATTTTCCTCGAAATTCAAGATGAAGTTTGCTGCGGCGGGCGGAGCCTTGCTCTGCTGCTTGTCGATCGTCGTGAGTTTTCTGGTACCCGGATGCAAGCGGGAACGCTTGGCCAAATTGACGCCGGTAGAGGTTCATCAGATCACGCGGGAACTTGCGAAGGCTGCTTCCGATGTCACTCCGAAGGATACGGTGGTCAAGAGCCGGCGGAGCAGGCGCGGGTCAGCAGGAGGCGGCACGGACGAACTCTATATTGGACTTCGTCAAAACGCCGCAATGATCGACAAAGTGCGGCAAGCCATCGAAGGCGTTGCAACCCGGCATCGCCTCACGGTTGACCCTGCGAGCCCAAACGGAAACACCACCCAGCTTACCCTGCGCAGCGGAGGATTTCTGACGCATCATATTGAGATCGAAGTGCAAGGCCCGCGAGTAGCCGAGAGCGGTGAAATCCGGGGCGCAGGACAGGCCAAGCTGGCGATTCTTCTGGATGATTTGGGGAGCGACCGCCGCGCCGCGGATGCCATCTTTGCACTGCGCATTCCCATCACCCTGTCGGTGCTGCCGTACCACGCGCATTCGCAGGAGATCGCGCGAGAAGCGAAAAAACGCGGATGCGAAGTGATGCTGCACCTGCCGATGCAATCCGTTGCGAACGAAACTCCGGAGGGCCGCGAGCTGCGGCCCGGACTGCCGCGCGGGGAAGTGGAAGATCTTGTGACGAAAATGCTGGAGGCCGTGCCGGAAGCGGACGGCGTAAACAATCATCAGGGGTCGCAAGCGACTTCGAACACCGAGCTGATGGACGAGCTGATGCCGGTTCTGCGGGACGCGGGGGTTTTCTACGTGGATAGCCGCACGACGCCGGCAACGGTGGCGTACGATACAGCGAAACGAAACGGCGTAAAGACGGCTTTTCGAAACGTGCCGTTCCTGGACGATGTCCAGAACAAAGCGGCGGTAAAGCGGCAGCTACAAATCGCGATTCGCGGAGCCAAAGAAAAGGGAGAGGCGATTGCCATCGGACATCCACACACGGTGACCCTCGAGGCGCTACGCGAAATCCTGCCCGAAACGAAGAAGCAGGGCGTCGAATTCGTGTTTGTATCCGACCTTGTTCACTGAGGCGTGGCAATCGCGCTGGTCTGATTTTCGGGCAGAGGCTTTCCCAATTTGCGCGGCGGAAATGCTTTGTGGATGACGATAACGGCCGCAGCCATGGTGATGAAGCTGAAAATGCTGCCTTCCGGCCCGACGGTGCCGCCAGTCAGCCAGATGGGACCGTGCAGCGTGGCGTTTGAAAGATGGCCTTCAAAGACGTTGCCGCTGTTGGGAACTGAGAACAGGAAGGTTTCTCCGAAGTCGAAGGCGGCATGCCAGCCGACCAGAAGCCACAGGTCCCCGGTGCGCTTGAGAGTGAAAGCGAATATCAAGCCGATCGTGGCGACGCTCAGCGCGCCGACAGGACTCTCGCCCTTGTTCATCAGATGGACGGCGCCGAATCCCAGAGAAAGAATCCAAGCAGCCGGCCAGAAACCGATACCGTCGCCAAGGGTGAATTGCAGGTAGCCGCGGAAGGCGAATTCCTCGAAGAGTCCCACCATAACGAAAAAGATCGCCCAGTAGATGGCCCATTTCAGAATCGCCGCACCGTGGACATTTAGTGGACCAAAAGAATAGCCGCCAAACGCGGCGATGCAGCCCATGAGCACCGCAATTTCGGAAAGGCCCAGGGCACAGCCCTGCCAGAAGCGCGCGCCGAAGAAAGAATGCAGCGGAAGGCCATATTCTCCAACGGACCGATGTTCGAACCAAGCCATCAACCACGCAGGAACAAATACAATTGCAAAAGAAAGAGATTCCAGGAGCAACAGCCGAGTGAAGGACTGGGCATTGGTCTTCGGCAAATGGAAGATTTTGTCGAGCGCGAAATTTATCGCAAGGCTGAACACCAGGACGATCACGAGGTACATGGCCAGCCGCCAGCCTGCGCGCAGGCCTTGCTCGTTGTGAAAGATCGTGCTCAGAGTTGACTGCGATGAAGGAGCGGACCGAATTTCGTCTCGCGCGGCAAGCTGCGGTGTTTCGTCGTCCATGCGATTCTCCGAGAGCTTCTCCCGCAGCGAACCTTCGTCACGCGGCACCTTGTTAGTGCGGGGAGGAGGAGGCAGCGGCGCCGAGGATGTGGAGAGTTTTTGGCTCTTGGAGGAATACCACAAAACGGAGATTTTCGCGCTTCCAGGCCGGATCAAGCGGAATCATGACTGTTGTTTCCGCTCCGGCGAGGGAACCTGTTTGCGGCCCGCCAAGGCGCGTTAGCGAACGCAACACGGCTGCGTGGGAAAGATTCCGGCCCTCGTTTTCGCCGCGAAGAATGTTAGAAGACAGCCCGCGCTCAGTGACGGCAAGCCAGGGTTCGGCATGGGTCGCCTTGAACGGAGCGCTCTCGATCGCGACCGAGAACCCGGCGGATTGCGGCGTGATGCTATTGATAGATAGGCGCAGCCTGGCGCCAGGAATCTTGGATGCGTCGAGTATCTTCTGCCGCGCTTCGCCTGCGGCGCTGCCCACAAGTTCTTCCCGGCCATTAACCACAAGCTGAGGCGTGTAGATGCCGCCGCGCCCAAAGGAGCGTGCGTATCGCTCCTGGCGCTCGGTCCAATCGTGGGACGAAAATCGGTCAGTCCAACCCAAACGATTCCAGTAGTCTACGTGCTCTTCGATCGCGATGACTTCGACGTGGTCGACAAGGCCAGTGTCATCGAGCTGTTTCAGAAAAGCGTCTGCCGGCGGGCAGCTCGAACAGCCTTCAGAGGTGAAGAGCTCGAGAAGAACGGGCTGAGGATCAGCGATCTCTGGCGAAATCGGGGCAGACCGCCCGGGGTTCGATTCCGTAAGAGTCTTGCCGACGAGAAAAACGGCAGCTACCGCGACGATCGAGGCTATTTTCCAGGTCATTCGGCTCCTTTCCGAAACGCTCGTTCACGACTGAGAGTCCCGCAGGTTCTGAAGGTGTCCAAGAAAGAAGCGTTGACTACGCCTAACTGGCTTATTAGCCTTAAGCGGTTAGGGTTGTTCCTTTGGAGGTCAGATGAGCCTCGTCGCCTGGAAGCCCGCGAAAGGAAACCGGTTATCCGTTGATTTTGTTAATTTGCCCTTCACTTCGGGGGATCCGGCAGCCCACCCGGCCTCCTGGCTAGAACTCATCGAGTTTTTGGCAGAGAAAAAGATCGTATCAGGATCGCGGGGAGACGAGCTGCGGAGGTTGCCGGAGACGGATCCGAATGCGGCTGAAACCTTGCTGTCGCATGCCCGGCGCTTAGGGGACGGAATGCGATCAGCGTTTCGCGCCAAGATAAGAGGCACTCGCGTGCACGGGGAATGGGTAGAGCCGATCAACATAATTCTTCGCGTGACAGAAGGCCATGACGAGCTTGAATGGGACGACCCGGGATGGAAGCTCGGATTTGTGGCCAAGCACGAAAGGCTTGAGTGGCTTCTGGCCGCGATTGCCAGGTCTGGTGCCGAGCTGATCGCCGAAGGAGAGAAGAGGCTGCAGCAGTGCAGCAACCCAAACTGCCAACTGTTGTTTTGCGATGATTCGAGAACGCGCCGGCGGAGATGGTGTTCGATGGCGATGTGCGGAAATCGTAGCAAAGTGGCGGCATTCGCGAGGCGGCGTGTCGGACCGAAAGCGCGAGTGCACCACGCTTAGCGCTTTATTGCTTTTGGTCCTTGACATACTTCAATGGCTGGTTTTTTCCCCAGGGATCGTAGGTGTGAGCGAACACCAGCCGCTCGGCCAGTGGCGGGTGGGAGTAGATCCAAAAGGTGATGAACGGCGGCGGATTAGGATCGGCAAGATCAATTTCCCCCATGGCCTGGAACGCGTGAGCAGCGACTTTGGACGAGTTCGGAACAACCGTATGAATTAGCTCCAGGCCAAAAACGTCGGCATTATGCTCCTGAACGCGGCTGTAGCCGTTGATGACTGGAGAAGAAAAAAAGGCGACCCCGTCGAGGATCAGAAGCAGGACGGCCAGCGCGCCCCAATCCTGCGGACCGTAAACCTTCCAGCGACTACCCCAGCGACCCAGGATTCTGTGAAGCAGGCGGTAGGCCGCGTACATGGTAATCAGCAAAAGAAGCGTAAAGAAGAGAAACCCGTTTCGAATGTGATTGAGGACATAGTGTCCGGACTCGTGGCCGAAGATGAAAAGAGTTTCCTGCGGAGTCATCTTTTGGATGACGTTGTCGTAAATGACCACGCGCTTTGAAGCGCCGAAGCCGACCACGTACGCGTTAATGGCGTTGGTCTTGCTGCTGGCGTTCATTAAGAACATGCGCTCACGGGGAATTCGCAGACCGGCGCGTTGTGTGAGCTTTTGAATATCTGCGGCGAGCCCGGGATGCTGGGCGGCAAGCGGCTCGAACTTGAAGAATAGCGGATCGATGATTACCGGTTCGAGGACCAGAACGGCAAGAATGATCGGAAGGGCTGCAAGCCAGAAATAAAACCACCAGCGACGCGGGCTCTTGCGAATGATCAAACACAGAAGCAGTCCCATTAAGGTGAAGAAAGCGATATCAAGCAATTCTCCCTTGCCCACGTCGAGAAGCCAGGAGCCCCAGCGCTGAACGGATTGTTCGTAACGAAGGGACAACCAGTGCCTGGAGAGCCGAACCGGAAGATCGACGATATCGAGAAAAAGAGCCAGCGAAGGAATGAACAGGAGTCCCTGGAGAAAGCGGTTTTCAGCGGTACGCTCCGCAAAGTCACGAATGCGCGCCACGATGCCCAAGCGGAGGGCCAGAATTAGCGCGGCAAATCCGATGAACACAGAAAGGAAATAGAGAACGTAGGTGGCGCGAGAATAGGCGATGGCCTTGGCATAACGTTCGTGGGAGAGAGTGTAGCGTTCCGTTTCGTTATCTCCGGGAGCAATCGGAGCGTTGCCGGGAGGCTCGGTCTGCTGCTGAGGAGGCGTGCGGACGGTAGGCGTTTCCTGCGCGGTTAGCACGCGAGGCGATGCGAAGAAGTTGACCGCCAACAACAACACAGTGAGCAACAAGGCATGCGCGAAGCGTTGACGCGGCATTCGTCCCCCTCGCATCCTGCGATCAAGCCGTCGCCGCGCCGGCCCGGCAAGCCGCGCGGAATCGGCGAGTATGCAGCACATGCGGGTTCACCTGCAACCTTTGCGGAGCCAAAACGGGCCACGGCGAATGCGGCCGTTGGACCCCCTCTGATTAGATGGCAGCAGACTCTGGGAGGAAAGCAGGAGAGAGAAAGAATTAAGGTGTCGGAGAGGACTCGACAGTCTTCAGGCAATAATTTCGCACGGCACCTGAAGTGGCCAGGCTTGCGTGCACGATCGACGTCCAGCGCTCCAGGCGGTGGTGATGGTAACGGTGAAACAAATAGGAAGCACCGACGGAAACAGCCGTGGCGGCCGCTTCAACCGCGGCGAAGGCAGGATGATTGTCAACCACATCGTTGTTTAGAAAGTTTTCCTGATCGCCGCGACGCCGCATGTTTAATGTCGAGAAGTAGTCGAGCGTGCGAGAAGCACCAACGGCAGCGAAGAGAAGGTCATTTCGTCGGTCCCAAAAGCGATGACCGGAAGCCGGCGGGCGAACCCGGACAAGCGCGGTGCCGGCAGCGTCCTGAATTCGCGGAGAATCAAGAAACACCCTATGCGACGAAGGAGCCAAAAGAGCTGAAACTTTCAGGCGCGGTTCAACTTGCAAGAAACCTGTCGCGCGACCCGACGGCCTGCACCTCGCCAAGGAACTTGATTCCGCCCACGAGCGGTCCTCGGCCGCCAATCGAGCAGGCTGTCTTGTTCGCTCAGCGGGAAAGGCAGAACACCATAACGGGAAACACAAGGCCGAGCTAAGCATTAGGAGACGGATATGAGTCGTCACGTAACGAGTCCCGGGCACTGCACCTTCGCTTTTCAGAGCAACAGCATAGCAGACCGCGAAGGCAACTAGTTCGGTCGGCGTAATTCATTGGCGGCAACCAGGGGTTACCGCATTGCGTCCTGCGCCTCCGCAGGAGTATGTTGGATTGCTCGTCCCCGAGAGGGAGTTTATGTTGCAGAAAAAACACAGCTTCCGCCTAGCGGTTCTCTCCATCGCTGGTCTATTTCTGAGCGCAACGGTGACCGTGGCCTGGGCACAATTTCAAGACAGTTCTGCGCCCTCGGTTGCAGAAGCGGCGCGGCGCGCCCGCGAACAGAGAAAGAATGCCGCAAAGCCAGTGCGCACGCTCACCAATGACGATTTACCGGCGGCTCGACCCGCCGGTTCGACTTCGGAAAGCCCGGTGGCAACGCCTGAAAACGCCCCTGAAAAGACAAATGAGAACGCGCAGGCAACGAACGCCAGCGAGGAACCGGCCGCTCCGCTCAACGATGAGCAGGCTCGGCAAAAAAAGGCAGAAAACGCGGCGGCGCTGGAGCGAACTAAAAAGGAACTCAGCGAAGCCCAGAGCGAACTCGACGTGATGCAACGCAGGGCGGCACTGGACAGCGATAGTTATTATTCGAAGCCGGACTTCGCCAGTGACAAAGAGGGCAAGGCTAATCTGGACGCCCAAGCGCAGCAGGTCAGCGACAAAAAGCAATTGGTAGAGACGTTGAAGACTCGCGTGGCGGAACTAGAAGCTTTGGTCGGCGAGCCGGCGCCGGTCGAGCCTGACAAGAACCCTCCTCATTGAAGATTGCCCTACCTGGGTTCGAGAACCAGTGGTAACCCATTTTTCGGGTTGCCGATGATGACGACTTTCGAATTGGCGCTGGTTGCAAGCTTTTCGGTGGCTTCGATTCCTTTCCATTCCAGAAGTTGCGAGCTAATTCCCTGCGCAACGATCCTTTGAAAATCGGCGATTCCCTGGGCTTCGATGCGCTTGCGCTCCGCCTCCTGTTTTTCCTTTTGCAGGATGAAGCTCATACGAAGCGCATCCTGTTCGGCCTGTTGCTTGGCTTCAATCGAACCCTTCAGCATTGGAGGCAGCTGAACATCGCGAAGGAGCACGGCCTCAACAATAACGCCACGCTGCGCGAGTTGCGTGGTCAGTTCTTCCTGAATCTGCTGCTGCACGAGTTCACGAGCATTTGTATACAGGGCATTAGCGGAGTGCGCGGAAGTGGCGGCGCGAATTGCGGCGCGCAACGTCGGCTCAACAATTTTGTCCGCGTAATTCGTCCCGACCGTTTGATATACCTGCGCGGCCTTGGTCCGGTCGAGGCGAAACAGCAGCGACGTGTCCAGAGCCAGCATCAATCCTTCATTCGAAGGCGTGTTTGCGCTTTCTTTGATCGATTGCGTTTGAATGGAAAGCTTCTGGACCGCCTTCAGAGGATTGATGAGATGAATGCCTTCATCTAGGACGTCCCCCGTCACCCTCCCGAAGAGGGTCAGGACGCCGACGTTGCCTGTGGGTATCGATGTTGTGCTGGCGTAGAGCACGATTAGGACGAGGATGATGCCCACAATTCGCAGGAAACGGTTTCTGAAACTTCGAAAATCAGGCATAGCACGCAGGGATCCACCCAAATCAAAATCGCCGTGACCCGTAGTGGTCATCGTTTTTCTCCGTCCGGACTGGGTAAGACTGCCCAGTTGCCGGTCGCCTTTATCTTGCTCTAGGATTTCGTCCGAAGAGCGACTTCGCGGGATACGGATGGGAATCGGTCAATCCTCGTTGTGCGTCGTGGGAACTTCACAGGAAATCCACACGGTTGCAACGGGACCCCTACATCTTGTGTGGTTTGTTCTTGACAGCACTGGCTTCCCGCATCACAATCCGGCATCTTCGTTGCTTCGGCTGCGCGGACTCGGTTTCGTCCTGCGCGGCCACTGGGGGAAGCAAGATGCAATATTTGCCCGGATGGACCGTGCAATGCATCAACCAGGAGTGTTCGGCGCGGGGTCACTGGCTGCGCGCGCATCTCTCCGGCCCTAACGCGGGGCTTGAGTTTTGCCCGAGCTGTGGAAGTGCGCTCCAAGCGGTGCCACCTCCGATCGGGCCTCGGCTGCGTATGAGGCCCCGTTCACTGGCAGCACGGCCACTTCGGCCCAGACCGCGATAATTCTTCTGTTGGCGTCGCGCCCTAATACAACACGGCCGGAAGCGCTTTGCGTCCGGCCGTCTTGCTTTTCCCAAGAAGCGTTCGCGTTAGCTTTCGATCAAGCCCTTTTCCAACATTTCCTCATCACTGAGCCAGAGGTCGGGAATATTTGCGGAGCCGAGCCGAAGAATGTCTTCGAGAGCGCCCCGGACCTGGCTGAGGCGAAAATCCACGCCCATACGGTCGAGCAAATCGAGTAAGGGCTGAGCGCCTTCTGCAAGAAGGGGCCTAGGCGTGACACCAGCGCGATCCAACCGATGGTATGTCAGCACGTACACCGCTCGTGGTCCACTTCCGTGGCGGACAATGTGCAGGAATCCCCGGGTGTGAGAGATAGCTTTGTTTGGCGAAATTGCTGGGCGGGGGGCCGAGGCGCTCATCGCGTGGCTCGCTCCAGTGTGCCCGGCATGCTCAACTGCACCCGCTAGTGCTTCCGCAGTTTTCGCACTTATAGCAAGCGCCGTTTGGCACCATCAACATGCCGCATTCGCTGCAGGTTGGTGCGCCTTCGTGGGCGTTGCTGGGGGTTCGGGAGCCGGCCGGCTCCGCTGGTTTGACGGCCGGCGGCGCCGCCAAATTCGTTTGCAGCGGCGCGGTGGCGATCACCTCCGGCGCAGCGCCGTTGAGCTTCAGGTAATCTGAAGAAATGAAGCGGCCCCCGAGCCAGCGCGCGATGTAATCGAGCACCGAAGAAACGAAGCGGATGTTTGCGTTGGCGGTAATGCCGCTCGGTTCGAACCGCGTGTTCAAGAGCTTGTCCACAAACACCTTAAGCGGAACACCGTACTGCAAGCCGATCGAGACGGTGAGCGCCAAGCCGTCCATCACGCCCGAAAGCGTCGAACCTTCCTTGGACATCTTGATGAACACTTCGCCGGGCCGCCCGTCTTCGTAGAGGCCCACAGTGATGTATCCTTCATGGCCGCCCACGCTGAATTTGTGGGTGACAGAAGCACGTTCCGCGGGCATTTTTTCGCGCTGTGCACGGGCAAAAAGTTCCCGCTGCATGGGTTCGACGACAGCGGCAACGGCTTCCGCTGCTTTTTCCTTCTTTTCACCGCCGGCGTTGAGCGGCTGCGATTTCTTGGAATTGTCACGATAGATTGCCACAGCCTTGAGCCCCAGCTTCCATGACTCCAGGTAGGCATTCATGATGTCTTCGACCGTCGATTCCTCGGGCATGTTGATGGTCTTTGAGATGGCGCCGGAGAGGAACGGCTGAGCCGCTGCCATCATCTTAACGTGACCCGTCCAGGTAATGGAGCGCCCTCCGCCCGCGGGAGCGAGGGAGCAATCGAAGACCGCCAGGTGTTCCGGCTTAAAGTACGGCGCACCCTCGACGGTGCTGTTCTTGTCAATGTAGGCGACGATCTCGCTGGTCTGTTCCGGCGAATAGCCGAGCCTCATCATGGCCTGCGGGACGGTGTTGTTGACGATTTTGATTACGCCGCCGCCAACCAGCTTCTTATACTTCACGAGAGCCAAGTCGGGTTCGATGCCCGTGGTGTCGCAATCCATCATGAAACCGATGGTGCCGGTAGGAGCGAGGACGGTGACCTGGGAATTCTTGAAGCCGTGTTTTTCGCCAAGGGCCATGGCAGCATCCCAGGATTCCTGTGCCGCGAGGAAAAGTTCCGCCTGGACATGATCCGGGTTGATGCCGCGCACGGAATCGCGATGCATGCGAATCACATCGAGCATGGGTTCGCGGTTCTCGGCATAGCCGGAAAACGGACCCATTCTTTCCGCGACGCGTGCCGACTGAGCGTAAGCTTCGCCGCACATGAGCGCGGTAACGGCTCCGGCGACGTCGCGGCCCTGGTTTGAATCATAGGGCAGGGCCATGGACATCAGGAGCGCGCCGAGGTTCGCATAACCCAAACCAAGGGGCCGGAAATTGTGTGAATTCTCCGCGATCTTCGGTGTCGGGTAGCTGGCAAAGTCGACCAGGATTTCCTGCGCGGTGATCGTGACGTCCACAGCCTGTTTGTAGGCTGCCACGTCAAATTGGCCGCTCGAATTGACATACTTCATCAGATTGAGGGACGCCAGGTTGCAGGCCGTGTCATCCAGGAACATGTACTCCGAGCACGGGTTGCTGGCGTTAATGCGAGCAGTGGTCTTGCAAGTATGCCACCGATTGACGGTGGTGTCGTACTGCATGCCCGGATCGCCGCAGTGCCAAGTGGATTCGGCCATCTTATAGAGCAGGTCGCGCGCGCGGAGTTTTTGCGCCGGCTGCCCGTCCGTCACATTCTTGGTCCACCAATCCTTGTCCTGCTCCACGGCGCGCATGAAGTCGTCAGACACCCGTACGGAATGGTTGGCGTTCTGGAAGAAGATCGATGTATAAGCTTCGCCGTCAATCGCCGGGTCGTAGCCTTCGCGAATCAGCGCGTGCGCTTTCTGTTCTTCCTTGTATTTGCACTCAATGAACTCAACGATGTCCGGATGGTCGGCGTTCAAAATAACCATCTTGGCGGCGCGACGCGTTTTGCCGCCGCTCTTGATCACCCCGGCGAAGGCATCAAAACCTTTCATAAAACTCACGGGGCCAGAGGCGATGCCTCCGCCAGAAAGCGTCTCCTTGCTCCCGCGCAGAGCAGAAAAATTCGTGCCGGTGCCCGAGCCCCATTTAAAGAGCATGCCTTCTGTGCGCGTCAGGCCCATGATCGATTCCATGTTGTCGTGCACGGAATTGATAAAGCATGCAGAGCATTGCGGCTTGGGCTGTACGCCGACGTTAAACCAGACCGGCGAATTAAAGCTCATCTTCTGTTCGACAAGGAGATGTGTCAGCTCGTCCTTGAAGGCGTTGCGCGACGCGTCGTCGGCGAAGTATCCGCCCTCCGTACCCCACCGAACGATGGTATTCACGACGCGGCCAATCAACTGACGCACCGAGCCCTCGCGCTCGATGCTGCCCGGCTTCCCGTGAAAGTATTTGCTGGCTACGATGTTGGTCGCCGTTTGGGACCAATTTTTTGGAACTTCGACGTCTTCCTGGCGGAAGATCGTGACGCCCTTCTCGTTGCCGATCAGAGCGGTGCGCTTTTCCCATTCGACGGCGTCGAATGGCGAAATCTTGCCGTCGGTGAAGAAGCGTTCAAACTTCAGCCCAGCCGTGGTTTCGGCAGCCCCCGCTTCAACTGACTTACTATGTAGTGCCGGCTTCACCGTTGCCATCCTGTTCCTCCCAGCGCCGGGTTCCCGTTCCTTGCCTGAGGGAACCCTCTTATTTTACTCCTCCGCGGCTGCGGAGGTCATGCGCGTTCGTTCTTGGTCGCAATTTGCGACAAAGTCGAAGTTCCGCAAACCCCGCCGGAATTCGCAAAAGTCCGCAGCATGAAAAAAGCGGCGCCAACTCTGGCGTCCGCAAACGAAAACGACCTGCCGTCGGCCGGTTAACTAAAACTGAGCCTCATAGCAAGCCGACCACTTCGCGCTAACTAAGCGCGGAGCAGTTACTTCGCGCTGAATTGTTTTGCGAAAACCCGGTTAGTTTCGTGGCTGCAACGAACTCGGTCCCTCGACTGGGTTCGTCTGGCGCTTCCACGATCCCCCGAATCTGGAGTTGCAGTATCGACGCGCGCAAAAATCCTGTCAAGAGAAAAACGCAAAATGTGGATGAGTTTTTCTCAATGCGCCCATATCTTGTGGTCTATATCCTTGAAGAAGCGCGCTCGAGCAAGCGCAGAATTCTCAAATTCTTCCCGTAAGCTACTTAGCAGGATGCTCTTACCTGATTCGGCGCGCAATCCTCGATTCTTCACGCGCCTGTGAAAAACTTTTTAGCGGGAATTGGATTTTCCTAAACCTCTCGCGACCTTTGGCGACGCGGTCGCTCCAGGAATCTTGTGCCGCGCAAATTTTTCTTTGAAAAGCGTACTCCCTTTGGCGCGGCCGGCCCGTCAGGAAAAATGCTTGTCGCCGGCAGTTGATCCTCTCTCTGACCGCAGCATTTCTCGGCAATCTCGGAAAAGTGCCGCCGTTTGCGATTTTGCCGTTTTTCTTTCAGTCCCACCGACGCTAAGCTTTTTGCATCCAATAACCATGAGCCGATTCCGCACTCGTGCGTTCGCTTTTTTGCTTCTGGCTACGGGTGTGCCCCTGCAGGAAAAATCCGTTTCTCCCGTCGAGCGGCCGGTGATGCGCTCGGCGTATGGAGAAAAACTCAAGCTTGCTGGTCTTCCAAACGGCGGACGCATCAACGGATCACTTTATCGAGGCGCGCAGCCTCGCGCAGAAGGATTGCCGGAGCTAAAGAGGCTCGGCGTCACGACGATTGTCGATCTGCGGGGCGAAGATCCGCGTCGAAGGGAACAGGAAAGGGCGCAAGCCGAATCGCTGGGCATCCGCTTTGTGACGATTCCCGTGAGCGGATGGGCTCCGCCGACCAATGAACAGGTCGCCCAATTCCTCTCGCTATTCCACGACAATCCGAAAGAAAGGGTGTTCGTGCATTGCCGGTTTGGCGACGACCGGACAGGCGTTTTCGTTGCAACCTATCGCATGGCCTACGACGCCTGGCCGGCCGAGCAGGCGATGAACGAAATGTATTTCTTCGGCTTCAACGGATTTTGGCATCCTTCGATGAAGGCCTTCATTCGGGATTTTCCCGCGCGTCTCAAGACCGCTCCCGTACTAGCCCAGTTTCGAGCGAACAAGAGTCTCCTTCCCAAATGCAACGAGGCGTCGCCGGTCGCCCCTTGCGCTGATTAACCCTTTTATTTTCTTTATTTTAGCGCTATGTCCGTCCTAGTACCGACGTTTCTCGCCACTGGAACCTTTGCTTCATTTCCCCGAAAGGACCCTGGCCGTAGAGTTCCAATAGAGAACGGAAGGTTCCATGCAAGTCGGTCGCTACCAACTCTTTGAAACCCTGGGCGTCGGCGCCACTAGCAGGGTAGTCCGCGGTTTTGATCCCATGATTGGCCGCTCAGTAGCGGTCAAGATATTCCCTGCGGAAATTGCACAAGGCGAAGCGCGCGACCGTTTCCTCCGCGAGGCTCGCGTGGTGGGCCAGCTCTCTCATCCCAACATCGTCACCCTGCATGACATGGGCATCGAGGAGTCTAGCCAGACTCCTTATTTAGTGATGGAATTCATCGATGGAACTCCTCTCAATCGCGTTCTGGAGAAGGGAACTCTCCCCCTTCCGCGCGCGTGTGCCTGGGTGGCGCATGCGGCCGAAGCGCTTGAGGTGGCACACAACCGCGGTGTGATTCATGGCGACGTAAAACCGGCAAACATTCTGATCACCGCGGATGGGAGAGTGAAATTGACCGACTTCGGGATGGCCCGCGTGGCTCGTCGTGAAGCTAGCGGCTCGGCGCTGATGGGCACCCCAGCCTACTGGTGTCCCGAACAAATCATGGGCCGGCCGCAGGACGCACGCTCGGACATTTTCTCCCTCGGCGTAGTTCTCTATGAAATGGTCACGGGTACCCGCCCGTTTGACGCAGATTCTCTTCAAGGCATTTGCAACCGCGTGTTGTCTTCCACGCCAAACGCAGTTTCGCAGCTCCAGCCGTCCATTCCGACAGGCTTCGACGGAATCGTAACCTCGTGCCTTGCGAAAAATCCTGATATGCGCGTGGCATGCGCCGAGGCTCTCGCCCAAGCCCTCTTTCCATTCGCGCGCCGCAAGATGCTCGTGCCTCCGCAAACGAAACAGGCGGCGCCGGCTCAAGTTTCGCTGCGCGATCGCGCTTCCCGTCTGCTTCGTTCTGCTTGAAGTAGACTCTCTCCACTTGGACCGTCTGCTAGCCACCGGTGCCCACGAGTTCCGCATCGCCTTGTATCGCGCGGACAAAAGCCTTCATCTCGAGCGCCAGGGCCTCGCTGAACTCCAACCCGGCGATCACAACCTGCTCGCAATTCGCGTGGTCAAGCGTTCGAAAATGTTGGTGAAGCGCGACGCCGAGCTGGAAATCCGCTGGCCTGGACGGTCTGCTCCGAACGACACCAAGCAACCGGGCTCGATCGAGGCCGCCTCCGCAGGAACGTGCAGCTAGGTAGTCTTCATCACGCCCTGGCAAATCGAAAGGGCCCAGAAAGAAAATCGGGGAGATCTCCCGGCGGTTTCGCCGCTCTCTTATCTCAAACGACCGCTATCCCAAGCTATCTTGTAGTGACGCTGTTTGGACCTGACGCGCTCGGAGGCGGTTACCAGCGAAAACAGCGAGTAAAGTGACCACTTGCGGAGTATGCGTAGGCGATCCATCAGGTAGACGCCTTTGGCGTGAAGCGGCCCGTAGAATTTTTTCAGGTAAAGATACTTGCTGTCATAAAAGAAGGAAATCGAACTTTCTGATCTTGATTTGCCGCCAATATGGATGATGCTTGCGTCCGGAACAATAAAACACGGTACCTTGCGATTCTTTAAAGTATGGGCAAGCGCCGTATCCTCGTAAAAAAAGAAAAAATCCTCGTCAAAGAGCTTCGGCTGCGGAATGGCGGATCGCCGTATCAGGAAAAACGCCCCGGTCACCCCGTCGACCCTCAGGGGCCCAGTGGCCTTCGCTATTTCCAGCTTCGAGGATCTTGCCGCAATCTTGGCAAACCAGTTGGCATAATGAGAAAAAAGAGAAGGTTTGAATACCATTCCCTGGTCGCGTCCGTCCTCGTATGTGATTCGCGGGGCGCACAGCCCGGCATCGTGTCGTCCTTCGAGGAAGCGCCAAAGCTTGATCAATGCATCACGGTTGAGGACGACATCCGTATTGGTCACACACACATATTTGCTGGCTGTGGTAGCCACCCCGCGGTTGATCGCGCGCCCGTAGCCGATGTTTCCTCCGGTCTGCACATAGTGAATTTCCGGACGAGACTGCAGGAATTCCTGGGAACCGTCTCCGGAGTCATTGTCCACCACAGTAAGGCTAAACGTGAATGGGACATCGAGGAGGTTAAAGAATTTGCTTAACTGACTTAAGCACTCCAGGGTGTTGTAGTTGACCGTTACAAACGCGATATCGATATCAGCCGCCACAGTGCAATTCTCCAGAGTGCTGATGGCCGAGCTGGCAGGGCTATTACGAATATAGCATATGCATGCGGCGCGAACCGCCTGAGTGGGTTGAAAGAGGACGACCTGCACGACCTGCCGGGGCCGGCAGAAGAGCGAATTCTCTGAGCAAACGAAAAGCACGCATCGTGGGAAGCTGCGGTTCACCCTTTCGGGTTTACGGGAACAGCCCAGTTCGTTTTGTTTGCGGATTTTTTTCGCTAGAGCGGTCCGTGCGGACCTTCTTCACCAGCCCGGTGGAACCCGCCTAGTTGGCAGAGCAAATCATTCGTAGCGGAGTGCTTCTACGGGATCGAGCTTCGCCGCCTTCATGGCGGGCCAGACGCCAAAAATTAATCCAACACTCACGCTTATGGAGACCCCGAGAATCGCGGCCCACGCTGGGACCATGCCGTTCCAGTTGAGGGTTGCCCGGATCAAGAGGACCAGTCCATTGACCAGGACAAGAGCAATGATGCCGCCCGCCCCCGTGAGCGTCATCGCCTCCAGCAGGAACTGCCACGTGATATCTTTTCTTTTCGCACCGATTGCCTTGCGGACGCCGATTTCCCGGGTCCTTTCGGTCACGCTGACCAGCATGATGTTCATCACCCCGACTCCGCCGATCAGCAGACCGATTCCGCTCAGGACAAAAGTGGCCAGATAAACCATCATCATGATCTTATGAAACTCATCAACGGTCTGCGCCGGGGTGCCTATCGAGAAGTTGTTCTTCCCGTCGTATGGAACGTTGCGGCGGCGGCGTAGGATTTCGGTAGCTTCGTCCACCATCTTGTCCAGCTGGCCCGGGTATGCCTGGACGCGCATGTTCAGCTCATCCGCTGCAGGATAGATTTTCTTGAAGGTGCTGAACGGAATTAGGACGCGGCGGTCTTCGTCGCCCATGCCGAAGCCGCCTTTGGGCTTTTCGACGACGCCGATCACCTGGAAATCCGTTCCGTCGATCAAAACGTCCTTGCCGACGGGATGACCCTCCGGAAAAAGCACCGGCGCGACGTTTTCTCCCAGCATCACAACTTTCTCCTTGTGGAGATCGTCGCCCTCGGCGATGAACCGGCCGTCCAGCGTGGCCGCATTCGCATACACCTGCCCAAAATTCGGCTGCACGCCTCGGAAGTCGATCGCCGTCACTTCACCGGCCTTCGTTCGCACGGTGTGCGCCTGCATCCAGGTGGTCTGAATGAATGCGGTAACATTCTTGACGGAACGCCCGCCTTCCCTGATCGCGTTGGCGTCTTCCAGGGTAAGTGGCTTGCGCAGCCGCTCCTCTAGCGGAGCGCTTCCCCCGTGAAATCCCTGGTCCCATTTGGAAATGAACGCAGTGTCGGCGCCGAATTGCTTGATGTTTTCCTGAATTTGATAGTCGAACCCGGTAATCAGCGCGGCCACCAGCATCACAACCGTAACACCCAACACCACACCGAACACCGTCAAAGCGCTTCGCATCTTGTGCGTGCGCAACGTGTCCATGGCTTGCTTCAGGTTTTCGCCATACGCTTGTGCCATGTGACGCTCCTATCCCTCGGCGCGCAGAGCTTCGATAGGATCCAGTTTTGCCGCCCGCATCGCCGGATAAATTCCGAAAAATAGCCCGACGGCAGTGGACAAAATGAGGGAAATGATTACGGCGCTCATGGGCGTCTCCATGGGAATGGACGTGGTCTCGCGAACCAGTGCCACAACTGCATACGCCCCGATGATGCCTGCAACCCCGCCGACGGCCGCCAGCACGCCGGATTCGGTCATAAATTGCAGCAGAATGTGCGCCTTCCTCGCCCCCAATGACCGGCGAATACCGATTTCGCGCGTACGCTCGGTAACGCTGGCCAGCATGATGTTCATGATCACAATCCCGCCGACAACCAGAAACACGCTGACGATTCCCACCGCCGCCGCCGCGAGCCTGCCAGTCAGATCGTGCCAAAGCGCCATGATCGAGTCGGACCCCAGAATCGCGAAGTTGTCCGGGGCTTCGTAGGCCAGGTGCCGCCGTGCGCGCATGAGCATACGCGCTTCATCTTTCGATGCTTCCATCATCTCCGCGCTGGGCGCTTGAATGAAAACCCCGATCCAGTCCCTTTGCCGGTGAAGTTCTTTGAGATAGGTGTGGATCGGCATGATCAGGAAATTATCTTGCGACTGTCCGAAGGCGGAACCGATCGGCGTGGCAACACCAATCACCTGATATTCGTGATTTTCTGCGCGCAGCGTTTTTCCTATGGGATCCACATTGGGATACAGTTTCGCCGCCACGTCGGCGCCGATGAACACCACCGGCGAACGGTGCTCGTCATCCGGTTGCGTGATCATGCGGCCCTGCGCGATGCCGATGTTCCGGACGTCCGTATAATTGGGCGTGGCACCCATCACGTCGGTGCGTTCAAGCCGTTCGTTTCCGGCCTTGATATCGATGTTGCGGTCATCCAACGCAGCAACAGCGTTCGCCGTTTTCATGTTTTCGCGCAACCACTCGTATTCATCCATCGTAAGCAACGGCCGCTTTTGTGCTTTTACCCACGCATCGTTGCTGGTGATGATCCCAAAGCGATCTACGATGAAGACGTTGGCGCCAAGATTTGCGATGCGGTCCGCGACATAAAAGTTCATCCCGGAAACCAGGCTCATCACTGCAACCAGTGTCGTAACGGCGAGGATCACGCCAAGAAGCGTGAGGAAACTCCGCAGTTTATGCGCTCGCAACGAATCAATTGCCAGACGAAAGGTCTCGAAGAAGGCGATTAGCGACCGGCGAACACGCGCCATCCGGGTGTCGCGGCCCGCTGCTTCGGCAACAACCCTGACCTGGTTTAGTCCTTCAAGTGGCGTGACGCCCAATTGGTTTTCTCCGCTGTTTCTGACAGGAAGTCTCTAGTTTTTAATACGCGCGAGGACACCCTTTCGTTCCTCTTAGACGCCGAAAAAGGGTGATGTGCTTCTTGTGGCAGTCTCACAATCATAGCAAGTTAAAATGTTGTGACATAGCGGCGGCCAGCTGCCCCGCGGGCGACAATAACATGCACTTTTTCAATTACTTAGGAACGCCTTGGGTGACCCGCGCCGCTCAGCCCCGAGGGTCCTTGACCAATGCAACACCGCCAGCCCAGTCCGAATCCAACAGTGTTCGGCATTTTAGGTAAAGTTTCCTTAGAGGCGCGGAGTTGTGTACCACTTGGCCAAAATTCTCCTTACCTTCCTCGCTGCCACTCTTCTCACAGGCACCATTGCGCAGGAAGCGCTCACCAAGGGGGACGCTGCCCGGCCGTCTCCGCCTGGCACAACCCCCGATGTGATGGGCCATGTCATTGACGGCCTCAAAGAAGCCGAACGGGCGCAATACCTTTACGAACGAATTGAGCGCGTCGAGAGCCGAAGGCAACCGGGAGACGCGGTCCCGCAAAATTTGCGGGTCTCGCGCGTGGTTCCTGCGGGAACGGGCATCGCGAAACTTTCGCTTGGCCCGGACGGCAGGCCGGTAAATGCCGATGTCTACCGAGCCGAGTTGGACAAGCTGCTCAAGTCGCTGACGTGGGCGGCGGAAACCGGCCAGCCCCAGCGCGAGGCCTATCAGAAAATTCAGAAGAAACAAAAGGACCGCGACGATCTGATCGAGGCGACACGCAACGCCTTCATTTTCACTTACCTTGGCCAGGAAACGCGCGACGGCCGCGGGCTTTTGAAATACAAAATGGTACCGAATCCCGCCTTCAGGCCCACCAATCGTTCCACCTTGCTCTTTACAAAAGTCAAAGGGCTACTGTGGGTTGATGAAGCTTCGAGGCAACTGGCCAGGGTCGAAGGCGAAGTGACCGACGATATTTCGCTCGGAGTCTTTCTGGCGAAGGTGTACAAAGGCAGCCGCTTCCTGCAGGACCGCTACGAAATGACGCCGGGGCTATGGCTTCCGTCTTTTTCCCAATATGATTTTGACGGCAGAAAATTCTTCTCGAGCTTTTCGGTTCACGAGAAAACTTTTTACAGCGCGTACAGGCGCATCGGCTCGCCCGCCGAGGCCATTCCGCAGATTCAGTCTGAACTCGCGCAACTCGAAGCTAGAAAGATGAAACCTGTCCAAGATCGCTAGAAGCTTTTTCTGCCAGCGTGGTCTAAAAAAAAGCGAAAGTCATTGTCAGCAGCAGCAACCTAAGGGATACAGGAAACGTCTATTCCAGGTACATGGAAATACGTGTCGCCCGGAAACAATTTGCGGCGAAAAAATAGCGTTTACGCTGTCTTGGAAGTGAGCCTGCAAAGGAGAATCGTCGATTCGGCGGTGCTAAGTTGCCCGAGCCACCCACGAAGACAGAACCGCAAACATGGCAACGTTTGGCAGATTGAACCTGGTACTTTTGCTTTGGACCCTGGCATCCACCGCGCCGTCCACGCACGCACAGTCACACCTGGAAACAACCTCGCAGGAAAATGATAGCGATCACTGGCTCCTGGCGCTGAACGCGACTCCGAATCTTTCCCCCACCGCCGGCGCGCTGTTTGGCTCCGGATTGATGCCAAAGGATTCCTGTTTCAACAACTCGCTCATCTCAGACGCGTCCCTGCACGCCGGCGTCTCGCCTGCGAGCTTCGAGACCGCGAAATACGCTTCGTGCGAAGGCAACGGAAAATCCCCGCCAACACATTTTACCCTGCTCCCTGTAAACCCCTGCGGCAGCTTTTTGTTTATGGATTCCTCAACGGCCTGTTTCCCCCGGCCTTCGGTTGGTTTGAGTTTCCGGCCGAGCAGATTGCTTGCCAACGATTCGAGCGCCCTGTTGGTTGCTCGTCCACCGCGGGAGCGATTTCATTGGGGACCGGCTCTCGTGCAGTCGGTGGAATTCCTGCTGTTCGAACACGCCTTCCGGCTGGCGAACGATCCCTATGCGCGTTACTTGTTTTTCCACAAGCCATTCTGGAGAGACTATCTATCGTCCGCCGGGAATTTTGACATGTCTCGTTGGGGCGACGGCGACGATTTCCTTGTGAACTACATCGGTCATCCGCTCGAAGGTTCCGTTTCCGGAAATATTTTCATTCAAAACGACCCGCAGGGACGGTCGGCAAAATTTGGAAAATCCTCTGCCTACTGGAAGAGCCGCTTTAAAGCCATGGCATGGGCGGCGGTCTATTCCGCTTACTTCGAAATTGGTCCCGTCTTAAGCGAAACAGCTTTGGGAAATGAAGGAGGCTACACCTACGTTCCACACTGCGGCTTCTACCCGACCTGCCCCAAGACGCCCGGAGAGACTTACAAGCCTCCCACCAACAACACCGGATGGGTCGACTTTATCGTGACTCCGACCGTCGGTATGGGATGGATCGTTCTGGAAGACTTCATTGAAGCGGGTTTTGTGGATAGGCTCGCCAAGGGACGTGACTCGACAAAGTTCAATATTTTGCGGGGCGCCCTCTCGCCGAGCCGTTCGATGTCCAACATGCTGGCAGGCAAACCGCCGTGGCACCGTCCGACCGGACCCCGCGAGGTTGTGGAAGCGTTCGGCGCGCCGTTGCGAGCGGTCCCGGAATGGCCTGCTTGGAAAGACGATCCGCGCTGGAGCCTCGGCGCGCATGTTACGTCGGCGAGTTTTCCGTTGGACTGGGAAGGCTGCAACGCATGCCGTGTTCTTGTTCCCGGCATGGGCATCAATCTGGGCTACCGCCTCTCGCGCCTGATCTATTTTGACTCCGAAGTTAACGTCTTTCCCGGCAGCGGATCGCCGGGCGCGCGAGGAGCCGCCCAGGAAGGCCTCTTCGGCGTCAGGGTCGGACGCACCGGCCGTTCGTGGGGCGTTTTTACGCAGGCGCGCCCGGGCTTCGTCCATTACCAGAAAACCCTCGTACCCGGAAGCACCGCCGACTACGAGAGTGCGACCCGATTTGCATTTGATTTCGGTGGCAGCGTCGAATATTACGCCTCGCATCACTCCACGATTCGGTTCAACATCGGGACGACGCTGATTCACTACCTGACCGGGCAGCCGGACCCCAAGCAGCCACCCGTCAGCGTTCTTTCGAGCGATTACTACACCACCCTCGGCAGTTTTCGCATGACCAGCGGCTACGTTTTTCGCTTTTGAAGCGCCCGAAGGATTCGCGAACGCTTCACACGAACCCTCCCGGAACCGTTTAGCGAAAACAAGCTTCCTGCAGTGTTTCCCGTATGGATTCGCGCGCCGCTCGATGGATTACTGACCCAGCGATGGTTTCAGTGATCTTAAGTTCGAACTGCCGCCCCGGAATTTGCTGGCCCGGCCCGAGGAGTTGCAATGCAATTTGGAAGATTTCACGGTGTCGCCCTATTGGTCCTGGGTACGTTTTTGCTGCTGGTTCAGGCTTTCGTCATTTTTGAAGGTCGAGTTGTCGCGAGACCCAGCAACCAGTCCGAGCGCTCCTCTCCATCCCCGGCTGGCCCTGTTCCGTCTCGTACCATCGACTACTTGCCAGGCGCCGCCGGAATAGGCTTGGTTGCCCTTGGCGGTTTTGTGCTGATGCTCGGACAAAAAAAGATTCTGGAGCAGTTTCGGGAACGTTGACCACAGCCATTCGAGAGCCGCAGCGAAGACGGCGTTCGTGGGCGCATTCTACGCCCTTCCGAGTGCGGGCAATCCCGATCACATGCTTATCACGAGTTTCCGGCCCTCGATGAGAATTTTCTCGCCCACGCTCTGTTCTCAGGCGGTGCGGCATCCACGTCATCGTTCGTGGCCTGTGACCTCTCAGGAACACGATCCGACCAGCCGTTCGTTCGCCGTCGATGCCTACCATTTTGACCAATCGGGTGTACAATTCGCCCGCATCGGCGGTCTCGACTAGCGGCGCGGACCGTCATGGTCATCAAGCGGAGCATGGCCGCGGGTTTCGCGGGGATTGACAATCCGCTCAACTATCTGGACAAAACGCTGATGCTGTTCGGCGATGCGAAAGGTTCTGTCGGCAACATCGTTCGTGAATTGAGCGGAGCACACGGCTAGCAGTCGCGGAACCCTACAGGATCGGATTGAGGAAGAACGTGCGGCGATTCGGTTTTGTGCTAATATGCCCCCAATTGAGCCACGACCAGGGAGCGATGTCCGCCATCAGTCGCAGCCACCAGCCTGGAGCCGTAAAAGTCGTGACGTGATGGGAGCGGGTCATCCTTACGTTTAGGGCGTCACTCCTGCGAAAAGGAGCTCTCAAGATGAACCGGACCGCGATTGCATCACCAGGGATAGCCCAAGTTGGGTACGAGGAGGGATCGGAGATTCTCGAGATCGAGTTTGCCAGCGGGAAGATATTTCAGTTTTTCAATGTCCCCTTGAAGTTATTTAATCAACTGATGGATTCTTCTCACAAAGAGCGGTATTACGAGACCAACATATTAGAACGGTTTCCCTACAAGCGAATTGAATAAGCCGCGGCCGATTTACGTGACTTGACAAGTTTGCGAAGGGGAGTCGGCCTGCCCGCACGTGTATGGAGCAGCTGTCGGCAGAGAGCTCCTCACAGGTTCGCAGGGAGAGAGAGTATAATCCAAGCATGGCCGCCGGATCCGAAACCACTCCACGCGCCGCCGGGATGGTCCCCGACGCATTGAAACACGAGCCACGCTCCAAAGGGATCACTACTCCACGCAAGAAAAAGCCGAAAGAACTTGCCGTAATCACGGAATGCTGCACCGGCTGCGCAGGGTCGCCGGCCTGCGTGGAATACTGCCCCGTGGAGGATTGCATGTTTTGGGTGCCGGATGAGGATCATCCGCCATTTGGCCGCATCCAGATAGATCCGATCCTCTGCATTGGGTGCAAAAAGTGCTTGAGCAAAGGACCGGATGGATGTTTCCTGGATGGCTGCCCGTGGGATGCCATCGTTATGGTGGATATTGCCGAGGTTGAGAAGGCAGTAGGTGCGATGTCCTACTAAGGTTGGTGGATCGTTCTTCCCATGATGGCCCGGTCGGTGAGAAGCGCCTGCTGGCGGACTCGATCGGGAATTCCAGGAGATTCCCGCTGGTAGACGCGGACGAGAGGCAAATCCTCAGCTTGACCGACGAGGTAGAGCGCCCTTAGCGCCTCCCAAATCTGTTCGACGCCAGGGTCGACAGTGGCCACTTCAGAGCCCGCTGTTACGCTGATTCCCTTCGTTATCGAAAGCGTGCGAATTCGCCCACTCATCGGGGATCGCACGTCTGTCATGCCGTGACCGTCTTGTAGCTTTGCAATCAGGCCTCCCTGGTGGATGGAGGTTCCGACGCGATCGACTTCAACGACAAGGCCCGAGCCGGGAGCTATGACTCTGGCGGGTTGCAACAGCGCGACAATTTGCGCCCGGCCCGATGCATCACCAAAGCGCACGAGAGATAGCGCCGCGTTTCCTCGCACCAACGTTGAGGAATCTTCGAGCATTCTCAATAGAGTTGCGTGGAAACCAGGATAGGAAGTATCCAGTCCCATCAGCCACGCATCCGTGCTCCGTATTTCTTCCATCGGGTTCGAGGCAAGGTGCACCAGGTCCGGATACCATCTGGCCGCGCTATCGTCGTTACGCTCCATGCGTTCTCCCAGTTGGATCAGCGCGTGTTGTATGTGCCGCGGGTGCTTGTCGTCGTGCAGGTATTCGCTGATTTGACTATCAGAGAGATGGCGTCCAAACCAGGTATTCCACCAGAATAAAAACGGCATCAACACGATCAGCCAGGCGACCAGAAAAAACAGGAAGCGATTCCGGAGAGACATACGACGACCGAAGGCCGCCCTCTGCGAAGAGGCTACGTCCGAAATCTTTTGCATTTCATTTGGAGAGTTCGGGGAGATAGGGGAACTCACCATGTCCTTCTCGGATTCTAATTCGCTTTGGGCGCCGGCGGTTCGGTCGGAGGTCCGGTTGGTTTCTTGTGCATGAAAGCCAAGAGACCGCGATCGCGCAGCTCCAAAGAGACATTCAGGAAAAAGATCCCTGAGAGCGTGAGTAGAATCAGACTCATGAACAGACCATCCACGGTGGTGATGGTTCTTGTGAAAATGATCCATGCGATTCCCGCGAGAGGAATCGTGCCTAGCGCGATGGAAATCAGCAGCATCACGGCAAGCAAGAAACCCTCCCGCTGGTGGCGTTTGGTCATCAAGGTTTGAAGGACATATTCAGGGTCTTGCTTTCTTTTGCTGCGAGCGTCATTTTCTGGTCTTGTTCACCCAGCTTTTCATGCACGAAAGCCAGAGTGTAATCGCCTGGGGGCAGACCTTTGATCTCAAACTTGCCGTCCGGTCCCGTGACTGCGTAGAACGGGCTCTTCGTTACACTAACGAACATTTTCATCCAGGGATGTTGATTGCACTTCACGGGGAGCATGATCTCCTCGCGCGCAAAGGACTTTTCGAGGGCCGGTGCCTGGGGAGCCTGCGATTCGTTCCACTCGCGATTATCTTTTGGTGTTGGGTGAATGTTGTGCGTCGTCGGATCGCTGTTGGCGATCTTCAGGGTCTGTCCGGCCATCACGCCGAGCACGTGGGGATGATATCTGCATCCGCTCTGATCCAGTACGGCCGGGTCTTTTGGAAGGGCAAAGGTACGGTTACCCAGCCCCTCTTTCACGTATACGAAAACGTTGGCCAAGTTGCCGTCGGCGGCCACGATGTTTTCGGCTGAGTTCGACCCTTTGCAGTTAGGATCCTGACTCATGTCAATCTTTGCGGGTTTTGGAGCGACGCCATCGAACTTCACGGTGCCAGCGACACTGGCCGCTGTGGCGGGATCAATCGGCGTAGCGTCGGCGGCCGCCGGAGCGCCGGAAACCGCGGGTTGCTCCTCCGCGGGCTCCTTCTTGCCGCATCCCCCCAATAGGAAAATGGCCACGAGAGCGAGGAATACAGAAATTGTCCTGCTTGTTTTCTTTTTCATGTTGTCTTACACCTCTTCAATTGTCTGAAAACTCCTGCCGAACCGAATTCTATTTTTGAGCGCGGCGACCCGTGCCGCCGACCGTCTTCGTGCCGGATGGCGGATTGTTGTTCGCCAATCGCCCTCGCCCCAACGACGCTCCTACCCGACGCTGCTCGTCCGGGGTGAGCTGAAAGATGTAATCCACCAACAGCTTGGTATGGTCCTTATCGTAACCATGAAACGAAGGAGGAGTGGGACCAGAGAAAACCCACTGGTTGTTTACTTGCCTGAAGAGGCCGGAAGGCATGGACGTGCCGGGGCTGATGGCTTGGGGATCGATGATCCAGCGTTCCACCCAATCTGGCTTCAAACGTTCCTTGGCCAGCAGGAAGTTAGGTGCCGTAGCCGTCCGATCGTGGGCAGGATCGCCCGTGGCGTGGCACTTGAGGCAGGGGGCGGCGGTGCTGCTAAAGAGACTCCGCGCCATCTCGGTTTCATTTGCCGACAAGGTCGGGGCGCCTTCAGGCACGTACGGCAAGGGTTGCCGCGACAGCGATTGGAAGAAGCGAACCAGCTTGCCCAATTCGTTTTCGGAAAAGGAAAAAGTCGGCATGCGAACTTGCAGGTAGGAGCGCACTCCGTTGCGATTGTTGTCCTTCTGATCTGCGACCGCAGAGCGAGCGGGTTCGTTGAGCGCGGGATTGCCAAGGAAATGCAGCAGCCACTGCGGATCGACGCGCGCGCCTTCAGTCAACAGCTTCGGTGGCAACTGTTCCTGTGCATCCTGGTAGCGCTTTACGGACATCAAGGCGGTCTTTTGCCCTGCGGTAAACTGGTGGCAGCCGACGCAGTTGTATTTCTGCACGATCCACCAGCCTTCCTGAATGTCGCGGCGGTAGTCCAAAGGGCGGTACTGATAACTGGAGGGAAGAGCGCTTTCCTGGCTGCCCATGAGGAAAGTGGTTAGGGCCTGAACCTCGTCTTTGGAGAGGTGTAGGTTAGGCATGCGCAGCTTTTCCATTTCCGGCTTGATTTTGCCCTTGTCCCAGATGTCAGGCTCAGCGAGCTTGTGCTCGAAAAAGCCTTTGTGGTCGTACCAAGGAGCTTTGGCAGGGCGTTCGGGCAAGCGCGCCAGGTCATCGGGATCAGAAAAGGGAGCATGACCGCCACGCTGAGCGGTTTCTGTGAGGAGGGCGAAGTCGAGGCGCTCAATGGGCTTGCTGCCTTCGACGGTGAGTTCCGTACCGATGCGGCCTTCTTCCTCCAGTCCGGAAATCTCGTGGCAGCCGGCGCAGCCAAAGTGGCGGACCCACTTTTTCCCTTGCTCCTTGAGGCTAGGATCGTCCATGAACGGCGCGTCGGGATACGTGGAGCGTTCCTGCTGCTTCAACGTGATGAGGTAGCTGGCGACGTCCTCGGCGTCCTGGGGAGAGAGCCGGAGGCTGGGCATCACAGTCATGTTCTGCACCTGCAACTCGTGGCCGTCGTTTGGGCAGCGGCTGTGTTCCAGGTCGAACTCAAAGCGCAGGCCTTTCTTGGCGTAGTCTTCGGGACCGATATCCTTTTTCTCATACGGGCAATAGGGACGCGTTCGCTCGCGCGCGTTATGGACCCAGCGAACCAAATAGTCATAGTTGGCTTTCTCGCCGACGCGCGTCAGATTGGCGGCGAAGTGCGCCCCCTGCATCTCGACGGCTTCGCCGATGGAATGACATCCCAGACAGCCACGGGTTTCGAACAACTCTCTTCCGCGGGCGGCGTTCCCAAGCTTGTGTTTCGGCAATGGATCCGTCAGGCCCGATTGCCACAGGTAGGCGGAGATGGCTTTGGTCTGCTCGTCGTTCAGGCGGAAATTCGGCATCTTGGTGGTGGGACGGAAGTCGCTCGGTTTTTTCAACCACACGGGAATCCAATTCCTGTTCAGTTTCAGCCGGATGTCCTTGAGATTGGGGCCAACTTTCTTCATATCCTGCAGCAAGCTCTTGGTCGAGCGGTCCAACTGCACGATGCGAAGATCAGCCTTACTGTTGGCGACCTTCAGTGCGACCGCCCGCTCGTTCAGGCGGTTGGCCTCTTCGTTGCTCTCGGCGACGTCGGCTTGTTTCATCAGCAGAGTTGCCTGCTTCAGGTTGTCCTTCTTTTCTTGTTCTAGTTGTTTAATTTGCTGGCCGATCGATAGCAGTTCTTCGGGTTCCTTGTCGTAACCCTCGTAACGATGACAGCCTACGCAACCACGCTGGCGGAAAAGGTC
>JBKOXA010000087.1:0-57985 GCA_046724685.1 Acidobacteriota bacterium | reverse complement strand
AACTTCCTCTGGCCCATCAACTCCTCGGCGAGCTCTACCTCTATCAATCGAAAATCCCTGAAGCCTCCGCACAGTTTGAAAAGGAACTCGCCATCAATCCCGGCAATCCGGTCGCGTATTACAAGCTCGCTGACGCCTATTCTCGCGTACAGAAATTCGACGAAGCCGAAAAACTCCTGCAACGCTCGATCTGGCTGGACGCAACTTCCACCGGTCCTTATATTCTTCTCGGGAAAGTCCTCCAGAAAAAGGGAGAAACTCAGCTTGCGATCCGCGCCCTACAGCGCGCCATTTCCATGGATCCCAACAACAACATTCCGCATCACCTTCTCGGTCAGGCCTATCGAGATCTTGGCCGCACCGAAGACGCCGAGCGCGAGCTCAAGCTTGCCGAACAGCTCCAGTCCCGCGAGAATCCAAAACCGTGATCCCTGACTGTCACATTGAAGAGTCGATTCACGGCTGTCGATCTCAAGTTGCCGTCTAAGCCATGTCCTCTTCCGCCAAGACTCCGCGCCCCATCGTCATAGGCCTTGGCGAACTTCTCTGGGACCTCTTCCCGAAAGGCAAACAACTCGGCGGCGCTCCCGCGAATTTTGCCTACATCACCGCGTTGCTCGGAGATTCTGGTATCGTCGCCAGCCGAGTGGGTGACGACCGCCTCGGGCAGGAAGCACTGTGGCACCTCAAATCGAGCGGCCTCGACGTCAGCCGCATCCAGCGCGATCTTTCTCATCCCACCGGCACGGTAAGGGTCACCTTGGACACCAAGGGCCAGCCTGAATATCAGATCACCGAAAATGTTGCCTGGGATTTTATGGAATTCTCCGAGGACTGGATCTCCCTCGCCCGCTCCGCACACGCCGTTTGCTTCGGCTCTCTTGCCCAGCGGAATTCCGTCTCGCGCGCGTCCATTCGAGCTTTTCTTTCGGCGCTTCCGTCCTTCGCCATCGTTATTTTCGACGTCAACCTTCGCCAATCCTACTTCGACGCCGACGTGTTGCGAGACTCAGCGCGTCGCGCCACCGTTCTCAAACTCAATCATGAGGAATTTCCCCGCTTCCTCGATCTCCTGCAATGTCCGGTCAAGAACCCCGCGCGCGCGGCGGACGCGTCAGGCGATTTCTTGGACATTTCTGCAGGGCGCTGGCTCTGCCGCGAATTCGGAATCCGCCTGGTCTGCATCACCCGCGGCCCGGCGGGCAGCACTCTCGTCACCGCGGATTCACACGATGAACATCCCGGCTTTTCCGTGAAAATTGCGGACACCGTTGGCGCAGGAGACGCTTTCACCGCCGCGCTCGTCCACCATGCACTCCGCGGCTCCTCGCTTGCCGCAATGAACGCGGCCGCCAACCGCATGGGCGCCTGGGTGGCCTCCCAGGAAGGCGCCACGCCTCCCGCCGACCCCGCCATTCTGGCAGAGGTCCGCGCCGCCTAGCATTGCCGGCACTCGCCCTCATGACAGCAGAATATGCGACGAAAGATCGCGAGACTTTCCCTAAGCCCTCAAAATGAACGCCTAAAAACAATGACGCAGAAGGGGGACGTCCGCGAGGTCCGCTGCTGTCAAGAGGAGTACCGGAGTCGCGAGCCGCGTTTCGCAAGCCATGCAGTTTTCTGATCAGTTCGCCATTACGTGCAATTGTTCTTCGGCCAGGCTTTCAACCATCGACTGCGGTAGGTCGTCGAGAAACACCAGGAACACTGCATTCGTCCATCCGAATCCCACCACATTAATGTTGTATCCGGCTTTCACTGCAGTTTCAGACGATCGCGTCGTCGCGTTGTACTTTTCCCGGATCGTTCCGTCATGACGGAAATTTTCTGCCACCATGCTGATGAAGTTGTAGCTGATGCGGTCCGCGTCTCGGTTGAATCCGTATTTCCGCATTCCTTCAATTGCCACCAGTTGCGTAGGCGCCCAGGCGTATGGAAAATCCCATTGCCCTTCCGTCTCATAGGGACTCATTACCAGCCCGCCCGGTTGCTCGAATCGCTTCACATTCTTCATCACCGCCGCTGCCTGTTGCTTGGTCGCGACGCCCGCCCACAGGGGGTAAAACGTGGTGATGTATTCGTACGTCGAGCGCTCTTTGCGATCGATGTTGTAATCAAAAAAGACTCCGCGTTGTGCGTCCCACAAATATTTCTGAATGCTCGCGCCGCGCTGCTCCGCGCGTTTTTTCCAGTTCTCGGCATCCTTCGCGCGGCCCAGCAACGTGCTGAGGGCTTCCAGGTCCTTTTCGTACTTGAAAAGCAAGCTGTTCAAGCACACTGCGGCATAGTGTTGGGTCGCTGCTCCATGCGGCCCGAACCGGAACGACACATCAAATCCCGATTCCCGCATCGAGCGGTCGCCGCGGTAGAAGTCGCGACTCAGCGAAATCTCTTCGGTCTCGTCGCAGCTTCCTTTCTCCGTCTTCGTAACCACGTCGCAGATCTGCACCGAGTAAAGCTTCCCGACGGTCGGAGCCATTTGCTCGCCGGCGCTTGTCGGCTTGCGCACCAGGTAACCGCGATCCTGCTCCGGATGATTCAGGAAGTACGACGCCACCTTGCGGTAGTGATCCGTTTCGTCCTTCAGGCTCTCGGGAGCCGGCGTCTCTCCAAAGTCGTAGTAGCGGGCGAGCCCAGTGTCCCCGGCAAGATGCGGCTCCCGCGCCCACATTTCCCAATCCTTCGCCGCGTAGGTATACGCGCGCTCCAGCCAGGCCCGGTCCTCGTGTCCCGCGGCCTTTTCCGCTTCGTGCACCGCAAGAATCATGGAAGTCAGAAACGGAGGCTGAGATCTGCTCAGGTAGTAGCTGCGATTCGCATTCAGGACCGTTCCGTAATGCTCGATCTCGAAGAAGAAATTCTCGATCATTCCCTTCGCCAGCTCGATGCGTCCGTCGCGAACCAGTCCGCGAACAATGAAGTAGCTGTCCCAGCCGTACATTTCGTTGAAGCGGCCGCCCGGCACCACGTACTTGTGCTCGAGGTAGAGAAGACCCGGCGGATCGAGTGTGCCGGTGTCCTGTTCTCCCGGCCGTTCGATTTTATGCGGCAGCGCCTTTACTTGAACGTGACACCGTTTCTGCATCTCGGTCACTTGCGTGGGCAGCGCCATTTCTGCGGGAAGATACAGCACCGAGTTTTCCGCCAATTTGGGGTCCACCACGGTCGTGCAATCTTCCATCGAGCGGGTCAGGGTATCCCATGACGTCGAGATGTATTCCAAGATGGGTTCCAAGCCCTTCTTCTTTGCAGACCCCGTCCGATCGCCCGAATCTGCAAACAGGCTCGCGGGCAGAACGATCGAAAATAGCAGCAGCGCAAGAACCACCCTGCGCCCAAAAATGCGGTTGGACTTGTTCATGATCATAGTCTCAGCGGAGCGGTAGCCGAGTGCTAGGATATGGCCAAGCTATTGAAAAGTAAAGGAGTTAGTTGCTATAAGAGCCCTCTGGAATAGGGAGACTCGGGTGAGAAAAGCCGAGTCGATTGGTTGCGCGAAAGGAAGCCCAGCTCCTAATGTCCACCCCCGGAAAGTTCTCGCACAATGTTTCCCACAAATCCCTTGGCATCGCCAAAAAGCATCAGCGTCCGGTCGAGGTAGTAAAGCGGATTTTCAATTCCCGCGAATCCCGCGGACATGCCGCGCTTGATCACCATCACCGTTCGTGCTTTGTCGACATCCAGAATCGGCATCCCGTAAATGGGGCTGCTGGAGTCGCTGCGCGCCGCGGGATTTGTGACGTCATTGGCTCCGATAATCAGCGCCACATCCGTCTGCGGAAAATCGCCGTTAATTTCATCCATGCTGAGGAGTTTGTCGTACGGAATGTCGGCCTCGGCCAACAGCACGTTCATGTGGCCCGGCATCCGTCCCGCCACCGGATGAATTCCGAACTTTACATCCACACCGCGCTTGGTCAGCGAATCGAAAAGCTCACGAACTTTGTGTTGAGCTTGCGAGACAGCCATACCGTACCCAGGCACAATCACCACTTTGTTGGCAGCCGCCAGGATCGCCGCCGCTTCCTCCGCCGTCGCGCTGCGCACCGGCTTGGCTTCTTCTTTTCCGCTCGCCGCAACTTGCTCCTGCCCGAAGGCGCCAAATAGCACGTTCGTGAAAGAGCGGTTCATCGCTTTGGACATGTTCACGGAAAGAATGAAGCCCGAAGCGCCATCCAAAGCGCCCGCCACGATCAGCAGCTTGCTGTCCAGCACAAATCCCATCGCAGCAGCGGAAAGTCCGGCATACGAATTCAGCAGCGAAATCACCGTTGGCATGTCGGCTCCGCCGATCGGAATGATCATCATCACGCCGAAAATCAGAGGAATAATCACGATCAATGGATAGAGGTGCATGCGCGACGGATCGAGTACCAGCATCACCGCGACAATAACCGCGATTCCGAGCAGCGAGAGATTGACGAGATTCTGTCCTTTGTAGGTAATCGGCCTCTGCGGCAACACTTCCTGCAATTTTCCCGCGGCCATCAAGCTGCCCGTGAGCGTCAGTGAGCCGAGAATAACCTCCAAAGAGAGGACCGCCATCATGAACTTCGGCACAGCCGGCGCGCGCAAATAGAATTCCGCTGTGCCCACCAGCGTCACGCACAGGGCGCCAAACGCGTGACTCAGTGCGGTTCGCTGCGGCACTGCCGTCATCTGCACTCGGCCGAGTGGAATGCCGATCACCGTGCCCAGGACCAGTGCAATCGCGATCCACTTGTAATCGACGATGCCGTGGTGCAGCAGCGTGCCCGCGATCGCCAGCGCCATCCCGGCTTCGCCCGCAAACACTCCTCGCCGCGCCGTGGTTGGTGAGCTCAACCATTTCAGTGACAAGATGAATAGCGCCGTGGCAATTACATAAGCGATTTCGATGAGGATGTCGGTCGAGGCCATCTGGCTCATGCCTTTTTGGCCCCGCTCGCCTTGAACATTCTCAGCATGCGGTCGGTGATGAGGAAGCCGCCGACGATATTGCTGGTGGCGGATACAATCGCGATCGTTCCCAGAATTGTCGCCAGCGTCGACTTGTGTTCTCCGGCAAGGATGATCGCGCCTACGACGGCAATCGCGTCCAGGGCATTGGTCAACGACATCAGCGGCGTGTGCAAGAGGGGTGAAACGCGGCGAATCACTTCAAACCCGATGAACGCCGCCAGCATGAACACGTACAAGCTTGAGAGCAAGTCGAATTTCACCGCGTCACACTCCCTTCGGTTGTGCCGAGAACGCCGGCAAACCCACAAATTCCCGCACCCGCGCATTCACGATCTCTCCGCCGCGCGTCAGCAACGTTTCCCGGTGAATCTCGTCCGCTTCATTGATTTGCGCCTTTCCGTCCTTTACCAGATTCAGCAGAAACGCGGTCACGTTGCGTGCATACATTTGGCTCGCGTGGTAGGGAACTGAACTCGCCAGGTTGAACTGCCCAATGATGGTTACGCCGTGCTCTACGGCAATTTCGCCGCCACGCGTCAACTCGCAATTTCCGCCGCGCTCGGCCGCGAGATCCACAATCACCGAACCGGGCGCCATACGCGCGACCATCTCTTTCGTCACCAGCACCGGCGAAATTTTTCCGGGAATCACTGCGGCGGTGATCACGATGTCATTTGCGGCCACCGCTTCGCCCAGCAGCTCCCGCTGCTTGCGGTAGAAATCTTCGCCCTGGGCGGTGGCGTACCCTCGCGCGTCCTGTGCGTCTTTCGCCTCAATCGGCAGCTCTACAAACCTTCCACCCAGGCTCTGCACCTGCTCCTTTGCCGCGGGTCTCATGTCGTAGGCAGAGGCAACTGCACCCAAGCGCCGGGCCGTCGCGATTGCCTGCAAACCCGCAACTCCTGCTCCAATAATCAGCACGCGGCCCGGTGTGATCGTTCCCGCCGCCGTCGTCAGCATGGGGAAAATTCTTGGCAGGGTGTCCGCGGCCATCACCACCGCTTTGTACCCGCAGATCGTCGCCATCGACGACAGGGCGTCCATACTCTGTGCGCGCGTCGTGCGGGGCATCAGCTCCACGGCAAAAGAGGTCACACCCGTTGCGGCAACTTCCTTCAGCGTCTCCACCGCGCCCAGCGGCCGCAGGAATCCGACCAAGATCTGTCCGCTCCGCAGCAGCGGCAAATCTGCCTCGCCGGTCTTGTCGTTGGAACCGTGGCAAAGGACCTGGGCAACAATTTCGGATTCCGCGAAAACTTCCTCGCGGCTCCCGGCGATTCTTGCTCCCTTGTCTGAATACTCCGCGTCCGGATAACCCGCTGACGCACCTGCGCCAGCTTCTACCAAAACCTGCATTCCAGCCTTTCCTAAATTTGGCAGCACCGCGGGCACCAGCGCCACCCGCCGCTCGCCGGGATAGCTCTCTCTAGGGACGCCAACAATCATGAATGGGCCTCGCACGAAACATGAAATCGCCTGTAATAAATCGATTTATCAATGGCCATTGCAGGGCGCGCGCCGTGGCAGGGAACGACAGGGTTGGCGCGCCGGAAGACGTAATTATCTCTAGAGCACGCGTCTGATTCCGGTCGGAACACGATGAACCCGTGTACACCGTTTCCGCATTCTATCTACTATTTTGCGAATGTCCACTAAAACCTGTCTCTTCCGACTCGGCGCTCATTCCATCTCTTGGTAGATGGCCATCGCCCCGCGCAGCCGGTTCAACACCAACTCCTTCTCTTGGGGGGAGTTCCAGTCAGGATAGGCCGAAGTAATTTCGATGGTGCGGGCGATCCACGCCGCAAAATATCTTGCGTCTTCGGGTGAACGCGGCTTTTTTCCTGCAACGGTGACATAAATCGGACTCGTCGTCGCGTAAGCATAATTGTCAAGAACCGGATAGACCGCCTTGTCGCTGTACGCTCGCAGCACGCACCAACCGCTCTCCTTCACCGGAATCGTTCCCTTTACATCCGCCGAATCACGCGTCCCTTCAAGCTTCAGCGCCTGCACAACCTTTCCATTACAGACGAGTTCCAGATGATCCACCCGAGCAATCGAGCGCAGCCGCGCTGAAAACGACACCACCGAGTCCGCATCCAGTTTCAGTTCGCTGCCCACGATCTCGTCCTCCAAGGTCAGGTTCACAAGCGGTCCATTTGTGACGAACGTCCGCCCGCGTTTCAATCCATCGATCCACTTCTCGAGATTCGACGGCCAAGCCGGCACCCAGCTGTACACCCGGTCAAATCCCACCATTCCCCGTATCGGTGCAGCGTAATTTGCAGTAGCGTCCGTTCCCGCCCCGGCAGGAACGCGGAAGCCGAGATTGAGCAACCGATACCAAACCGCCGCTGTCGACTTGGGATCGTTGAATCCGACAATTTCCATGTAGTCCAATTTTCCCAATGCCACATCCACCGGCAATTCATCTGTCAATTTTTTCGGCGCAGAAGGGTCCGGCTCCTCGTCGAACGGATGCACAGCACCTACCAGCGCTCCCCGCGCGTGCGCCATGTCGTAAACATCCGCATTCATAGGGAACAGACTCGCCGCTGCCGTATTCGGATACCCCGCGTACCCGGGGATCAGCAGGTCATCCTTCAAATGCAGGATTCCGCGATGGCCCCAATAGCTCGTGTGAAATTCTTGCCCGTGCACGATTCCAGTTTCCCGGGTGGACGCTAAATCAATTCCTTTCCCGCGATACGCGATATCCGGAAATCGCTGCTCTTTGTTTACAATCAGGTTATTCACAACGCTCAGGTCCTCGGCGCGGGCTTGCTCGATCAGATGCTCGGGGTTGTTTCGGTAACTCCCTCCGTAATTCATGTGCACGTGCAGGTCGCCGCTGACCCACTGTCCGCCGCCAAACTGGTTCGTCCACTTTTCGCTGACTTCGAGCGTTACAACTTTATTCGTGCCCGATGTGAACGTGGACGATTTCAGTGACAGCGGTCTCTCATAACCCGACACCACTTCAAACTTCAGGTGCCCGGCGGAAGCCGGCACTTCGAGTTCTTCCTTTCCCAACGATTCAAAATAGTGCGCTTCGAAGGGGCGCTCCTGGCGGTCAAAGCCATCATCGGCTTGAATCCAAGCGCTCTCTGGCGCGTAAAATTTCCCCTTACCCCCGGTGATAGAGACGCGACCCGGGACCTGGTTGCCTTCGGCGTTTACGATACGCAAAACGATGTGATTGGTCGGCTGGACATACCTCCGATGCTTTGCCTCGATTTGGGTTTGATGACCGCTCACGGGATCCTGTAGCCGGAGTTCCGTATTCCCGTGTTGATTGGAAATGAACGCCAAACGTCTCCCGTCTGGCGACCAGCGCGCATTCGTTTCGTCCCAATCGCCATACGAAATCGGAAAAGCGTCGCCCCCGCCGGCGGGCATGACCCATAAGTTGTGCCACTGCCGTCCAAGGTAGGAGCTGTAGACGATTCGCGAACCATCAGGCGAATAATCTGGCCGGGCTTTCCAGTTCGTTTCTTCGTAGTGAATTTCTCGGGCTTGCGCGCCGGGCTCCGCTTTCATTCGCCAGAATCCGCCGGTGCCGTGAATGTGGCCTTGGTTTGAGACAAACAAAATCTCCCGTCCATCGCGCGTCCAATCGGGATTGATTTCCATGTCGTACCGGCTGTAGTAGTAACGCGGCAGCTCACTCCTTGTTTCGCCAGTCAGCCGGACAACATTCTCAAGTTTCGCGTCGCGCACATCCGCACGAAAAATGTGGAACCGCTTGTTGAACTGCGTGGAGACAAATACAATCCGCCTGCCGTCGGGCGACCAGCGCGGCTCGACGTTGACTGCGCCACCGTTCGTCAGTTGCGTCGTCTTTCCGCTCGCCACATCGAGCAGCCACAACTCCATCGCATCTTTCTGGTAGGACACATACAGAATGCTCGTACCGTCGGGTGACCAGTCGGGCTGGTAGTCGTACCCGTCGCCGTCCGTGAGCTGAACCGCATCCTGGGAGTCAATTTTCTGCCGCCACAGCGAGCCTGCCATCGAATACACGACTTCCTTCGAGTCCGGCGCCCAGGCGACGCTGCTCGGCCCGCTCGTGAGTTGCGGCAAATACAGTTCCCGGTAGTAGTAGGGATGAGGAAGGTCAATTTGGGGAAGTACTGGCCCGCGCTGGGCGGACACCTCGTAGGCAACACTCAGGACCGACACCAGGAGAAAAACGAAGCGAGCGGCCGCTGCCGAGATGCGGCTGGCGTTGAGATCCTTTTCGGCAACGCGGGAGTCTTTAGTCTGCGAACCTGGGCGGTTCGTTTCAGGATGACAGCTTTTCGAACGGCTGCGGAAAGTTGTGACCGAGAGAGCGCGGTTTTTCACGCGCCAAGTATCGTGCCCGAACCTCGCCTATGCAAGTCCGAGCTTGCTGAGTGGCAGCTCGCGCACACGCTTGCCGGTCGCGGCAAAAATTGCATTGCAGAGCGCTGGAGTAAAAGGCGGCAACCCGGGTTCGCCAATTCCCGCCGGCGGCGCCTCGCTGGCCACTAGGTGGACGTAGGTTTCGCGGGGCGAGGTATTCATCCGCGCCATCGGATAGCTGTCAAAGTTGGACTGCTGGATCACACCGTTTTTCGCGGTGATTTCGCCATAAAATGCGAGGCTTGTGCCGAACGTCGCGGCGCCCTCAAACTGTTGCACAGCCATTTCCGGATTGACGACCGTGCCGGCATCTACGGCAGTATCCACGCGTCCGATTTTCACCTTGCCGTCCTTGTCCATTTCGACCTGAACGACGGTTGCGACATATGTCAGAAAACTACGATGAATCGCCAGCCCCATTCCGAAGCCGTTGCCATTTTTCCTTTTGCCCCAGCCCGCTTTTTCCGTGGCGATTTCGAGGACGCGGCGGAATCGCGCCGTATCGATCGGATACTGCGCATAGTCGCCGTCGTAGTTGGTGTAGTCCTTCGCGAGTTCTGCTTTCGGGATGATGCGATCCGGTCCAAGCAACGCCAGCACATACTCCCGCGGATCTTTTCCCGCTGCTTGCGCAAGTTCGTCTGCGAAACAGTGCTCTGCGTATGCGTGAAACACATTGCAGACGCTGCGCAGCCAGCCGATACGCACATGCGCTTTGGCTTCGCCATTTTCCGCGCGGTGGTTCGGAATGGCGTAGGGAAGATCGCTCCAGCCCAGGCCGATTTCTCCCGCATCCGCGGTCAGCGCAGTTGCGTCGAACGTGGACGCAATCGGAGGAAATGTGCTCCGCTGCAACCAAGCTGTGGGTTTTCCGTCGGAACCGAGGGAAGCTTTCAGATACATCGCCGCCACGCTGTGAAACGTGTCGAACTGAACGTCGTCCTCTCGGCTCCAGACGACCTTGACCGGCTTGCCGGACTTCTTCGAGAGTACTGCCGCTTCGATGACGAAGTCCGGGAACGATTTGCGGCCGAATCCGCCGCCCAGCAGAGTGACGTTGACGGTCACATCTTCTTTCTTCGCTCCCACCGCAGCAGCCACCGCATCGCGCGCGCCTTGCGGATTTTGCGTAGCCGCCCACACTTCGACCTTACCGTCCTTATAGGTCGCGAGCGCCGCCGGCGGTTCCATCGAAGCGTGCGCCAGCATCGGCGCGTAATATTCCGCTTCAATGACTTTTCCGCCCTTAGAAAACGCGTCGTCTACGTTCCCAATTTCTCGGACAACCTTTCCAGGCTTCCGCGATGTCGTCTGAAGTTCCGCCTTGTAAGGGTCCGACGAATACGATTTGTGTTCGCTTTCGGTCCACTCGATTTTCAATTGCTTCTTTCCCTGAATCGCTGCCCACGTGCTGTTTGCCAGCACTGCCACACCACCGTGCGCCTGAAAAAGAATCGGCGGCTTGAAGGGATCAATCGTGGCAGTCTGTTTTACCCCCGGCACCGCCAGTGCGGCCTTGTCATCAACCGACTTCACTTGCGCTCCAAAAACCGGCGGGTGCGCCACGTTCCCGTACAACATCCCATCCAGGCGCGCGTCTATTCCGTATCCCGCTTTTCCAGTGACCATATCTTTCAAGTCGTAGCTCGAAACGCCCTTGCCCATGTACCGCCATTGGCTGCGCGGTTTCAGCTTTAACTCTTCTTTTTTGGGGACGGGGAGTTTCGCTGCCGCGCTGGCCAGTTCGCCGTATCCAATCTTTTTTCCGGACTTCGCGTGCAGCACCTCGTGCACGCCGGTCGAGCATTCCACTTCAGGGACGCCCCACTGCTGTGCGGCCGCGCGTACCAGCATTAGCCGCGCGGAAGCTCCTGTTTCGCGCAGAGTATCGAAAAAGGTCCGCACCGAATGCGACCCGTCGGTATCCTGATCCCCAAACTTTTCGTCGCCGGTTGCCTGGACAATCTTCACGCGCGCCCAATCGGCATCCAGTTCATCGGCGACGATGCGAGGCAGCGCTGTCTTGCTGCCGCTGCCCATTTCGGAGCGATGCCCGATGATGTAGGTGGTTCCGTCCGTGTCGATCGCCAGATAAACGCTGGGAGAGAGGGGGCCTTTCAGGCCAACGTCGGCGACACCTCGAGGCGTTCCTGGTACAGCCGCCGCTGCAAATGCTTCGCCGGGTAGATAGCGCGCGGTGAGGACGAACGCACCGGCGCTCAGCATGCCGCGCAAGAAGTCACGCCGGCTGTTCAGGGACGGGGAGGCAGCGGCAGAGATGTTCTCGATGGCGATCACGAAACCCTCCGGATTTTTGTTGATTTTCAGACCTTCATCCTACCGCCATTTTCGATTCTTGCAAGTCGCGTAACTGTGCGAGGACGTGCCGGCGTCGCTGGGTGACGAGCAACGCCAGCGTTCGATTGGAGCTTTGATGATCCTAAGATTGCGGCCAAATCTTCAGTGCGCGCCGCAGGTCCACTAGTTGTCCGAGGTGATAGGCGTTGTGGTCAGCGATCAGCAGTGCCTCGCGCAGGACTGTTTGTCCGTCTCCCCACGCAAACAGGGCGTGCAGATCCACGCGTGGATTGGAAACCAGCGCAATCATTTCCCGCAGGTCCCGTTGAAACGCACGAACACTCTTATTCCAGGCAGCATCGTCGGGCGGCACCGGCGCCTTCGGCCAGTAACCATCCGGGAAATTGGGCGACACATGCTTCGCATTGCGGCTGAACTCAAGAATGTCCCACTGCGCGATGCGCGCATGTTCGAGCAATTGCCAGCCCGTGTGAGGTAGTCCCTCGGCAAAAACGCCTCGCTTATCGGCAGGAAAATCCGCAAGCGCGTCGGAAAACCGCACATGCGCGCCGCCTCCGTCCAGCAGCTGCACAAGCTCTTTGCGCAGTGCGCTGTCGCTGGCGCTTCCTGCCTTCCGACGCTTTACAGTTTCGGGTTTGCGCTTCATTACGGCTTTTCCGAAACCACCAGTTGCTGCGGTCCTGTAGGAACCTGGTGCAGCGTGCTCTTTCCGAAGCCAGCGTTCCGGAACATGGTGTCGTATTCAGTGAACGTGTAAGCATCTCCTGAGTCTGTTCCTGTGAGCATGATCAGGCTAAACGCGGCTGAGGTCGGCGGCGATATGCGGTCCTCGTTTGGCACAAACTCCAGCGTGATTACGCGGCCGCCCGGCTTCAGAGCGGCATGGATACGCCGCAGCAGCTTTTCGTTCTTTGCCTTGTCGAAGTGATGGAGGATATTGGTCAGCAGCACGAAGTCGTAATCCGTGCCAAGGTCCGCTTCAAATACGCTGCCGGGGAGCAAGCTGACCCGCTCCGCAACCCCCGCCGTTCGAGCATTCTCTTTCGCTACTTCCAGCACCGCGGGCCAGTCCAGCGCCACAATCTGCGCATTCGGATTTTGCTTCGCAAAACTGATTCCAAACATGCCATGGCTGGCAGCTACATCGAGAATCTTCGATGGCTTGCGCTCAGACATGCCGGCGACCTCGGCCATGAAAACCGCGGATGGCGCGGTGATCGGCGCCATCGACTTGGCAAACGAGACCCACACCGCGTCTTGCGGTTTGGTGTTGTCTGCCTCCGGCAAAACGCTCCCGCCTTTGCGCACCGCGTCCGTCAAATGCTCGAAGGTCTGCTTATGGCGTTCCGTGGCGAGAAAACCGATCATCGAACCCAAATACGCCGGAGACTTGCGGTCCAGGAAAAACGCGGACTCTGGCGTCAGAGCATAGACGCCACTCTCTTTGGTTAGGAAGCCGTGAACGGTCAAATAGTCGGCCAGGATGCGAGCGCCGCGCTCAGCAGCGCCGATGCGTTTAGCGAGCGTCGCGGGTTGATCGGCTCCCTCACTGATCGCGGTGAAGAGATCCATTTCAATTGCAGTCTTGAGAGCTGCTGTAGTCTGGAAAGCATTTAACGTGTTGAACATATGCTCGGGCGTGGGCTTTGTGGTAAGCGGTGCGGTGGCCATGATTGATTTGCTCTCCTTCAGAATTTGATCGACGGAAGAGCGAATTATAGCCCTTCGATGGCCAATTGCCAGCCCAGCTTGGGAACTCTCCCGGTTGCGGGCGGCCGCGGGCGCTGGCATACTCACGCTTCCCAGAATTGGCCTGAGGTCGCCCGATGAAAAAGGAAGTCCATCGCTGGTATTCGCACCGCTTGGGTCTCGAACTCGGTGTTGTCGTGTACGGACATTGGGGCTCGCCGCTCCTCGGATTTCCCACCAGTGCCGGTGACGAATTCGAACTTGAAGGCCAATCGCTGATCAGCGCCCTTGGCGATTTCATCGACGGTGGGAAGGTGAAGTTTTACTCCATCAATTCGATTAACGGCCTCAGTTTTTACAACCAAGGCGCTCACCCATTTCATCGCAGCTATGTGCAGTCCGTGTTCGACTCTTACTTGCGGGAAGAGGTCGTTCCGTTCATCTGGGACAACTGCAAATCACCGGGAATCGCCATCTCGACCATGGGCGCTTCCTTCGGCGCGTATCACGCGGCGAATTCGTTGTTCAAGCATCCCGACGTGATCAAGCGCTGCTTCGCTCTCTCCGGCGTCTACGATTTGAAGAATTTCATGGAGGGGCTCTACGACGACAACTTCTATTTCAACAACCCGGTAGACTACATCTCGAATCTTTCAGACCCCTGGGTCTACGGCCAACTGGCTGGCTGTGACATCCATCTCTCTACCGGCACCGGTCCGTGGGAAAATTCCGGCCCGACCTATCATTTCTCCGGCGTCCTCGCGAGCAAGGGCATTCGGCATTCGCTCGACAACTGGGGCCCAATGGGCGGCCATGACTGGCCTTACTGGAAGCATCAGATGCGCGAATACATCTCGCACCTGTTCTAATTCATTGAAGCATCTTCAGATTTGCCCGGCCGCCTCGGAGAACCGCCGCTTCTCCAAATTTGATTCCGGTTTTCGGATGGATACTGCCGGCACATCTGCCTCATATTCAGTGCTATGGAAAATCTCATTGAGGACCGAGTAGCAGATTTCGACTGGCGAGGGATCACTGCAGAGCTTTCGGCTTCTGGCTTTGGACTGACCGGCCCCGTCCTCACGGCGGAAGAATGCGACGAACTAATTTCTCTGTATTCCAACGAGGAAAAGTTTCGCAGCCGCGTTGTCATGGAGCGATTTCGCTTTGGCAAAGGCGATTACAAATATTTTCGCAGCCCGCTGCCGGACATCGTTCAAAAATTGAGACAATCCACCTACCCGCATCTTGCGAAGATCGCAAACGAATGGCGATTAGCATTGGCCGAGAAGACCCCTGTGTTTCCGGCAACTCTTGAAGAGTTTCTCGATCGTTGTCACCGTGCCGGGCAAAAGCTGCCCACGCCGCTGATGCTGCACTACGAAGCGGGAGGTTACAACTGCCTGCATCAAGACTTGTATGGCGAAATCGCATTCCCCTTGCAACTGGTGGTGATGCTGGGCCAAGAGGGCCGCGATTGGGAAGGTGGAGAATTCGTCCTGGTCGAAAACGTGCCGCGGTCACAATCGCGCGCTCAGGTCATCACCGCCGACGAAGGGCACGGCATTGTGTTCACCACGCGCTACAGGCCTGCGAGGGGCGCTCGTGGGTTTTTCAGGGTCGCGTTAAGGCACGGAGTCAGCCAGGTGCGGCGAGGTACCAGATACACACTCGGCATTATCTATCACGACGCGAGATGACTTCGCGGCGGACCTTCTCCCGCACTCAGTGCCCGTAACGCGTGCGCGCGGCTTTGCGGCCCGCGCGCTGCAATCCTCTTTTCCCTTTTGTACGGACGGCCTTCATGGCGGCGTCATGCAGTGAAGCCCGGCCGCGCGTGCGTGCTGCCCGCCGCGTCTGGCGGGACAGCGCCGCCTTCGATACACTGCCGCCGCTTTCTCTCCTCAGGGCTTTCATCACGCCGCGCGATCTCGTCGACGACGTCGTTCGGTGCCGCGCGCGACCCTTTGCTAGATCGCGCTTCGCCTGACGCCGCACGCGCTTCGAAGCACGGCCTTTCTTCGGAACTCCCAGCTTCACGCCCGCTCGGCGAGCTTTGGATAGGCCAATCGCAATCGCTTGCTGTACCGATCGTGCTCCGTGTTTGCCCTCGCGCACGTGATGAATCTCTTCCCGCACAAACTCTCCCGCCTGTGTGGACGGCGATTTTCCTTCCGCCTTGTCGCGCTGCGCTCTTTCGATCGTTTCGAGTTCAGGCATGGGACCGGTCCCCCTTTTCCTCTGTGGTGGGCTGTGTTCGTCGAACCTAGCGCCGCCATGCGATTGGCGAAATCGGCAGATTCCTGTACGGCGGTTTTGTGATTGAAAAGCCTTCTGTCTTAGAAAGACTCTAGACAAGCCCCAAATGATCCATCTGGTAGTGTCCCTTGGAAATAACCTGGTCGTTGTCGATCCACACGTCGCAATTCCGCGTCAGCACATCCACGTGCGTTTTTGATTTCCAGTCTGCGTGCGTTTGACTGCCGTAGGGATCGCCAAACGCAATATGCACTCCAGGGAACTTTTCGTCCTGCAGCAAAATCCCGATGATTTCCGACAGACCAAGATTGGTGCCGAATGCCAATTCGCCAACGCGGTCGCTGTTTTCATCCGTGTGGCAGTATTCCCAAAATTCTTTTTCCAGATCTTTGCGCGCGCACTCCACCCGCACCAGCCGGCCACCTTCAATTGTCAGCTTCATCGGAGTAGCTTGCAGGTCCCCGTATTTTCCGTTGAAGTAATCGCCAGCCGTCGCGTCGCACACAAACGTTCCGTCCACCGTCGCCGGTGTCGTGAAGACTTCTCCCGCCGGCAGATTTGACCAGTACCGCGGGCTGATCAGCCCGCTCGTCTTTACCCAATCGAGCTTGCGATCGAAACGCGCCGCGAACGAGGTACCGGCATCGGTTTTCACCTTCAGTGTGTCCGCCCGCAGCATCCGTTCGCGTAACCGGTCGCTCAGGCGGTCAACCATCTTGTAATCGGCCCGCATGCCTTGCTGCATGATCTGCGGCGTAACGCCCACCATGTGCGCGTAGCGAATCCGCCGCCGCTCCACCACCTGCACAATCGCCATCCGTGCCGCGAGTTCTCCTGGCAGCGGATTCATCGCCAGAATCCCCACGTCGGCCGTTTCAAGCACGTCCAGCACCGGCTCCGGCGCTCCGCGCAACGGACGCGGCCCAAAATCCTCCAGCAGCAGAGAAGTCGTCCGCGCATGAGTCTGCGCAAGAGCTTCTGAAAGGCTCGCGGCAACGGCGCTGCTAGTCTCGTCGGCGATCAGGGCTACATGTTCGCCCGGACGTACGGCGAGGCACGTCTCCACGGCGTTTTTAGCGCCGGGCAGCAATTCTGGTTGGGAATTTCCAAAGAACATCAAAACTATTTTAACGGGAGATGGCGGAATTGTGTAGCGATTCGCCCTACTTTTTTCGACACAATCAATTTCGCGGGTGCACTCTGAAAGCGGGGATCTGGCCTCCGCCGCTGGTTACATTCGCCAATCCGCTTGCGCTTAGTCGCGTCAAAAAGCCGCATACCTTCCCGCGAAAAAGATACGGTGCAAAGTCCACCAGCATGTCGCGAAATTCGACTTCGCCGTTTGATTGAATCCACGGATACACTTCTCGGCGGATCGGAATCCGCTGCTGCACGATCCAGCAACCCTGGGATGGCGCGATCGCCTTTTCAATCGCGGTGTCCCATTCGCTTTCCGCCGATTCCCACCCAAGCGTTACGCCGGTTCCGCCATATTCGTCGCTCGGCTTGAGCACCAAGTTTTGCCGCTCTCTGCGCAAGAACTCGAGCAGATCAACCGGTTCTCCGTAATGCGATGTCCGCACATCCGCCACTACGCGGGTCCACGGCACATGCTTTCGGATCAGCTCCCGCTCTCCGAAAGAAAACAGCGGGTCATTCTGTTCGTCCGTCAGCACCGCAAAAAAAGCCTTCACATGCGGAATCTTGCACCGGAAATGATTCGCCACGCATACGGCATTCGCCGCAACTGCATCCACGAGCGTTTTGCACTCCGCCGCCCGCGCCACGATGTCATTCATAAGCACGCGGCGATAGACCAGATCAATTTTCGTTCCGTTCGCCGTGAGTTGCTTTCCGTCGAAGTGCAGGTCGCGCGGATCGGCTAGCTGCACCGGCACGCCCATTTTTTCAAATCGCTCCTTCAAAATTTCGAATTCGCTCCACGTAGGCACGTCGCGCCAATCCACAATGAGCACCTGTGGATGCTTTGAAGTTCCGCCCCAATCGAGATAGGTCATGACCAGCGCGTCCAGCAGTTTCGCGCTCAGCGGGTAACTGTGAATCTCGTACGACTTGGTGAACTCCCGCATCACCGGAAGCTCGCGAAAAATCTCCGCCAGCGTTTCCGTATATCCAGCGCCCGCCGGCGACTCTCCGTTGTACTCCGCAAACTTCAGCGAATCCGGCAGCAGGAACGCATCCAGCCGTGAAGCCGTGCTCGCCGGCCCGGCCGTTTTCCCCAGACGCACCAGACGCTGTTCTTCCTCGCGCAGATGGAATTGCCTCAGGAGCGCGGCGTCCTTGAGCGCCGCATTCGCCACTCTTTCGCCGAGTTCTGCCATCGTCTCCGCCACGATTCGCACACGGTGTTCATCTTCGGGCGAAAGGAAAAACGGCCGCAAGAAAGGGCAGTGCACACGATTGCCAAAAGTCAGTTTCGCTTTACGCAGTCGCTGGTAAAACTTCTCGGTGAATTGGGGGGAACTCCGCAGTTCCGCCTTCAGCAGTCCGTGCCACTGCTCCTCGACTGCGCTCGAGATCGTGCTCACCGGCGAGGTAGGGGCCGCACCCATGCTCATTTTGCTTTCGCTCCGCCGCTTCCGGCGGCACTCGCAGGAATAGTCGCTGTCAGCCTCGCCGCCGCTGTTTGCGCAACCGACTTCGGGGCGCCTGTGAAGCCCGCTGCCGCTCCCACGCCGAGCATTTCCTCCCACTTCGGCCACGGATTGGATGGCGCTCCATTCAACGCGCGGTCGATCACCAGCCGCGCCATCTTTTCCACCACCATGTCGAAGTAAAATTCCGTGATCCGGTCGCGCTCAAAATCCGGCGCCGGATTCAGGAAATCAATCGCGTATGGAACGTCCCCCTTGATCGCAAACTCGATCGTGTTCATTTCGTAGCCCAGCGCCTGGTTGATCGTCTGCGCATCCTTCACCACTCGAGCTCCCAGCGCGGGCGACAAATAGTCGTGTTCCACCAGGTACCGCCGTTCTTTCGGGTCGTAGTGCACCGGCACAATGTCCGACTTCCCAAACGTGAAGCACCGCACGTACTTGTCGAAATCAATAAATTCCTGCAGCGTCATGCAGTACGGCGAGGTCTTGTCGAACGCCTCGATCAATTCTTTCGCGTCGTTTACCTTGTAAACGTGCTTCCATCCCCCGCCCGAAAAGGGTTTCAAGATTGCCGGCCGCCCCACGTAGTCCAGTAATCCGTCCCAAGCGATTGGATACTCCAGGTTGTGCAGCGACTCCGCCGTAATATCTACGCTTGCCGGATAGCCTTTTTGCGGCAGCAGCACCGTCTTCGGGATCGCAACTCCCAGCTTCGCCGCCATCGCGTAATTGAAGAATTTATCGTCGGCTGTCCACCAGAAGGGATTGTTGATGACGTATGTCCCCTCGAGCGCTGCGTGTTTCAGATACCCGCGGTAATACTCCACTTCGTGCGAAATCCGGTCCACGATCACCTTGTATCGCGCAGCGTCGCCCATCTTCGTTCCGGCCAACTTCACAAAGTCCGCGGCCACGCCGTCTTTCGCGCCAAGCTGGTTTACCCTCGCGATAAACGCCGGCGGAAACGAATATTCACGCCCACAAAGCAATCCAACAATGTGCATCGCACCGACTCCTTTGAATCTGTTTCGTCTTGACTTGCGGCTTCCCCTTGGCTCTCCCTCAACCCGACAAAGGCATCCGGCTCAATTTGCCCGGCGGCGAATCACGATTCACAAGTCACTGGTTCATGGCGTGCGCCGACGAACGCGGCTCGAGCGTACCCGCTCGCGTCTCCGCCACCACGTGCTGCACCACAGCTTTCAAGTCACCCGTTTGCTCGAACACGCGCAGCTGCCGCTCCGCGCTCGTGCCTTCTTTCAACATCGTTTCCACATAGCTCACCGCGCTGCGGCTTCCCAGATCGTCCACTACGTCGTCTACCAGTTCCAACAGCTCCGGCAGCAGTTTTTTCACCGGCACTTCTTGCTCTTTGCCGAAATCGATCAGCTTTCCCTCGATCCCGTATCTTGCCGCGCGCCATTTGTTCTCTTCGATTAGCGCCCGCCGGTAAATTCTCCAGCTTTGGTTGCTCGTATAGAGGCGGTGCAGCTTTACTACGATCGCCTGCGTGAGCGCCGCGATCGCGCAAGCCTCGTCCACCTTCGTGGTTACGTCGCACATACGGAATTCCAGCGTTCCAAACACTGGATGCGGCCGTACGTCCCACCAGATTTTCTTCGGATTGTCGATGCAGTGCAGTTGTACCAGCAGGTTCGTAAAATTTTCGTATTCGCTCCACGATTGAAACAACTCTGGCACGCCGGTTCGCGGGAATCTGCGGAACACCGTCGTCCGGAACGATTTCAACCCCGTGTTTCGGCCCATCCAAAAGGGAGAACTCGTCGAAAGCGCCAGCAGGTGCGGCAAAAAGTAGCGCACCATGTTCATCATGTCGATGGTCGTTTGCTTGTCTGGCATGGCCACGTGGATGTGCATCCCGAAGATAAGCAGCGACCGGGCCAGCTGCTGCAGCTCTTCCACGATGTTTTCGTAGCGCTCGCCGGGAGAAATTACCTGGTCGATCCAGCTCGAAAAGGGATGCGTTCCCGCCGCCGCCACTTGCAATCCCGCGCGCTCCGCCGCCGCAATCAACTCGCCGCGCGTGCGGTGCATCTCCATGCGCAGCTCACCGACGTTTTCGCAAATCTTCGTTCCCGTCTCCACGATGGATTGGTGCATTTCATGCTTCACCTGGTCCTGAATCGACGGAGAAATCTCGTTCACCAGTTGCATCACGTGAGAACGCAGCTCACACGTTGTTGGATCGATGATCTGGAATTCTTCTTCGACACCGATGGTGAAGCGGTGAGCCATGGGGTGGCCCTCCGGGTCGTGTCAACCGTTTTGCGGCTGCACACAACAAGTCCGCATTGCGGTCGTCTGAGCTGGGGACGTCGCCGGTATCATACCCCAACCCGCGGCATTGCCGAAGTCACCTGGTAGCCGCCGTCTTCAGGGGGCGGGGCGTTTCTCATCCCCCCGGTTTGCGCAGCCCGAAGACTCGGCCGGCGCGAACTTCCAATTCGCGCCGCGCGATTGATTTCCTTCGTCGGTATTCTTCTTACTTGACGCTTTTCTTGAGGAACTCCCGGATCAATTGAGCGATTCCTGCTCCGTCTTCTTCGAGGGCGAAGTGTCCGGTGTCCAACAGGTGGAGTTCCGTGCGCGGGTCATCTCGAAGAAAGGCTTCGGCGCCGGCTGGGAGGAAGACCGGGTCGTTCTTGCCCCACACGGCCAGAACGGGCGGCTTTTTTTCCCTCAGATACCGGTGCCACACGGGATACAACGGAGGATTTTTCCGATAGTCGTAAAAGAGCTCCAGCTGAATGCGATCGTTGCCCGGCCGATCAAGCCCGGCTTGGTCAAACGTGTAGGCGTCGGGACTCACATTTTCTGCATTTCGGAAGCCCTGCAGGTATTGCAGTTTTGTCGCGTCGAGCGTCAGCAGCTGGCGAACTTTCGATTCATTGTCGGCGCTGCGTTCCTTCCAATACGGATAAAGGTACTGCGCCCAGAAGGGAGACAACCCTTCCTCATACGCATTGCCATTTTGGGTGATGATCGCCTGGATTCGCTCGGGGTGCCGCGTCGCCAACCGGAATCCGACCGGAGAGCCATAGTCCTGGATGTAGATTGAATATTTCTGAATGCCCTGTTGATCCAGAAAATGCTCGATCGTATCGGCAAGGTGATCGAAGGTGTATGCGAATTGCTCCGGCGACGGCGCATCGCTGTACCCGAAGCCCGGATAATCGGGTGCAACAACGTGGTACCTGTCCGAAAGACGGGGAATCAGCTCGCGGAACATGTGCGACGAACTAGGAAACCCATGCAGCAGTACGATCGTCGCCGCGTCCTTGGGCCCGCCCTCGCGATAGAAAATTCTCACTCCGTCCACACGCGTGAACCGGTTCACGACTCGTGCCGTGTCCGTCTGCGCAGACGTGATATTCGCGGCTGGGAAGAAAACTGCCGCCGCGACGGTCACTGCCCGTAAGAACCTCTGAACGCTCATCATGCGCTCCTTGTTCATGACTTTCCTCCGGCGTTTTTGAAATAGACCATACGGTCTAATACGTCTGATGCCGGGCTCAGCAAAAGGTTTCAGGGTTCTTCGAGCGGGGTCGTCGAAGGCCTTCTAGACCAATTGGACTAACTCAGTACCTTCCGGCACCATCCAATCGGGAAGGAGAGAGTCATGCGACCAGCGAAGCTGCCGGACCAGCAGGTTTTTGCGCGTTTGACGGAGGTTTTTCGAAGGAAAGGCTACCAGGGGGCTTCTTATGCGGACCTTATGGCGGCGACCGGCCTCGTGAAGGCTAGTCTCTACCACCGCTTTCCCGGGGGCAAAGAGGACATGGTAAACGCGGTCCTCTCGCACGTGGGCAACGAGTTCTCTACCTGCGTCTTGGGTCCGGCTCAGGAAGCGGGTCCTCCGGAGAAACGCGCTCAGCAGATGGCCCGCGGGCTTGCGAAGTTTTATGGTTCGGGAAGAAACTGGTGCTTGCTGGACACGCTGACGCTGGCGAGCGATCGTCGCACGTTGAAGCACGCCAAACGCTCAATGGAGTTCTGGGTCGAATCGTTCGCGCGAATTGCCCGCGATGCGGGCCTGTCGCCCGCCCTTTCGCGGCGCCGCGCCGAGGATGCCGTGGCGGCCATCGAAGGCGGCCTCATCGTTTCGCGTGTGATGCACAGTCGCCGCCCGTTTTTGCGAGCCCTTCTAACGCTGCCCGATCGGCTGACCAGCGCGGGTTGAGGCCCATTTGGTGGAAGTAGGACATCGACGGCGGATAACAGGCCCGCGAATTTTCCGCAGATTGACAGTCGCCGGAAGCGCTCCTAAACTCTGCTCCACCTGCGGCCTCGCGGGCGACTTCCACTCTGAAGCTGAGGACTTGATGAACTCGACTCTGGCCAAACGTTTCCGGATCGCTCTCACTACGACGACCTTTTCCGCTCTTGCTTCAGTTTCCGTTTTGGCGCAAAAACCCATGGAGCCGGAAAAAGACAAGAACGAAGAATCCAAGGTAGTCACCGTTGAAGTCATTCCCGCGCAAGCCAGCGCCGCCATTGGCGACAAAGTCCAGTTCAAGGCCGTCGGAAAGGATGCCAGCGGCAACGTGCTGCCCGAGGCTGTGAAATTCTGGTATGCGGCTCCAATGGATATTTCAGGTTCCGATCCGAGCGGCCTCGTCTCTGTTTTTCAGCCTGGCGAAGTCATTGTCGGCGCTCTTATCGGCGGGAAAATGGGCTACGGGCTTATCACTGTTGGAAAACCACACATTGCGAAGATCGTCGTTTCAGCTCCCGCGGGAGAACTCTCTTTCGGCGATGTCGCGCAACTCGTCGCGGTCCCGCGCAATTCGAACGGTGATCCGCGCACTGATATCGCGTTGACCTGGACCTCCGATTCGCCCGCCATCGCCACGGTCGATGCAGCCGGTGTGGTGCATGCCATCAAATCCGGCAAGACCAAAATTCGCGTCGCTGGCGACGGCGCGGTCTCTGAAACCGTCGTCGCCGTCGGCAAAGGCAAGGTAAAAAGCGTCTCCGTTTCCCCTGCTACCTCTTCCGCGAAAACCGGTGAGGTCCTTCACTTCACCGCGGAAAAGTCTCCGTCGAGTGGCGCGAACAAAAACGGCGTAACCTGGTCCATCGAAGGCGAAGGCGCTCAGGTTTTTCCCGATGGCGCATTTGTCGCGGAACGTTCCGGGACTTACATCGTTCGCGCGTCGGCTGGTGGTCGCAGCGCATCGGCCAGCGTCGTCGTCACTCCGCGCGATCTAGGGCGCGAAGTTGAAGTCGTCGGGCACGCCATGCCTAGGAACGAACAGTTCGCGGAAGAGTGGATCTGGGATCATTACGCGTATCTCTCTACGATCAGCGACAAAGTCTATATCTACGATATCGCCGATCCCGCGCATCCCAAGGAATCCGATGCGCTCAAAGTGGACGCGCGCCTGATCAACGACGTCAGCGTCACCTCCGACGGAAAAATCGGCGTGATCACTCGTGAAGGCGCTTCCAGCCGCAAAAACGGCATCGTTTTTCTCGACACTGCCGATCCCCTGAACCCGAAAGTTCTGTCGGAGTACACAGCCACCGTCACCGGCGGCGTTCACAGCGCTTACGTCAACGGCCACTACGTATATCTCACCGACGATGCTACCGGCTCGCTGCGAGTGATTGATTTCGCCGATGTGAAAAATCCCAGGGAAGTCGCTCGCTGGCAGGTCGAGAGCTCCGCACAAATGCAGGTAGCCTTGCCGGAAGGCGTGGCCACCTCCGGCCGCTACCTGCATGACGTTCAGGTGATCGACGGTTTCGCCTATCTTGCCTACTGGCGCGACGGCCTCGTCATCCTCGACGTGGGCAACGGGATCAAAGGCGGCAGCCCTGAGCATCCGCAATTTGTTTCGCGGCAGCGTTTCAATTACAACGAACTTTACGGTCCGGGCTGGATCGCCGGCGCTCACGCCGTCTATCGCTACAAGAATTACGTCTTCGTCGGCGATGAAGTTTTCCCCTCAATTTTCAGTCTTGCATCACATAAGCGCATTCCCGTCCGCGGTATCGTCCACGTGGTTGACGTGAGCGACCTCGCGAATCCGAAGCAAGTTGCCACCTACAGCGTTCCGGAAGCCGGGGCCCACAACATCTGGATTTTCGAGGATGTCCTCTATATGGGCTACTACAACGGCGGTGCCCGGGTACTCGACGTTTCCGGCGAGCTTCGCGGCGAACTCTACAACCAAGGCCGAGAAATTGCGCGTTTCTGGTCCGGCGATCCCGAAGCCTATCGTCCCAACGTTCCGTTCGCCTGGGGCGCATTTCCCTACAAAGGCAACATCTACGTCAACGACGTCCATGGCGGCCTGTGGATCGTCAAGCTCGGCAAACACAAGCCCTACACCTCCACCGCCGAGGCCCCGCTCTAGAAGGACGCTAACCAGTCGCAAATTACAAGCAGCGAGCGCCCTGCGGAATGCCTGTGGCAACGGCTCGACGGCGCAACGGAATTTCAACTGACGCGCATACGAAATACAGAGCGAAAGAGGAACTACTCGACTTTCCAGAAATCGATGCCCGCAGCCTGTTCCGGGGTATCCACCGTCGCAACGGTCTTCCGCAGAGCGAGATCGATAACTTCGACCGTTCCCGGATCCGACCCGATGCCCTCCACGGTGACAAACGCGTAGCGCGAGTCCGGCGAGACCGTGACACCGTGCACGATCCTTCGTTTGGTTTTCAGCCGCCCGAGTTCGGAACCGCTTGCCGTATCAAAAATCGAAACCGAAGCGTCGCGCTTGTTTGTCGCGATCAAAAAAACTCCATTCGGCGAAGTTCCCAAATTGTAAACGCCGTTTCCCGCTGGCATTCGCCGGACGAGTTTCCACGTCTTTGCATCCACTTCTACAATTTCGTTGGACTGGTTGCACGCAACCCAAACCCTCTTTCCATCGACTGAAGGCTGCGCCCATGTTGGGCTGCACGCATCGGCCGGTATGCCCATCGCGGCGTGATCGTGTTGCGTAGCCCTGTGGTTCGTGGCGCGAGTTTTCGTACTTGCGTCGCGCGGCATCAAACCGTCGAATCCTTGCTCGCTCCCCTTTGTTACACGGAAGGTCCGTGCGACCTTCATTCGCTGCGCATCCACTTCTACCAGCTCATCGTCCATCATGCACGCCGAATATTGATACAAGCCGTCCCGAGAGACTCGCGAGCCGTGCGGCATCACGCAGGTCGGGATTCTTGCCACTTCTTGCATCACGTTGGCGTCGAGAACGGAGACGCTGCTGGGCACCGGATCGCCGTGCAGGTTGAAGTTCACGATGTACACAAAATTCCCGTCCGGACTCACGTCTGCTGTTGCCGGAAACATTCCGAGTTGTAATTGGCCAACTTCGCGATCATCGTCCGCGGAATATTTCACAGCGAAGCCGAACGGCCGTCCATGCCCGATCGAAACGAAATACGTGTTCCTGTCGGGAGAGAACGCGATGCCGTGCGGCCCGCTGATATCGCTCTGCACGATCCGAGTGTCCGCAGTGGCCTCGATTTTCGCGGCCGTGCCATCGAATTTCACGGTTACGATTTTGTCAGCGGATTCGCAAACCAGCTTGACGAAATAGTTTTGCGAGCCGGATTTTCGTTCTTGTGCTCGAAGAGAATGCGATAAAGGAAGAAGGGAAAGAAGCAGCAGAAAAAATCGCGCCGGAGTTGGATGAATTGCCCGCCGCAGAGTTTCAAGATGGTTCTTGTTCACGACTGGATTGTACTCTGCGCGGCGGCGGTTCGTGGCGCAAACAAAAAAGGCGCTCCAGGCGCCCTTTTGCTTCTGCTCTTCAATTTTTCCAGGCTGAACCATTCCCGAGGATTCTTACGCGACCGTCGGCCAGATTCAATTCGACATCACTCGGATCGCGTACTCGGACTACGCCGCGCCCATTGCACGCCGCTGCTGGAAGCATTCGCGGCAGAACACTGGGCGTCCCTGCGTCGGCCGGAAAGGAACTGTGGTTTCCTTCCCGCACTGCGAACAGCTGGTCTTGGTCTCAGAACGCACCGGGCCGCTGTTTCCGCCCGAGGCCTCCGCGCGCTTGGCCTTGCAGGCCTTGCAACGTTTCGGTTCGTTCTTGAAGCCTTTGTCGGCGAAAAACATCTGTTCGCCGGCAGTAAATACAAACTCGGCGCCACACTCCGAGCACTTCAGGACCTTGTCGTGGTATTCCATGGAAGCGTTCCCCCTGAGACCCCAATTTCGGAAAGGGAACGCGCAGAACTCTGCACGAAAGGTCGGACTCCACCGAAATCGTGGAATCCAGGGAACCGGGCTGGGGCTCCTGGGGCCTGCGAGCTGGTATCTGCAACTTCCAAACTGCCGTTCACTACCTGACCGGGGCCTGAATCACGGGAGCGGGGCGCCGAGCTTTGGGCGAACAGGCGACCTCAATCCTGTTCGCGCCGCTGCTTTTTGCGCAGACGCTTCCGCGAAAGCGCTTCCTTTGCCCGGCGCTTTTCGCCGGGCTTCATGTAGAAGCTATGCTTCTTGATTTCCTTAATGATGTCTTCCTGTTGCACCTTGCGCTTGAAACGCCGCAGGGCATTTTCCAGTGACTCACTCTCTTGAATAATGACTTCAGCCACTTAGTTCTTCACCCCCAATCCGGTTCGGATTGGTATTGTCCGGAAACCTGGCCACGTGCCGGTTTCCACCGTCTCTATTATCGCACGCCTAATCGCCCGGGCCTATGCCCGGTTCGCCGCATGCTTGACAGGTTTTTAGACGTGCACCCTTAACGAGGATGATTTATGGCCCACTTCTAATCAATTCGTGAAGAGGTGTCAAGCAATCTTTGCAACGTTGCATAACAACGGCTCCCAGGACTCCCAGTGCTAACTATCTTGGTAATAATCAGCGGCAAGAGATGGTTCCGGCTAGGTTCTGGGCCGACGCCGCTATCCGCCTTGAATTGAGCCTAAGTGCTGCTAGAATGGCGCGGCCAGACACGATTCCTGACCCGGGGCCCGCGGGGGGCGATCATGCAAGACATGCGCGATGCCATTGTGGTGCTGTTGGCAGGAGGCCAGGGCGAGCGTCTGTGGCCGTTGACCCGGGATCGCGCCAAACCAGCGGTTCCTTTCGGCGCGTTGTACCGCATCATCGATATCACCCTTTCCAATTGCGTAAACTCCGGGCTCCGGCGCGTTTTTGTACTGACCCAGTACAAAGCGCTCAGCTTGAGCCGCCACGTGCGCGCGGGTTGGTCGGGACTGGCCGGACTCGGCGAATACATCGAAATTCTCCCGCCGCAGATGCGCGTTTCGAAGGAGTGGTATCAGGGAACGGCTGACGCGGTGTATCAGAATATATATTCGATCGGAAGCGAGCGCTCGAAATTCGTTTTCATCCTTTCCGGCGACCACATTTACAAGATGAACTACGCGAAGATGCTGCAGCAGCACCTGGATTCGGGAGCGGACGTCACCGTCGGCACGATACAGATTCCCACGCAGGAAGCGTCCCGCCAGTTCGGCGTGATCGAAGTCGACAAGGAGTGGCGCATCGTCGGTTTTGAAGAGAAGCCTTTGCATCCGAAGGAGTCTCCGCACAATCCGGGGCAATGCAACGCTTCCATGGGCATCTACATTTTCAATACGCAATTGCTGATCCCGATTTTGCTGGCTGACGCGGAAGATCCGAAATCGCATCACGATTTCGGAAAAGATATCTTGCCGCGCATCATCACGAAGCATCGGGTGTTTGCATACAACTTCGTGGATGAGAACCGCAAGACTTCGCACTACTGGCGCGATGTGGGGACAATCGACGCGTACTACGAAGCGAACATGGACCTAGTGAGTGTCTCGCCGGTGTTCAACCTGTACGACGATGCGTGGCCGTTGCGCACCTGGCAGCACCAGTATCCTCCGGCAAAATTTGTGTTCGGCGATCCGGACCGCATGGGCGTGGCGGTCGATTCGATTGTCGCTGGCGGGTCCATCGTTTCCGGCGGACGGCTGGCGAAATGCGTGGTCGGATATGACGTTCGCGTAAACAGCTATACCGACATGAGCGACTGCATTCTCTATAACCACGTCAATGTGGGGCGGCACTCGAAAATTCGCCACGCCATCATCGACCGCCACGTCAATCTACCCGAGCACACAGAGATTGGATACGACTTGGAAGCGGACAAGCGGCGGTTCCACGTCACGGAATCGGGAATTGTCATCGTCGTGCGACAGGAATCGCTGATCGAAGAGCCGGAAACGGCATAGGGATTTCAACGTCAGTTTATGTGTCTTGTAGATCTTCGCGGGCACTCCTGACACGAACCTGAGCGCCGACTGCGAATCCCGAACCGGGAATCGCTTCGTTTGAAACTTCAATTTGTATCGCGCAGAATTGCCGTGGCTGTACAATGCCCGCGGGAGGAAGTTCATGTTCATCGCCACCAAAGACCTGATACTGCCCAGCACGACCACCGGATCGTTTCCACGACCACGCTGGTTCGACGTGTGTATGTGGGGCAAGCCACTCGATACCTGCATGCTGGACGTGCGGTTCCGGGAAAAATTTCAGGATGCCTTGGCCGTGGTGATTAGCGACCAGGAGCGCTCCGGACTGGACATCTTGAGTCACGGCGATTTCCATGTGGACGAAGATCTGGCGGGGCGCGCGTGGCATCACTATCCGCTACAGCGGTGGGCTGGATTTGCAGGCGAACACCTGCAGCCGGAAGAGACGACCGCGCCGTGGTTGCACTATCCTCCGGGCACGCTGCTGAATGAGATTTACACCGGCTGGCGCTGGCCGCATGTGGTGGACAAAATCGAGCACCGCCCGCTGGACTATGCAAAAGTGTGGCGCCTGGCTCAGAGCAAGACGCGCAAACCGGTGAAGTTCGGAACGTGTTGTTCTCAGGTGATGGCCCTGTTTCTGGACATCCACACGGCAAAGTACAAAGACAAGCGCCAGGTGATCTGGGACATGGCCGAGGCCATGAACAAAGAGCTGCTGGCATTGCGCGACGCCGGTTGCCGCTGCATTCAGATTGAAGAGCCGACCTTCCATTTCATGGCGAATACTTTCGGCAAGGATCACGAAGATGTGAAGTTCATGATCGATGCTTTCAATCGCGAAGTGCAGGGGCTCGAGGACGTGGAACTCTGGATTCACACGTGCTGGGGCAACCCGAACATGCAGCGGGTGATGGAAGACACGAGTTACGCGAATTCGATTGAGATTTATCTCGAGCGTTGCCGTGGCGATGTGTGGACGCTCGAGATGAAGGACCGCGGGCAGAAGGATCTGGAACTTTTTGCCCCGTTCAAAAATAGTCTAAAGAAAAAAATCGCGATCGGCGTGGTCAGCCATCGCATGCTGCAAGCGGACCGTCCGGAGGATGTAGCGGCGGAAATCCGCAAGGCGCTCAAATATGTTCCCGCCGAAAAGCTGGTCGTGTCCAATGACTGCGGGTTTGGGAGGCAGGGCTGCAACCGCGAAATTGCGTTTTACAAAGCAAGCGCGATCGCCCAGGGTGCCAACATCGTGCGTCGCGAACTGGGTCTGCCAACTACTTACATCCCCGCTGCTGATCCGGCGCTGCAGGTGGATGTAGTTCCCGGCCGCGCTGCGCAAGCCGCCACATAAATCGGAACGAGCGTATCCGGCCCGGTAACGAGAGGTCTTCGCCTCGCAAGACAGCGCGCTGTATCATCAGGCCCCGGCGGGTCGCGCCAGCATCTCAAGCCGCGGCGCGGGTTTTCGTGCCAGACCTGTGGAACAGTAGGTTGCTCGCAGATAAAAAGATGCGGGCCGCAACGGTTCACAAAAGCCCCTACTGAAAACTCGACCACTACAATGCTCTTCGCGGTGGTTGATCGATGGTGGCGGCGCTCCTGTACAATTATGAGTTCGCAGTGAGCTTAGGAGAAGAACAGAAATGTCCACGAAGATTGCAAGAGTCCACGCCAGGCAGGTGATTGACTCGCGCGGGAATCCGACGGTCGAGGCGGATGTAATTCTGGAAGGCGATGTGCTGGGCCGCGCGGCGGTTCCGAGCGGCGCCTCCACTGGCGAGCACGAGGCCTTGGAACTACGCGACGCCGATAAAAGCAGGTATCTCGGCAAGGGCGTGCTGAAGGCCGTTGCCAACGTGAACGGCGAAATCGCCAAGGCCGTGGCGGGATTTGATTCCTCCGATCAGCGCGGACTCGATCACAAGATGATCATGCTGGACAATACGCCGACAAAATCGCGGCTCGGTGCGAACGCCATTCTTGCCGTTTCCATGGCCGCGGCGCGCGCGGCCGCTGCAGCGACCAAGCAACCTCTGTACAAATATCTCGCGAAGTATTCAAGCGACCGCAGCGCAAATCTGCTGCCCGTCCCGATGATGAATATTTTGAACGGCGGGGCGCACGCGGATAATTCCGTGGACTTCCAGGAATTCATGGTCATGCCGATCGGCGCGCCGAGCTTTTCCGAGGCGCTGCGCTGGGGCGTGGAAGTATTTCATGCCTTGAAGGCCGCATTGAAAAAGCATGGCTACTCGACGGCGGTCGGTGACGAAGGCGGCTTCGCGCCCAATTGCAAGTCCAACGAAGAGGCGATTCAGATCGTGCTGGAGGCGATCAGCGCGGCGGGGTACAAGCCCGGCGAGCAGGTGAGCATTGCACTCGATCCGGCGTCCAGCGAGTTCTTCGACAAGGCCAGCGGCAAGTACGTTTTCAAGAAGTCGGACAAGAGCGCGCACTCATCGGATGAAATGGCTGCGTATTGGACCGATTGGACGGAGAAATATCCGATTGTGTCGATCGAAGACGGTATGGCGGAAGACGATTGGGCGGGATGGAAGTCGCTGACCGAATCGGTCGGTACGAAGTCTTCTAAGAAGAAAATCCAACTGGTTGGCGACGACTTGTTTGTGACAAATACCGAACGTTTGTCGCGCGGCATCAACGATGGAATTGCGAACGCAATCCTGATCAAGCTCAATCAGATTGGTTCGGTGACGGAAACCATTGATGCCATCGAACTGGCCCGCAAGGCCGGCTTCAGCTCCATCATTTCGCACCGTTCGGGCGAAACAGAAGACACCTTCATCGCCGACCTTGCCGTAGCGACTGCCGCGGGCCAGATCAAGACCGGTTCCGCTTCCCGCACGGACCGCATCGCCAAGTACAACCAGCTGTTGCGCATCGAAGAGCAACTTGGCGCGGCGGCACGTTTTCCCGGCAAAAGTATTTTTTCCTGAGTGTTCAGGAGACAGACCCAGGAGACCATGGCAATCGCGACCTCGGCACAAGAATCGTCACCGGAATATCGTGTGCGGCTAGCAGAAGCCGCCGATACCGACGCACTCGTCCGTCTGATCAACGCAGCGTTCGTCGTCGAAAAACCCATCATCGACGGCGATCGCATCACTGCTGAAAAACTGAGCGCGCTTTTGGAAACCGGGAAATTCCTGCTGCTTGAAGAGGGATCGCAGCTGCTCAGTTGTATTTACGTGGAGGTCAAGGATGCGCGCCGAGGCTATCTCGGCCTGCTGGCGGTCGAACCGAACCGCCAAAAGAGCGGACTTGGCCGCCGCATGGTCGAGGCTGCTGAGAACTTTCTGAAGCAAACTGGCTGCGAATTCGCCGAGCTCCGCGTCGTCAACGTTCGGGCCGAACTTCAGCCAATTTATGAGCGTCTCGGCTACTCCGTTACCGGCATCGCGCCGATCCCGGAGACCATTCTTCTTAAAGTCCCCAGCCACTTTACAGTGATGTCCAAAGCCCTTAGATAATTTTCTCGAGGTTTCCCACATACCTCATCTACTCGATGTAAACTGCACTCGACACGTTGCGAGGCCCAATGAAACTCTGTTGCTGCACGTTCCTGATCCCGCTGCTTGCATTCCCGGCACTGGCGCAACAGGCGACTTCTCCGCCTTCGGCTCAAAAGCCCACTGCAAGCGAAGTGATCGAACAAATCAAGGCCCATGTGGGCGTTCCCTGGCAGGAACAAACGGTCGACACATTCAAGGCCGGTGACCCGCAGACTCGCGTCACCGGCATTGCGGTCACGATGATGGCGACGTTCGACGTGCTGCAGCGCGCAGCGGCGAACCGGCAAAACCTGATCGTCACGCACGAGCCGACGTTTTACGATCACCTCGATGACCCCAAGCAGCTCCCTCAAGGCGAACAGGACGCGGTGCTGGCCGCGAAGCGCGCGTTCATTGAGGAGCATCATCTCGTCGTATGGCGGTTCCATGATCACTGGCACCGGCGCCAGCCGGACGGGATTGAAGCGGGAAACGTCCGCGCACTTGGCTGGGAGAAATATCAGGACCCGGCGAATCAATATCTGTTCAGGATTCCCGAAACGACGGTCGAGAAATTAGCCGAAGAGTTGCGCATGAAGCTGCACGCAGCGGTGCCACGAATTGCGGGCGATCGCAATATGAAGGTGACACGGGTCGCGTTCAGCCCGGGCTCTGCGGGATCTCGCCGCGAGACGGGCGCTCTTGAAATGCCGGACCTGCAGGTGTTGATTGCCGGCGAGACCCACGAATGGGAGACGGTCGAGTACGTCACCGACGCATACACAGAAGGTCGTGCGAAAGCGCTGATTCTGCTGGGCCACGTTCCTTCCGAACAGGCAGGCATGGAGGAATGCGCGCGCTGGCTGCGGACATTCTTGACGGGTGTGCCGGTTGAGTTCGTTCCCGCCGCTGACCTTTGGGCCGCACCCAAGAAGTTCTAAAAACACCCGCGCCGGGGGGATTCGTCAGAGAACAGCTGCTTCGATCTTTTGAACCGCAGCCGCCCTAAAAATCCGCCCTTGCGTGAATTGAGAGCTCGCGAAATAATCCTCAGCTTGCGATGACGGCGCTTGCGTCATCGAGGAAGCTGAATTGATGACGACCGCTCCAGTCGGCCTCTCGCTCGCCGCTCCGACGCAGGATGAACGTACGAAAGCATTGCTGGTTCGCGTGCTGGCGATTTTTTCCGGATTTCTCGCGCCTCCGATCTTTTCTCTCGTGAGGCGTGATTCGCGATTTGCCGGATTTCATGCTCTGCAATCGTTGATTTGGCACGCCGCTTACAGGGTGACTTTCTTCGCCGGGATGATTGTCTTGGTTGTTTCCATGTTTTTTGCGATGCCTGCTCGGCCGGACGGCGGTGCCAATCAAGCCCCGCCGCTGGCTTTCCTTGGCCTTTTGAAGTTTGTTTGGCTTCGGGGAATGGGCGGACGGGTGGCGAACCTGTTTCCCGGAATTGTGTTCGAGATCAAGGCAAATCAGGGCGAGAGGGCGGGTTATCCGCCAATTGGCAATTTCGTGCTGCGCAAGATCCTGCCCGCGCAGCCAATTTCGTAAATGATTCAGAGGAGCTTATGAGACGAATCGTCTGTGTGATCGCTGTGTTGTTGGGAATTCCTGCGGCGTTGCCGTGGTTGCACTCCATATCCGGCGACGAACCGGTCCTGTTCGGGTTCTCCGCAGAGTCGTCACGCGCGGAACGCCAGTGGGAAGAAAAGTTCAAGGCGATTCCGAGTCCGCAACTCATGCGGGACTACATGCAGCGGCTTTCGGCGCAACCGCATCATGTCGGCGCGTCATACGACAGGGACAATGCGGAGTGGCTCGCGGCGAAATTCAAAGAGTTCGGGCTCGATACGCACATCGAAACGTTTGACATCTTGTTCCCCACGCCGAAGGAACGTGCCGTCGAATTGGTGGAGGGCGGGCCGAAATTTGTCGCCAAGCTGCAGGAGCCTGTGGTGCCGCAGGATCCGACGTCAAACCAGCAGAACGCGCAACTGCCTACGTACAACGCGTATTCGATTGACGGCGATGTGACGGCGCCGCTGGTGTTTGTGAACTACGGCATCCCGGAGGATTACGAACAGCTCGAACGGCTGGGCGTTTCGGTAAGAGGCGCAGTCGTGATTGCGAAGTACGGCCGCTCGTGGCGCGGCATCAAGCCGAAGGTCGCGGCGGAACATGGTGCGGTCGGTTGCCTGATTTACTCCGACCCGAACGAAGATGGATTCAAGCAGGGCGAAACTTTCCCGGCCGGGGCGTGGCGCCCACGCGACGGCGTGCAGCGCGGAAGCGTCGCGGACGATCCGATTTATCCGGGCGATCCACTAACGCCGGGTGTCGGCGCGAAAAAGAATGCAAAGCGGCTCGAACTGAAAGATTCAAAAGTAATTACAAAAATTCCAGTGCTGCCGATTTCCTACGGCGATGCGGAACCGTTGTTGGCCGCGATCGGCGGCCCGGTTGCGCCACGCGCATGGCGAGGCGGACTTGGCGTGACGTATCACGTCGGACCGGGTCCTGCGAAAGTGCACTTGAAGGTGAAATCGAACTGGGACTTGAAAACGATCTACGACGTAATCGGAAAAATTCCCGGCACGAGCAGCGCAGACCAGTGGATCATTCGAGGGAATCACCACGACGCATGGGTGAACGGCGCACAGGATCCAATTTCTGGCTTGATTGCGGTGCTGGAAGAAGCCCGCGGCCTCGGTGAACTTGTGAAGCAGGGATGGAAGCCGAAGCGCACGATCATTTTCTGTGCATGGGACGCGGAGGAGCCGGGACTGATCGGTTCAACGGAATTTGCCGAGGAACACGCCGACGAATTGAAACAACACGCTGTCGTCTATATCAATTCGGACGTCAACGGGCGCGGATATTTTGGCGCGGAAGGCTCGCACACGCTTGAAAAATTCGTCAACGATGTCGCGCGGGACATCCAGGATCCGGAAACCAAGCTTTCCATCTGGAAGCGCGCGCAGTTGAGGCAGATTGGCCGCCCGGATGACATCGCAGAACGCCAGGAAGCACGCACACGCACAGACTTGCGCATTGGCGCGCTGGGTTCGGGGTCCGATTACGGCGCCTTTCTGCAACATGACGGCGTCGCCTCGCTGAATCTTGGCTTCGGCGGCGAAGATGGCGGCGGCATCTACCACTCGATCTACGACGACTTTTACTGGTTTACACATTTCAGCGACACGGAATTTGTTTACGGGCGCGCGCTGGCCCAGGCCGCGGGAACCGCGATCATGCGTTTGGCAGACGCGGAGCTGCTACCCTTCGAGTATGCAAATTTTTCCGACACCATGCAGAGCTATGTCAAAGAACTCAAGACGCTGGCGCAAAAATCGCGGGATGAAATTGCTGAGCGTAACCGCCAACTGGAAGAGGGTGTGTTTGCCGCAATGACCGATCCGCGCGTGAAATCCGTGCCGCCAGCCAAGGAGATCGTGCCGCCATTCCTGAATTTCGCGCCGCTCGACAACGCGACAGAAGCGCTGGCGCGCGCGAGCGCGGAATATCGCAAAGCGCTCGACAAAGCAATGGCCAATGGCGGCGCGGCGCTCGCCAAAGCCTCGCTCGCCGAGGTCAACCGGAGCCTGGTGGAAAGCGAGCACAAGCTGACGCTGGAGGAAGGGCTTCCCGGCAGGCCGTGGTTCAAGCATTTCGTTGACGCGCCCGGTCAGTACACCGGCTACGAAGCAAAAACGCTGCCGGTGGTGCGCGAAGCGATCGAGCAGAAGCAGTGGCAGGAAGCCGATGCGGGCGTCGTCGTAACGGCGCGCGTTCTTGAGACCGAAGCGGCGCATATTCTCTCCGTGGCGCAGAAACTGGAAGCGGCGGTTCGTTAGTTCATTGCCAGAGGTCATTGACAGTTTAAAGGGGCTGACATTCCTCTCTACAATCTCGCCATCGTCGGCTTTGGACACGTCGGCCGCGCTCTTCTCAGGCTCTTGATAGCCAAGGAAACGGAGATGCGCCGTCGTTACGACGTTCGCTGGCGGCTCACCGGGGTTGCCACGCGGCGCGCCGGCTGGGTTGCCGATCCCGATGGGCTAAATCCCATTGCACTTCTGAACGGGCATTGGCCGACATTACGCGGCTCCTCGCCCTCTCCGCAAAACGCGGTGGAGTGGCTGGAACAGTCCCGCGCAGACGTTTTTTTCGAGACAAGTTCCCTCGATCCGTTGAGCGGCCAGCCCGCGATCGACCACCTGAAGGCAGCTCTGAATCAGGGAGCGCACGCAATTTCCGCGAACAAAGGTCCGGTCGTACACGCGTACGACGAGTTGACCGCCCTGGCTCGCGAACGCGGCAAGAAGTTTCTCTGCGAATCAACGGTCATGGATGGCGTTCCAATTTTTTCCATGTTTCCGACGGGACTGCCGGCAGTCGAGTTGCGCGGATTTTCCGGCGTGCTGAATTCGACGACCAACGTGGTGCTGACTGAAGTAGAGAAAGGACTGTCGTTTGACGAAGCGATTCGGCGAGCACAAGCTTTGGGCATTGCGGAAACGGATCCTGCCAATGACCTCGATGGCTGGGACGCGGCGGTCAAGGTTGTCGCGCTCTCGATTGTGCTGATGGGAATTCCTATGAAGCTCGAACGGGTGCAACGGACGGGAATCCTCGAGTTAAGCGAGGAGAAAATCCGAAGCGTGCGTGGCGCGGGCATGCGCTACAAACTGGTGTGCCGCGCGGAACGCCGGGGTACCGGCGTGGACTGCCTGGTGCGGCCGGAGCTTCTGCTGGCCAGCGACCCGCTGGCGAATCTGGAAGGAACCAGCTCCGCGATTCATTTCGACCTCGACGTGTTTGGTTTTTCCATCGTTGAACACAATCCAGGGATTGAAGCCACTGCCTACGGACTGCTGGCCGATTTTCTCCGTGCCGTCCGGCCCGCCGTTTAGTTTCCACCGCGGCGAAAAGTCGTCGCGTATCCGGGCGTTGCGATTGCCGGATCGCAGCGTTCGTCGCGTTCGGGCGCATCGGCCACCACGCGCAAGGGAACAATGCCCGCCCAGACCGGCAACGCATAATCCTCAGCGTCATCCTCGACGCCGCCCGTGCGTACTTTCGCGGAAACCTCGGTAAGCGGCAGGCGCAGAATGCTTGTGGCCCTCAATTCCTTTTCATTCGGCTGCCGAGCATCGCCCCAGCGGCCGGGGAGGATCTTTTCCGTGAACGCGTGCAGGGCTTCCCATTTTTCGGCAGACTCGTCCACGAGGGAGGCATTGCCAAGCACGACGACCGATCGGTAGTTCATGGAGTGATTGAAGACCGATCGGGCGAGTACAAGTCCGTCGGTCAGGGTGACGGTAAGGCAAACGTTTAATCCCTCGCTCGCGCCGCGAAGCATGCGGCTGGCGGAGGAACCGTGGAAATAGACCGCGTCTCCGATGCGCGCATACATGGTGGGAATCACGAAGGTCTGCCCTTCAGCCGTAAATCCGACGTGGCAGACAAATCCTTCATCGAGAATTTTGTAAATCTCTTCGCGATCGTAAACACCGCGCTGCGGCTCGCGCAGAATGCGCGTCCTCTCCGACTTCGCAACATTTTCTGCCATGGTATTCCTGGGATGAATCGCGGCGCGAAGCCAGTCCCTCGAGGACCGCTCGTTTGATTTTTAGCCGGCGCCGGCGCGGCATGTGTGAACCGACCCTGCGATGCTAGCACGCTGCGGAGTTTTACCGTGCATGCGACTGTGAGAAACTATGCGTTCTATTTTGGTGGAGCGTATCAGAGGCAATCATGGGTACACCGGCTTTGCATGAAACGATTTCCAAGACGTTCGATATCCGCTGGGTTCGTGAACAGTTTCCATCGCTGCATTTGAAAGTGAATGGGCAGCAGGCGGCCTTTCTCGACGGTCCGGCCGGAACGCAGGTGCCCCGGCAGGTGATGGATGCCGTCCACAAATATTTTCTCGAAGCGAACGCGAATACCTACGGAGCGTTTCTCACCAGCCGCCGCACCAACGAAATGATTTCCGCTGGGCGCGCCGCGATGGCGGATTTGTTCAACTGTTCGCCGGACGAGGTTGTGTTCGGGCAGAACATGACCACGATCACGCTGGGACTCGCGCGCGCGATCGGAAGAGAGCTCAAACCCGGCGACGAGATTCTGCTCACGCTGCTCGATCACGACGCGAATTTTTCGCCCTGGAAGGCGTTGGAGGAAAAGGGCGTGGTGATTCGCACGGTGGATATTCGCGACTCGGATTGCACGCTCGATCTTGACGATCTCAAGAGCAAGCTCAATTCGAAGACCAAGCTTGTCGCGGCGGGATATGCGTCCAATATCGTCGGCACCATCAATCCTGTAGCGGAGATTACCAAGCTGGCGCACGCCGCCGGCGCAATGGCCTTTATCGACGCAGTGCACTACGCTCCGCACGGCCCGATCGATGTGAAGGCGCTGGACTGCGATTTTTTGGTGTGCTCGCCGTACAAGTTTTTTGGCCCACATATGGGAACCCTGTACGGGAAGAAAGAACCTCTCGAACGCTTCAAGCCCTACAAGGTACGGCCCGCCACGGACACGGTGCCGGAATGCTGGGAGACCGGAACCCAGGTGCAGGAACTAATCGCCGGTATCCACGCCGCGGTGGAATACATCGCGGAACTTGGGAAGCGCTGCGATCCGTCATCGAATGACCGTAGATCAGCCCTGCTGGCGGCGTACCGATCCACGGTGGCGTATGAACGCGCACTGGTCTCGCGCTTGATCGAAGGCCTTCTTTGCATTCCCGGTCTGCGTTTTTTTGGCATCACAGATCCTAAGCAGTTCGAGAAGCGCTGCTCGACGGTATCGTTCCGGCTTGCCAAGGCAACCCCGACGGACGCCGCAACGTTTCTCGGCGAACGCGGCATCTTCACTTGGGACGGGAATTTCTATGCGCTGAATCTGACCGAACGCCTGGGAGTCGAGAAGCTCGGAGGTGTCCTCCGCGTCGGACTCGTCCACTACAACACGGCAGAAGAAGTGGACCGCCTACTGGCGGGGCTGAAGGAATTTTCCGCATGGTAACCAAATTCTCTGAGGACAAATGACCAAGCGACCGAAACCGATTGTATTAACCGTGCTGGATGGCTGGGGATACCGCGCAGAAACGAAAGGCAACGCGATTGCGCTTGCCCGCAAGCCGAATTACGACCTTCTCATCAAGGGATTTGCAAACACGCTCATACAGACTTCGGGACCTGCCGTGGGATTGCCCGACGGGCAGATGGGCAACAGCGAAGTGGGCCACCTGAACATAGGCGCCGGACGCATCGTCCACATGGACATCACGAAAATTGATCTGATGGTGGCGAACAAGGCGCTAGATCAGGTGCCATTGTTCCAGAAGGCGATGGAGCGCGGCCGGCAGCGACAGTTGCATTTCCTTGGATTGCTGAGTGACGGAGGCGTGCACTCTCACATCCAGCATTTGTTTGCGCTGCTGGAGATGGCGAAGCAACAAAAAGTGGAAAACGTTTTTGTACACTGCTTTATGGACGGGCGCGACACGCCGCCGCACAGCGGCCGTGAGTTCGTGCAGCAGCTTCAGCAGAAGATGCGCGAGTTGGGCCTCGGAAAAATCGCCACGGTGGTCGGGCGGTATTACGCGATGGACCGCGACAATCGCTGGGAGCGCATTGAACTCGCTTATCGTGCGATGGTGCATGGCGAAGCGGAAACGCGCACGTCCGATCCCGTCGCCGCGCTTAAAGCGAGTTACGAAGCCGGCGTAACGGATGAATTCGTCAAGCCCATTGTGATTACCGGCGAACAAGGCGCTGCGGCAAGGCCAGTCGGTCTGATCCGCGACGACGACGCAATCATTTTCTTCAATTTCCGTGCGGATCGCTCGCGGCAAATGACCTACGCGCTAGCCGGGCCGGATTTCGACAAGTTTGCCGATGCCAAACGGCCGAAAAATCTCTTTTATGTGGCCATGACACAGTACGACAAAAACTGGCCGTGGCTGCAATCGGTAATCAAACCGGACAAGCTTGAACACATTTTGGCGCAGGTGTTTGCGGATTTGAACTATAAGAATTTGCGCACCGCGGAAACCGAGAAGTACGCGCACGTGACCTATTTTTTCAACGGCGGTGTGGAGAAACCGTTCTTCGGCGAGGAACGAATCCTCGTGCCCTCGCCGAAAGTTGCCACATATGACCTGAAGCCGGAAATGTCAGCTCAGGGAATCACGGACACGGTGGTGAATGCGATCGACAAGAGCGAATTCGACGCCATCATCATGAACTACGCCAACGCGGATATGGTGGGCCATTCCGGAAAGCTGGAGGCGGCGATCAAAGCGGTGGAAGCCGTGGATGCGGGCCTCGGTACGATTTTCCAGACATTGAAGCCGCGCGGCGGCGCCTGGATCATCACCGCGGACCACGGGAACGCGGAAACGATGATTGATCCGGTTACGGGCGGGCCGCACACGTACCACACCACAAATCCTGTGCCGTTCATTCTGGTGACGGAGGACGGCAAGCTGCAATTGAAACCGGGCGGCGCGCTGCGCGATATCGCTCCAACGCTACTTGGAGTCCTCGGCCAGAAACAGCCTGCCGATATGACCGGCACGGACCTGAGAATTGTGGCAAAGTAGGGTTCAGCCAGGGGTGCAGCATGGCTTGTAATCGTCTGGAATCAGGTGGGCGCCGTCCAGATATGAATCTGGCCGCGCGGATCATAGCCGGCACTCCGACTGGCGCATTGGGAATTCTCTTCGGTTTAATCCTTTGCCGGAAGCATCGCTGATTTCGCTCCGAATGAGTCGACCAAAACCTGCTGAAACAAAGCTAGTGATTTGCGTATGGCATCCGTTCACCGAGTGGCGGCCGAAGGCGGTGCTCGCAGAATCGATTCGTGCGCGTTACCCGGCCCTTCGTGTGCTGCACTTGCCGAATTACGATTTGCTGCCGCAGGAATTGCCAGACACAACTATTTTTGTTGGGTACTCACTGCGCGCGGAACAGTTGGCGCATGCGCGTGCCCTGCGGTGGATCCATTCGACTGCTACCGGCGTGGCGCAGCTGATGTACCCGGAGTTGCGCAGCTCCGGCATTACCGTCACGAATGCGAGTGGCATTTTCTCCATTCCGATGGCTGAGCACACCATCGGCCTGCTTCTGTCGCTGGCGCGCAACTTTCCTGATTCCGTGCGTTATCAGGGCCTTTCGAAGTGGGCGGCGCAAGACCTGTGGGACAAGCCGCAGCACCTGACGGAGATCAGCGGAAGCGTGTTGCTGATTGTCGGCTACGGATCGATCGGCCGCGAATTGGCGCGGCGAGCGAGAGCGTTTGATGTGCGGGTCTGGGGGGTGACGCGTTCGGGAAAAGGCGACACGACGCACGTGGAAAAAATCCTGCCAGCCGCGGAATTGAATGACGCGCTGCCGCATGCGGATTACGTTGTGATCGCAGCGCCCGAGACTCCCGGGACAAAGCACCTGATCGGCGCGGAACAGATCGCTCGGATGAAGCGAGGCGCGCGGCTGATCAACGTGGCGCGCGGGTCATTGCTGGATGAAACGGCGCTGCTGACCGCCTTGGAGAGCGGCACGCTCGGCGGAGCGGCGCTCGATGTTACGGGCAGGGAGCCTCTGCCGCCGGAATCACCCTTGTGGCGTGCGCGGAATCTTTTCATCACGCCTCATACCAGCGCCATCAGCGAACGATTGTGGGACCGGGAAACGGAACTGTTCCTGAAACTGCTCGACCAGTGGCTCAGCGGAAAAGAACTGTCGAACCGCGTGGATTTTTCTCGCGGGTACTGACGGGCGTCTAGTCGACGCCTTTGGGCGCGACGTAACCTTCGCGGGCATACACGACGTATTTCTGCTTCTTTCCCTTCTGGTCGAGGACGGAAAGCGGTGAACCGTCCGGAGCGACCAGATCAATTTTCACCTTGCGGAATTTTCCGTCCCGGTTGCGATTGGTCGGGCTATAGGAAAGGCTGTACTGGTTACGGAGAAACGCCGCGACTTGCTGAAAGATGCCGGGAATTTCGCCGGTGAACTGCGGAAACCACGCGAAACCTCCGGTTTCTTTTGCAAAAGTCTTCATCTGATTTTCGTCTTGCAAAAAATCAATTTCGCTGCCCTGATAGCCGCGCGATTCCATTCTGTTGGTGATGACCTTGCTCATGCCAACGATAAAAAGTGGGACGTCGGTCTGATGAAGAGCCTTCATCGTTTGGTCATAAGTATGCTTTGAAAATGTGTCACGTCCCGTAGCGACTACCAGAATGGACTTTTTACCTGGAACGTCTTTCAAGCGATCTACGGTATCGAGGATCGCGTCGTACACATTCGATTCGCTGAAACCGGGGAAATAAAGATGGTAGAGGGCGTTGCGGACCTCGTCCTTGTTTTGCGTGAAATCCACTTCAAGTTTGGGCTTCATGTCGAAGGTTACAAGCGCGACGTAATCTTGTTGCTTAAGATTCGGGAACAACGCGTCGGTCCAGTATTTCGCCAGGTAGGAGAATTGCCCGTAATAGCGGGCGCTAAATTCCATGAGGATGACCATGGTAATAGGCGCGTCGGTGGGACCGAAGTTGGTGATTGTTTGTGGAACACCATCTTCAACAAGGCGAAAGTTTTCGCGCTTCAATCCGCCGATGATGTCCCCGTGATTGGTGGTAGCAACCACGTCCATGGTAACAACGGGAACCTCGACGGCGATGGACAGGCCCCCTTCCTGCGGTTTTTGGGCAGGCGGAGCCTGCGCGGGGGGAGGCGTCGGCTGCGGCTGACCGCCCGACTGCGGGCCCGTGGGTGCCTGTGCCGAAGCGAGGCTAACGCAGAGCGCGGAAACGATGCCTGCCGCAAGCAAATGACGAAAAGCGTGCGCGAGAACCTTGTTCATTCCATCCCCCAATGTATTCCGGTTGCGGCGTGCCAGCGGCCGCCTTCTGTCCTCGCGCGCGCCCCGGTCTCTCTTTTTTGCATACCTGGCCGGCGCGACCGTGGAACTTAGGAACGCACGACCATCGCAGCGGCTGGGCGCTCTCTAGTGGCATGTTAGTATGAAGCAGAATTGAAGCAAAACGGTTGCTAATCGACTGCGTCCGCGAAGCAATCCCGGCGCCTTAGAGGAGAGAACCAACGTGATTTGCATGCCAAGCGTGACGAAATTGGCGCTGTGTGCGCTGTGCCTGGGAATTTCTACCCCCTGGGCGAGGGCGCAGGTCCCGGGAATGGCGCCGCCGGCTGCGGCGCAGGCGGCTTCACCGCTAACAGACACTTCGGCGTTGAGCCGGGAAGCGACAGGATGGCTGTCCGACCTTTTGAAGATCAATACGACCAATCCTCCGGGAAATGAAGAAGCCGCGGCGAAATATATTGCAGGAATTTTACAAAAGGAGGGAATTCAGTCCGAATTGTTGCCGCTCACGCCGGGGCGCAGCGCGCTGGTGGCACGGCTGAACAGCTCGGCTCTTGCCGACCCCTCAAAGGCAGTGCTGCTGGTGGCGCACATGGATGTGGTCGGAGTCGAGCGAGAGAAGTGGACGGTGGATCCGTTCGCTGCGGTTCCAAAGGACGGATACATCTACGGCCGCGGCGCGGTGGATGACAAAGGAATGCTTGCGGCGAATCTGGCGGCGTTCATCGCGCTGAAGCGCGCAAATGCTCGGCTGAACCGCGATGTGATTTTCCTGGCTACCGCCAGCGAAGAAGGAGGCGGCGACGCGAGCATCCGTACGGTGATCGCGAAGTACTGGGACAAAATCGCGGCCAAATATTCCATCAACGAAGGCGGAAACGTTTTCGTCAAAAACGGAAAAGTACAGTACGTGGCGGTGCAAGCGAGCGAAAAAGTTGCCGCGAACGTTTCAGTGATTGCAAAAGGAACCGCAGGTCACGCGTCGATCCCGGTGAAAGACAATGCGGTGACGCACCTGGCCATGGCTCTGAACAAAATCGGAAACTACACAGCACCGGTGCATTTCACGACGATTGTGCGGCGGTATTTCGAGGGAATCGCGTCGCTGCAGGACGGCGAAATTTCAAAGTGGATTCGTTCGCTGGATACTTCGGACCGCGGGGAGCACGCGGCGCGGGTCATTTCAGATGCGAATCCAATGTGGAACGCGATGATGCGCGATACGATTTCGCCGACGATGCTTAGCGCCGGCGTGCGGGCGAATGTGATTCCGTCGGAGGCGCGCGCTACGCTGAATGTGCGATTGCTTCCGGGAAACACCATCACCGGGCTCTTGTCGGAACTGAACAAACTTGTGAACGATCCGCAGGTGAAGCTGGAAGTACAGCCGGATGCGGGACTGGCGGCGCCGGATTCTTCGCTCGAATCGGACTTTTACGCCGCGATTGTGAAGGCCTCGGCGGAGGAGTTTGGCGGCGCACCGGTTTTGCCATTTCAATCGACCTGGGCGACGGATTCTTCGCAGTTGAGGCTTCACAATGTTCAGGCATATGGACTGGTGCCCTTTCCGCTGACCGAGGAAGACATCAAGCGCATGCACGGCGACGACGAGCGAATTCCCGCGGCGGCATTCGCAAAAGGAGTAAACCTGATGGTGCGGCTGGTGAACTCATTTGCGGTTTCGCGCTGAGCGAGGCAAGATTTCGAGTCACGAGAAAGCCGGTTAGAAACAAAATACAATGCACCGACTGGCGGCTTGAGGGCAGAATAGTTGGCGGTGCATAGCAAATGAGTTTCCGACACTCCAAAATTGTTTGCACGATTGGTCCCGCCTCCCGCGGCCCGCGCATTTTGAAAAAACTGCTCGCCGCGGGCATGGATGTTGCGCGGCTCAATTTTTCGCATGGCACCCATGCCGAGCATCTTTCCTGTATTCAAACGTTACGCGCGACTGCGAATAAACTCGGCAAAACGATAGCGGTTTTGGCCGACCTGCAGGGTCCGAAGATTCGTACCGGCGCGCTGGCCAGCGGACAGCCGGTGGTGTTGCGCGCGGGCCAGAAATTTACGATTACGACGGCGAAAATTCTGGGCGACTCGACGCGGGTACGCACGACTTTTTTGCCTTTGCCCAGGGAAGTGCATCGCGGCGACCGAGTCCTGCTTTCTGACGGGTTGATTGAGTTGCGCGTGGAGTCCGTGCGGTTGAAAGAGGTGAACTGTCGCGTGGTGAACGGCGGCGCGCTGGGGGAGCACAAAGGGATCAACCTGCCGGGAGTGCAACTCCGCGTGCCGGCGCTCACGCCGAAAGACAAAGCGGATTTGAAGTTTGCGCTGGCGCAGGGCGCGGACTACATCGCAGTGAGTTTTGTGCGGCGACCGGAAGATGTGCTGCTGGCAAAGAGCTTGATCCGCCGAGCGGGAAAAGAAACGCCGGTGATCGCGAAACTGGAAAAACCGGAAGCGATCGAAAATCTGGAAGAAATTTTGCGGGTGTCGGACGGCGTGATGGTGGCGCGCGGAGATTTGGGTGTGGAGATGAATCCGGAGCGCGTGCCGGTGGTGCAGAAAAATATTATTGCGCGAGCGCGCGAGTTCCGCCGGCCCGTGATTACCGCGACGCAAATGCTGGAGTCGATGACGGAGAATCCGCGGCCGACGCGCGCGGAGGCTTCGGATGTGGCCAACGCGATTTTCGACGGCTCGGACGCGGTGATGCTTTCGGCGGAAACAGCAAGCGGGAAGTATCCGGTGGAAGCGGTCCGCATGATGGCGGGTATCATCGAAGAGGCAGAATCGAGCATCACAGAATTTTCGCGGCCAGCGACGCAGGAAAAATTAAAAGTGGCGGAAACTGTCGCGGAGCTGGTTTGCCACGCTTCTCGCGAGTTGCACATGAAATGGATCGTGGTGTTCACGCACAGCGGATTCACGGCGCGGCTGATTTCACGATACCGGCCGCTGGTGCCGATTGCGGCATTTTCTCCGGAAGGGGAAACGCGACGCCGGCTGGCGCTGGTGTGGGGAGTGGCGCCACTCGGAATTCCGGATTTACGCAAGGTAGACCAGCTGGCAGAAATTTCTGAGAAGCGACTTCTGAAAGAAAGACTGGTGCGCAACGGAGACGTGATCGCGATTGTTGCCGGCACGCCGATGGGGGTACGCGGCACCACGAACTTCATGAAATTCCACGTCATTGGCGGGGCGAAATAGAGGGACCAGGCATAACGGCGATGCCGCTGTAAAGGTCACGAGTCATCGATGAGACAGGGTATTGAGCTCCCAGCCAGGGTTTGATTTAGCAAAAATGCAGTACTACTCCCGCCGGCCCCGCATTGTGGTAAACGAATGCTGCCTGTTCCTTTCTCCTTGGTGTCCTCAGAAACCGGCTCTGTCTTTTGCTTGAGCTCTAGCGTTACTCAGCCTTCCTGTTTCCTTTACATCCCCAGTTTCACGTACGGCCGTGGTCATCGTCGTCGGCCAGAATAGTGCGCTATGTCCCGGGGCTCAGTTTGCAAAGATTCAAGATGCGGTTAACGCTGCATCGTCGGGCGACACCATCCAAATTTGTCCGGGTACCTACACCGAACAAGTCTCCATTACAAAGCCGCGGGAGTTGAATGGAAACAACGGAGCGGTCATACGCCCCAGCAACGTGGTGGCGACCAGCACTGGCCTGGCCTCGGGGCAGCCGATTGCCGCGATCGTTCTCGTTCAGGACACAGCGGACGTAACCATCAGAAACGTCATTATTGACGGGACCGACAATGGAGTTGCCGAATGCACGCCAGATCTAATTGGCGTCTTCTATCGGAATGCGTCAGGCGAACTGGTGCATCGTGGGAGCTCTTCTCAAAGCTGCCGCTGGGCTGGCCGCAATGAAGACCTTCGGTGTGCACGTCAGCAGTCACTGAAGTGACGCCTGAAGGCTGCATGCTGTCATCCATAGAACACGCACCTCGCCGAAATCTTGTTCCTAATTTGACGGCAAAATCCGGATAGATCGCGGCCCGGCTCTTCCTTTAGATTGCCTCCCGGCGGCGCGGTTTGCGTAGCAGCGCTGTGAACTTAAGGAGATGCAGAATGCATTGGAAACTTATGTGGTTGTTCAGTTTGATGCTTTTCGGCGGCCCTCTGGTCGAACAAGCGCGGAAACCCGAAGCGTGGGACGCGAAGAGCATAGTTTGGCAAAAGACCGATGTTGACGGGACGAAATGGTCCGTGCTTGAAGGAAGAAGCGATGTGCCCGGGGAAGCCTTTACTTACGCCGCGTTTATTCCAGCAGGATTTCATGAATTTCACTCTCATGCTACGGACGCCAGGGTTGCGGTTGTGCAGGGAGTGTTGAAAGTCAGCTTTGGCGAAACGATGGACCTTGAGCACCTGAAGCCGTATTCGGTAGGCAGTTTCCTGTTTGTTCCCGCGAACACCAAGCACACGATGGCTGCGGATGAAGACACGGTCATCATTGGAACGGCGACCGGGCCGTGGCACACACATCGCCCGGAAGAGCACCCGCAGCACCATCACTGAGGCAATGCGACGGTTAGAGCCGCACGCTGCGTTGGAAGGTGCTGGCGATGATTCATTTGCATCTTCGCCGGGACTTCGGGGAAGCGTTTGGGACGCTATCCGGCATCCAAAAGAAGGAGCCGGTTGCTGGTAAAATTGTTGGCGAGCTGAGTTCGACCTGCTTGAGCGGGAAGGACAGGAACCATCATCGTGAAATTCAGAACACAAATCTGTGGGAAGACTTCCGTTAGCGCTGGCCGCAGCCGAATGCCCGGAGCAGGGAGTCTAGCTTGGCTGAGTCTGGGACTACTGGTTTGCGGTTTTCCGAACTTCGTCCTGGCCCAGGAGACGTCCCCGGACGGACGCGTTTCGGATGAGCCATCGCGAGGAAGTATCAGCGGGCGGATTGTTGGCCCGACCGGAGTGGCGATTGGAGGAGCCACGATCAGCCTCACGCGTGAAGACCAATCGCTGAACCAGGAACTGCAATCTGACGACGACGGAAAATTTTCCGCAACGAACCTTGCTCCAGGCCCATTCCGTCTGACGGTGACCTCACCTGAATTCGCGCCGCAGACATTGCTTGGAAATCTGCGGCCAGGAGAGATCTGCGTCCTACCGCAGGTCGTGCTGGCGATTGCCACCGAGGTCACCGAGGTGCGTGTCGTGCCTTCGCAGGCCGAGATTGCGGAAGAACAAGTGAAGGAGCAAGAGAAGCAGCGTGCGCTCGGGTTTATTCCGAATTTTTACGTTAGTTATGTGCCCGATGCGGCGCCACTTACTCCAAAGCAAAAATTTGGGCTGGCCTGGAAGACGATGATCGATCCGGTTACTTTTGCATTGACCGGGGCCATTGCCGGAGTGCAGCAGGCGCGCAACGATTTCAGCGGATACGGGCAAGGCGCGGAGGGCTATGCCAAGCGCTATGGAGCTTCGTACGCCGGAACGGTGAGCGGCACGTTGATTGGAGGCGCCATACTGCCATCGCTCTTTAAGCAGGATCCGCGGTATTTCTACAAAGGAACGGGCAGCAGACGATCGCGGGTTTTGTATGCGGTAAAAAGTTCGGTGTTGTGCAAGGGGGACAACGGACGCTGGCAGGTAAATTATTCGGGGATCATCGGTGGATTAGCCGCCGGCGGAATCGCGAATCTTTATTATCCAGAGAAGGACCGCAATGGGGTTGGATTGACCTTTGAAAATGCGCTGATTGGAATCGGAGCGACGGCGGCTGCTAATATTCTGCAGGAATTTGTGGTTCGGAAGTTGACGCCGCATGTTTCACAGAGCGATCCGGGGAACGGCGGTAGAGCGTCAGGCCCGATTGGTAAGCTGCTGGACGCGTTTGTGCACGAAGGTGGCTAGGGGTGTGCCAGCCACTGAACTCCGGCACTATAGAAGTCCGGAAGCGGGAAAAACCAGACACCAGACCGAAAGAGGCTAGTTGACCCAGCGGTCTGGACGCGATGGGGGATCGCCCTTGTGTTTGTTGACGTAAACGTCGAACTTTTTGCGGTTGCGTTGATATTTCCAGTCTGAAACTTCGTTGCGGAGGCGGTAGAGGTAGGAATCTCGCCGCAGATAAAGGTAGCCGATGAGCATGCCCCCGAGATGGCAGAGGTGGCTGACCTTGTCATCGCCGAGACCGAAGGTGCCCAGGAAGGTCAGCGCGGCCATGATAGCGACCACCGTGCGCAGACGCAGGGCGATGGGAATCGGAAACAGATAAACCCGGCGATCAGGGAAAAGGATCGCACAGGCGATCATGATGCCGAAAATAGCGCCGGAGGCTCCGATCGTGGGAATGTCGTAAGGCGGTTTGCCCCACAGAGTGGGAACCGTTCGAACGATGACGTTGAGAATGCCCGCGCCAACTCCTGTCAGAAAATAGTAGCGGAGAAAACGATTTCGTCCCCAGACGAGTTCGAGTTCGCGGCCGAACATCCAGAGCATGAGCATGTTCACGAGGATGTGCCAGACGCTATCGGTGCTGTGAAGAAAGAGGTAGGTGACGGGTTGCCAGATGCGCAGACCCGGAATGACGCCGCTCGGAACCAGGCCAAACCACATTTCGAACAAGTGTTCGGGGATGACTCCCCAGAAGTAATGGATGAAGAGCTGAAGAAAATAGACGGCGAAATTGGCGATGACCAGAAGCTGCACACCCGGAGTGATGTAAAAATCGAAGCTGAAGCGATAGGAACGGATGTTGGAGCGCGGGGACATGCTGAAGCCAGTTTACGAGCGAAAAGCCGCCGAAGTAAAGGCGGAGTACGTCCGAGAGACGGTCCATCCGCCTCGATTTTTCAGTCGAGCTTTTTGCGGGCGAAGTAGAAAAGAGAAGCGCCTAGAAGCGCGAACATGAAGACGCCAAGGAGGTTGCTGTTTGCGAGTCCGGGCCAGTGTTTGGGGCCGAGGGCGAAGAGGTCGGCGCGCCACGGAAGTCGGAGCAACGAGGTCAACCAGCCCGGGACGCGGCTCGAGATTTCGGGATCCTGGAAAAGATTGATGATGATGCCGAGGAGGCCGAAGACGCCCCCGGCGGCGATGAGGCCAGAGGAGTAAAGAGCGCCGGGGCTGGCTTCGCTTTCGTCTTTCTTTTTGGTGGTGGCTTCGACAAGCATGCGCACGAGTCCGCCAGCGAACATGGCGCCGGTGGTGGCGATGGAGAGATAGGAGCCGGTGGCGAAGGCCAGAGAGCGAACGCCAAGAATTTCTACTGCAATGACGAGAGCCACTCCCATCAACACGAGACGCCAGGGAAGACGCTGATTGAGAATGCCGTTGATGACGGTGGCCATCAGGCGGGCCTGTGGTGCGGGAGCTTTGTCGCTGCCGATGCCTTGCGCCCACTGAAGCTCAATGCGCTGCGTGCTCGAGTCGTAGAGATATTCGCCGTCGGGCACTTCGTTCGAACCGAGCGCGTTGATCAGCACATATTTCTTGCCTTGGCGTTCGAATGAGTCGCTTTCGATTTTTACCCCGGTTGGCAGGGATTGGAGATTGACGGGGATTTGCATGGGAATGTAGCGCTCAAGGCCGCTGTTCATGAGGTTCAGTGTGGCCCCGATAGCGATGGTCGACACGGTGACGCCGACGAGTAGGCCAAGCTGTTGAAGACGCGGCGTTGAGCCGACGAGGTAGCCGGTCTTGAGGTCTTGCGACGTTGCACCGGCGATGGCGGCGGCGATGCAAACGACTCCGCCGATCATCAGCGCGAGAACCGCGTAATTGGGAGCGGTCCAGCCTGCGAGGAAAAAGATGGCGCAAGTGGCCATGAGTGTGGCGATACTCATGCCGCTGATGGGGTTGGAGGAGTTGCCGAGAAGGCCGCTGATCCGTCCTGCGACGGTGACAAAAAGAAATCCGAAGACAACGACGAAGACGGCGGCGAAAAGATTCTGGAACCAGCGAGTCGCGGCTCCTTCGATCGGATGGAACGTGAGGAGCACCCACATCATGGCAATGATGACGATCGAGCCGGTGATGACAGTCCGCATGGGAATGTCGCGATCGATTCTGGAAAAAGCTGCGGCAGTACCGGAGCCTTCGGAACGGACATCTTTCAGGCCGGCGCGAAGCGCGGAAATGATGGTGGGCATGGTGCGCAGCAGGGTGATGAGGCCGGCTGCGGCGACAGCGCCCGCACCCATGGGGCGGATGTAGCTGCGCCAGATGTCGTCGGGCGTCATCAGAGGAATGGGAATTGTAGAGGGATAGATGGGCGCGTTGCCGGCGAGCTGACCGTAAAACTTGATTGCAGGCATCATGACGAGCCAGGAGATGATGCCGCCGGCAAAAAGAATTCCAGAGACGCGTGGGCCGATGATGTAGCCGACTCCGAGATACTCGGAAGTAATGGCGGCGCGGAAGGAAGCTCCAGGGAACCAGGACGGACGAGCTTCCGGCTGGCCGGTCCAGGCCTGAAACGTGTTCATGAAAAAGGTATAGACGCCGCCGAGGCCGAGTCCCCAAAAAACGCGTCCGGCAAAAGAGCCGCCGCGTTCGCCGGCAACGAGAACGTCGGCGCAAGCAGTACCTTCAGGAAAGGACAGATTGCCGTGCTCCTTGACGATAAGCTGGCGGCGGATGGGAACCATGAAGAGGACGCCGAGCCATCCGCCGAGAAGGGCGAGCGGGAAAATGCGCCAGAAGGTAAACTCTTTGCCGAAGCCGAGAAAGATGAGCGCGGGGATGGTGAACATCACGCCGGCGGCGAGGGATTCGCCAGCAGAGCCGGTGGTCTGCACGATGTTGTTCTCGAGAATGGTGGAGCGGCCGAAAGCGCGGAGGATGCTGATAGATAGGACCGAGATGGGGATGGAAGCGGAAACGGTGAGTCCTGCTCGGAGGCCGACATAAACGGTAACGGCGCCGAAGAGAAGCCCGAAGAGCGCGCCGAGAATGACGGCGCGGACGGTGAACTCGGCGAGAGTTTCGCCGGTAGAGATGTAGGTGCGAAATTCGCCCGGAGGGGCCGTAGAACTCCAGGGACGATTGGTCACAGAATCCTCCATTCGAAGCGCGGGAGATGGAAAAGGTGCGCGGGGATTATGCCGCACGGAGGGTGGCGGGGGAAGAGTGACTTGAAGGCGGTGCCTGTCCTTGCGTTCTCTTGACAGTAGATAGAAGGCGGGGTAATTTCACCGGGCATAAGGTACCCAGGCAGCAACAGTTTTCATGGTCCAGCCCCAGCCGAGGCCGCGCGTTGCGTTTGTGTGCGGCGCGGGTGTGTCTTTCGCGGAACGCCGGGCAGGAATCCCAGGAGAAAACCAGTGAATCAGCATCGGTGGGCACGGGTGTGCGCGGTGGCGTTGGTTATGGCGCTGGCGGGATCGTGGCTCGCGAACGCGGCGCGGGCGGATGAGTGGAAGCCGATAACGCCGGAAGAGCTGAAGATGAAGACACTTGCGGAAGCGCCGGGCGCTCCGGCGGCGATCTTGTATCAGGAAGTGAACCGTGACGACGGAAGAACGCCGCACGAAGATACCTATGTGCGGATCAAGATCCTGACCGAAGAAGGCCGGAGATACGCGAACGTGGAGATTCCCTTTCTAAAGGATTCGGGGAATATACACGGGGTAAAGGGAAGGTCCGTGAGGTTGGATGGATCGGTTGTGCCGTTTGACGGGAAAGTTATGGAGCAAACGATCGTCAAGGCGAAAGGGCTGAAGTATCTCGCGAAGACCTTCACGCTGCCCGACGTGCGGGTGGGCAGCATCGTGGAGTACCGCTATACCTACGATTTCAACGAAGGGTATGTGTATGACTCGAAGTGGGTGCTGAGCCAGGAACTTTTCGCGAAGTACGAAAAATTCACCCTGAAAGCTAGTCCGGACTTTGCGTTGCAGTGGAGCTGGCCGTTGGGGCTGCCGGAAGGCTCGGCGCCGCCAAAAGATGACGGACGAGGGAACATCAGTATGGAGTGCCACAACGTGCCGGCGTTTCAGGTCGAAGACTATATGCCGCCGGAGACGACGCTGAAGTTCCGAGTCGATTTTATCTACAGTGACGAAGCGGTTCCGGAAAAGGATCCGACCAAATTCTGGAAAAACTTCGGGAAAAAACAGAATGGGCTGGTGGAAGATTTCGTCGGCAAGAAAAAAGCAATGGAGCAGGCGGTAGCGGAGACGGTGGCGGCGGGCGATGCACCTGAGGTAAAACTGCAAAAGATTTACGCACGAGTACAGAAGCTCCGGAACACCAGTTACGAGGGGGAAAAGACAGATCAGGAGCTGAAGCGAGAGAAACAGAAGGCAGCAAACAACGTGGAGGATGTCTGGAAACACGGATACGGGAATGGACGACAGATCACGTGGCTGTTTCTCGGCTTGGCGCGCGCGGCCGGGTTCGAGGCTGCGCCGGTGCTGTTTTCCAAACGCGACGAGACATTTTTCAACAATGCGGTCATGAACCCGCGAGCGCTGAACGACAATGCGGTGCAAGTAATGCTGAATGGCAAGGAGCGTTACTTCGATCCGGGAACGGCTTTCACACCATTCGGTGTACTGCCCTGGTGGACGACGATGGCTCCGGGTTTGAAACTGTCGAAGGACGGCGGCAGTTGGGTGCAAGCGCCGTTGGCCGAAAGCGATGAAACCCGGATCGAGCGGAAGGCGGAACTCAAACTCGATAGCGAGGGCACGCTGCAAGGAAAACTGACGGTAACGTATTACGGGAACGAAGCGCAGACCCTGCGCGTGGACCAGCGGAACGAAGACGATACTAGTCGGAAGAAATTGCTCGAGAATATGGTGAAGGAGATGGTGCCGGTGGGGGTGGAGGTGGAGCTGGCCAACCAGCCGGACTGGAAGAGCTCTTCGCCAGGCATGGTCACGGAATACACGCTGAAAGTGCCCGGATGGGTTTCCGGAGCGGGCAAACGCGCGCTGCTGCCGGTGGGGCTTTTTTCAGCACCAGAGAAGGGCGTGTTCGACAATGCGGGACGCGTGCACGCAGTTTATTTTCACTATCCCTATCGGAAAGTCGATGACGTAATGATTGAGCTTCCACTGGGCTGGAAGTTGAGTTCGCTGGCCAAGCCGATAGACCAGGATGTGAAAGCGGCGGCTTACGGTATGAAGGCGGAGGACCGGGGCGGGACTCTTCATTTGACGCGCAGCTTGCGCAGCGACCTGGTGATGGTGCCGAAAGAGAATTATCCGGCACTACGGGCGTTTTTCCAGCTGGTGCGAACCGGCGATGAGGAGCAAGTGGTGCTGCAGCCGGGAAATGCTGCGGCGGGGAACTAAGATGAGACTCGATAAGATCGCTGGGTCAGTAGCGCTGGCGTGGGTTTTTGCCGTCGTGCCCGCGGCGCGTGCTGATGCACCGGCATGGATGCACAACCTTGCCAGCGTCCCAGTGCCGGCACACGATGAGAAGACCAGTGCTGTCCTTCTTTACTCGGAAGACGTCCTGACCGTCCAGAACAATGGGAAGCTGAAACACCTGGAACGCCGGGCGTACAAGATTCTTCGTCCGGAAGGCAAGGAGTTTGGAGTTGTTCGCGCCGATATGAGTTCCGAGACTCGCGTGGTAAGCATGCACGGCTGGTGCATTCCAGCACAAGGGAAAGACTACGAAGTCAAGGACAAGGAAGCCTCGGAAACGGCGCTTACCGGCTTGGAGAACGGCGAACTGATGAGCGACGTGAAATCGAAATTCCTGCGAATTCCGGCAGCTGATCCGGGCAATATTGTGGGCTACGAAGTCGAGTATGAAAAACAACCTTACGTATCGCAGGATGTGTGGGGGTTCCAGCATTCCGTTCCAGTGCGGGAGTCGCATTTCACTTTACAACTCGCGCCCGGCTGGGAGTACCGCGCAGTGTGGTTGAACCATGCGGAAGTCCCTCCCGTTTCGTCGGGGAACAACCAAATCCAATGGGCGCTTTCGGATATCAAAGCGATTCGGCCGGAACCAAAGATGCCGCCATGGGAAAGCATTTCAGGCGCCATGCTGATCTCGCTGTTTCCGCAAGGCGGAAAGAATGCGGGGTTCAAGGACTGGGCTTCCATGGGCAAGTGGGAGGAAGCCCTCAGCAGCGATCGGCGAGACGCGTCTCCGGAAATCAAAGGCAAAGTCACGGAACTGACGCAGAAGGCGGCAACGCCGGTCGAGAAGATGAATGCCCTGGCGGCGTTTGTCCAGAAAGACATCCGCTACGTTGCCATCCAGCTCGGAATAGGGGGCTGGCAGCCACATCACGCCTCCGAGGTTTTTCTGCACAAGTATGGAGACTGCAAGGACAAGGCAACGCTGCTAAGCACGATGCTTCAACAGGTGGGCATCGAATCGTACTACCTGTATATCAACACGGAACGCGGAGTAATCACTCCGGAGACGCCAGCTACGCGCTGGTTTGACCACGTCATCCTCGCGATTAGGCTTCCCGATAAAATCGACGATGCGTCGCTGGCGATGGTGTTCATACATCCAAAGCTGGGCAAGCTTCTGATTTTTGATCCTACGGACGAATTTACTCCGTTCGGGCAACTGAGCGGCGAACTGCAAGCGAGCTACGCTTTGCTGGTTGCGCCCGACGGAGGCGAACTCATCAAGGTACCGCAGGTTCCTACCAGCCTGAACGGAGTGACGCGAACGGCTGCCATGGTTTTGGACGCGCAAGGAAATCTGACGGGAACCTTCAACGAAATCAGGCTGGGCGACGCGGCGGCAGAGGAGCGCGCACGCATGAAATTCGTGGCGGCCGACAAGGACCGGGTCAAAGTGATCGAGGTCTCAATCCCTCGCGAACTTTGCGGTTACCAAGGCATCCATGACCAGTTTGCAGGATGCGCATAAGCCATTTCAGCTGAACTATTCAATTTTGGCCCAGCGCTATGCCAAGCCGGCCGGAGATTTGTTGCTGGTACGTCCCCGATTGATCGGCGCCAAGGGAAGCGGTTTCTTGGAAACAAAAGAGCCAAGAGAACTGCCGGTGATTTTCGAGGGTCCGCGAAAGGACAACGACACCTTTGAGATTACCATGCCGGCGGGGTATGAAGTGGATGATTTGCCTCCGCCGGTGGATATGGATTACAGCTTCGCGAGCTATCACAGCAAGACGGAGGCTTCGGGCAATAAGCTGAAGTACACACGGACGTTTGAAATCAAGGAACTGAGCGTGCCGATGAGCAAGATGGATGACTTGCGGAAATTTTACCGCGCGATTGCCGGTGACGAACGGAATACCGCGGTGCTGAAGCCTTCGGCTGCGACGGCTGCGAAGTAACCCACGAACCGCTCTACGGCAGATGTTCGGTAGTTGATGGCGGAAGAGTGTCGTCTGACTCGGAACGCGCGGCAGCGAGATCCCGCTTTTGGATACGCCAGGCGCGCAGCGACCAAACTGCCTCCGATCTTCCCAACAGAAATGCGATGAAGCACAAGGCCAGCACGCTATGATCGAGGGATGCGCCGAAGTATTGCCAGAGCGGTGCGTGGAGCCCTGGATAGTTTGAGGAGAAAAGCAGGGTCAGCATAAAGAGCAGGCCGAAGGCACTGGCCGAAGCCGCGCAGAACGGCAACCATAAAGGGATAAGCGCCGTCTTGCAAAAAGCGGTTGATCCAGAACTGAAATCCGCCGTGCAGCGTGAAGTGTGCGCCGAAGACTTTGTATTGGCCGAAAATAAGAAAAAGGATGCCGACACTGATGCGAAGGAAAGCCAGGGCGCGCGCGTTGCTGAGCGAAGTGGCGAAGCCGGCTCGATTCATTGCGAAATGGTTAGTAACTGCGGCTCAACGGTACGAGCGTTTATCGATTTCGAAGACGGTCCAATCATTGAATCAGCCGAGCTTGGACAGGCGGTCGCGGACCAGATCACTGAGCGCCTTTCCGTCCACTGTCTTGCCTTCGAGCTGAGTTTTGGCGGCTTTCACAACGGCGCCCATTTGCTTGATGGAAGCCGCGCCGGTTTCGGCGATCGCTTTGCTGATGGCGGCGTCCATTTCGGCGAGGGAAGCCCCGGCAGGGAGGTATTGCACGATGATGGCGGCTTCTTTCTGTTCTTTTTCAGCAAGGTCAGGGCGGCCGCCCTTGCCGAACTGGTCGATGGATTCCTTGCGCTGTTTAAGAAGAGTCTGCAACAACTGGATGGATTCGTTGTCGTCGAGCTTGCGGAGTTTCTCCACTTCCTTCAGTTGAATCGCGGACTTTACCATGCGCAGGACGCTAAGCTTGAAGTCGTCGCGCGCTTTCATGGCGACGACAATGTCTGACTGAATTTTTTCCGCAAGACTCATCCGTTTATCTCCCACGCAAACTATAACAGAAAGTTATGGAGGGAGGCGTTGTCCCCTGTTTGACACTGATGCTGCTGGTCGGTAACTTGGATAGTTTCTGGCTGGCAGGAAGAACCGCCCAGCAGACGGCAGGATCAACCCGCCGTCACAAAACACGCGACCCAAAGCGGCCATCGCAGAACGAAAAAGGGAGATCATGAAAGTCATCGTAGCGGACAAGATCAGCGAGCGCGGTGTGGAGTTGTTGAAAAAGTCGGGACTGAACACCGTGCTGACGACGAAGGAGACGATTGCGGCGGAGCTGGCCGATGCGGATGCGCTGATCGTGCGCAGTGCCACGCGCGTGACGTCAGAGCTGCTGGACAAAGCGCCGAAGCTGCGCGCTGTGGGCCGAGCGGGCGTGGGCGTGGACAATATTGACTTGCCGGAGGCGACCAAGCGCGGCGTGCTGGTGATGAGTACGCCGGGCGGAAACGCTGTGAGCGTGGCGGAACACACCTTCGCGCTGATGCTAGCGCTGGCACGGCAGGTTCCGAGAGTGGACGCAGCGCTGCGGGAAGGTCGTTGGGAAAAATCGTCGAGCGGGACAGAAGTGCGGGGCAAGACGCTGGGGCTCATCGGGCTGGGCAGAATCGGTGGAGAAGTAGCGCGGCGGGCAGAAGCGTTCGACATGAAAATTCTGGCATACGACCCGTACATCAGCGAAGCCGCAGCAAAAGAGTTGCAGGTTGAGCTGGTTACGCTGGAGCGCCTGCTTGCAGAGAGCGATTTTATCTCGATGCACACGGCCTTGAGCCCCGCAACACAGAAAATGATCAATGCCAAGTCCATCCAAAAAATGAA
>JBKOXA010000094.1:0-39103 GCA_046724685.1 Acidobacteriota bacterium | reverse complement strand
GATCAGAAATCATTGAGTCGTTCGTGTAGTCTGACGGTTTCCCACCATGAAACTTTGCTAGGAATTCTCGGTCACTCGGTAATGCAGAATGTCCGCGAAAACTCGACCAGACCGTCGGAAGGAACCTGTGCTTGTCGATGTTGTTCAGAATAGTTAAGTGCCATAGGTATTCGCCCACTCCTCCTGTATAAGGTTGAATCTCGTCTATCGCCTTCTTGGCGTCTGGCCGCATTCCTTCTGTTCTGAAGTCGCGGTTAGCTTGATATTTGTCTCTGGTTTCGTAAACTGGAAACTGAGATGAGCGAAGTTGTTTTTCCGAACCGCCGCCAATCAGAACGAGATGGTATGCAAGATGGTCCAGTGTGGACCGCAAATTGTGCAGCGCGTCTCCCAGAATCGCAGAAAACTCCAACGGGACATCGTCTGCTTTTGTCATGTAGTAGACGCGCTCATTTGATTGTGAGTCGGTCTTTGAGGCGAAGCTGTACGGCTTGGTCTTGAGGAAACCCTCGAACGCGTCTTCTAATTCGAGCGTGTGCTTCTTAGCTCTTTCAATTTTTAGGTGTAGCCGATAAACCTGCTCCACGCCGCTTCGCCTCTCACGGCTATCGCTACTTCTCGACAACCTGCCAAAGGTAAATCCGGGCGGTCTCATCGTTTCCGAACGAAACTTGCAGGCGCGTTCCTTCGGTCGTTTCGATGATTGCCTTTATCTCAGCATCCACCAACCTACCGCCAGACAGCTTCACAGTGACGTGCTGACCGACCTTGTAGTCGCTCATGACCAGACGCGCTTAAGAGCACCGAACCATTCTGTAAGAGCCATTCCGACGTTCAATCCTCCCACCATCGGCTCGTCTCCCTTTTAATCTAGGCCTTCTTCTTTTTCCTCCCTGGCTTGATGCCAGCCAGAACTTTCCTGGCCTTCTCAATATCGCCGTCAGACCAAAGCCGGACACTAACGCCCCCGACTTTTTGCAATGGCGGTGCTTTAACTGTCTTAGCCGAGACGTGCCGCTGCAGAGTCAAAATAGTGACTCCGAGTTTCTTGGCTGCGTCGCGGGTTGAAAGACGTTCTTTCATACATAGACCTATATCCTATTTCAATTAGAGAGAAAAGCGAAAACCGTTGCACATTGCGTTGCACAGCAGACCGGCGAAAGGGGGCGAAAGACGGCGAAAGGGAGGGAGTGCCGGATATTGAAAGCAAAAGAGATAGAGAAAAACCGTTCATTTCGTAATCGGCAGGTCGCGAGTTCAACTCTCGCCCTCGGCTCCACTTTCTTCCTTACGAATCAATGACTTACAAACTTCCCTTTGACCGTTTTGTCAAATCCGTTGCAAGGTCGTTGCAGGTTAGCGTAAATCTGCGTGAGTCTTAGAGCGTTTCCTGACCGTGGAGTTTTGTTGATTAAGCAGCAGGAAGTACCTCCTGCACCGCACGTCGACACGGTTTGCCAAGTTTGCGACCTGTTTCAAGGCGACGCTCCAGTGGATGCCGAATCTTTTTAAAGCAATTCTTGCGTCTCCGCAGTCTCGCCTCGCAATGGCCATGCGGTAGGTGTTTCCTTGCTGGCGGCCGTGCGCCTTACTGGTGAGAGCCTGGCATTCCCTGAGGCTACGTGGAGAACGTGCTGTCCGAGCTGTGTGAAACCTCTCTGAACAGGTCAACTAGTGGGAAAAGGAAGAAGGAGGTGAGGCGCGCTTCTCTGGGTACATGCGCTCGAACTCCGGGTCGCCATGAAGAAGGCGTAGATCAGGGTCGCGCCGCGCCCAGACGGCATCCTTGGAACCTGCTTCCCAGGCTTTGCGTAAGGCATCCAGGGCTTCCGGTTTATTTTTCAGAAGGCAGTACACGCAAGCCGCGTTGTAGAGAATCGAGGCTTCGTTGGCGCGTAAGGTAACGGCCAGGTTGAGCTCGCGCAAGGCGTCCTCGCGACGTCCCAACGCGGCGTAGTAGGAGCCCAACAGGACGCGCGCTCTCGCATCCTCAGGTACGTGTTTCAATTGGTTCTCGAGCGCGCCAATCATTCTGTGAGTCATGCTGCGCCGGGCCTCTTCATTGCCCATGGAACCGAGAGTATTAATGATAGGTACATAAACGTTGTAGTCTTCGCCGCTCGCTTCGATGGCAGCTTCTGCAATGTCCACAACTTCTTGGTAGCGTCCTGGGGCAAACAGGGCGCGGCAGAGCAGGTAATAGGCGCCATCGCAGTCACGTTTCCGTTCGATAGCCTTCTTAACCATGCGTACGGCTTCGTCATACAGTCCAGCGGCGTAGAGAACCCAGGCCTGGCTGACATGGGTTTCCGGAAGGTCCCAGCGCAGCGCGACAGCCTTGCCGGAAGCCTCCCGCGCGCGTTCGACCCACACTTCATCGCGGCTGAAGAAGGAGTAGTACATCGCGCAGGCGTTGGCGCAGGCGGCATAGGCCAGCGCGAAGCTAGGGTCAAGCGCCACCGCGTTTTCGAACATCTGCAGGGCAAACTCTACGTCCTGACGGGTCAGGCGCCGGGCGTAGCGCTTGCCGCGCAGGTAAAGGTCGTAGGCTTGCAGGTTTTCGGTGGGCTTGTCAGCCAGGGCCTCCAGTTCTTGCGGAGAAAGAGTCACGCGCAGAGCTTCGGCAATTTTGCGGGCCATTTCGTCCTGTACTTCGAAAACGTCCTTCAGCTCCCGGTCGAAGCGTTCTGACCAGAGCGGAAAATCGGTGTGTGTGTCCACAAGCTGGGCGCTGATGCGCATCCGTGCTCCGGCGCGGCGCACAGTTCCGGTTAGGACATAGGCCGCTCCGAGCTGCTGGCCAAGCTGCGCTGGGGTCACCGGCTTGTCTCGGAAGGCCAGAACGGTGGGACGGGAAAAGGTGTTCAGTCCCCGGATTTTGGAGAGCTCGGTAATGATGTCCTCGGTGATGCCGTCGCGCAGGTATTCGTCTTCCTTAGCGCCACTCTGGTTTTCGAAATAGAGCACAGCAACGGACTTCTTCGACGGCACGGAGGCAACCGGAGGCACATTCGACGCCGCACTTTTTTCGGCCCCGGAGCGGCGGTTCGAATCAATGTCTCGCTTGAGGCGCTTCAGGTCGGCACGAAGCTCGGCGGCGGTCTGGTAACGCAAGTCGGCATCTTTCTCCAGCGCCTTGCTGAAGATATTTTCCAGGGCCGGGGGCAATCGCGAATTCAACTTCGTCGCCGGAGGTGCCTCGGAATGCAGGATGCCGTCGAAAATCAATGCAACGGTCGAGCCGGAAAATGGAACCGTACCCGTGGACATCTCATACAACACGACGCCAAGCGAAAACAAATCCGAACGTAGGTCCAACTCTTCGCCACGCGCCTGCTCGGGCGACATGTATGCCACTGTACCCATTGAGCTGCCCGGACTCGTGAGCAGCGCGTCGTCCACAATGCCTGTCTGTGTGCGGAGCGACGCTTCGGTCAGCGTGTCCGTCGCGAGCTGCCGCTGGTTTGCCAGCTTTGCCAATCCAAAGTCGAGTATTTTCGCCGGCCCCCGATTAACGAGGAAGATGTTTGCAGGCTTGATGTCCCTGTGTACGATACCCTTCCCGTGGGCAGATTCGAGGCCGTCGGCAATCTGAATGCCGACGTCCAAGAGCTCGGATATTTCGATGGGCTTGCCGCTAATGCGGTGCTTGAGAGTCTGGCCCTCGAGCAGCTCCATGGCGATGAACGGACGGCCTTCAAACTCTCCAATATCGTAAATGGTGCAGATGTTGGGATGGTTGAGCGAGGATGCAGCGCGCGCTTCGCGACGGAATCGCTCTGTGGCCTGAGAGTCCTGGGAAATGTCCTCGGGTAGAAACTTCAGGGCAACACTACGGCCGAGCCGCGTGTCCTTAGCTTTGTAGACCACTCCCATCCCGCCGCCGCCCAACTTTTCCAGGACGCTGTAGTGTGAAATGGTCCGGTTAACAATAGAGGAAGTATCCATGAGCGGCCATGAAGTCTACCCCAGCGCCTCGAAGCAGGCAAATTGCATACATTCTACTTGGTAACGCCACTGGTCAGAGACGTAGCAAGCGCTGGGAACCGTCAGCTCCCGGTAAGGTGGGTTCATCGGAGATGTGCCGCCAATAGTTTCCCGGCGCTACTCGTCTTGGATTGATGGCACAATTCTCACAACAAGTCAGCAGTAAACCAATTTTGTTGGCATTTCATCTCACAAGGTAAAATTGGCGGCTAACGAATGGGACTGCTAACTCGCTTAATAATCGTTCTAGTTCTCACGCTGTTTCTGAGCGGACACGCGCTGGCTTGCTGGTGTCTTGAAGGTGGAGGCCCTGCCTGCAACCTTCCAATTTGAGCTTCGCGTCTTATTGAAAAAAATCCCTCTTACTGCAAAGCATCCTGGCCCTAGGACACCGTCTCCATGATTTCACGCACGGGCCTCGACATCGCAAGGCCCCTAACGCTTGGAACGGATAAGAGATTTCTCTGTGGGTACCGAGTGTCGTCAAATTGTTCGCAGAGCCGGTCTACTGCGGCTTCGTCGAGACACGCCACACAAACTAGATAGGTCCTTATAAACCCTAGCGCTTTCAAAGTTCCCTTCGCTGGGAAAAAAGGAGACAGGAGCCCGCCCTACTGGAGCAATCGAACCGCCAAAGTAACCTGTTGGGTAAAGTACTTTGATTTCAACACAATGACGTAGCGTAGAGATAGTTATCTATAAGACCGATTACGCAGGGCCTGCAGACGCAATCCTGTCGGCGGTGCGCCGTTTATTGCCATTGAGACTGGAAGTCCTGTGAAGTAGTCTTTGGGGGAATGAGGAGAGTCCATCATGGTTATCGGTGATCGTCTAAAAGCGCTCCGTGAAGCGAAGAATTTGTCCCAGGGTGATATCGAAAAGCGAACAGGAATGTTCCGTTGCTACATTTCTCGCGTCGAGAACGGCCACACCGTTCCCGCGGTCGAGACTCTGGAGAAATTTGCTCGTGCTCTCGAACTGCCGCTATATCATTTAATGTTCGACGGCGACAAGCCGCCTGCTCTGCCTAGCGCCGCAAAGTACAGGACGGAAGATTCTTTGGAATCGTCTCGTTCCGGGGCATTGTTGTTGAAGAAGCTGGTGTCCTTACTCGCGAAGATGAGTCAGGACGACAGAAACCTGATCTTATCTCTGGCAGGGCGCGTGTCTAAGAAGCAACGCGGCACGAAAACAGCACGAAAAGCCGCTTCGAGTGCCGCTGCCTAGGTCGGAAACAGACTTCCCGCCCAACCGAGGGGGTCCATGCGTTTGCTATCTAATCTTGCGTTTCTTGCCCTCTGCTTTGTCTGTTCGTCCGGTAGCGTGGGCTCAAAGAGCACTGCTGAGCAGGCGGATATCAGCAGGTCTGGCAGCGACTTCTTGGAACTCTGCTCAGGTATCGACACTGAACGGAAAGCAGACCCTGTCCGCATTCACGACGATGCTACCTGTCTGGGTTGGGTTGAAGGTTTCAGAGACGGCTTCACTGTTCATGATGAGCTGCTAGGCGTCCCGGAAAGGGACAGGATGGTCTGCATGCCCCGCGGGGTAACCACCGTTCAAATCGTTCGCGTAATTAAGAAATACGTCGCCGACAATCCCGACAAGGCACATCGCGCAACTCGTTACGTCGCCTCGATAGCGCTGGCGCGTGCATTTCCGTGCAAAGCAGGAAAGTAGGAAGAAGAGTTAGCATCCGCCGAGTTGGCCTCTGATGACACAAAGTTAGCCGGTTCTCATGTCTTAAGCCACATCTTGCAAGCCGACTCCTGAGGAAGGCCGAAGAAGAATAGATGTAACCGAGTGCTGCTTCGGGCGGTAATACCTATCAGAAGCCGGCATCAGTAGCGATGGCAATTGGATAGAGTAATCGCTGACTTCGAGAAAGGCCGAGCCATGAAGACGCTATTCATCGCGCTCCGCGCCACAATCTTTGGCACCGGATTTATTTTTCTGTGGGGCTGGGTCGCCCTAAGCCTGCACCGCAGCTACGACATCACTCTTGGAATCGCGCTGTCCGACTGGACGCGTCTCCTTGGCATCGCCCTAATGGCTGTCGGTGGAACATTGGCACTCGCCTGCGTGGCGACCTTCGTCACCCGCGGGGAGGGCACGCCCGCGCCATTCGACCCACCGCGCAGGTTCGTTGCCGCGGGTCCGTACAAATTCGTGCGCAATCCGATGTATGTCGGTGGTTTCATCGTGCTTTTTGGCTTCGGCCTGTACCAACAGTCGGCCGCAATTCTGCTCTTCACTCTGCCGTGGCTTCTGCTCGCGCATCTCTTTGTCATCCTGTACGAAGAACCGCATCTCCGCTCCACATTTGGAGTTACATACGACGTGTATTGCCGCTCGGTCCGCCGCTGGTTGCCTCGCCGCATACCCGCGCCGACGCTCAGGGACCTCGGCTCTGGCGGGCCTCAAGTCAATTCATGCGACTTCTAAGGACCTTTTCTTTGTCTCTCGGTAGAATATCCCGACCGCATGACTCCCATAATTCTAGTCGGCAAGGGCTCGCGTAACCAATTGTTGACTTCCTGGAGTGTCCCGCAGACATCGTTCGCATAAGTCTCAGTAAAGTTTGCACTTATCTTTCGGTTCTATTGGCGATAGAAGTGCATCACTAAGCAGGCGTGGCCTAAGAGAGTGACGCTCGGCTATGGATATTGACCAAGCAAAATGGTTTTTGCGAGTCTTCGCGGGTGGTAACAAGCTGAGAACAGTTACCGTCAGCGAGCTATATCTGTCGGGCTACATCGGAATCGAATTGCTCTCACCCGGAAAAGAGCCACTTCCGACGGTCATAACCGAAAAAGGGAAGCGGGTCTTGGAAACCTAACAGCCTGAGTGCGAAGTGTCCGGGATAACCTTGATTCGCACTCCGCCAGAGGCCCTGCCGAAGACGGTCAGAATGAGAAATTCGTGGCAACACGCGGTTCAGGCCGCAATGAGCGAAAATGACCCGAATCGAGTCGAAGGAAAGATTCGAGAGGCTGAAGTTGCCATCTTCGAACGAATAGATAGATTCTCGTCGGCACATGAAGGCGAAGAGAAAGCACTCTTCGAAGCACTTGGAAAGGTACGCGGTTTAGCCATATTCCGAACCCGGCTTGTATCTCTGCCCAGCAGCGGCAGACGTTAGGAATTGGTTTGGGAGCCTGTTCGAAGAGGCGTTGCAAGTTCTGAAGTGCCTGAAAACAAACACGTTGGGGAATATCAACTCGATTCGTAATCGGCAGGTCGCGAGTTTCTCCTTTTCGAATCAATAAGATACAGCGCAAAGCAGCTTCCACTGACTGGTATTCGGGAATCGGGAAAAACCACAGTGATGCGCGCCCAGCGATCAGGGGGAGTGTTCCTTTCTGAACATACCGGCCGTGGTCTGCCGTTCTACTCTAGAGGTTGCCCCGCAACCCTTTGCGCGGCGTCGGAGGAGCAAGCATGCCCGTAAAAATGATGAACAGCGAAGTCGATGGCGTGTCTGTCGTGGAACTGGACGGTCGGATTGTGCTGGGCGAGGAGAGCAATTCTCTCCGTGAGAAACTGAAGAGCCTGGTCGCCGCAGGAAAGAAGAAAATCGTTCTGAACATGGCGAACGTTAAATATATCGACAGCACCGGGCTAGGCACATTGGTCGCTGCGCATCTCAGCGCCAAAACTCAGGGCGCGTCTGTGCGTCTATGCCAACTGGGCAAGAAATTTCACGATGTCATGCAGATGACCAAGCTGCTGACCGTTTTCGACGTCTACGATACCCAAGCGGCCGCAGTCAGCAGCTTCTAGAGCCTCCCTGACCCGAACCACCACTATGGCGCCTGCGTCTACATGGACCCGATAGGCTGTGCGCAGCTGCCTGCCGTCGTGCGACCACGCGCATCAGTCGAGATTAGCTGGGTAGCGGCGGCACCTGGTTGGACTAACCTCAACGAGATTGAGGGCGACATATGACAAGAACGCATGACTACCAAATCATCAGCGATACAACACCAGCGATTGAAACTGCGCTTGCGGCACAGGCGGCAGAGGGCTGGCGGCCTGTCCTTTTGAGCACGGCAACAGTGAATACTGGACAGGTGCAGGTTTTCATCGTTTTAGAGAAACCGATTCCCGCTCCCTACGCAAAATAACTTCCTTTGGCGCTTTGTGTCGCAGATGGCAGGTTTCGTTCGCCCAAGGCATTCGCGAACTTCGCGACGAAATATCCTCTTGGGTGCAAGCCAAGACACTCTTTTTGAACTACGATTTAAGCCCATCGCGGCCCCTATATTCACGTCCGAGAGCACCATTGGCCGATAGATATATAAGCTCCGCGCTTCGACATGGCGCGAGAGCGTTACAAGATACTGGCCACGGACTGCCACCGTCGTGGCTTTCCGAACACATCCAGTTTGGTTGGCCGGGTGTAAGCTACGGTGTGTTGGAGGGCAAAGATGGTTCTTGTTGTTGGTGCCACCGGTCTGGTGGGAAATGAGATCTGCCGCAGGATAGCGACGCGAGGCGAAAGTGTCAGAGCCCTGGTTCGCGCGACGAGTTCCAAGGAAAGAATTGATACTCTGCGCTCGTGCGGTGTCGAAATATTCGTGGGCGATCTGAAAGACTCTAACTCCATCATTTCTCTATGCCAGGGAGTAAATGCGGTGATCTCGACTGCGTCCTCAACCCTGTCCCGGCAGGCCGGAGACTCCATTGAATCTGTCGACGCAGCTGGACAGATGAACTTAGTGAACGTAGCCAAAGCCGCCAACGTGGACCGGTTTGTTTTCCTTTCGTTTCGTCGTTCACCGGGCGTGCGCTTCCCGCTGGGCGAGGCTAAGCGCGAAGTCGAGAAGGCCATCACGAGCATGAACTTCACCGTCATTCAGGCAAGTTGGTTTATGGAAGTATGGCTAAGCCCGGCTTTAGGTTTCGATTACACAAATCGGACGGCGCGTATCTATGGGCCGGGCACCAGCCCGGTCAGTTGGGTTTCGTTCCGGGACGTCGCCGAAATGTGCACCCTGGCCCTTCGAAAACCAGCCGCTATGCGCCAGACGATCGAGTTTGGCGGGCCCGAGGCGATCGGCCTCCTGGAGGTTGTGGCTCGCTTTGAGAAAATCGGCGGAAGGTCGTTCCACATCGACCATATTCCGGAAACCGCGCTGCGCGCACAGTTTGAGCAAGCGACGGATTCGATGCAGAAGAGCTTCGCGGCGCTGATGCTCGGATGCGTGTATGGCGATGCAATGAACATGGCGTCCATTGTGGATCAGTTCGGGATCAAACTCGCGAGCGTTGATGAGTATGCGCGCGGCGTGCTGGGGAATATCGCAAGGGCATAAGTTCATACCGCGAGAACCTAAGCTATGCCGGGAAGTTGTGTCACTAGGCGCTGGGCGATGCGCTCGGCTCAAATTCGAGAACGGGGCAAGCCTTAGGTACCCGTTGGACGGTTTGGTCGGACCAGAAATTTCCGGACCGAAATTAGCTCGACTCGTAATTTGTCCCTAGCGGATCTGAATCGCGCTGACCTCGCAAGTTGCTTTAGGAAATTTCGTCGTTCGATGGCCATTTTCGGATCTGTAAGGATCAGACAGGCCCCTGCCCATGCCCTGCGTCTCATGGCGCAGGCGCGAAGCAAAGGAACTCTCTCGGCGTGCAACTTTGCCGGCAAATCATGCGACAACCTGCTTGTTGAAGCCACCCTCTGCTTTCCGCGCCTGCGGTCCCTTGGTTTTCGCTCCGCTGTCCGGGGATGGACACGGCTGTCCGCAAGTGAACGATTCTCGTCTGAACGAGTCTCGCCAAAAGCGATAGGTCCTTATTTTTGAATTAGCTGCGCGCTTTGCAGGTTGGCTCAGTGGTTGCATGATCTCAAGTCATGGATATTGCGCGGCCGGAATTCAAGCGGCAAAAGCGGCGTCGGCAGATCATCGTTGGAACGATCGCGTTCGTTTGCCTGGCGGCTGCGACGTTTGGAGTTTCTCGGCTCAAGCCTGCGGCACCCGAAGTCGAGCGCAGCACGGTTTGGACGGATACCGTAAAGCGAGGGCCGATGCTCAGGCAGGTTCGCGGACTTGGCTCCTTGACTCCGAGCCAGGAGTTCATCCGGCAGATTCCGGCGGAGACTGACGCGACGATTGTCCGCATCCATGAGCTGCCGGGATCGCAGGTAAAGGCCAATACCATTCTGGTCGAGATGAGCAATCCACAGGTCGAACAGGCGGCTCTTGATGCGCGGCTCCAGCTCAAAGCAACGGAAGCGGCCTACCAGAGCATGCGCGTGAAACTACAAAGCGACTATATGAACCAGAAAGCCGCAGCCGCCACCGTGACTTCCGACTTCACGCAGGCCAAGCTACAGGCCGACATGAACAAGCAGCTTCGTGAACTGGGACTCGCTCCCGAAATCACCTACAAGAATTCGCAGACCAAAGCGGAAGAGCTCGCGATTCGAAACTCGCTCGAAGCCGAACGGCTGGACATCAACCAGAAGGCCATCGATTCGCAAATGGCGGAGCAGCAAGCCAAGGTCGACCAGATGCGCGCGCTTGCCGAACTGAAGCAGAAACAGCTCGAGGCCTTGAAGGTGAGAGCGGGAATTGAGGGAGTACTTGTCGATTTGCCGCTGCAGGTCGGGCAACACGTTTTGCCGGGGACCATGCTGGCGAAAGTCGTACAACCGAACCACTTGATGGCGACATTGAAGGTGGCAGAGACGCAAGCTCGGGACGTGCAGATTGGGCAGCCTGCCGTCGTGGATACGCACAACGGAACGGTTGCCGGCGCCGTGATGCGCGTTGATCCTGGCGTGCAGAACGGCACGGTGACCGTCGACATCAAGCTGACGGGAGAACTGCCAAAGGGCGCTCGGCCCGATTTGAGCGTGGATGGAACCATCGATCTGGAGCGGTTGGAGGATGTCATCTATGTTGGGCGGCCCGCGTTTGGGCAAGAGAACAGCACCATCAGTTTGTTCAAGCTGGATCCCGATGGAAAAGGGGCCGTACGTGTTCCGGTGAAAGTGGGACGCGCCTCGGTCAACTCCATCCAGGTGATTGAGGGTCTGCGCGAGACCGACACTGTGATCCTTTCCGATATGTCGCGCTGGGACAATACCGACAGAATTCGGTTGGACTGAAAATGAGGTGAGGAACTCATGAATGAAACAGGACCGGCGTTGATCGAGATCGAAGGGCTAACAAAAGTATTTTACACGGATGAGATCGAAACGCACGCCCTTTCAGGGATCCACCTGACGATTCGCAAAGGGGAATACGTTGCGATTTCTGGGCCCTCGGGATGCGGAAAATCGACGCTGCTTTCGATCGTGGGGCTGCTGGATTCGCCGAGCGCGGGAAAGTATCACCTAAATAACCAGCCGGTCGAAAGCCTGGACTTTGCCGCGCGCGCGCGCATTCGCAACCGGGAAATCGGATTTATTTTTCAGAGTTTCAACCTGATCGGCGACCTGACGGTTTACGAGAACGTCGAACTGCCGCTGACGTACCGGCAGAAGATGCCGTCCGCGGAACGCAAGCCCCGCGTGATGGAGGCTCTTGAGCGGGTCGGAATGGCGCACCGGTTGCGTCATTATCCTTCACAGCTTTCCGGAGGTCAGCAGCAGCGCGTTGCGGTGGCCCGCGCGCTTGGTGGCCATCCTTCCATCCTGCTCGCCGACGAGCCCACTGGAAACCTCGATTCGCACAACGGCGAAGCGGTGATGAAACTATTGCAGGAGCTGCATCGCGAGGGGGCGACGATTTGCATGGTTACGCATGATCCCCGGTTTGTGATGCATGCACAGCGCGAAATCCGGCTGTTTGATGGCAAAGTGTTGTCCGAAGAAGAGCTGCAGAAACTAGCCCAGGACGCCACGGTTTAAGCCAGCAGCGCAGCACACAAAAATCACCGGCTCGCGAGCGGGCCCAGCCGTCCGAGTGATGTGGTCGCAGAGGAATGTGATGCGTTCGATTTCGAACGATATTCGTTTTGGGGCACGCATGCTGGCAAAACAACGCCTTGCGTCCATTGCGTGCGTCATTGCCCTGGCGCTCGGAATTGGAGCCAACACGGCGATTTTCAGCATGGCGGAAGCATTTCTATTGCATCCGGTACGTTTTGAAAACGCCGACCGCGTGATGGTCTTGGCCGACTCGCGGCCACAGCAAGAAATCGTTATGAACCCGGTTGCCCCGGCGACGTATTTCGATTGGAAAAGCGAAGCGCGTTCCTTCGACGAGCTGGCGGCTTATGCCTGGCATGAGGCGAATTTCACCGGTGATGGCGAAGCGCAAAAAGTTCAGACCTTCGCCGTAACTGCGAACTTCTTCTCGACCATTGGCGTGCGACCACAAAGGGGCCGTGTTTTCCTTGCGGAAGAGGAAGTGCCGGGCAAGGATCAGGAGATCATCCTTGGCCACGCGCTTTGGAAGCAGCGCTACGGTTCCGATCCGCAGATCGTGGGCAAGAGCGTCAAGGTAAACGGCAAGAAGTTCACGATCGTCGGGGTCATGGGCGAGGGTTTTGATTTTCCTCTGCCCGCGGAAGCGTGGGTGCCCCTGGCCCTGGAACCAAAAGACCGGGTTCGCCGCGACGCGAGATGGTTCTGGGTCCTTGGCCTGATTAGACCGGAAGTGTCGTTCTCCGAAGCAGCCGCCGAAATGCAGACGATCGCGGAGCGACAGGCCGAAGCGTATAGCGATACGAACAAAGGTTGGCGCCTGCGCCCCTTGCCCCTGCGGGAGTTTGTTACCTCGACGCTCACGCAGCAATACACGCTGCTGCTTATGGCTGCGGTCGGTTTTGTGCTGCTGATCGCGTGCGCGGACGTTGCCAATGTGCAGTTCGCTCGCGTAACAAGCCGCAGCAGCGAATTTGCGCTTCGTACGGCACTGGGAGGCAGCCGGTGGCGAATCGCGCGTCAACTGCTTTTCGAGACCCTTCTGCTTTCTCTGGCCGGAGCCGCGCTCGGTCTGCTGTTTGCGCATGGAGCGCTGAAGTTGATCCTGGCGCGCATGCCGCCGGACGTTGCGAAACTCGTGGCGGGCTGGAATACCATTCGTCTTGATACCGGAGCGCTTCTTTTTACGCTGCTTATCGTGCTGCTGAGCGGGATCTTGTCCGGTATCGCGCCCTCACTGTTGAGTTCGCGCGCGCATTTGACGGAAAGGCTGAAAGAAGGCGGGAGAGGCGCCTCTGTGGGGCGTTCGCGACATCGCTTGCGCGGAGCGCTGGTGATCGCGGAAGTGGCGCTGGCCTTGATCCTGCTTGTGGGAGCCGGCTTGCTCGTGAAGAATTTCCAGGGCCTCGCGAATATTCATGAGAGTTACGCCCCGGAAACGCTGCTAACCCTGAACCTAACCTTGCCGGAAACGCAATATTCGAGTCCCGACCTCCGCCTGGGCTTTCATGAACAAGTGCTGCAGCGCCTTGGGAGTGTGCCCGGGGTGGAGTCTGTGGCGTTGGTGACTCATGTTCCATATTCCGAAGGCGGAGGCGTGGAATCGGAAGCTTTCTCGATTGAGGGGTACCGCCCGCGCGAACCCGGCGAGTTGGTTGGCGCGATTGTCCAAACGACCACGCCCAGCTACTTCCGGCAGCTTAACATCGCAGTCAGCGACGGCCGCCTCTTGACCGACGGGGACGGAGCGAATGCGCCGAACGTAGCGTTGATCAGCAAGAGCCTCGCACGGCGGTACTTCCCGGGAGAGAACCCTATCGGGAAACGCATCAAGGTCGGCGCAGCCGATGCAAGCGGTTCGTGGATGAGCATCGTTGGCGTCGTGAAGGACGTTCGCTACAGTTGGATCTTCAAAGAAGAGATTCCGACGATCTATCGTCCATTCCGGCAAGCGCCGCCCTACTACACCACCATGGTCCTAAGGACCTCCGGCATGCCGCTGCAATTTGTTTCGGCGACGCGCCGGGAAATTGCCGCCGTCGATCCGAACTTGCCTCTGTACAACGTGAAGTCGCAGGAGAATGTAATCACGGAATCCATTATTGGCATCGGCTATGTCGCCGCGATGATGGCGGTACTCGGAGCCATCGCACTCGTGCTGGCGTCTGTAGGTGTGTTCGGCGTGATGTCGTATTCGGTAAGCGAGCGTGTGCACGAAATCGGCGTGCGCATCTCGCTCGGCGCCAAGACGCGAGACATCCTTCGCATGGTGCTGGGCAGCGGCATGCGGCTAAGTCTGGCGGGGCTCGCGATCGGCTTGCCGGTCGCGCTGGTTCTCGCTCGAGGCCTTTCCGCTCTGCTTTTTGGCGTAGAGGCTGTCGATTTCGCGTCGTTCGTGGGCTTGCCAATTCTTCTCGCAGCAGTCGCGGCGTTGGCCTGCTACCTGCCGGCGCGGCGAGCCGCACGGATCGATGCGATCGAAGCTCTGCGACACCAATAAGTTTGTAGAGGCTCCCAATGAGCGGATTGCCACAAGACGTTCGGCATGCAGTGCAGCAGTTGCTCAAGCGCCCCGGCGTTACGCTTGTGGCACTGCTCTCGCTGGCCCTTGGAATTGGCGCGAACACCGCCATTTTCAGCCTCGTCGACACGGTGATGCTCAAGTCGCTGCCGGTGAAGGAGCCGGCGCGGCTGGTATTGTTCGGCAACGGACTCGACTACGGCATCAGCGACGGATTTCCGAATACGTTGCTCTATTCATATCCGTTTTATCGAGAGATGCGGAAGAGGAACCAGGTCTTTTCCGAGGTAGCGGCAGCCTTCAGCATGACGGACCGCGTGCATGGGACGGTCGCCGGGCGCGGTGACGCCGAAACGATGAACATCCAGATGGTGTCCGGCACGTATTTTCCGATGCTCGGCGTGCAGGCACTCTTGGGACGAACGCTTTCGGAGGAAGATGACCGAACTGTGGGCGGAAATCCGGTGGCGGTGGTCAGCCACGCATGGTGGACGCGAAGCTTGGCGCGCGATCCTTCCGTGCTGGACAAAAAGTTGACACTCGGGTCCACGACTTTCTCGATCATCGGCGTGGCACCGCCGGAGTTCTTTGGAACCAAGGTCGGCGAGTTGCCTGATATTTGGATTCCCTTATCGATGCAGAAGGGAATTCCGCCCGGCTGGGACGGATATGACGACTCCATGTTTGAGTCGTTGCACTTGATGGCGCGGCTGAAGCCGGGAATAACGATAGAAGAAGCCAATGCCAATGTGAATTTGCTTTTCCAGGGAATCCTGCGCGGCCTTCCCGGGACGCCGCTCACACAGGAGCATCTGCAAGAGCTGGACAAGACTCATGTCGAGTTGAGCTCGATGACCACCGGTTTCTCCCTCCTGCGCTGGCAATTTTCAGAACCGCTGAAGCTGTTGATGGCCGTCGTTGCCATGGTGTTGCTGATCACCTGCGCCAATATCGCGAATCTGCTGCTGGCACGCTCGACAGCGCGGGCGCGGGAACTTGCGGTGAGGCAGGCGCTCGGAGCGGGGCGCTCGCGACTCATCCGGCAGTTGCTCACAGAAAGCATGGTATTGGCCGCGACGGGCGGCATGCTCGGTATTGCTTTTGCGTCCGCGGCAAGCCGCCTGCTGGTGCGAATGGTGGCGGACGGCCGCGACACACTGCATTTGGACGTTTCCCTCGATTTGCGCGTACTGCTTTTCTCCCTGGCCGTCACACTCGCAACGGCTCTCTTATTTGGAACGATACCCGCCCTTCGCGCGACGCGAACCAATCTAACCGAATCGCTCAGCGATGCGCGAAGTCAGACCGCTACGACGAAAGGACCCCTAGCAAGGGTACTAGTTGTTTCGCAGGTGGCGCTTTCCCTTGTGTTGCTCACGGGTGCAGGACTGTTCGTTCGTAGTTTGATCAACCTCATGAACGTTGATGCGGGTTTCAATCGCGAGAATGTGATCCGGCTGCATGTGGATCCAAGTTCGGTCGGCTACAAGCAAGATACGCGACTGACCAGCATGTACCGGCAAATCGAAGAACGAGCGAGCGCAATTCCCGGTGTGCGCGCCGCAAGTTTCTCGCTTTTTACCTTCAATGAGGGCACGTGGAATAACCCAATTTGGGTGCAGGGCTACCTAGACGGCCATCGCGATATAGACGCGCATCACAACGTCGTTGGCACAGACTACTTTACAACGATGGGGATTCCGCTGTTGGAGGGGCGCACATTCGGCCCACAAGACACCGCGACTTCGCCGAAGGTCGGCGTCATTGGCGAGACGATGGCGCGGACGCTGTTTCCGAAAGGGTCTCCGATTGGCCAGCGATATGGCCACGCAAACGCAAAAAATGCCGGCGACATCGAAGTGATCGGCGTCGTGAAGGATGTGAAATACAACAGCCTCAGCGAAGACGCTCAGCCGGGCGACTACCTTCCGTACACCCAGGAGACGCGATACCTCAGCGATTTCGAAGTGCGTTATACGGGAGACGCTGGCTCAGTGATCGCTGGCATCCGCCAGGCGATTCACGACGTCGATCACAACATGCCGATTTCTGACGTCACCACCTTGGATCAGCATGTGTCGCGGTCCGTTACGAACCAAAAACTTGTGGCGCAACTCTCCGCGTTCTTCGGCCTCTTGGCCTTATTTCTTTCTTGCATTGGCATTTATGGGCTGATGTCTTACCTCGTAACACGGCGGATCAATGAAATCGGCCTTCGCATCGCGCTGGGGGCCGGGCGCTCCCGGGTGCTCTGGCTCGTGCTGCGGGAGGTGCTTTTGCTGGCCGTTGCAGGCGTTGCGATCGGAATTCCGGTGAGCCTCGCGGGTGACCGCTTCGTGTCGAGCATGCTTTTTGGATTGCACGGTGTTGACGCAGCCGGGCTACTCGGCGCGGTCGGACTCTTGATGACGGTCGCCGCGATTGCGGGTTACTTGCCGGCCCGGCGAGCTTCCTTGATCGATCCGATGGTTGCGCTGCGTTACGAGTAAGTGAGGTGAGCGATGACGGGACTTGCCCAAGACATTCATTATGCGCTGAGGCAGTTACGGAAGAGTCCGGCGTTCAGTGTGATCGCCGTGCTGACATTGTCGTTGGGAATTTGCTCCAGCGTCTCGATTTTTGCGTTTGTGGATGCGGCGCTACTCAAGCCGCTGCCGTATCGCGACGCTTCGGGCCTGGTGGAAGTGACCGAACGCACCACTCTGTTCCCGCGCAACAATCTGTCTTATCCGGATTACGTCGATTGGAAGCGCATGAACACCGTCTTCAGTTCGATGGACGTGTGGACGGCCAGTGGCTATTTATTTCAGACGCCGGACGGCGCGGTGCCTGTCCCCGCTATGCGCGTCAGTGATGGCTTCTTTCGCACGCTCGGCGTCAAACCGGTGCTCGGCCGCGATTTTTATAATGGCGAAGACAGGCCCGGCGCACCGGCCACGGTGCTATTGAGTTACGCAACCTGGCGAAATCGTTTCGCAGGCCGCGAAGACATCGTCGGACAAACCATTTCACTCAGCGGAAAGCCTTACACCGTGATCGGTGTTTTGCCGAGAGAATTCGAGTTCGCTCTGCGCGGCCGCGCGGAATTTTACGCTGCGCTCCAGCCCACGATGGAATGTGAAAAGCGCCGCGGCTGCCACAACTTGTACGGCGTTGCCCGCCTGAAGGACGGAACGACCGTGGCTGCCGCGAACGCCGACATGAACACCATCGCGAAGCAGTTGGAAGTCCAGTATCCCGATTCCAACCGCGGCCAAGCCGCCGCCGTGGTTTTTCTCAGCGAATCCATCGTCGGAAATGTGCGGTCCTTGCTTTTCATGCTGCTCAGCGCCGCAGGTCTCCTGTTCCTCATCGCTTGCGTGAATGTGGCCAGTCTGCTCCTGGTTCGCTCGGAAAGCCGCAAACGCGAAATGGCCGTGCGCGGCGCCTTGGGAGCCTCACCCCTACGTCTCTTCCGCCAGTTCGTCACCGAAGGGCTTGTGCTCGTCATCGCCAGCTGCGCATGGGGCGTGTGGATGTCGGCTTGGGTGGTTCGCCTGCTCGTGGGCCTAATTCCTTCGGACATGTTGGCAGGAATGCCTTATCTCCACGGCCTTGGTCTGAATGTTCGCGTACTCACATTTGCCGCTCTTCTGGCGTTGCTTGCCGGTTTGCTCTTCGCCGTCACGCCGGCTTTGCGCACCTCGTTTGTGGGCCTGCGGGACGAGTTGGCAGAAGGAGGCCGCGCCGCCGCCGGTCGCTTCTGGCGAAAATTCGGCGCAAATTTGGTCACGATGGAATTGGCCACGGCGGTGGTCCTGCTAGTTGCCGCCGGTCTCCTGGGCAAGAGTTTCTTCCGGTTGCTGCATGTGGACTTGGGTTTTGAGCCCGCCCGCGTCGCTTCGCTGCTAGTTATCGCGCCCGATGTAGGCTACGAAAAGGAAGCACAGCAGATCGCCCTGGCCGACAAGGTAATGGAGCAATTCAGACAGCTGCCCGGAGTCCAGTCGGTCGCTTCGACCAGCACGCTTCCCGTGAGCTGTAACTGCAACACCAACTGGGTCCGCTTCGTCGGCAAACCCTACAGCGGCGAACACAACGAAGTGAACAATCGCGCGGTTTCGCCGGCGTTCTTTTCGACCATTCACGCAAAGCTGCTGAGCGGCCGCTTTTTCACCGAAGCCGATGACGCCTCCAAGCCTCACGTTGCCATGATCAACAAAGCCATGGCTCAGAAGTATTTCCCCGGCGAAGATCCCATCGGCAAGAAATACGGCGACACGCAACTATCACCTCAGTCCATCCGCGAGATCGTCGGAGTGGTGGACGATGTGCGTGATGGCTCGCTCGATGACGCGCTTTGGCCAGCCGAATACGTTCCCTTCAAACAAAATACCGACACCGCATTTTACGCCGTGGTCCGCACGGCGGGCGACGAGCAGACGCTGATCCCCACGCTCGTCTCCGCAGTTCACCAAGTGGATCCCGCCCTCGGCACCCAGGAAGAAATGTCCATGAGCGACAAAATCAATAATTCGCCGGCGGCCTACCTGCACCGCTCCTCGGCTTGGCTGGTCGGTGGATTTGCGTCCCTCGCGGTGATCCTCGGCGTGGTTGGTCTTTACGGCGTCGTCGCCTACTCGGTGAGCCAAAGAACACGCGAGATCGGCGTGCGTATGGCGCTTGGCGCGCAACGCACTTCGGTGCACCGGATGATCATGAAAGAAGCGGGCCGGCTCACGTTGGTAGGCCTCCTCATCGGTCTCGCGGGTTCAGTGATCGCTGCGATGCTCATGCGCGGCCTCTTGTTCGGCGTGAGTTCCTGGGACGCTCCAACGTTGACCGCAGTTGCCGTCGGTCTCGGCGGTGCTTCGTTGCTGGCCAGCTACATTCCCGCACGGCGCGCAGCGCGCATCGATCCCATCATCGCGCTTCGGTGCGAATAGGAGGAGATTGAAAATGGGTGGCCTCTTTCAAGATATTCGTTATGCGCTGCGGCAATTGCGCAAGAGCCCAGCATTTGCTGGTGTTGCGGTGCTCACCCTTGCGCTGGGTATCGGCGCCAACACGGCGATCTTTAGCGTCGTGAACGGCGTATTGCTACGGCCGCTTCCGTATAAGGATCCCAACCGACTCGTCCGCGTGTGGCACGTGCCGCCCAGCAAGAGTTTCCCCGGCATCCCCACGTTTTCTGTTTCGGCAGCCAACTTCCTAGATTGGCAAAGCCAGAACCACGTGTTTGAGCAGATGACAATTTACCGATACAGGGGTTTCACCCTAACAGGCAGCGAGGAGCCCGAACAACTGGACGCAGGCGCTGTTTCTTCCACTTTTTTTTCCACCCTAGGAGTTCAACCATTGTCCGGTCGCGTGTTTTTGCCCGAGGAAGATTATCCGGGAAAAGCGAACGTTGTGATTTTGAGCCACAAGTTCTGGCAATCGCACTACGGCAAGAATCCCGACGTAGTTGGCCGCAATATCAATCTGGATGGCCAAAACTATCTGATCGCCGGAGTCATGCCCGCGGATTTTCGCATTCCGGATTACGCACAAATTTGGACTCCGTTAGCCTGGACTGATAAGGAACGCGCGGTCCGTGGAGAACATAGTTGCACGGTCATAGCCCGCCTGAAGCCGGAAGTTGATTTGAAACAGGCGCAAGCGGAGATGAACACAATCTCCAGCCGGCTAGAGCAACTGTATCCCGAAGACGACAAAGGCTGGGGCGCGCTCGTCCGCCCGTTGCATGCGGATATCGTCGGGGACGTGCGGCCCGCGCTGCTGGTCCTCCTGGGGTCCGTGGCGTTCGTGCTTCTGATCGCGTGCGTAAACGTCGCCAACCTCACACTGGCAAAAACCTTCAGCAGGCAAAAGGAAATCGCAATTCGAACCGCGATGGGCGCCTCGTCCGCCCGTGTGCTGCGCCAAATTCTGGTGGAGAGCGTGCTGCTCGCCCTTGCAGGAGGAGCGGTCGGCCTGGTCTACGCGCATTTTGGCGTGCGCCTGATCATGGCGTTCTTGGCGGACAAGGTTCCGCAAGCAGTGGAAGTCGGGCTGGACGTGAGGGTGCTCCTCTTCACGATTGCGATTTCCGTGTTGACCGGAGTGCTTGCGGGCGTTCTCCCTGGCTTACGTTTGAGCCGCCCGAATGTGAACCAGGCATTGAAACAAGGCCTGGGCCGAACCGATTCCGATTCGAGTGGTCACAACACTCGCGGAGTCCTGGTCATCGCCGAGGTGGCCCTTTCACTCGTTCTGTTGTTTGGGGCCGGCTTGATGATTCGCAGCTTTCAGCAACTCCAGCATGTGAATCCAGGCTTCGACGCCGGCAACGTCATGACCATGGCGCTATCCGTCGCGGACGCAAAGTTTCACTCGCCGGTACAACAAACTGCGTTTTACGATCAGGTCCTTCAGCGCGTGCGAGCATTGCCTGGTGTGGAGTCGGCTGGACTCGTCGACGAGGTGCCGCTGAGCCCACACGGTTCGCACCAGCCGATTGCGATCGAGGGACGCCCGGCACAGGCCATGGCGGATCAGCCAGAGGTCGATGTTCGTCTGGCGAGCGCGGGCTACATGCGTTCCATGCACGTTCCGATCTCACGTGGCCGCGACTTTAACGACTCAGATGTTTTGGGAAGACCTGCGGTGATTCTAATCAGTGAATCGATGGCGCGGGAATTCTGGCCTGGCGAAGATCCGATCGGCAAGCGGCTGACGATGACGTTTTTCCCAGATGTCATCCGAGAAATTGTGGGTGTTGTCGGCGACGTGAAGCTGGACGGCCTCGATCAGACTCGGCCGCCCGCTACGTTGTACATGCCCGTCGGCCAGATTTCGGCGCCTGCCACGGGTGAATGGCAATCCTTCGCGATGACGCTGGTGATTCGCTCGTCAAACAATCCGGGAGGAATTGTATCCGCAGCGTTGAATGCCGTCCACCAGGTCGACGCCGAGATTCCCATTCGCGATGTCGTGACCATGAACGACGTCATGGCAAATTCCATTTCGCAACAGCGATTCAACATGCTGCTGCTGGGCGCGTTCGGTGTACTCGCTTTGATCCTTGCAGCCATGGGCATCTACAGCGTGTTGTCCTACAGCGTGAAGCGCCGCGTTCAGGAAATCGGGATCCGTCTGGCCCTAGGGGCGCGACTTGCCGATGTGCTTCGTATGGTCGTCTTCGAAGGCATGAAGCCGGTTTTGGTTGGTGTGATCCTGGGAATCGCTGGCGCATTTGCGCTGGGACGCATCCTTGGGAGCCTTATCTACGCGGTCAAACCCACCGACCCGCTCACGTTCTTTGGCGCGGCAGTGCTGTTGGCGTTGATTTCGCTCTTGTCTTGCATGATTCCCGCGTATCGCGCGACGCGCGTCGATCCACTGGCGGCGTTGCGTTACGAATGAGGAGACACGCGAACGATGAACTCCCTTCTTCAAGACATCCGTTACGCACTTCGCCAGCTGCGCAAAAGCCCCGGCTTTTCGGCCGTGGCGGTGCTGACGCTAGGCTTAGGCATTTGCTCCAGCACTGCGATTTTTGCCTTTGTTGACGCGGCGCTCCTCAAGCCGCTGCCTTATAAGGATTCGCCTCGCCTCGTTGCGCTGTTCGAAAGCATTCCACTTGGACCGCGCTACCACCTTTCCTGGCCCGACTACGTGGATTGGAAAAAGCTGAACACGGTTTTTAGCACGTTCGACGTCTACGAAAACGACGGCTTTCTGATAAACACCCCGCAGGGCGCTCAACGTGTCGCGGGCGCGCGCGTCAGCGATGGATTCTTTCGTACCCTCGGCGTTACTCCCGTACTGGGTCGCGATTTCCGCCCCGCCGAGGGCGAACCCGCCGAGCCGCGTGCGGCCTTGCTGAGTTACGCCGCGTGGCAAAAACGCTACGGTGGCCGAAACGACGTCGTTGGACTGACTGTGATCCTCGACGATAAGCCAACCACTATTGTTGGTGTCCTGCCCGCTGATTTTCAATGGGATAGGTTCGCGCGATCCGTTCGTCTTGAGCGTGGTGTGCGCCTCTGTGGCGCTGGTGGGGCTGGTTGCGGCATATATCCCGGCAATCCGCGCGGCAAACGTCGACCCAATGGTGGCGCTGCGGTACGAGTGAGGGAACCATGAGTGCCTCGCTACACGATCTCCGTTTCAGCTTTCGCCAGCTTCGGAAAAATCCGATGTTCACCTTTATTGCGGCTCTGACTCTGGCCCTGGGCATTGGAACAAACACCGCAATCTTCAGCGTCGTCTATGCCACTCTGCTCGCACCGTTGCCCTATCGAAATCCCGATCAGCTCGTGATGGTCTGGTCGAAGGTGAATGGGCACAACAATTCGGTTTCTGCCGGCGATTATCTGGACTGGAAAAGCCAGAATTCGGTTTTTCAGGGTCTCATCGCGTGGAGTTCGACGACGTTCAGCCTGTCTGCGTTGGGGGAACTTCAAGCGATGCAAGCACGAATCACATCGCCGAATTTCTTCAGCATGCAGGGAATTCCCGTGTTTTTGGGAAGGGAATTCTTGCCCGAAGAAGGCACTCCAGGCAAAGACCACGTAGTCATTATCACGCACCGATTGTGGCGCGAGCGTTTTGGCGGTGACCCTCACATCATTGGCCAGCAGCTTCGCCTGAACGGGGAATCCCACACCGTGGTTGGTGTGCTCGCTGCAGGCATGCCCGACCGTTTCGAATCTCATCTGTTCGTGCCGCTGGCTTTCAAGCCCGAACAAATCAATCGCGACTCGCATTGGCTGGCCGTGATGGGCCGGCTCAAACCAAATGTCACTTTGCAACAGGCGCAGGCTGATATGGACACCGTTGCAAATCGCATCGCCAGCGTCTATCCCGCTTCCAATCGCGGTTGGGGAACAAGCATCCAGCAGTTGCAGAACGCTTTCACCGGCCGCAACACCATCAAGAATTTGTGGCTGTTGATGGGTGCAGTCAGCTTTGTCCTCTTTATTGCTTGCGTCAACGTTGCGAATCTCCTGCTCGCTCGCAGCATCGCGCGGCAGAAAGAAGTTGCGATCCGGTCTGCACTCGGTGCTAGGCGGAGGAGAATTCTTTCGCAGTTCTTGACTGAGAGTCTTGTCTTGGCGCTGATCGGCGGGATTTTGGGCATCAGCTTGGCATGGGCTCTACTGAAAGCGATCCTCGCTTTGCTGCCTCCGTTTTCCATTCCTACCGAAGCGGACATTCGTTTGAGCCTGCCAGTGTTGTTTTTCACTTTGGCCGCTTCGCTGTTAGCCGGCGTCGTCTGTGGTTGCGCGCCCGTGTTCCAGATTTCGCGCTGGAATTTGAGCGACACATTGAAAGAGGGCGGACGCGCGGTTCTCGAAGGCGGCAGTCAAAGGTTGCGACGCGCGCTCGTTATTCTCGAGTTCGCCTTGGCTCTGGCGCTCCTCGCCGGCGGCGGGCTCGCGATTCATAGTTTTTTGAAACTGAACCAGGTCGACCTTGGTTTTCGCCAGGATCACATCCTTACGTTCGGCCTTCCCATGCGTCCCAATCAACTCACAAATCCTGAACAGATCAACGCGTTCTACCGGGAACTGCTGCGGAAAGTTCAGAATCTCCCCGGGGTTTCTTCCGCGGCTGTCTCCACAGGAATGCCCATTCTCGGCACAAATTTCGGCATGCCATTCACGATTGCAGGGCAATCGGCCGGTGACCGGGCATCGCGGCCTGGCGCTGGATTCACGATGGTCACTCCAGGGTATTTCCAGACTTTTGGAATACAGCTGATCACGGGCCGTACATTCAACGACCAGGATGCGGCAGGCGGTGTGCCCGTCGCGATCGTGAACGAGAGCTTCGCAAACAAATATCTGGCCAACGGGGATCCTCTCACTCAGCGCATTGTCGTCGAGCAACTCGTTCCAGGAGCCAGCAAGTCCGGTCCGCCCATCGAGTGGCAAGTCGTCGGTATCTATCGCGACATTCGCAACGGAGGCGTTCGCTCCGAAGGTTTCCCCGAAATGAACGTGCCCTTCTGGCAGAGTCCGTGGCCCAACGCGGCCATTGAAGTACGCACCGTCGGCGATCCCGCCGGCATGGCCAACAGCATCGCTTCCGTGATTCGAACCCTGGATTCCAACTTGGCTTTAGACCACGTACGAACGATGGACCAGATCGTGGCCGAATCTCTGGCCGGAGACCGCTTTGCCACGGTTCTCTTCGCGGCGTTCGCCGCAGTTGCACTGGTTCTGGCCGCAGTCGGCATTTACGGCGTCATGTCTTTTGCAGTGGCGCAACGCACGCATGAGATCGGATTGCGAATCGCCCTCGGCGCATCGCCCAGGCACGTGCTTCGTCTGGTTGTTGGGGAAGGCACTCTACTTGCCCTGATCGGCCTGACCTTGGGCCTGGGCGGGGCGTACTTCGTCGGCCGAGCAATGAAATCAGTGTTGTACGAAGTCGGTGCAATGGACCCGCTTTCCGTTGTCCTCGTTGCGCTCGCCTTGCTTTTATCCGCTTTGCTGGCGTGCTATGTGCCGGCTCGTCGCGCCATGCGCGTCGATCCCCTGGTCGCCCTTAGGCAGGAGTGAAACATTCATGGAAACGCTGCTTCAGGAACTTCGCTTCGGTCTAAGAGTTTTGCGCAAGAATCCGGGCTTTACCGTGATTGCAGCGCTCACGCTAGCGTTGGGTATCGGCGCCAACAGTGCCATTTTCAGTTTGGTCAACGGAATTTTGTTCCGCCCCCTGCCGTATTCGAAGCCCGAGCTCCTCGTCAGCGTGAAAGGTTCCTATCCGAGAGGGGCATTCGTGGCCATGCGCGAGCAGGTACGTACGATGGACGTCGCAACCTACGCCGAAGGGCACGAATTCAACTTGACTGGCGTCGGCGAGCCCGTCCGGCTCACCGCTACCCTGGTTTCTGCCGAGCTTTTTGCGGTGCTCGGCGCCCGCCCAGAGCTTGGCCGGACATTTCATCCGGGTGAAGATGTTGCAGGACGAGACAACTATGTGATTTTGAGTCATTCCCTTTGGCACGACCGGTTTCAGAGCGACGCCTCGATCGTTGGACGCACAATCGAAATCGAAGGTCTCGGCCGCGAAGTTCTAGGGGTGATGCCCGCCGATTTCAGTTTTCCTTCTTCGAAATCGCAAATTTGGCTTCCGCTCCACAACGATTCCGGCGAAACCTTGGCTTACTGGGCAGGAGACTTCATGCCCGTAATCGGACGCTTGCGTCCCGGCGCAACTGTCGAGCGCGCGGCTTCGGAGATTCGCTTATTTCAATCACATGTCGGCGAGTTGTTCCCTTTCCGGATGCCGTCAGAATGGAATGCTGATGTCACGGTACTTCCATTGCAGGCGAGCATGGTGGCGGACGTTCGCAACCGCCTGCTCATGCTCCTCGGAGCCGTGGTTTTAGTTCTGCTCATTGCCTGCGCAAATGTCGCGAACCTGATCCTGTCGCGCTCGGCAAGTCGCGAAAAAGAATTTGGTATCCGCGCGGCGCTTGGTGCGGGGCGCAACCGAATCGTCGGACAATTACTTACGGAAAGCGTTCTGCTTGGCGTCATGGGCGGCATCTTCGGGCTGCTGGTGGCCAGCGCGGCGCTCGGGGCGCTAAAGTCCGTACTGCCAGCGGACACTCCGCGGCTGGCTGACGCGCACATCGACTGGCGCGTCCTGCTCTTTACCGGTGGGCTCAGCCTCGTCACTGGCGCCACCTTCGGTCTTGCCCCGGCTCGGCAATCTGTCCGCGCAGGACTAACACAGGTACTCCAGTCCGGCGCGCGTGGAACAACCCTGTCTGCTTCTCAGAAGATTCGCGGCTCATTAGCCATAGCCGAAATCGGATTAACGGCTCTGCTCATCATCTCCGCCGGTTTGCTCATCAGAAGTTTTTGGGCGCTCTCTCGCGTGGACCCCGGATTTCAGCCTCAGCATGTAGTGACGGCTCGCATCACGCCCAATCAAACATTCTGCAACAACCCCAGCCGATGTCTGGCCTTTTATCGAAGCGTTTTGGACCAAGTGCGATCCTCTCCCGGAATCAGCGGCGTAGCCTTGGTGAACACCCTGCCGCTGAACGGAAGGGTCAGCAAGCGTTCTTTGCAGATTGAAAATCTGACGAGTTCGACTGGCGACGCGCTTCTTCCTCTTTTTTGGCTCCACGTCGTCACGCCCGAATATCTTCGCGTGCTGGGTGTCCCCCTCCAATCGGGCCGTTGGTTCAGCCAGGCGGATGAATCTGGAAATGCGGCGGTAGCGGTGATGACGGGGGAATCGGCGCAACGCTTCTGGCCCGGGCAAAATGCGGTTGGAAAGCACATCCGGTTTGCCGGAGACGCCGAATGGCGGACGGTGGTTGGGGTCGTCGCGAACGTGCGCGCCTATGATTTACAGCGGACGATTCCCGACTACATGAGGGGCACCGTCTACGTACCTTACAACCTAAAGGCAACGGGTGAACTCGGTAAGGTACCTGCAGAAATGACGATTGCTGTGCGGACCGTCGGCGACGATTCGCAACTCGGAACCATGCTGCGCGCCATTGTCGCCGGCGCGAATCCGGAAGTTCCGGTAAGCGAGCTAAAGTCGATGCGTGCCATCGTGGCGGATGCCGTGGCGACTCCGGCTTCGACGGCATCTTTATTCGTCGCATTCGCGGGATTGGCGCTGGTCCTGGGCGTGGTCGGCATCTACGGAGTCCTCGCGTTTCTCGTCTCCAAACGCACGCGTGAGATTGGAATTCGCCTTGCCCTTGGAGCGCAGCGCAGCGATGTTCTTTGGATGGTCCTTCAGGAAGGCGCAAAGTTTTACGTCGTCGGCGTGGCGCTCGGACTTGCTGGCGCATTCGCGACCACCCGTTTACTGGCCAGCGAACTCTACGGTGTGAGCGCGGTCGATCCGGCCACCTATGCGGGAGTTGCCGTCGTAATGGCTCTGGTCACCGGGCTGGCGTGCTATGTGCCGGCGCGCCGCGCCATGCGCGTCGATCCCCTGGTCGCTCTGCGGTACGAATGATACGTCGAGGTGGATTGTGAAGACTCTGGTAGAAGATGCGCGATACGGGTTGCGGCTGCTGTGGAAGTCTCCAGCATTCACGGTGGTAGCGGTACTCACTCTCAGTCTCGGCATCGGCGCAAACACAGCGATTTTTTCCGTCGTAAACGGTGTTTTGCTGCGTTCCTTGCCATATCCCGAGGCCGACCGTATCGCCCAGATCTGTATCAGCTACAAGGGAGAGGTTGACTACTCCAGCTTTACAGCTCGCGAATTTGAATACTGGAAGGCTCACAGCGAGCCGTTCTCGTCGCTCGCTGCGCGTACAGGGGTTGGCGTCAATCTTGCCGGCGGCAGCGAGTCCGTTCGGGTTCGCGCACATCGGGTTTCTTCCACCTACTTCAACGTTCTCGGCGTTCCCCCTGCTTTCGGGCGAAACTTTTCCGCTGATGAAGATACTCCCGGCGGGCCGAACGTTGCGATTTTGTCCCATGATCTGTGGAAGACGCAGTTCGGAGGCGATCCCGATCTTGTCGGAAAGCATGTATTGCTTGACGGTGCCAGCTATGCCGTCATCGGCGTCATGGCGGCAGAGTTTCGAAGCCTGCCGCCGGCGGATGTTTGGACCACAATCGCCCAAGTCAACTCAAGCACCGGCTCCGGGCGTAACTACACGGTTTTTGGCCGGTTGAAAAAAGGGATCTCGGCAGACCAGGCAGACAGTTACCTGAGCCTGTCGAAGGACTCCTTCATTTCTGTATTTCGGCGGGACCTTGCGAAATACCGCGAGGCATTCGCGTTCCGCTCTATGCCGCTCGCGTACATGCTTTCTGTCGACTACCGACTGCCTCTTCTCGTTCTGTTTGCATCCATAGGATTCGTATTGCTCATTGCCTGCGTCAATCTAGCCAATCTGTTTATGGCGCGAGCCGCCACGCGACGGCGGGAGTTCGCGATGCGTGCCGCGTTGGGTGCCAGTAAATGGCGGTTGTTTTCGCAACTTTTGACGGAAAGTGCATTGCTTGGGTTGGCCGGTGGCGTTCTGGGTCTGATGTTTGCGTATTCGGGATTGTCTTTTTTGCTGAGTCTCGCGCCCGCGGACTTGCCTCGTCTGCAGGAGATTTCTCTGGACGCGCGCTCATTGTGGTTTACGGGTTTGATTTCCCTGTTGTGTGGAATCCTGTTTGGCATCGCGCCAGCCGTACAGTCCTCCCGGACAAATTTAAATGAATCGCTGAAACAAGATGGCGGCCGCGGGAACACCGGCTTTGACCGGCAGAGGTTGCGCGGAGCCTTGGTCATTGGCGAAGTCGCCCTGTCGTTTGTGCTGCTGGCAGGCGCTTCACTCCTCATTCAAACCTTTGCGAACCTGCTCCGCACGAATCCCGGCTTTCAGCCGAACCACCTTCTGTCCGTTCAGATTTGGCCCACGGACGAAAAAATCTCTTCGACGGAAGCGCTAGCTAATTTTGACCGGCAAGTTATCGAGAAGATGGAAGCCATTCCAGGCGTTCAGTCGGCGGCGATTGTGACGGGAGGCCTTCCACTGGAAGGCGGAGGGAATGAGTATTTCCAATTCCTCGGCGGCAAAGCCGGGGAGGGGATAAGTGCTGACTACCGTCAGATCACGCCACAATACTTCCGTACGCTCGGCGTTCCCCTTTTGCGGGGTCGGACCTTCACGGACACGGACTCGGCTCACTCGAACGGCGTGGCGATCATCAGCAGGACGATGATGCAGGCGTCTTATTCTGGACAAAATCCTATCGGCGAGCACTTGAGGGTAGAAGGCCGCGACTTCGAAATAGTCGGTGTCGCGGGTGACATCAGGTCCGCCATAACCGAATTGGCGCCTCCTACTGTTTTCGTTCCCGAAGCGCAGGCGGACATCGACGTGACCAGGGCCTTCGTCGGTTGGTATCCCAGCAGCATTCTCGTGCGAACCGCGCTGAACCCTTCGATCCTCGACAAGAGCATCGTCGACGCCGTCCATAGTGCAGATCCCTCCGTGCCCATCGGAAATATCCGCTCAATGGATGAAGTACTGTCGACGTCCGTCTCTTTTCAGAGATTCCTGATGACCCTGATGAGCCTCTTTGCGGGACTGGCGCTTGTGCTCGCTATGTTGGGCGTTTACGGCATCCTGGCATACTTCGTGGCGCAGCGGACCAACGAAATCGGTGTTCGCATGGCGCTGGGCGCGCTTCGCTCGGATGTGCTGAGGATGGTTGTGCGCCGCGGCATGCTACTGACGGTCTCGGGGTTGATCGCCGGTCTCTCTGGCGCTCTAGTCTTGACACGATTCCTGGCACGTCAGCTCTATGGAATAACGGCGGCCGACCCGCGCGTCTTGATCCTGGTGGTGCTGGCCCTTGGCTTCATCGCTTCTCTGGCCTGTTACCTTCCAGCGCTTCGCGCCTCCAGGGTCGATCCCATGGTCGCTCTGCGCTACGACTAAGGAATAGAGGGAAAGCATCGTGACGAACCTTTTCCATGACCTTTGGTATGCGCTGCGCCGATTGCGCAAAAGCCCGGGCTTTACCGCGAGTGCGATAACCATGCTGGCCGTCGGCATTGGCGCGAACACCGCGATCTTTAGTCTCTTGAACACCGTAATGTTGCGCGAACTTCCCGTGCGGGAACCGGACTCTGACTCCACACTTCGGTCCGTCGATTGTCATGGACAAGCGCCTTATTCCATGCTGCACTTCTTTATGTACGTTAACGCTCGGTATCACTCCGCTGCCCGCTACCGGCAATCCGCGGAGAGCGCCGTCGCCCCAACTCCTCTGGCTTCCATACCTATTTTCCATACTTACAAAAATCACCGAGGGGCACCGCGCACTTCCGAATTTCGCTTTTCCCAGTTCGATCTTCCAGATTGGCGGACCGCATGATTCAACTCAAAAATCTTGAACGCAGCTACAAAACTCCGGCCGGCCAGTTCTGGGTCCTGCGCCGCGTTAGCCTGGAAATCCGCGACGGCGAGTTCATCACCGTCATGGGACCTTCCGGAGCAGGGAAGTCATCCCTGCTAAATGTCCTCGCCCTGCTCGACGACAGTTGGGACGGCGAATATTGGTTCCGCGACAACGCGGTTCACAGGATGAAGCGCAAGGAGCGCTCGGAGCTCGCCAAACGCAACGTTGGAATGGTGTTCCAGAGCTATCATCTTCTCGACGATCTCACGGTTCAGGAAAACATCGATCTCCCGCTTTCCTACAAAGACATCCCGCGCGGCCAGCGGCAGAGCATGGTCGCGGACACACTCGATCGCTTTCAGATTGTCGCCAAGAGAGATCTCTTCCCGGGCCAGCTTTCAGGTGGACAACAGCAGCTTGTTGGAATTGCAAGGGCCGTAATTCATAAACCGCCGCTCCTGCTCGCCGACGAGCCAACCGGGAATTTGCATTCTTCGCAGGCCAAGGAAATCATGGAGCTCTTTCGCGAACTCAATCAGCAGGGAACCACGATCGTTCAAGTCACGCACTCGGAAACCAACGCCGCCTACGGCTCGCGCACTCTCCAACTGAAAGACGGGTGGCTTGTCAGCGACACCGCAAATCCGGAGCTGAAACCCTACGAGGCGGTGAAGCAGTGATTCGAGGGGCCAGCACGCTCTGCCCCTGCCTGGCACAGAGTCCGCAGGTTTGGTTTTTTCTTGAGAGAATACAGTAAGGGAACAATGCCGGCTTCAACTAAATCCAGCGAGGCCAGCGCTGCCTTTCAGCACAAAGGCGGCAGGAATACGCCGCGGGTTCTCGCCGCTGACGACCAGCAGCACATTCTCCAAGCGCTCGAACTATTGCTTAAGCCGCAAGGCTATCACGTAGATTTGGTGCAGTCCCCGGTCCTGGCCCGCGACGCGCTCGCTCGTAGCGCCTACGACGCAGTGCTGATCGACCTTAACTACACGCGCGACACCACTTCAGGTCGCGAAGGACTCGACCTGCTCTCCGAAATCGTCGCTCTGGACAGCGCATTGCCGGTCATCGTGATGACGGCGTGGGGCAACGTGGATCTGGCCGTGGAAGCAATGCGCCGCGGCGCGCGCGATTTCATCCAGAAGCCCTGGGAAAACGAGCGATTGATCTCCATCTTGCGCACTCAGGTTGAACTTCGCCGCGCGCTGCTGCAAGCCGAGCGCCTGGAAGCCGAAAATCGCTTGTTCCGCGCAGAAGGCCGTCCCGAATTCATCGCCAACGCTCCGGGAATGCAGCCTGTGCTGGAGGCTTTGGCGAGAGTGGGCCCATCGGATGCCAACGTCCTGATCACAGGAGAGCACGGGACCGGCAAGGAAGTGGTCGCGCAAACACTCCATGTTCTTTCCGCTCGAGCTGCGCGAGCGTTGGTTGCCGTCAACACCGGCGCTCTTCCGGACGCGCTTTTTGAAAGCGAACTTTTCGGCCACGTCAAGGGGGCATTCACCGATGCGCGCACGGATCGTATCGGCCGTTTCGAGCTCGCCGACGGCGGCACGATTTTTCTCGACGAAGTCGGAAACGTACCAATTCGGCAGCAGGCGAAGCTTCTGAGAGTACTCGAAACCGGCGAAATCGAGCGTCTCGGGTCTGCCCGAACTCGCCGTGTGGACGTACGGGTAGTCGCCGCGACCAATACTGACCTTCACGCGGCCTGCGCAAACGGAACCTTTCGCGAAGATCTGCTCTTCCGGCTGAACACCGTCGAAATTCACGTGCCTCCGCTCCGCGAGCGCCGGGAAGATATCCCGTCCCTTGCGGGACATTTTCTTGCTCGCTACGCGGCACGCTACCGCCGCCCCGTCCAGGGCCTCGATCCGGCCGCGTTACAGGCGCTCCTTCAATATGCGTGGCCGGGCAACGTCCGCGAGCTGGAACACACCATGGAGCGCGCCGTTCTCATGTGCCGCACCGACCATCTCCAGCCCGCCGACCTCGGGATCGGTGTCCAGCGCGCGCACGTCCAAAATCTGGAAGAATTGAGTTTAGAGTCCGTCGAAAGTATTCTGATTCGCAAAGCGTTGCAGCGCTTTCAGGGCAACGTGAGCCAGGCGGCGGAAGCGCTGGGTTTGAGCCGCGGCGCCCTCTACCGGCGGATGGAAAAATATGGGCTCTCGCCCAGCCGTGAATGAAGCCGCAAAACGGGTTTCGATTAAAACACGACGAACTCGTTTCGAGCGGCGCGTCATCGCCCTTTCCGCATTGCTCGCTGTCCCGGGCTTGATCGTAACGGCCTTCCTGATTTGGCGGCTGCCCTGGACTTCTGAAGGCAAAATGGCTCTTTTTGGTGCAGAACTCTTTTTGTGTCTCTTGATTGGCCTTGCGCTTCACGAGCACATCATCCGCCCATTGCAAACGCTCGCCAATGTTGTTGGCGCATTGCGGGAAGAGGACTTCTCTTTTCGAGCCCGGAACGCCGCGCCCAACGACGCTCTGGGCGAACTCTCACTGGAACTCAATGCCTTGGCCGACCTGCTCTCCCAGCACCGCACCGGCGCCATCGAAGCCACGGCGCTGCTCCAGCGCGTCGTCGAAGAAGTCGACATCCCCGTATTTGCTTTCGATCAAGCAAGCTCGTTGCGATTGGTAAATTCTGCCGGAGAGAAACTCCTTCACCAGTCCGCCGAGCAGTTGCTGGACAAAACTGCCTCCCAGCTAGGGCTGGAAAGCTGCCTGTCCTGCGAAAACGAAACCCTGGTCTCCCTCGCGTTTGCCAGCGGCGCGCGCTGGTTTGTGCGGCGAAGCTCCTTCCGGCAGCAGGGAATCCCGCACACGCTGGTTGTGCTGTCCGATGTGAGCCGGGCACTGCGCGAAGAAGAACGCCGCGCATGGCAACGCTTGATTCGCGTAATCGGGCACGAGCTGAACAATTCTCTTGCTCCGATCAAGTCCATCGCCGGCAGTTTAAGTGCGCGGCTCGGCGAGATCAGTCTGGAATCCTCCGAGCGGCAGGATTTCGAGCGCGGCCTGGACATCATCGAGGCTCGGGCGGCTTCCCTGAACCGTTTTCTGCAGGCGTACCGGCAACTCGCGCAGATGCCTTCTCCCGTACTTCGGCAATGTTCGATCGCTGATCTTGTGGGACGGGCGGCAACCCTTGAAACGCGCGTGGCGATCACTGTAGCTGCAAGTTCCGATGTCACGCTGATGGCGGACCCCGATCAGCTCGAGCAGATGCTGATCAACCTGCTCCGCAACGCGGCGGAAGCCGTTCTTGAAGAGCGGCCGCGCGGCGATCATTCAACGATCGTGGAGATCGCGGCCAACGAAATGGAACCGCACATCAACGTCCGGTGGGCGCAGACTGCAAAGGAGGTGGTGCTGACGATCGAGGACAATGGCCCCGGCCTGATGAACCCGGGCAATACGTTTGTTCCGTTCTACACCACGAAACCCGAGGGCAGCGGGATTGGCCTGGTGCTGTCCCGTCAGATCGCCGAAGCACATGGCGGATCGCTGGAGCTGTCGAACCGTATTGATCAGCGAGGTTGCGTGGTAAGGGTCAGCCTGCCGAGAAAACCGTGAAGAGCGGATCACACCAATCTCGATTCACTTCAGCAGCTCCTTCGCGTAGCGAACTGGAACGGCAAGGTTGGATCCGCCAAATCCTTTTAATATCGCGAAATTTATTCCGATCACTTTTCCGTTTCGGTTGAAGAGTGGCCCGCCGGAGCCGCCCGAAGTTGTCGCCGCGTCGTAGACAATCTTGTCCTGCAGAACGTCCCCAATATGGCCCTGTGTCGTTGTTGGCCGAATCAATTTCTGCTCGGCCAGATGAGAGACGATTTGTCGTACTTCGGAAGCGTTTTGCGTGAGTTCCTTTGTTGCCTCCGGTCCGGCGCGCGCGAGGATTCCTTCAATCCCGGTGGGATATCCAATCAGGACTACTGCTTCGCCCGCTATGCTCGCATCCTTTCGGTCGTCGAGATCCAGCAGCGTGCTGCGCGCGGGTATGCCGCCTTCCAGACGCAGTGTCGCAACGTCGGCTTGCGCGGAGATTTTGTCCAGTTTCGCCGAAATTCCGTCTGCACTTCCGGGAAAATACGCGGTATAGGAAAGCACGTAAGCCGAAGCGCCGTGATCAATCAGCGCTTTCAGCTCATCGCTGCCCCACCAGGGCTCGGCCACGTGATGGTTCGTCAGCAACCGTCCATCTTTCCGTACCAGGAATCCCGTCCCGAAAATGTCCAATTGCAAATGCGGCCCGTTGCCTTCGGTGTCCAGCTCAACCATCCCTTTCTCGTCCAGAATCGGCTTGCCGAGTCCGTCGACCGCAATCAGGATGGATTTACCGGTGCCGCGATCGAGAAATTCCACCACAACATGAAGAAGACACACGCTGGATCCATACGAACGGACAATCGTCTCCGCAAATTTACCTTCGCTTTCAAGCCGGTTCAGCCTGCCTTGCGTGTCGAGTAGTTGCTTCCGAAGCTCGCTGTCGCCGCCGCTTCCCGCAGCCGCCATCTTTTTCTTGAGTTCCTCTGACTGTGCTAGCAAAGATTCACGCGTTGCCAAATCCGTCTTTCCCTGCAGGTCCAATGCGTGGCGTTCCTGTTCGGCGCGGCGCAGCAGGTCGCCCTGCTGCACAACGCCCCGGCTGAGCCTCCCGACTTCTGCCTTGAGCTGAAGAGTATCGGTGCGGCTCCGCCGGTACGTTAACGATGTGATGAGTGCCGCCGCCACGGCCACGACGCTCAATGCAAACAACGCTGGAAGAACCCACATTCTCTTCTGCGTTACCGCTCCGCCACTCAGCGTCTCCACCGCGAGTTCCGCCAGGTGCTCTTTCTCTTCCGCCTGCTTCAATTTCGTTCGCAATTCTTCTTGCGGCTGGCGTTCACGGAACTGAGCGCGGACCTTTGCGGCGAATTCCAAGCTTTCAAATGGGGCGGAGATTACATCGTCGGCGCCCAGATCCAGCGCCCGGGCACGCTCGAGGGCGCCGCCCTGCACAACCATCAGGACGCGAATCGACTTCGTCTGGTCTCTCGATTTGATTTGTGTGATGAGGCCGCAGCAGCTCAAGTCCGAAGGCGTCGCTTCCGCGATGAGCAATTCCGGCTCGAGCGCTTCGACTTGCTCGACGTCCAAGCCGGTCTCGTTGGTGATGTCGTATCCCTGACCCGCAAGTGCTTTGCTGACTTGGTTGGCCGAGCCGCCGCTCGCATTGACGATGAGAATTCGCATGCCTTAGATATTATCACTGTCGTGAAATACCGGTTTTGGGCGCGAATGTGTTCGCCGCAAAAGAAAAACGGACGGCGAATTTTCTTCGCCGCCCGCTGGTGTCTTGCTAGAAGGAAACCTTTAGATGATTGGGAACGCTTTAGCGGTGCCCACCATGTCCGCCGTGGAATCCACCGCCGCCGTTGCCTCCTCGATAGCCGCCTCCCGCAGATCCTCGCGAATCGCCGCGGTAGCCATACCCCGACCGGTTACCATAGCGCGGGCCGGAATTGTATCCACGTCCATAGCCAGAACGGCCATTGTAGCCGCGGCTGTAATAGCCCCGCCCATAGTTGCGATCATGGTAGCTTTGGCCATAATAGCCACGGCCATAAAATCCGCGTCCGTAATATCCGCCATACCAGGGACCCGCACCAATGAACACGCCCCCGACAAAGTAGTCTGGTCCGTAATACCCGTACGGAGCGCAAGAATAGGGATAGTAATCGTAGTAACCGTAAGCGCAGACGGGCGGAGGCCCGTAGGTTTCATAAACCGGGCCCACGCCGATTCCGAAAGAAACTTGCGCCCGAGCGCTCCCCGCTGCAAGCAGCAAAACACCCAGCAAGCCAACGAATTTTATGTAGCGCATGCTCTTACCTTTTTCCGGCCCGAGATCGGAGTGGTACCGAGGTCGGCTGGAATCGCTCCCGGCGAAATCGCCTGGGGAAGCCATCGTCAATTAGTGAAACACGGAAGCGGGGGAAGAGTTACGCATGCCTCGTAAATCATAGAAAGCCCTGGAGTTAGAGCTGATCAGGGTGGCCCCTGCTTTGGCCACAAACCTTCCCGAGGGGGCAATGCGCGGGCGAAATGGCTGCGGTTGTGCGAACATACTGGCTTCCATTTGCCCTAGCGCATGTTTTCCGACCGAACCGGCTGGAACCTCGAAGAAAATCGCCTGAGCCGCGCGCTCGCGGAGGGTCGCGCATCGGGCCAGCCGATTTTCGATCTCACGCGGTCGAACCCCACCGAATGCGGATTCGCGTATGACGGGGAGACCATTCAACGGACGTTCGCACCGGAAGGAACTTTGCGCTACGCGCCTGATCCTCGTGGCATGAAGGCCGCCCGCGAGGCGGTCTGCGCGTATTACGCGGCACAAGAACTCCCGGTGGGCATCGACAACTTGGTGCTGACTTCCGGAACCAGCGAGGCCTATTCCTTCGTATTCCGCCTTCTGTGCAATCCCGGCGACGAAGTTCTGATTCCCGCTCCCGGTTATCCCCTCTTCGATTTTCTCGCCGATTTGTGCGACGTAAAGCTCGTCCGGTATCCGCTTTTCTACGATCACGGCTGGCAGATCGATTTCGCCGCTCTCGCCGCGGCGAGCTCCGCCAAAACGCGTGCCGTAGTCGTCGTCCATCCCAACAATCCGACTGGCCATTACGCATCCGCGTCTGAGCGAGAGCAGTTGTCCCATTTCTGCGCCAAGAAGGGAATCGCGCTGATTGCCGATGAAGTCTTTCTGGATTTTTCGTTGAAAGATCCCCGAGAACAGAGTTTTCTGAGCAGCAACGGGGTGCTGACACTTGCGTTGAGCGGAATCTCCAAGATTTGTGGCTTACCGCAGATGAAGCTGGCTTGGATTGCAGTCGCCGGCCCTGCACAACTCAAAAAAGACGCGCTGGCGCGGCTGGAAGTTATCGCCGATTCCTACTTATCCGTTGGAACCCCCGTCCAACTGGCTGCGCCGGCGCTTCTCGCGATGCGGATTTCATTTCAAGCCCAGGTGATGGACCGCGTCCGCGCGAATCTGCGCGAGCTTGCCGGCCAGCTCTCTGCTCAATCCGCGTGCAATCAGTTGGCCTGCGACGGTGGCTGGTCGGTGGTACTGCGCGTTCCCGCCGTCCAATCAGACGAAGATCTGGCGCTCGCTCTCCTGACACAGCGTAGAGTTTACCTGCATCCCGGGCACTTTTATGATTTTGCCCAGCCCGGTCACCTGGTTGGCAGTCTGATTGTTTCCGGGCAGGAGTTCGCCGAAGGGCTTCGTCGCGTGCTCGCTTACTTCCACTGACGAAGGGGCTAGGAATTCTCCGCGAATCGACGCGACACAAGCGCGCCATCGAGGTTCGCCCAAGCGCTACGCCCGGGCGTCACCGTATTGCGGGCCGGCTTGGTTTGCATCACTTCGTGGAATACCGCCTGAAACTTTTCCATCTCCGGCTTCGTGCCAACGGTAATCCGCACATGGGTCGGCCAAACGGACCAAACGCGCCCGACGAACACCTTCCGCGCCGCCATGGCTTCGATCACTTCTTTTGCCGGACGCTTGGTGTCCAGCATAAAGCAGTTTGAAACGGACGGCACGTAGCTGTATCCATTGCGATCCAGCCAGGCCAGGGTTTCACTTCGAATCGAGCTATTAATCCGCTTGCGCTCCGGCAGGAGGGACGGGTCATCGAGGCTCGCCAACGCCGCCGCCACCGCGGTTACCGGCAGGCTGTTCCATCCGCTGAAGTTCGCAATCTTTTCAATCAGGTCGGGCCGCCCAATCGCCAGCCCGCAACGCAGCCCCGCCATTCCGTAAATCTTCGAAAACGTCCGCAGGACGACGACGTCTTTGTCGGCCTTGACCAGGTCGAGAGCGGTCGTGCCATCGGAGAAATGAATGTAGGCTTCGTCCACCAGCACAATGGAACCCTTTGGCTTGTTGGCCACGAGGAATTCGATGTCGGCGTGGGGCGTCAGCGAGCCCGTAGGATTGTTCGGCGTGCACACATAGAAGAGTCCCGCATCCGGAGCGGCGGCGAGCATGGCCTTCACATCGTGCGCGTAACCCGACGAGAGCGCCGTCTTCACTACTCTTGCCCCAGACAACTTTGCGGCGTACATTCCTGCTTCGTATCCGGGGTCGGCCGTCACGTAGCTCCGCGCCGGCGATGTAAACGCCAGCACTGAAAAATGCAGCGGCTCGCCGGAACCTGGGAACGGCCGTACATATTCCGGCTTAAGTCCTTCGATCGCGGCGAATCGTTTTGCGAGCCCTTCCGTCAGCCAAAAACTATAGCGTCCGGAATTTTCCGCAATCTCAGAGATTGCCTGGCGCGCGACCGTGCACGGCCCCAGCGGATTTTCGTTCGCGTCAATCACCACTGCGTCTTTCGGAAACGGACCGCGAGGAAGGGAAACGGCGCGCGCAGACGCCGCGAAAGACGCCTCACCAAGAATCCCTGAAGCAAGCGCCGCCGAGCCAGCCGCCCCAAGTTGCAGAAACGACCGTCGTGTTTGTGACCGAGCCGTACATCGCGAATCGCTTTCCATGAGCCACCCCGATCCTGGGAAGACCAACTCCGGCGGGCGAGAGAGAGCGCCCGCCGGGGTCCTGTCGTTTGAAACAGTTGTGTCAGAAGATGAACTTCAAAGCAAGTTGCATGTTAAACGGCGCACCCGGTCCGATCCCGGGTGCGCCGTTCCAGCTGCCGATCGTATCGCCGAAACGCCGAAGCCGTAATCGTGCGTGGGACCGTCCCAGGTTGCGCTCGGCGGCGCCAGATTGTCACCATGGAACGACCGGCTCCGATTCGCAGCGCGTGGGTTACGCTGTGAGTCGGTAAG
>JBKOXA010000005.1:0-28297 GCA_046724685.1 Acidobacteriota bacterium | reverse complement strand
GGGACGCACTGCGGGATTTCCGGTCGTCGTCGCGGGCACGTACCTGGGCACCACGCTGCATTCTCTCGTTCCGGGCTGGGAGAGTATGCATGATGAGTTTCTGGTTTATGAAGACGCTGCGCGCGGCAGGCACTTTTGCATTGTGGGGGTGAAGGTTGCCGAACAGTTGCAGGTGCAAAAAGGAGATTTTATTCGGCTGTTCCATTCAGGACGAGAGGCCAAGCTCGAAATCCTACAAACCATGTCCGCGGGGGACAACGTGGACAATCAGATTTTCGTGGAGCTCGAGACCGCGCAGCAGCTAACCAGCCTGAACGGCCGCGCCAGCTTGATGAAGGTAAGCTACGCTGGCACCCCTACTGAAATCGGGCAATTTCGCTCCGCACTTGCAACGAGTCTTCCGGACCTCGACGTCCGACCTATCCGGCAGTTCACCGAAGGCGAAGCGCGGCTTTACAACCGCATCTCTGGAATTCTGTCTGCCACCGTTGCAGTCGTTTTGATTCTTACCGTGCTGTGCGTGATGGCGGCGATGACTAACGTGGCGATGGAGCGGAAGAATGACGTCGGTTTGATGAAAGCCATCGGCGGATCGGTGCGGCGTGTGTTGCGGCTGTTCCTTGCTGAGGCCGCTTTGCTGGGGCTCGCGGGCGGTCTCGTTGGCGCTGCGGCGGGCCTTCTGATCTCGATCGGCCTCGGCAAAGCGGTGTTTGGAGTGGCCGCGCAGCCACGGCTCATCGTGTATCCTATTTCTGTGGCACTGACCGTTATCGTTGCGATTCTTGCGGCGTATCCGCTGCGCCGGCTGGTGCAGATTCGTCCCGCGTCCGTTTTTCGAGGGGAAGAATGAGCACGACAACACCGTCCGTTCCCCAGGTAAGAGCGCAAGCGGCACCGCAGGTCGTTATAGACGCTCTGGTCAAACAGTACGGATCGCTCCGAGCGCTGAACGGCGTGTCGTTTGATATCGCCGCGGGCGAATGGGTCGCGCTGATGGGGCCGTCCGGCTCCGGCAAGACCACGCTGATCAATATTCTGGGCGGCCTCGATACGCTGACCGCCGGCCGCGTAGTTGTGGATGGCATCGTGCTCTCGGAGCTCAACGAAAACGCCATGGTGCGCTACCGCGCGGAAAAAATCGGCTTCGTCTTCCAGCAATTCCATCTCGTGCCGTACCTAAGCGCCGTGGAAAACGTGATGCTTGCGCAGTACTTCCACTCCGAAACGGACGAAACGCAAGCCGCTGAAGCTTTGAGGCGTGTCGGGCTCGGCGAACGGCTCACCCATCTTCCTTCGCAGCTTTCCGGCGGCGAACAGCAGCGCGTGGCCATCGCGCGAGCGCTTATCAATCAGCCGAAACTCGTTCTTGCCGATGAGCCGACCGGCAATCTTGATGAAGCTAACGAACGAGTCGTCATCGAGCTTTTCCGCGAGCTGCACAAGTCTGGCCACACAATTCTGATGGTCACGCACGATCCGGACATCGCGCGCCAGGCTGACCGCCGCGTGGAGCTGGCTCACGGCCACCTTTCCTTTGACACCGCGCAGCATGGCCCGAATCATCCGATGGCGTGCCCGCTTGCGGACACTGCGGACTGCTGCACTCCGGTCACCGCGGATGGCGAAATCCGCGTGGACCACTTGCTCGAGCAGATTTGGATTTGCGGCGAGGAAGGGAAGCCCGCGCAGTCCGAACTCCTGCGTGTCGAAGGTCCGGCAGGGCAGATTCCGATTGTGGGGGCGGAACCTGTGTCTCGCCTGTTGGCGCGCATGGCCGATTTGCGCCTGATCGAATTCAACGGAAACAAAAATGGCAGCGCTGCGAACGGCAATGCAGGGGAAGTCAGTCTTACGGATGCTGGCTGGCGCCGCGCGCGCGATGTCGTCCGCCGCCACCGGCTCGCGGAACGTCTGTTCACCGACACGTTTGCCATCGAAGACGCTGAAGCCCAGCAGCAAGCTTGCCGCTTCGAGCACATCATCACGCCGGAACTCGACCAGCGCATCTGCTCGTTTCTCGGACACCCAAAAACTTGTCCTCACGGCAATCCGATTCCGCCGGGAGCTTGCTGCGACACGAAGTCCTGACCCGGCCTTCGATTTCCATTTCGACCGACCGTGTACTAAGCTTTTCCGTCCGGAGGCGAAGCATGCGAATCCTTGCGACGGTTGCGGTTGCTGGACTGCTCTTTGGTGCGGCCCCGATCCCGGGCCAGACTTCGGCGAATACGGCTGCGGAGCAAGATCTGCGCCGAATCGAAGCAGAAACCGCGAGACTCGAACAGCAAAATGACGCCGCGCTCGGGAAATTCTTGGCGGACGATTGGGTGCTTGTTGGCGCAAAGCGCCTGTCAAAAACGGAATTCGTGGAAAACGTGAAGCGCAATCTCGCCACTCATGAAAACGGCGTGAATCCTTACACAATCGAGAAAAAGAACATGCAGATCAACGTTTTTGGCGACACCGCGGTGGTGACCTACGTAAAGGAGTACCGTCAGAATGCGGACGCTTCCAGGTTTTTTGATGAGGACGACACAGACGTGTTTACGCGGGACTCGTCCGGTTGGCACGTTCGCTTGACCAAGATTTCACCTGTTCCGATCGAACCCGCATCCAACTGATGTGCCGAGCCAGTGCCGACCTACTGAAAGCCGCGTTGACCGAAAAGAAGGCCAAACCAGGCGGCCGCTGCATGCCTATCGACGCGGGCTGTAAACTGTGAATGAGAGCTCATTGCTCTGAAGAAGGATTGGTGGCCACAGACAACTGCCCTTATGCCGAATCCTATCGATCAACGCCGCAAGCCAACCAGCGTGAAGATTCACGTCAGCAGCGGAGCGGGTGTGGACATTACCTGGGCGGACGGGCACGCGAGCCACTTCGATTTCGTCTATTTGCGCGAGAAATGTCCCTGCGCCACCTGCAACGACGATCGCCTCAAAAAAGAATCGCTCGCCGAGAGTTCACCCGCGTTTGCGTCCTCTCCGGCGCTGCCCATGTTCAAGCCCAAGGCGCGGGCACAATCGGCACAGGCGGTCGGCCAATACGCGATTCAAATTTCGTTTTCCGACGGCCATTCGACGGGAATTTATTCCTACGAACATTTGCGCTCGATCTGCCCCTGCGCAGAGTGTTCGGCGCCGCGGAAATAATCGCTACGGACACCGTCGCGGTCCCTGTCACTTTTGAATTTATTGCGCGGACCGACTTAAAATCGGTGGCATGCCTGTTACGCCGTGGATTACCCAGGAAGCCTTTTCTCCGGGAGACCGTTACCTGGCCTTGATTTCTTATCTTCCGCTGAAACACTTCCGGGCAATTCCGAAATTTTTCCGATTTACGCTTGAAACGCGAAGGCAACTGCAGAATTCGCCGGGCCTTATCGGATACTCGCTGGAAGCGCGGCCCTTTTCCCGGAAGTTTTGGACGTTGTCCTTATGGCGCGATCAGCAATCTCTCAGGGATTTTGTCGGCGCGCTGCCGCACAGCAGGATCATGCAAGTACTTGGACCGCACCTGGGCAAGACGGAGTTTGCGCAATGGACCGTCGAATCGCACCAGATTCCACCGGACTGGGAAGCCGCAAAAGCCCGCCTTTCGCAGCCTTGACTTGTCACACCACCCGCTCTGTAAAATCCTCTCAAGGCTCTTTCTTGTCGATCTTGTCAGGCGAGGTGGCACATGGCTTGCGATTCCCAGGAACTCAAACACGTACCGCTGTTTGCGCTGCTCGATAACGAGGAAGCCGCCGTTCTGGCTTCACAGGTGGAGCTGAAAAAATTTGCGCCGCGGCAGCGGATCTACAAAATCGGCGACACCGACGGCCATGCATATGTGATGGTCTCCGGCAAAGTCCGAGTGACGACGGTGGATGAAGATCACCAGGAAGTGATCGTGGATGAACCTGGCCACGGCGAATTCTTCGGTTTTGCCTCGATGCTCGAAGGAACTCCGCATCAAACCAACGCGGTCGCCGCTGAAGAAACTACTTGCTTTGAAGTGGATCGCCGCGACATTGCCGTGCTGCTCGAACGCAAGCCGATGGCTGGCATGGACATGCTCACGGTGCTCGGCAAGCAGTTTCATGCTTCGCAACAGCTCGTGCGGTTGCGAGCGACGCGCAATCCCAACGAGGTAATCGAAAAGGAAGCCACTGTCGGCGAACGTGTCGCCGACACCGTCGCCGGCTTCGGCGGGTCCTGGACATTTATCCTTACGTTCCTCGCGGGGTTGGTTGGCTACACCGGCCTGAGCCTCTTTATGAGCAAAACTTCGTGGGACCCATATCCATTCATCCTGCTGAATCTTTTTCTGTCCATGCTTGCCGCGATTCAAGCGCCGGTCATCATGATGAGCCAGAACCGCCAGGACACGAAGGACCGGCTGCGGGGGGAACTTGACTACGACGTAAACCGCCGTGCGGAAGTGGAAATTCAGGGTCTTTCGCGCAAGCTCAACATGCTCGACGACAAGATCGCGGACATCGACAACTTTCTTCGAGACAAACTCGAGGGCCCCGAGCGTGCTGGTGCGCCGGTGCGTTCCTGACGCATTCATTTTCGCCGCGCAGGATTTTCGGTTTACTTTTCCTGCTTCAAGCCCAAGTTTGTTGCTTGTGCTTGTAGTTGGCTGCGCAACGGATGGTTTGACTCCTAGGGCGCTTGCGAGTTCTTTTCTTCGGTAGGTCGCTTCCGTGACGTTACTATCGCTCTACCTTCCCCAGCTAGGGAACTCCATTGTCACTCGAACGCCGCCGTACACCAAGAATTCCGTTTGTCGCCAGCGCTGAAATTATCGACGAAGCGGAGAGCACCCGAACGGCTTCGCAGCTCTCTGACCTGAGTCTGCACGGCTGTTTTGTTCGGCTGCCGAACCCGTTTCCCGGGACGCCGGTCACGATTGAAATTTACAAAGACGAAGACTTCATTGAAACCCCCGTGACCGGCGGTATTTTCAGCCGAAGCGCGGCATGGGACTCACCTTTAACGGCATGGAGCCCCAATTTGCTTCCGTGTTAAAGAAATGGCCCCGCGATGCAAAGCTGCGGCCCGTCCGGTTTAGATTGCATTCAGCGAACCGGCGGTCGCCACTTTCGAACATGGACTTTCCGCCTCCAACTGGACTTCGCTAGCCAAATTTGCGAGCATTTTAACCTGCAGGTTTAAACAGCCCTTACATGAGCGCTACCCCGAATAACACCGCGACCAGCGGCGTCCGCGGCAACGGTATTCCACGCGTTATCGTAGCGACCACTGCGCTTCTGACCTTTATTTCTTTCTGGCGGGCCGCCGCAATCGTTTTGAACGACCTGGCCTCTTCCGCGTATTACGCCGGCGGCGAAGCGGAAGGATACATCGGCAAGACCGCACCCTGGTTCATCTTGGCCATCATGCTTTTTTCCTACGCCGTACGCGCGGTGTATGTTGAAAGCTGCAGCATGTTTGTGCGCGGCGGCGTGTATCGCGCCGTGAAACAGTCTCTGGGCGGCGCGCTCGCCAAATTCAGCGTTTCCGCGCTGATGTTTGACTACATTCTCACCGGCCCGATCAGCGGCGTTTCCGCGGGACAGTATCTCGGCGGCCTGCTCAGCGAGCTCCTTCCTTACGCCCACCTGACAACCGGGCCGCTTTCGCCGAGGGCGATCGACTTGATCGCTACGTCGTTCGCAATCATCGTCACCATATATTTCTGGTGGGAAAACACCAAGGGCATTCCCGAATCGAGCGAAAAAGCGCTGCACATCATGAAGCTGGTGACGGTGATGGTCGTCATCCTGATTGGATGGTGTGTTTACACGGTCGCCGTTCGTCATTCGGCTCTGCCGCCGCTTCCCTACCCGCACAATCTTCATCTCACGCCAAGTTCTCTGGGCTGGCTCGTGCATAGCCCGTTGCCGCACATGTTCGGCATGATTGCGATTTTCATCGCACTGGGCCATTCGGTCCTGGCCATGAGCGGAGAGGAGTCGCTCGCCCAGGTCTATCGGGAAATTGAGCATCCGAAACTTCCCAACCTCAAGAAGGCCGGGCTGGTGATTTTCGTTTACAGCATGGTCTTCACCTCGCTGGTTTCCTTCTTCGCGGTCATGATTATTCCCGACGATGCACGGCAGGGTTTCCTGGAAAACCTCATCGGCGGCCTGGCGATGAACCTCGAAGGGCCGTTTCTGATACGCCTGATTTTTCATGCGTTCGTGGTAGTGGTGGGGGCGGTGATTCTGGCTGGCGCCGTGAATACCGCGATCGTCGGCTCGAATGGCGTGCTTAACCGCGTTTCAGAGGACGGCGTGCTCAGCGACTGGTTTCGGCAGCCGCACCCGCGTTTTGGCACCAGCTATCGCATCATCAACATCATCGTATTGCTGCAAATCGTCACGATCGTGATCAGCCGCGGAGACGTCACCTTTCTCGCAAACCTTTATGCCTTCGGCGTGATCTGGAGCTTCGCGATGAATGGCCTGGCTGTTTTCGTGCTTCGCTACACGAATCCCGGGCAGCGCGAGTTTCAGGTTCCGTTCAATGTCAATTTTCGGGGAGTGCAGATTCCGCTGGGCCTGGGCCTGATTACGCTGACGCTCTTTCTGATCGCGTTCATCAACTTGTTTACCAAGCCCGTCGCAACGATGGCTGGCGGAGCATTTTCTGTCTTGCTTTATATTGTTTTCACTATTTCTGAAAAACGCGCGCGGCATACCGGCGTCGCGCACGTGGAGATGGATCAGTTCAACCTGGAACTGGAAGGTGAGCTGACTCCGGAAGCCGTCGGCTCGAAGCCCGGCAACATCCTGGTTCCGGTGAGCAATCATTTCAATATGTATCACCTCGGGAATGTCCTGGACCGGGTGAAGCCGGGGCGCCGCGACGTGGTCGTCCTGCACGTGCGCCTTTTGCGGCGGTCCGCTTCCGGCGAGCAGGAATTTGATGCTGACCAGCTTTTCGGCAGCATCGAGCAGCATCTGTTTTCGCAGGCCCTGTCCATGGCGGAAAAGCGCGGGAAATCGATCCGCCTGGCGGTAGTTGCGGCAAACGACCTGTGGGACGGTATTTTGCGCGCCGGGCACGGCTTGCAATCCTCCACGATTGTGGTGGGCACATCCAGCAGATATCAAAGCGAAGAACAAGCCCGGCAGATTGGTGAATCGTGGGAGAAGCTGCCGGATCCCAAACCGCAATTCAATCTGGAAGTACACCTGCCGAACGGCGACAAAGTGTACAAGGTGCTTGGACCGCACGCGCCAAACCTGACGGCCAACGAAGTAAACCTATTGCATCGGTTATGGCTGCGTTTCAGCGATATGGTCGCACCGGAAGAATTGCACCACCACGACGTAGTGCATTTTTCTCTGGAAGAAGTGCAGAGGGAGCTCGACGAGGGCAGGGAAGAGCAGGTCGTCGCACGTCTGCGCGCGCATCTGACCGCCAATCGCAAAAAGAAAACGCCGGGTAGTTAACGGACCCGGAGTCGTTCATTGTCGTCGCTCAGACCGAATCCAGAATTTAGACGGCCGATGTGCAGTGTCCGCACTTCTTTGCTGCGACGGGAATCGGCATGGCGCATTGCGGGCAATCTTTTGTAGTAGGTGCCGCGGCCGGCGCCGGCTTCATGACCCAGCGGTTTACGACTCGCAGCAAAAGGAAAATCGCAAAGGCGACGATCAAGAAATTGATCAGGGAGTTCAAAAACAGTCCGTAGTTCAGCGTCGGATGGCCCGCCGCTTTCGCTGCCGCGACGGTAGGGTCCGAGGTGTTGCCTAAGTTGATGAACAGGTTGGAAAAGTCCACGCGGCCAAGCAGGCTGCCAACGGGCGGCATAATGATGTCGTCCACCAGTGACGAAACGATTTTGCCGAAGGCCGCGCCGATGATGATACCGACGGCCATATCCAGCATGTTGCCGCGCATTGCAAATTCCTTGAATTCCTTGAGCATCGCGGGTCTCCTTGAGGTTTGAGATTTACCAAGACGCAGGCCGCAGCCGCGCGGCGACTAGTTTCGCCGAAACACTAACACGGAACCTGCCAGGCCACGCAAGAGGAGCAGGACACCGCCGAGCGAAAGCAGCGGGCCCACCCAGGGAAAAGGGACGCGGGAAATCGCCAGCATGACGACGCCAAGCAGAAGCAAAGAGGCGCCGCGAGTCCAGTTTTCCCAGCGCGACCAATATTTCCCCGGCCGATAAAGCGCGCGCGCTCCCCAAAGAATCAGCGCAATGCTCAGAATCAGCCAGCTCGCGCGGCGGCGGTCGAAAAAAATGTGGTGTGTCGCGCCCAGCCAGATGACAAGACCGCCGAGCAAAATGAAGATGACTTCAATCGAGAGACGAAGGCTTTTGTCGGGAGTGAGCGGAGGCATAGAGCGTAGAAATTGCGACTACAGGGTGCGCGAAGGAGCAGCGTGTTACGCCTGACGCTCGATCTTGACGTGATTGATCGTGACGGGCGTGTTCGGGCGATCGCCGCGATCGCGCGGCAACGTCGAAATTTTGTTGGCGACGTCTTGGCCCTCCACGACCTCGCCAAAAATGGTGTGGCGGTTATCGAGCCAAGGTGTCGGCGCGACGGTGATAAAAAATTGGCTACCATTGGTATTGGGCCCGGAGTTGGCCATGGAAAGCTTGCCGGACTTGGCGTGCTTCAGTGAGGGATGGAATTCATCGGCGAATTTGTAGCCGGGGCCACCCATGCCGGAACCGTGCGGGCAGCCGCCCTGAATCATGAAATCAGGAATGACCCGGTGGAAGATGAGTCCATCGTAAAAGGGCCGCTTTTCTTTCTTTCCGGTTTTTTCGTTCGTGAATTCCTTGGTCCCTTCGGCGAGACCGACGAAATTTTCAACGGTTTTGGGAGCTTCCTTGTTCAGCAGCTTGATGACGATGTTGCCTTGCGAGGTTTCAAAGATGGCGTAGGTGCCAGAGGGACGAGTCATGCGATCTCCTTGGAGCGGGTGCAGAAATTATCGTACACGAGGGCGTGAGGGGATGCCACCAGGAGGAGCGGCACTGCGAGGCGGGAAGATGACTCATGGCCGACAGCGGATCAGATTGGGATGATACCTTCTCGTGCCAAAGGATTCGCGAGATGCTTGACGGCCAAGCGAACAAAATTCTAGCCTAAACGTGATCGCCAGTCAGACCCGTATATGGCCAACTCCGTCCATGCTGAGGCCAGCGAAACTCGCGGCTGCCCGTACTGCGGGAAGCCGGTGAAAACGCATCTGGAGCGCTGCCCATCGTGCCGGGAAGCGATTCCGCAAAGTCGCAGTGCTAAGCGGCCGGTCGCCGCACAGGGCCGCGTGACGATACGGCGCGGGTTGATGTACATGCTGTTGGCTGGAGTGATTCACTATTTTGCCGCCGGATACAGCGGCATGCGCCTGCCTGTGGCCATTCCTCCCTTCGTCACGCAATACCTCACACCCTTGATGTTTTTGTGCGGTCTGGGTTTGGGATTGTACGGCTTTTATCTGCGTGCGCAACGGTGATGCCGCAGAGTGTCAGCGAATAGGCGAGGCGGAAACCGACGACCGAGTGACGCGGAAAGTGTGCCTGAGACGAAATGCCGGAGATCGAACCGTTGCGACTCGCGGTGGAAGGCACAGGGGAAGTGTCGGCGCTGCTTTGGCGAACGGCGAGTGCGCGACGACTGCTGGTCCTGGCGCATGGGGCCGGAGCGGGGATGCATCATCCGTTCATGGAGAAGCTGTCCGGCGAGCTGGCGGAGGCGGGTGTGGCGACGTTGCGTTACCAGTTTCCTTATATGGAGGCGCGGCGGCGGGTTCCTGACCAGCCGGCAGTGCTCGAGGCGACGGTAGCGGCTGCGGTGCGAACGGCAGCTGAGATGGCTCCTGGCTTGCCGTTGTTCGCGGGAGGCAAGTCCATGGGAGGGCGAATGAGTTCGCAGGCCGCCGCGGAACCTTTGCTGCACGACCGAATGGCGATGGTGCGGGGACTGGTGTTTTTCGGTTTTCCGCTGCATCCGCCGAATCGTCCAGGCACGAGAAGAGCGGACCATCTTGCGAAAGTGACCGCGCCGATGCTGTTCCTGCAGGGGACGCGAGATGCGCTTGCGGACTTGAAGCTGTTAGGTCCGGTGTGCGCGAAGTTAGGGAGCCGCACGACACTTCACGCGATTGAAACAGCGGACCATTCATTTCACGTGCTGAAGTGTTCAGCAAAGAACGACGCGGATGTGTTGCGGGAGTTGGCCGAGACGACTGCCTCCTGGGCGGAGAAAGTCGAAAACTAGTTCAAGACCGCCGAACTCATCTTGTAGGCGGAAGGACCAGGGTTTTTCCTGTAGCTGCGGAACGGCGGGCGGCGTCCAGAATTTCGGTGACGATAACATTGGTTTCCAGGGACGAGAGACCGTCGGGTCTTGCTCCATCGAGGAGAACGGCGCGGAGATAGGTGAGCGAGTCGTCGTAGGGCGCGGGAATGGGGGCAGCTGCGCGCGTGGCTGACTGCGACTGTCGCGGGAGCCTTACGCTCACGTGCTCACTGGCGATTGTGATGACGGACCCAGTGCGTCCGTACACTTCCAAGTCCTTCCTGCTGTACGGCCAATTCCAGGAAGCCTGAAGAATCGCCTGCGCTTTGGGATAGGTGAGGACGATGGTGGCTTCGTCGTCCACATGAGCGTAGATGTCCGGCTTGATTTGTTGCGTGATCGCGGTCACGGTCAGTGGGCGCTGGCCACCCATTAGCCAGGTCATCAAATCGGCGCCGTAGCAGCCGAAATCAAAAAGAGCGCCGCCACCGTTGAGTTTGGGGTCCGTGAGCCAGCTCAAGAATTCGGGACCAACGCCAATTTCTTTCGGGCCTTCGTGTCCGTCGTGGACCACAACTTTGCGTATATCCCCGATGGTACCGGAGCGGACGAGTTCGTATGCCGCATGGTTGCTCGGGTACCACGAAGTTTCGTAGTTCACGAGAACCTGTATGTTTGCGGTGCGCGCAGCGCGAGCGATGGCTTGCGCGTCTTCGAAAGTGGTGGCGAGCGGCTTTTCCATCATGACGGGAACAGCGTAGCGCGCGCAGAGTTCGACGACTTTACGGTGATCGTAGGTGGAGGTGTAGACGAGGACGGCTTGAGGATGAGCGGCACGGAGAAGCTCGTCGAGGTCGGCGTGATAGAGCGACGGATCGAGATGGAATTGCTTGGCGTACTGATCAAAGAGCGCGCGATCGGGTTCGGCGATGCCGATGATCTGGATGTCGGTGCGGTTGAGAGAATGGGAGAAGAATCCCTGTGCGTGGCCGTGAGCGAGGCCGGCGATAACGACCCTCAATGGGGGCTTGGCGCCGGGGGCGGAGGCTGATCCGCTATGTGCGAGCAAGAGGAGAGAGAGCGCGAGAATTGAGAGAACACGAACGGTCATGAGGTCTCCTGAAGGAACGCGGGAGGATGATACCACTGGTGCCGCGCGAAGTTTGAAATCTAAAAACCGAAGAGAGATTCCTCGTTCCGCTCGGGAAGGACCGGAAAAAAAGCAAAGGGCGGTCAGGGCTATTGACAGGTGACTTATAGTGAAGTGCAATTCATCGGGGTCGCGCCCCGGTCAAACGGCAAAAACGGGAATTCGGGCGAAACGCGAAGGCGGAACATGTTTGGACTGTTCTATCCGTGGGGGATCATTCTGCAGGTGCTCGCGCTGGTGCACTTTGTGAAGCGCCGCCCGGAGACATACTGGCTGTACATAATTCTGATTGGCGGGCCGATCGGAGCAGGTGCGTACTTGCTGGTGGAAGCGTTGCCGGACACGCGGCTACTGCCTGCAGTCTTCCATGGATTTGGCAGGAGGTCGCGCATCCAAAAGCTCGAAACGGAAATGCTTGACAATCCTTCGGCGGGAAATTATGAGGAACTCGGCGAACTCAGCCTGGAGGAGAAAAAGTACGAAAAGGCGCGCGAGGCGTTTACGAAAGCGATCGAGGCATATGGCACGCGCAAAGCCAGCGGCTCACAAAGCGACACGCTGCACACCTACTACGGCCGCGCAAAGAGCGCTCTCGGACTGGGTGATTACGCCGGAGCGATTCCGGACCTGGAGCGAGTTGCTTGTGCGGACGTGAAATTTGACTATTATCGCGCTGCGGGTTTATTGGGCGACGCTTACGCAAGGACCGGAAACATGGAAAAGGCGGCGCAATGGTTTGTGCCGGCGACGCAATATTCCACCACCCCCGAGACGTTATACAACTACGCCTGGTATTTGAAGGCGCAAGGCAACCAGGCCGAGGCACGGGAATGGTTGGGAAGACTAATGGCAAAGAGAAGGACGCTGCCCGGATACATGCAGCGAGTGGAGCGGCCGTGGTTTCGGAAAGGGAAGGCGTTGAAGAAAGAGCTGGAAGCCAAAAAGTAAATAAATCGTACGGAAATACAATCCCGGGAGGCTCTGATGGCTGACGAAAAGAAGCTGGACGGCAAAGCGCGTCGCGAGTTCTTGCAGGGGGCGGGCGCAGCGGCATTCACCGCGTTGGCGGCGCCGAATTTGCTGAGCGCCAAGGCGGCAGGAAATCTGGGAACCATGCGAAGCGCAGTTCCTGGTCTGGGAGCCGCAGATACCGATGCGATTCGCGCCGAAATCGAGAAGCGCCATGACGAATCGCTGCAACGGCTGCAAACGTGGTTGAAGCAGCCGTCCATTGCGGCCGAAAATCGCGGGATGAATGAAGGCTGCGAACTGATGATGCAGATGCTGCGCGAGGCCGGGTTCCAACAAGTCCGGAAGATGCCGACCGATGGGCAGCCCGGAGTTTTCGCCACGCTGGATGCAGGCGCGGCCAAAACGCTTGGCCTCTATTTCATGTACGACGTGAAGCAGGCGGACCCGGCGGAGTGGAGCTCGCCGCCGTTTGAGGCAGCGCTGGTGGACAAGCCATTTGGCAAGGTTGTGATGGGACGCGGGGCCGTCAACCAGAAGGGTCCGGAGGCGACATTCCTGGCAGCGCTGCATGCAATGCGCGCGGCGGGAAAGAAGCTTCCGGTGAACCTGGTGTTCGTCGCGGAAGGCGAAGAAGAAATTGGGTCGCCGCATTTTCCGCAGGTAGTGCGGCGCCCGGAAGTGCTGGACGCGCTGAGAAAATGTGTGGGTGTGACGATGCCGTTCGCTTCGCAGGATCTGGATGGGTCGGTAACGACATTCTTTGGCGCAAAGGGCGTCATCGAGCTAGAGCTAGTGTCCAGCGGAGAAAAGTGGGGACGCGGACCGCGGAGGGATGTGCACTCCAGCAATAAGGCGCGGCTCGACAGTCCGGCGTGGCATTTGGTGGAAGCGCTGGCGACATTGGTGACGCCGGATGGCAACGAGCCAGCGATCGAGGGCTACACGGAAAAGGCGCGGCCGCTGAGCGTTGCGGAAAAGAAAATGATCGCGATTGCCGCGAAGCGCTTGGACGAAAACACCGTCAAGAAGGGAATGGGGGTGCAGCGGTGGGTGCATGATGTCAGTTTTCAGGAATCGCTGGAGCTGCTGGTTTCGAAGCCAACCGTGAATATCGAAGGCCTGGTGGGCGGCTACACGGGGCCGGGTGGGAAAACGATTTTGCCCGGGCGCGCGGTGGCGAAACTCGATTTGCGCCTGGTGCCGGACATGACGGCGAAGGAATCTCTCGAATTGCTGAAAGCACATCTTGTGAAGAAAGGATTCGGGGATATCGAAGTAAACATGACAGGCGGCTACGACCCGACGAGCACGCCTATGGAGGCCAAACTTGTCGTTGCCGAAGGGGCAGTTTACAAGCGGCATGGGATTGATCCGGTGGAGATGCCGCGGCTGGCCGGATCGTGGCCGGGATTCGTGTTCACCGGCGAGCCCTTGAAGATGGCGGCGAGTCACTTTGGATTGGGACATGGAAATGGAGCGCACGCACCGGATGAGTATTACTTGATTGAATCCAAGAACCCAAAAGTGCAGGGAATGGACGGAGCGACGTTTTCGCATGTGGAATATTTGTACGAGATCGCCATGAGCGCATAAACGAATTCCAGAAAATCGAAAACAAAAAAGGATGGTGGAGAAAGAGTCCCGGCCCCTGAAAAATCGAAGAGGGGGCACAATCGCGCTCCACCTGTTGTGTAGTTCGTTCAGTCAAATTCAATGCGTTCGAAAATACCTCGAGTTACCAGGATTTTTGCTTGCGAAGCTCCGTAACATGGGCGGTGTGATGCCGACCGTGCCACGCATAGAGAAAAAGGAGCCAATCGACCGTGCGCGGGCCATGCTCCGGGTGGACAAGTACCCGGCCGAATTGATCCGCCGTGAGGGAACGCCACAGCCGTACCCAGCGATCGTGAAGAGCGTCCAGAAGCGTCAGCGAAACTTCGATCGGGGCGGATTTCGCGTCAGGTAGATGTGCCCACAAATTTTCCTCATACGGCTTGATGGTTGGCTGCTCCTCGGTCAGGGCAAGTCGCAGCCGGATGTAGGCATTCACATGGCTGTCGGGCACGTGATGTACCACCTGGCGCACCGTCCAGCCACCCTCGCGGTAGGGCGTATCGAGTTGCGTCGGAGAAAGGCCCGCGGTAGCTCGACGCAGACTCGCGGGCGTCTCTGCAATGATTTCGATCGCCTCCTGGCGTAGAGCTGGAGTGATTTCGAGCGGCTGCTGAAACTTTCCAATCGGATAACGCGGATCCATGTTTTATGAGGTCTCCTGAAGCAGAAAGTTATCAAACGACGTGCCGAAGAGCTGTCCATTTGACGATAAACCATGGCGTTTGGTGACATACAGTTGAGCAATCTGAAGCGGAAATGCAAGCGTATTCCAATATGGACGGGCGGGGCCTTCGCCGGCATAGGAGGCGAAGGGAAAGCCGGTGGTACAATGCCGATTCGCGTTTGTAGCCGAGGAGACTCTCTGAGAATCTAAATATTAGGGAGAAAGTGTAAAATGCACGACGTGGTAATTATCGGCAGCGGCTGCGCGGGGTTGACGGCTGCGATCTACGCTGGGCGCGCGAACTTGAAGCCATTGGTGCTCGAAGGGCACGAACCCGGCGGGCAGCTTTCCCTCACAACGCATGTGGAGAATTTCCCTGGATTCCCTGACGGCATTATGGGGCCTGAGCTGATCGAGAACATGAAGAAGCAGGCTGCGCGATTCGGCGCGGAGTTCAAGGCTGGCGCGGTGACGGAAGTAGACTTGAGGCAGCGGCCATTTCGGATTGCCGCGGGCGGTGATACCTTCGAAGCGAAGACGTTGATTGTCGCGGCCGGCGCGTCCGCACGGCTGCTTGGCCTGAAAGGCGAAAAAGATCTGATTGGCCGCGGCGTCTCGACATGCGCGACCTGCGACGGCTACTTCTTCCGCGGCAAGCCCATTGCCGTGGTGGGCGGCGGCGATTCCGCGATGGAGGAAGCGAACTTCCTCTCACGATATGCGAGTAAAGTGTACCTGATTCATCGACGCAACGAGTTTCGCGCCACGAAGATCATGATCGACCGCGCACGTGCGAACGACAAAGTAGAATTTGTGACGCCGCACGTGGTTGAAGAAATTGTCGCTTCGCAAGGGCTCGTCTCCGGCGTGAAGCTGCGCAATCTGGAGACGAATGCTGAACGCCAAATCGAGTTGGATGGCGTGTTCGTGGCCATCGGGCACGACCCTAACAGCACCGTCTTCAAAGGCAAGCTGGACATGGATGAAAACGGCTACCTCAAAGCCAGGCATGGCAGCTTAACGAACATTCCAGGCGTATTTATTGCGGGCGATGTGCAGGACCACCGCTATCGCCAGGCGGTTACCGCCGCGGGTTCCGGCTGCATGGCGGCAATCGACGCGGAAAAGTTCCTCGAAGAGCACAAGCACGCGCAAGCGCACTCGTAGTGCATGGCGGCACGGGCATAATAAATGAGGCCATGGTTCGTTCGACGCTCCTGAAATTATCCGAAAGCAAATCCTTCGCGCACTGGGTGACGTCTAACAAGACGACTCGGAGAATGTCGCACCGCTTCGTCGCGGGCGAAAAGCTCGAAGAAGCAATTTCTGCCGCGCGTGTGTGCAACGACCAGGGGATGACGGTCAGCCTGGACTATTTGGGCGAAAACGTTGCCACAACTGCGGATGCGCAGCGCGCCCGCGATGCCTACATCGATGTATTTGACCGAATCGCCGCGGAAAACCTGGCCGCCAACGTTTCGTGCAAGCTGACACAGCTGGGCCTCGATCTAAGTCCGGAGTTTTGCGAAGGCCTGTTGCTCTCGATTGTGGAAAGGGCGGCAGCATATGACAACTTCCTGCGCGTCGATATGGAAGGATCACCCTACACGGGGCGAACCATCGACGTTGTGAAGCGCGTACGCATGAAGAATCCCGCAATCGGGACCGTGATCCAGTCCTACCTTTATCGCAGTGAACAGGATGTTCAGGAGCTTCTGGAGTACGGATGCCGGATGCGCCTGTGCAAGGGTGCATACAAGGAGCCGCCGGAAGTCGCATTTCCGAAAAAACAGGACGTTGATGCGAACTACATGAAGCTGATGCGGCTGTTGCTGCCGAGCGGGATTTATCACGGTATCGCCACACATGATCCAAAGATGATCGCGGCGACGATCCGGTGCGCGGCGGAGAAAAAGGTTTCAAAAGACGATTTTGAGTTTCAGATGTTGTATGGAGTGCGTACCGATCTGCAGCGCCGGCTGGTTCGCGACGGATATCGCGTGCGTATCTACATTCCCTACGGGCAGGATTGGTTTCCCTATTTCATGAGGCGGCTCGCGGAACGTCCCGCGAACTTGGCCTTCTTCGCGCGAAATTTCTTCCGATAAGGTCTTGGATTCCTTAGGGTTTGATGGAGACTCCTTGACCGCCTGCGCTAACCTCCTCGGCGATGACGAAAGTGCGGGTTGCGTAGGATTGTCTCGAGTGTTCGCCCCTCAAGCGAGGGTCTGGCTCACCGCGCTTGAGTGCTTGGACTCTGGCGAATGAAGGAGGTTCCGAGATTTGATTTTTGGTGAACTCGATGGCGAAGCTCCAGTGTTTATAGCTTGCGGCAAATGGTGAAGCCGTCGCGCAGCGGCAGCAGGACTGGGAACAGCTCCTTCGACTTGTAAACGAGCCGGTTGAACTCCTGAATCCCTCGCGTATGCACATCATCGTCAGTTGCCGTTGAAGCCGCCTTCCCCGACCAAAGTGTGTTATCCGCAAGGAAGAGACCTCCGCGGCGGAGTTTCGGCACGGCGATGCGAAGCGCTGCTGGATACTGGTTCTTGTTGACATCGCAGAAAACGGCGTCGAATTTACCGCTCGATTTCCGCAAAACTTCCAGCGCGTCGCCGGTTTGCACTCGAATGCGCTGGGCGACGCCGGCGCGGCGAAAATATTCTGATGCGAGCTTTGCATTCCCCAGATCGCCGTCCGTGTAGAAAATCTCCGCCCGGGATCCGGCCGCTCGCGCCAGCCAAATGGTCGAATAGCCAATGGCGGAGCCCATCTCGAAGATTCGTTTCGCGCCGGAAATCATCACTTGTAACGACAGAAGGCGCGCGACCGCCGGACCGATGATGGGCACATCGTGCTGAGCGGCATATTCTTCGATTTCCGCCAGGACGGCGTCGCGCCTTGGCAGCAACGCATAGAGGTATTCGTCCACATTTTCTTCCAGGAAGGCGCTGCGAAGATTTTTTGTGAGTGTCACAGGCTTTCTCCTGGCCTGAGCGCGTGAATGCTCAAGCCTGCAAGCTCTTTGATTTCCTCCCGGAGCTGTTCCGGAGTTCCGGTAAGTGCCGGAAACGTCGCGTAGTGCATTGGGATGACATGTTTGACGCCGAGGAGGCGGATGGCGTAAGCAGCTTCGCGCGGTCCCATCGTATACAAATCGCCGATAGGAAGCATCGCCAATTGCGGCTGATAGAGCTCAGCGATCAGCTTCATATCGCCGAAAAGCGCGGTATCGCCGGCATGATACAGAGTGAAGTCGCCCGGCAATCGAACAACGAGGCCCGCAGGCTCGCCTCCATAGATTCGCTCGCCGCTATCATCAATCGAATTGGAGTGCATCGCGTGGGTCATTGTGACCCCAAAATCGCCGATCTGCTGCGAACCGCCCTTGCTCATCGGCTGGATTTCCTTTTCAAATCCCTTGCTGCCGAGCCATAGGCAGGTTTCGAAAATGGCAACAAGCTTTGGACGAAACTGTTTCGCGATGGCCAGCAAGTCTCCCATGTGATCGGTATGCGCATGCGTGAGCAGAATCGCATCCACGCGTGCCAGCTTCTTGAGCGAGTCTGGGCAGCGGGGGTTGGTCATCACCCAGGGATCGATGAGTGCGACGTGGCCGGAAGGAGTGGTGATCGAAAAAGTGCTGTGGCCGAAGTAGGTGATGCGGTTGCCTTTCAGGTCGAGCATGCGGTTCCCCCAAGATGATGAGCTAAGAGAAAAGGCTAAACGGAAGCACGGTTTCCAACAATACCCATCCAGGCCTACAGCCTGTGCCGAAGCTTCCCGCGCCCGCGGGTTGAGAAACGATAGGCCGACGGGTACACTTACCAAGTGAGTTTCCGGGCCCAAATGAAGGCCGAAAGAGATTTCGCCATGGCTTGACGAGCCCGCGGCGACTGTCTGAAAAAGGAGAAGCTGAATGGCTTACGTGATTGCCGAGCCGTGTATCGGCACCAAGGACACCGCCTGCGTGGATGTCTGCCCGGTGGATTGCATCCACCCGCGTAAAGATGAACCGGAGCATGAAGGCGTTACGCAGCTTTACATCAATCCAACGGAATGCATCGATTGCGGGGCATGCGTGCCTGTTTGCCCGGTGACGGCAATTTTTGCTTTAGAGGATTTGCCCGAGAAGTGGCAGGCATTTACGGCCACGAACTCCGACTGGTACGCGAAAAAATAAAGCGCACGGATCAAACGACCCAGCGTCAAAAACGGCACGCCTCCGCGTGCCGTTTCCCTTTAAAGTGGGCGAACGCGATGCGGGTGTTGCCGCCAACCCTGTCTGGGGTCTTGACATCTATGCGAAGGCAGTGGCACTCGCGGGAGTAGGAAGAAAATTGGAAAAGAAACGTGGCGCGCGAAGAATTGGCAGGAGCGTGTGCGCCGTCATACTGGCGTGCGCCGGAATTGACGTCACGGCGGCTCAGCAGCCGGCGAAAGGTAAGAGCCCCACCGTCGCGCGCGCTCCTTCGCTCGAAGGGGACTGGTCCGGAACGCTGCAGGTTGGCGAAACACAGCTGCATCTTGTGGTTCATCTTTCAAGAGGCGCAGGCGGAGAATGGCATGCAACGCTGGATAGCCTGGATCAAGCCGTCTTTGGAATGGAAGCCTCGGCTGTGACTCGCGCCGAAGACACGGTTCGCTTTGAGCTTCCCTCGGTCGGTGCGAAATTTCAGGGAAAAATCTTGCCCGACCATCAGTCGATCCGCGGTCTCTGGGAACAAGGCGGCAGCGGCCTGCCGTTGCGACTGGAGAGGCGCAGGCCGGGCACCGATCCGCGGGCGTCGGCCGCCGCTGTATCAAGCGCCGAAGGCACATGGCAGGGAGCCATCGTGACCGGCAACATGCGAATGCGTTTGCAACTTCACATTTCGCGTGGCGACAAGGGACAGCTGATCGCCTCGCTCGACAGCCTGGATCAAGGAATCCAGGGAATTCCCGCGTCGGGAGTGACGGAACGTGCCGGCCAAGTGAGCTTCGAGCTTCCAGCCTTTGGCGCTGCATACATTGGCACCCTCAGCTCGACCAAAAACGAAATCGCCGGACACTGGAGCCAGAACGAGAATGACGAGAAGCTGGACTTCCTGCGTTCCGACCGCGTGTTGGAACCGCGGCGCCCGCAAAATCCCGCCAAGCCTTATCCGTACAAGGAAGAGGAAGTCGCCTTTGCCTCGGGATCTGGGAACGCAACTCTTGCGGGAACTTTGACGCTACCGCAAGGCGCGGGCCCGTTCCCCGCCGCGGTACTGGTTGGAGGTTCCGGCCCGAACGATCGTGACGAAACAATTGCAGGACACAAACCGTTTTTGGTGCTTGCCGATTTCCTGACACGAAAAGGCCTCGTCGTCTTGCGCTTTGACAAACGCGGCATCGCGCAGTCGACAGGAAATTACGCCGATGCGACGATGGAAGATTTCGCGAAGGATGTGCAGGCGGCTGTGATCTACCTGAAGTCGCGCAAAGAAGTTGATGCCAAGCGGCTGGGCATTGTCGGCCACAGCGAAGGGGGAATTCTTGCTTCACAGGTCGCGACGCGTGGGACCGACGTGAGCTGGCTCGTGCTACTCGGAACACCGGCGACCACGGGCGAAAAAACGCTGCTGCGACAGTCGGAATTGGTCGCACGCACCGGCGGCCTTGCGGAAGAGCAGATTGCGCGCAGCCTTGAATTTGATCGCAAAGCTTACGCCGCAGTTCGCCAGGAGAAGGATGCCCCGGCATTACAGAAGAGACTGGAATCCCTCGTGGACCAGAGCGGCCTGGGTGCCGCGATGCCGCCGGCCGCTCTACAGGCGCAGATCCGGGTGATGGGTTCGCCCTGGTTCCGGGAATTTCTTGATTACGATCCGCAGCCAGTACTCGGAAAGCTTAAATGTCCAGTACTCGCACTGAGCGGCGATCGCGACGTTCAGGTGGATGCGCAAGACAGCGTACCCCTTCTTCGTGCGGCATACGAGAAAAGCGGGAATAAGGACTTCACCGTTGTCGAAATCGAGGGCGTGAATCACTTGTTCCAGAAAGCCCAATCCGGCTCGCCGGCATTGTATGGTGCCATTGAGGAAACGATCGCCCCGGAAGTACTGAACGTCGTCGGAAACTGGCTAGCCAAGCAGATCGCGCCATGAATCGTTGCGAACTGGTAGCAGGTAACTGCAGCGCTGTCTTGCGATAACAACGCTCGCGGTATCATTAAGAATGGAGCCTGAAAAAGTCCTCGTGCCGCCAAAATTTCATCTCTCTCTGCTGCTTCATGCCCACCAGCCTGTAGGAAACTTCGAAAATGTTCTCGAGCGTTGTTACCAGCGCGCGTATCTGCCTTTCGTCGAACACCTCGAAAAGCACGCTGGAATTCGCGCGGGACTTCACTATTCGGGTCCCCTCCTTGCGTGGATTGAAAAAAATCATCCAGAATATTTTGCCCTGCTGCGCTTGTTGGTGAAGCGCAATCAGGTGGAAATGGTCGGCGGCGGTTTTTACGAGCCCATACTCGCGGTGATTCCCCCGGAAGACCAAAGGGAACAGATTGAAAGGCTCTCCGCTTATCTCGAGCGTCATTTTGGCCAGCGGCCGTCCGGCGCGTGGCTGGCGGAACGTGTCTGGGAACCGCAACTGCCGTCGGTGCTGGCCCCGGCTCAAGTGAGCTACACCCTGGTAGACGATTTCCATTTTCTTTCTGCCGGCTTCGAACCGTCCGAATTGTTCGGTGCTTATCAGGCCGAGGACCGCGGCAAGGCGGTGCGGCTTTTCGCGGGACAAAAGGCGCTGCGTTACCTCGTGCCGTTCGGAAAAGTCGAAGAAGTCATTCAATATCTGCGCGACGTGGCATCGACGCATCCTAACGGTGTCGCGGTGTTCGGCGACGACATGGAGAAATTCGGAGTGTGGCCCGGCACGTTCGAACACTGCTATGGCGACCGCTGGCTCGAACAATTCCTGACGGCTCTCGAAGAAAACTCCGGCTGGCTGAGTATCACTCCGCCGGGGGATTACGGCGAGGCACATTCGGCACTCGGCCGCGCGGATTTGCCGACCGCGTCTTATCCGGAAATGGCAGAATGGGCGCTGCCGACCGACGTCCGGCAAAGATTCCACACCGTGCAGCAAGAGTTTACGAAGCGTCCCGAGGTTGCAACCTTCCTGCGCGGCGGCTCCTGGAGAGGATTTTTTCGCAAATATCCTGAAGCCAATCTGCTGCACAAGAAAATGCTGCGGACCGGTACGCGACTTGCTGCGGTTCCGCAGCGTCGCACGGAACTGAAACCTGCCCAGGAAATCGCGGAAGCTCGCGAGCTCCTTCTTCGCGCGCAATGTAACGACGCCTACTGGCACGGCGTTTTCGGCGGCCTCTACGCGCCACACCTTCGCACCGAGCTCTTGCGGAGCCTGATTCGCGCGGAAGCTACCGCGGACAAACTCATCCCAGGCGGCCAGGTCGGCCGCGTGGAATTGCTCGACTACGACACCGACGGAAAAAACGAATTATTGTTCACCGGCCCGGAGTACCAGGCGCTCCTCAAGCCCGCCGATGGTGGAACGCTCGCAGCGCTGGATTTCCGTCCGACCGCGGCGACTCTTGTGAACTCCATGCAGCGCCGGCCCGAGGCGTACCACACTCGTTTGCGCGAAGCTGCGCGCACCACGCCGGGCGTCGTCACGTCCATTCACGAGCAAACTCGCGTGAAAGAGCCCAATCTCGAACGATTTCTGAAATACGACCGCTGGGCGCGCCATGCCTTCCGGATTCTTGTATTCGAACCCAAGCGGACGCACGCAGATTACGAAGCTCTTCAATTGATGGAAGATGCGGGCTTTGCGGGTGGAGAATTTGCCGTACGTTCTTCAGCGCCGCATCAGGCCGAGCTCTACCGCGAATCAGGGATCGGTGCGAATCCTGCAGGAAGTGGCGCGACCGCCGTCGAGATCACGAAACGTTTTTCGTTTGGGCCCGCACCCGACGGCTGCGAAGTTTCCTGCGAAGTGGGCTTGAGGCTAAAACAGCCGTTAGATCGCGCAGTTATTGTCGGCATTGAAACCATCATAAACCTGCTCGCGCCAACCGAGGACGACCGGTTCTTTGAAACCCCCACTGGCCCGACGAGGCTGCGCTTTAGCGGCGAGTTGCCCGGTCCGATTCTCCACATGGAGGACGGCTGGCAGAAAGTCAGAATTACGTTACATGCTCCTGGCACTGATGGTTTCTGGATAGCACCGATTGAAACCGTCTCAGAATCCGAAGAAGGTTTTGAACGTGTGTACCAGGGGTCGCAAATCCTGGCGCGGTGGAGATTGAGCACGCAAAAAGTCTTGTCCACGCGCATCGTCTGGCGGATTCAAGCAATCTGACGAAAAACCTATTCCACGACCCACAGATTTTGCGCAAAAGGCCACTGCTCGTCGATCCACTGTGCGACCTGGCGAAATCCTGCGCGCGCCGCCATTTCCGCGGGTTCCTGCGGATGGTATTTGTGGGAACTCTCGGTCCAGATGGTTTCGCCCGCTTCCATCCGAACCAGCAGGCCGGCGCCTGGAATGTTTACGCGCTGGCCGCGCATTGATTGCAAATGCATTTCAATCCGGCGCTCCTCTGAATTCCATAGCGCAAGATGCCGGAAATCGCGCAACCGAAAATCCGCGCCCAGCTCGCGGTTGATACGCGCCAGCAGATTCAAATTGAAAGCGGCGGTTACGCCGACGGGGTCGTCATAGGCCAGTAGTTGCACCTCGACATCCTTCACAAGGTCGGTGCCAAGCAGCAATGAATCGCCGATTTCCAGAACCGTCCGCACCTGGCGAAGAAAATCGTCCGCGGCCGGCCGGTCGAAATTCCCAATCGTGCTGCCAAGAAAAAGTACGCACAAATGCTCGCCGGGCTCCCTTCGCGCGGTAACCGCGCGAAGCCCTTCCAGATACGGCTTTTCGTATCCCACTAGACTGACAAAGTCCAGCTGGCCCAGCTCTTTTTCGCACGCAGCGAGCGCCGCCGGCGAAATTTCGATTGGATAGTAGAAAGTGCGCCGTCGGCTGCCGAGGGCTTCGAGGACGTATCTAGTTTTCTTCCCGCTACCGCTGCCGAGTTCCGCGACGTGTGTGGGCAGGGGCATTCGCGAAATGATCTCCTCGGAGTGGCCCTGCAGCAGTCGGGTGTCCGCTCGCGTCAATCCATATTCGGGAAGGAGGCAAATCGCTTCAAACAGTTCTGAGCCGACCTCGTCATAAAGGTACTTGCTCGGAAGTTCGCGTTGGCCCGGCTTCGTCAAACCTGCGCGAACGTCGGCGGCAAATTCCAAGGACACCATCTGCGGTGCGGTTTGTGTCGACATTTAGACTCCCGGACCGGGTTAGCAACTAACTTACTTATTCTTCCACGCAACGAAACGTCGCGTATACATACGGGTAATGCGCCTGGAACCAGTTGCGGAAGGAGCGCCGGAGCATACAGGCGGCGGTGCGCGGCGAGCCCCCCTTCATCACGTAGTGTTTCCCGTCGAAAAAATTCGCAGAATACCCGGGGTAGAATGACCGCGGCGCGAATCCTGGCAGGGGTGCGAAAACCGAGCGCGTCCACTCCCACCCATTTCCGACAAGATCATGAATGCCGAACGCGCTCGCTCCCGCGGGGTGCGCGCCACAAGGCGCTGGCTCAAAATGCGCAAAGTCGAAATTGCCGAACTGCGGCGAAGGGGGTTCCTCGCCCCACGGATAACTGCGCTGTTCATCTGAATCCGGAACACCGTACGCCGCGCGATGAAACTCTTCTTCGGTTGGCAGTCGGCGACCGAGCCACCTGGCGTATGCCGATGCCTCCGCGTGGCTCACATAAACCGGAAGGTCCATGGAAAGGGGATGCTCCGTGAACATCGCTTTGTACGTCCAGGTGTTTCCTCTGCGCTGCCAAAAAGCCGGATGCTCGGTTTCGTTTTGCTCGCGCCAGGTCCAATCATCCTTTTTCCAAAGCGAGCGGGTGTGATATCCCCCGTTCTGGACGAAAAGCATGAACTGGCGGTTCGTCACGTTGTGATTCTCGATGCTGAACGCTGGCACGCGTACCGTCAGAGTTCCCCGCTCGTTGTCCCATCCGAAGCGATCGTCGTCAGCCGGCAGTCCAAGCGTCGCAGGTCCTTCCGGAATTTCCACCAGGCGATGTTTGATGCGCGGCGCGCTCCATGTCTGCTTGGCCCCGAGCGGCTTCTTCTTGTCCAACGGCAAACGATGAAACATGTACGCCAACGTCTCCGCGTGCATTAGGCGGTGCTCAATCGCAGTATCCAGCATGGTCAGAAGCTGCGGATGGCCCTCACTCGGATGCCCCAGCGTCTCCTCAATTCCCGAATCGATCGCCGCGCGCAGCCTTTGGTTATACGCCGCAATTTCAGCCCTGGACGGCCAATCGGCGGGTTGATCGGTTGGCAAGCCGCTGCCAACGGGGTCGATTCCGAAAGCAAAGAGTTGATCGAAGGAGGGGTGAAAACGTCGCAAGCCGAACGCTCGCTGACCCAGCAGATTCCAGTCGAATGCCTCTACGTGCCCCAGGTAAAAGATAATCCGATGACGCTCCGCGATGGGGCGCTCATAGAATGCTTCGTCGCGCAGAATCTGAAAGAGTTCATCCGTCGTTGCCCGTGCGTGTATGAGCCTTATGTGATGATCGTGGTGGATGCGGGCTGCGGTGGCGAGAGCTCCCATAGTTATCCCTCCCGTTTGATGCGACCGCCAATCGAAGGATGCACCAAAATTTCGGCGCAGGGAGGCTGGCTACGTTAGGATGTTGACGCCAGCCAAAGAAAGTGTCAATCGAAACGATTGCGAAAGCCTTTGCATGAACTACGACCTAAGCAACGTTATCATCGAATTTCGAAACGTGGAATACCGCTTTCCTATTACGGCTTCGCGTCCAATTCTTGCCGGCGTTTCACTCAAGATTTATCAGGGTGAAACACTCGCTTTGCTCGGACAAAGCGGCAGCGGCAAGACGACCTTACTGAAGCTGATCAACCGGTTGCGAATACTCTCGTCAGGCGACCTTCTGGTGGAAAGTAGGCCCGTCCGCGATTGGGATTCCATTCGGCTGCGGCGAAGCATCGGTTACGTAATTCAGGAAGTTGGCCTATTTCCGCACCTCACCGTGGAACAAAACGTCTCCCTCGTGCCCGCACTGGAACGCTGGCCCGCGGCTAAAATCAAAGTTCGATATGACGAAGTCATGCAGCTAGTGGGGATGAAACCCGCTGACTATGCGACCCGTTATCCGCGCGAGCTATCTGGCGGCCAGCGCCAGCGCGTTGGCGTCGCCCGGGCGCTCGCAGCTGACCCCGCGATCCTCTTGATGGATGAACCCTTTGGCGCCCTCGATCCTGTTACCCGTGCGGAGCTCCAGCAGGAATTCCTGGCGCTGGCTAGCAGGGTTTCGAAAACGATCGTGCTGGTCACCCATGACGTTCGCGAAGCTCTGCTCCTCGGAACACGCATTGTGCTTCTCGACGCTGGCCGAATTGTGGCCGAAGCTGCTCCTCGCGAATTTCTGCAGCTCGATCAACCGGTCGCACGGAAGTTCATCGCCGCATCGGAACTGGTTCCCGGAGCTGCGCAATGAATGTCTGGCAATTCATGTTGAGCCACCGCGTCGAAATTGTTACGGCGACGCGTGAGCATCTCGTGCTCGTCTTGATTTCCATGGCCATCGCCGTGATAATCGCCGTGCCTCTCGGACTCGCGCTCGTCACGAACCCTCGCTGGCGTGCCGCGGTGCTGGCCGTTGCCAGTATTTTCCAAACGATTCCGAGCCTAGCGCTGTTCGGCTTTCTGATTCCGCTGCCCTTTCTCGGCGGCATTGGAATGCGAACTGCGATTGTTGCGCTGGTGCTCTACGCGCTGCTGCCGATTCTGCGCAACACGTACGTTGGCCTGACCGGCGTCGATCCTGCGATTCTCGAAGCTGCGGAAGCCATGGGAATGACCGAAGAGCAGATACTATTCCGCGTGCGCCTGCCGCTCGCCTCAAGTTTCATCCTTGCGGGAATCCGCACTGCGACTGTCATCACCATCGGCGTAGCGACCATCGCCGCGGCCATCGGCGCGGGGGGTCTCGGCACGTTCATCTTTCGGGGAGTAGCGATGGTTAGCGACGCAGTGATCCTCGCCGGAGCAATTCCAGCGGCCCTGCTGGCGCTGTTGGCCGATTTTCTCCTTGGCTTGCTGGAGCGCCGCTTACGGGTGACATGAGATGAAGTGTTTCGCTTGCATTTCTGCCCTGCTGCTGACCTTCGTTACCAGCGCGTGCCGCGCCCCTCACCGTTCCGAGCTGATTGTCAGCTCCAAATTTTTCACCGAGCAGGTTGTTCTCGCCGAATTGCTCGCCCAGCATATTGAAGCCCGAACGGGCATTCCCGTGCGGCGAAAGCCGAACCTCGGTGGAACTTTACTGGTACAGAAAGCGATGCTCAGCGGCGAAGTGGACCTTTACGTCGAATACACGGGTACGGCCCTGACGGCGGTTCTCGCAGAACAGCCCCAGGGAGATTCGTCGTCCGTGTACCGTCGCGTGAAAGAGGAATACTCGCGGCGTTTTGCATTCGAGGTCCTCGAGCCCCTGGGATTCGCAAACTCGTTCGCGATGGTGGTGCGTGGTGAAGATGCTCGCAATCAACATCTCACGAAGATGTCCGACGTTGGTCCTCTTGCGCCGCACTGGCGCGCGGGCGTTGGCTACGAATTCCTTGAACGGCCCGATGGCTACAAAGGCTGGAGCGAACGCTACGCGCTGAAATTCGGAAAGGATCCGAGCGTGTTGGACCTTGGTCTGCTCTACCGGGCGCTCGCTGAAAGGAAAGTGGACATCGTTGCGGGCAACTCCACGGACGGCCTGATTGACGCACTGGGCCTGGTTCCCCTGGCGGATGACCGCCATTATTTTCCACCGTACGATGCTGTGCCAATCGTGCGCCGAGCGGCGCTCGAAAAATTTCCTCAACTGCGCGCAACGCTCGCTGACCTGGCCGGAAAGATCTCAGAGGAAGAGATGCGCCGCCTCAATCGCCAAGTGGATGCCGATCAGCGCGACGTCGTAACCGTTGTCCGCGAATTCAGGGCCGCGAGAGGGCTCTAGCCTCCGGGTCCAGCGCCTGTCACGTCGCCGGCTTCTTAACGCACCGGGTCAATGAACGCTTGCAAGAGGTCCGCGCGGTCCTTCTGGTCGGTCGCAAATATTCGCAGCAGGTCGCTTACGGAAACCATGCCCCGAAAATTATTCCGGCCATCCATCACCAGAAGGTGGTATACACCGTGACGCTCCATCAGGCCGAGGCAATCCTCCAGCGTCTCCTCCAGGCCGACGCTTATCAGATCACGCGACATGATGTCGCTGACTTTCATCCACGCCGGACATTTGTTTTCAGCGGCAACCTTGTCGGAAATATCGCTCTGAGATACTACGCCCACAAGGCGTCCTCCAGAGTCAAGCACTCCGACCGAGCGAACCTGTTTTTCCCGCAGGTATTGGGCGCCTTGATGAACCGATGACTCTTCCAGGATGGAATACACTTCTCTGCGGGACCCGATGAGCTCCGAAACTTTCATAGGAACCTCCGGGCTTGAGCTGGCGCGACTAGGCACGATAGTAAGCCCGAGTTTCGCC
>JBKOXA010000060.1:0-56233 GCA_046724685.1 Acidobacteriota bacterium | reverse complement strand
GCATCCGTTAGCTGAACCCCAGATTCAGATCCCTGTTTCCCAAGGGGCATTCCTGCCCCAAACAACATTCGGCTGGTATACTGACTCGGATTCGCGCGGTTCGGGCGAATTGGCCGGTGACTGCTGCTTGCCTAGAAATCTCCATGAGGAGCGCCCTTGCGATTTCGACCGGTGCGTTTTTTCCTGCTGGCTCCCTTTCTCCTCGCCGCTTTTGCCGCCTCCGCACAAGGACAACCTAAGACCACTCACGTCATTTTCGTCATGACCGATGGTCTCCGCTGGCAAGAAGTCTTCCAGGGCGCCGAGGCCGGCATCATGAACAAGAAAAATGGCAAGGTCAGCAACGAAGCCGCGCTAAAAAAAGCCTACTGGCGCGCGACCCCCGAAGCTCGCCGCGAAGCCCTCCTCCCCTTTGTCTGGTCCGTCATGGCCAAGCAGGGCCAACTTTTCGGCAATCGTGAAAAGGGCTCGGATGCCTACGTTACGAACGGTAAATTCTTCAGCTATCCCGGCTACAGCGAAACACTCTGCGGATTTCCGGACAACCGCGTGGACAGCAATGATAAGGTTTTCAACCCAAATGTAACCGTGTTTGAATGGCTCAATCAGAAGCCCGAACTCCACGGGCACATCGCGGCCTTTGGCGCGTGGGATGTTTTTCCCTGGATCTTCAACGCTCCGCGCGCGGGTCTGACCGTCAACGCCGGTTGGGACCCTTTCCCGTCACGAACGGCTTCTCCGGAACTCGCGCTTATCAATCGCCTCAAAGATCAAACGCCACGTGTTTGGCCCGATGAGCCTTTCGATGCCTTGCCGTTCTACACCGCTCTCGAATATTTGAAATCCGATAAGCCCCGGGTTCTCTTTATTGGCCTGGGCGAGACCGACGAGTGGGCTCATGGTCGCCAGTATTCCGACTATCTCGATGCCGCGCATCGTCTGGACGCCTATCTCCGCATGCTCTGGGAAACGGTCCAGTCCATCCCTGAATACCGTGATTCCACCACGTTAATTCTCTCCCCGGATCACGGACGCGGAGCAGGCGTCAGAATGTGGACCGAGCACGGCGACAAAGTGCCCGACTCAAAATACATTTGGATGGCTTTTCTGGGACCCGACACCAAGTCGCTCGGTGAACGCAGCAACACCAGTGCGGTAACACAAAACCAGATCGCGGCGACCTTGGCCGCCCTGCTCGGCGAAGACTATTCTTCCGCCGTGCCCAAAGCCGGCAAGCCTATCTTCGAGGTGCTCGCTGGAGTAGCTGGAGATCGCTAGGATCGAAAATTCTCTACAGATTTTGTCGGTTCTGGTGCCGTTGGTGATCGCACGGTTGTAAGCTGAACCAACAATCTGACCGCCGAGCGAGGTATTTCCGGCATCCGGCAGTTCGGCCGGTAGTGGCCGGGTATCTCCCAGCCATTAGGTGAAGATTCCGTTCGTGCCGCAGAGATGGTGACCTCAAGACGGACGTTCCGTCGAGATGAATGTAGCGTAACCTACGAGCACCAGAGCGCGGCAGACCAAGAGAGGTTTGGGCGAACCTCTCAGACACGGCCAGATATGTGCAAATCGCTGCGAAGAATTAGAAAATATTAAGTGGGATTTAAGCCGTAGATCAGCCAGGGGAGCTTCGATGGGGACTGAATCAAGGGAGTTTCATTGCTGGTACAGCTCGAACATACAGGAGGCACGGAAGAAAGGCCAATATGCAAAAAGCAAGTTTGGAAAATACTTGAAAGAACCCATCGTGGACCTGGGGTGCGGAGAAGGCGCGCTGCTGCTGGCGTTGCGGGAGAGCGGGACACAGAATGTTCTGGGAGTTGAATCCAACAACGAACTCGCGGATCTGGCGGCGTCGTGGGGCACGCCGATCGTGCGAAAGGACTTGCTGACATACGTGAGGGAGGAAAAACTTGAGGTAGCGACGTATGTGTACACGGACGTGGTCGAGCATGTCCCGTTTGAAGTCAACATGGAGATACTGGGGAGATTGCCGGTCGGAAGCCGACTAGTCTTGCAAACACCGCATACGGAGACATTGAGAGGACACCAATATTATCTCAATGTGCCATCGCACCTGGCAGCGTATTCGCCGTTCGTATTGAAGAGGATGTTCGAGCGAAAAGGATACGCCGTGGTGGCCGAAGCAAGCGTCGATGATATTCAACCTGTGGGATGGCAGAGAACCCTCAGGGGACTGTTCATTAGGAAAATCCTGGCTCTGCCTCCGGAAATGGTCTTGGGAGGCGGGAACTACCTTGTGATTGCTGATCGACTGAACACAGGCTGAATGAACAGATCTCAAGCGACGCATAGCTTTATAAACGCCTCCCCGATCACCCGCGGCGAGGAGGTCGCCCGGTTTGATCCCGTGGTTTCCCCTATCCGTGTATTGAGCCTCGTCCGAACTCCTTCAAGCTTTCTCTTGCAGATGGCCACGCCACAGACGATCATTGAGTTCCCTGCCCGTTTTTGCGAATGGGTTGCCATGGGCGAACGGCGGGGTCTATTTGACGAGCGAATCCTCCTGCTGATCCTGGGCATCTTGATGGCCGCGATCCTCCTGCGCGCTTTGCGCTCGCTTCTGCATTTTTAGCAGGTACCCGCTATGCCGGTTGGTACAGTTGGATGAGGTTGCCGCAGGTGTCGGAGCAGACAGCGATGGTAACGGGGCCGGCGGGAGTGGGATTCTGCGTGAAGGCCACACCGGCTGCCTTGAGCCGTTCAAATTCCTTTTTGAGGTCTGCGACTTCGAAGGCAGCTAGAGGAATTCCCTGCGTGAACATCGCCTCCTGAAACGTTTTTCCCGCTGGATTGGCGTTTGGTTCCAGAGAGAGTTCCGCATCGTTCAATCCTTCGGGCGACACAACGGTGATCCAGCGAAGTCCGCCGCCGACCGGAATGTCGTGCTTCTTCACGAACCCAAAGATTTCAGTGTAGAACCTCAGAGCTTTGTCCTGATTATCCACCATAATGCTGGCGAGCTTGATTCGCATGGATCCTCTCGACTGAGTGTGACTGCTGGCCGCGTGATACGCGAAGCGAGCAGCAGCGGAACGATCTGCTACTGCGAGTGTGCCAAAAGCGGGTGGCGTTGCTTCTCCAAAATTGCGAAAGCCCTGGCCATTAAGGACAGGCATCCGGGAACCAGTTCCTGGGGCCACTCGCCCGGAACAGCAATCAAAGGCCGGATCTGCCGCCGATAAGCGGAAGGGGAGGTTCCAAAACGCCGGGCAAACAACGCGCTGAAGCTGCCGAGGCTGCTGAAGCCGACCTCCATGCACACATCGGTAACCGAGTAATCGCTCAGTGCGAGGAGATGCCTGGCACGCTCGAGGCGTGACTGGATGCGGAATTGATGCGGCGTTTGGCCAAAGACCGATTCAAATTGGCGAATAAAATGAAACGGCGACATCGCCGCTTCGCGAGCAACGTCGCGAATGGAAGGCGGCGTGTCGTGTACTTCGCGGAGCATGTCTCTTGCCCGGCAAAGATGGACGAACCCGCTGCTGGTCAGCATGCAAAAAGTCTACAACGGGCGACTCACCGTGCAAGGAAAAAGCGTCGGATCATAGCCCAGCTTGAGCCTTGAAGCACTTACAGCAGTGTCTTCGCCAGATCAATCGCCCTGCGGCTGTGCGTCGCGTCGGTCAGATGCCCTCGGGCGAAGTCTTTCCTGCCGCCGCCTCTCCCGGCAACCTGAGTGAAAACCTGTTTCAGCAGAGTGTCCATATCACCTGGCTTTCCTGGCGTTTGCGCGAATAACACATTTCCGGTCTCTCCGTCGGCGAGAAGGACCTGAACGTTTTCCTCTTTTACCAACTCCGTCGCCAGGTGCAGCAAGTAGTCCGCTTCGACGCTTTCCAAAACTTTTGCAATCACGCGAGTGCCATTGTCGTTCACGACGCTGGCCGCAAGAAGCATTGAAGCATCGGACTCCGCAACTTTTGGCAAAAGCGCTTTGATCCTCTTGGCCGAGAGTTCCCTTTCGCGCAACAAGCGTTCGACGGAAGAGTTCAGATCGTGCGGAGCGCACCTCAATTGCGCGCTCAGCTGGGCAACCAGTTCCGCATCCCTGCGCGCCGTTGCTTCCGCGCGGCCGCCGCAGACAAATTCGACGCGCCAGTCCTGGCGAATCTTCGTCCAGCCGCGAAGCAAGATCAGACCGAGTTGTCCGGTGCGCCGGAGATGGGTTCCCCCACACGGCTGCAAATCGATTCCTGCAATTTCAATGGCCCGCAAAATGCCCTTGCGATCGACTTCCTTTCGAACTCCTCGCGCGGCAAACTCCTCCGCAGTGCCATAACGCACGGTAATGTCGCGGTCTTCAAAGATTACGGCATTGGCGGCACGGGCTGCTCCTTCAAGGACCGCCTGCGAAGGCTGAGGGCCGCGCAGATCAATGGTGCTAACCGTTTCACCCAGGTGGAAGGACACGGTGAGCAGCCCAAAGCGCTCTTGAAAGACGGCGGACAGCAGGTGCTGGCCGGTGTGTTGCTGCATGTGGTCGAAACGGCGCGGCCAGTGGATGCAGCCGTCGGTGTGACCCGCCATCAGCGGGCGGTCGACAACGTGGACGACGCGGTCGTCATGGTCCAAGACGTCGAGGACGTTGGCCTCTCCCAGCTTTCCCAGGTCGTTTGGCTGTCCGCCGGAGGTGGGGTACAGCAGGGTCCGGTCGAGGACGACGCCCCACCGCGGACCGAACCCGTCGTCTTCGGCTTCGGCTAGCGGTTCACAGCTCAGCACCTGTGCCTCGAAACTATCCTGGAAGGAGTCGTCGTAGTAGAGCCTGTGGGTCGTTGCCATATTCGGAGTTTACCACGCGTTTTTAAGGGCTTTTTCATCACACGTAACACAAGATTGCCATTCAAAGGGCCAAAGACGCGGTAAAATGATGGCATGCCGGTCCGCCTCATCGCCCTGGACATCGACGGTACGCTCCTTGACAGCCGCTGGAGGCTTCCCGATGCGAACCGCCAGGCCATTCAGGAAGCGACGCGTCGCGGAATAGAAGTAGCTCTTGTGACCGGCAGACGGTACGACTTCGCGCTTCCCGTTGCCGAGGACCTCGGCTGCCGTATCACGATGATCGTGAACAACGGCGGGCTGATACGTTCGAACGATGGCCTGACACGCCTAAAGCGGCTGCTTCCCACCGAAAACGCGCGAAGAGTGCTCGAGATTGCCCGTCCTTGGCGGGACGCCGCCGCGGTTATTTTTGACCGCCCGCGCGAAAACCAACTAATTCTCGAGCGGCTCGAGCGCGACGACTCGATTCGCTACGCGTATTACTCCCGCAACCTCGAATACATCGGTATTGTCTCGCCCATCGAATCCTGCCTGACCGAACCGCCGCTGCAGGTGATGTTCTCCGGAACGGTTGCCGAAATGGATGCACTCGAGCAATTGCTATCGCTCTCAGAGCTCGCACCGGACGTTAGACTGGCCTCGACAAAATACGCGGCCAGAGATTTTGCGATGCTGGACGTGCTGCCGCCAGGATGCACAAAAGGGGCCGCATTAGCTGAGTGGGCCACGCTCCAGGGCCTCCAACGTCACGAAATCCTTGCCGTCGGCGACAACCACAATGACCTGGAGATGCTGGAGTTTGCGGGGATTCCGGTGGTCATGCAGAACAGCGTCCCGGAACTAAAATCGTATGGTTGGCACGAAACACATTCGAATGACGAAAGCGGCGTGGCAGCGGCAATTGAGCGATTTGCGCTGAGCGAGGCTTCATGCCGGTGATGCGGCCCATCCTGATGGCCTTGGTTCTGGCAGCGTGCTGCCTGGACGCGCGCGCCGATTATTTTGTGTTGCGCAGCGGCGCCAGGCTGAACGTGACGGCCTACCAGCTGACCGGCGAACGGTATCGGGTTCAGGTGAACGGAGGGTCGGCGGAAATTGCGTTTGCTGATGTTGTGGCGATCGAACCGGAGGAAATTTTTGTGGCGGCCCCGCGCTTGCCGCTGGCGCAGGCGCCCTACAGCCAACTGATCCAGGCTGCCGCGGAGAAGTATGCCGTCGATGCAGACCTGATCTTCAGCGTGATTGCGGCGGAATCGAATTTTAACCCGCGCGCAGTTTCCAGGCGCGGGGCGCGCGGACTGATGCAGCTTCTGCCGGCCACAGCGAAACGTCTGGACGTGAAGGATATTTTCGATCCCGCACAGAATATTGACGCGGGAACGCGCTACTTGCGCGACTTGATGGAGCTTTATCGCGGCGACCTTGTGCTGGCGCTCGCGGCATATAATGCTGGTCCGGGCGCGGTCGAGCGCTACGGACGCGTTCCACCGTACAACGAAACCATTTCGTACGTGCGCGCGATTCGAAAGACTTACGTGCAGCGAAAATCCAACGCGGATACAAAAGCCCAAGGAAGCACGAACGCGAAGAGCGGCGGACGATGAAGCGGGCGCCCCGCAGGGACCTATTGCGGGGGAGGCGCAGTCTCTGGCGGAGCTGGCTGGGGGTTCATCGGAACACCCGGCGACGGCGAATTAGACGGTGAGCCGAGCGGTGAGCCCACAGGCGTGCCAATTTGCTGCCCGGAAGCGCTACCCACTACAATCCTGTCCTTCGAAGGATCCCAGATGAATTCGAACTGTTTGTAGTTTCTGGCCTTATCGTAAACCAGAATCGAGCGCTGATTGATTTTGCTTCCGACGCCGATGATATTACCGCCCATGATCGTGCTTGGGTCGGACGCGAGCAGAGCTTCATTGGCAGAGTCGGTGGCTTTGGGGTCTCCGGTTGCGTCTGGCGAAGCGTTTGCGCCTTGCGAAGCGCCCGGGGAATTTGGCTGGCCGCCTGCGCTCCCTTGGTTACCGGTTTCGCCCGCTTCTGTGGGTGGAGCAGCCCCCGCGGAATCGCTGAAACCTTGCCCGGCCCCTTGGCCGGAACCCTGCTGGGCTGACCCGGCAGATTGGGCGGCAACTTGTGCGGCAGGTGTTCCAGGCACGGCGGCCCCTCCGAGCCCGGCCAGCTGAATGTTCTGCGCGGGCTTAAGGCTGCCGATGAGCTGGCCCTGTGGCCCAACGTAGATCAGGCGCCATTCGCCGTCCTTGGAATTCATCGGATCTTTGTAAGCCTGGCGCATGAAGCGCAGATTGCCCACATGAGGTTTCGTCAGATCGTCCATCGAGGTGGGAAACTTGCCCGTCTTTCGATAGTAGAACTTGATCGCGCGCGTGTACTGCTTTCCGCGCCAGATCATCTCCTTTTCTTTTTCGCGACGCCCTTCGGTCAGGATATTGGGCGCGACAACGATTGTCGACAAAAGAACAAGCGTGACGAAAAAAAGGACCAGCAAAATCGCGTAACCACCTTCTCGTCGAGCACGGTGGGAATTGCGGCAACAGCGTCCAGCGGATTTCATGTTGCCGGTCCTACGTCTTCCAGATTTGCAGTGCCCTGGCGGCCGGAAGAGATTTCCTCAAAATTAATGGTGGCGTTTCCGATTTTCAAAATGCGGTAGCGCCCCAGCAAAGTGTCGCCTTCTGCGACGATATACACTTCATCACCGTCCGTGAGGAAGGCGCGGCGCGGAGAATTGCTAGGAACGGTGCCATAGCCATAAAATTTCATGTTCGGGGGCAACTCGAGCGGGGGCGGAGGAAGAGGTGCCGGCGGTTTGTAGTCCACGTCTCCCGGTTTCGGAACTCTGGGAGGAGGCGGGGGAGGAGGGGTGGCGTCAAAGGGATTTCTGCCGCTGCTCTTGTATTCGGATTTCCGGGCTCGATCGATCTTCCAGGTTCGAATCGCGGGATTGTCGACAGTCATCGGCGAATATCCTGCCGCGACGGAACTGGCGCCTATCGTCGACGGACTCTGACGCCGGTTCCATACCCATACGCCGATAGCGGCGAGGATTAGGATGCCGAGAAGCACCATTTGCTTCGACTGTTTCATCCGACCGTCCGGAAATACGTCTTTAAGTGAATGCCAATGCGCATCGCGCCGGGTCTGCCCTGTGCTTCGGATCGAAGAATTAGCGATTCAACGATGTAAAAACTCTGGGAACGCTGCAGGGAATTCATGAGCCTTACAATACTTCCGTACTCTCCGTTTACAGTGCAGTCGACGTCGACCCGAGTGAGATTCCGCGCGCTGATGTCCTTGTGCTGTAGTGTGACGGACTGAATCTGCACCCCGGACTTTTTTGCAAGCTGGTCCAGTTCGGCGGTAATCGCCGAGTTCCCGGTGCTCGCGGGCAACAGCGATGCGTCGAAGCGGTCGCAATCGGCGATGGTGGCTGGCAGGTCGTGACGGATTTTTTCGGCCCGCTCGATGTCGGCGCTGAGAAGCTGGAGCTTTCGGGAGTCGGTTTCGAGCTGGGTCATCGGCCTACGCAGGGCCGTGGCCGACTGCCAGCTGTAGCCCGCGAGCGCCAGATCGGCCACCAACAACACACCGAGTCCGATCAGCACCATCTGCTTCTTCACTGAGAACGAGCGGTCCATCAGCTCCTCGAATAAATTGCGTTCAGTTCCAGATTCTGATCAGCGCTGTTTTGCGAGCCATGTACGCTCAACAATTCGACGTTGGAAAACGCGGGCGAGCCTTCCATCGCCCGAAGAAACTTGACCTTGGACTCGTCGCTGCTCGCAGCAACCGTAAGCCGCACGAACATGCGGCCTTTCTGAAGCTCCGGATGGACGCTCACCACATGAACACCGACCGGCACGATTTTCTCAAGGTCCATGAACATCTGGGTCCAGTCAAAAGCGCGCTCGTCGATAATTCCATTGACGAAGGCGGCGCGTTCGTTGAGCCTGGCGTTCTCCGGGCGGGAGAAAAAATCGTCCAGTTCCCTGCGGCGCGTCTGCAGCAAAACCGCTTTGCGCTCGTTGTCCTGCTCCTTGCGGCGCAACGCTTCCTGGGCCCTCAAGGTCGAGTAGACGTGCCACCCGAGTGCCACGAACAGGATGCCGCCAAATACAGCTAGCAAACCGGCTCCGACAAGAAACCGCCGGTGAGATACGAGAGGCTTGGTCGCGAGATTCAGACGTACATTCATCCGCTCGGTTCCCCTGACTGCTTAGTTCTTCTGCATCATCCAGCCGACAAGGCCTTCCAGTTCCCTTTCAGCAAGGGGCCTGGCATCGGCAGAGACACGGCCCTCAGAAATCGCTGTATGCAGCAGCGAATGCACTTCACAGCGAAATTCGCGCTCCAGTGGCTCCACGAATTCTGGCAGGCGCGCTCCCAGCCCCGCCACTCGGACAGACTGAATTCCTTCCTGCCAGGTATCCTGATAGTAGGCCGCCACCGGATAGATTTCGTCGAGAAGCATTTGCGGAGTGAGCTGCCCGACCTGCGCCGGCAACTCGGTGCAGCGATACCCGCACAGGACGCCCTCCCGCACGATGGCGGTCGTGAGCGAAGTTCCTGAAACGCGCGCAAGGAGAGCAGGGTGCTGGTCCGCAAGGAGCGAAACCGCCGCCAGCGACGAGCTCAGCACGACGCCGGCCTGCAATCCACATTGCTCGGCGGCCCCTTCATATTCCCGTACGATGCGGAGGCGGCCGAGGGCCGTGACCACGTCCACGCCGCCTTCGCGGGGCGCCTGCCGCATGTAGGAGATCAGCGTTTCATCAACTTCAAAGGGCACGCTCTTTTTCAGCTTCCAGCGGAGCATAGGAACCGCTTCCTTATCGTTGCGCGGAAACTGATCGAAATGCTGAACAAAAACACGAATTACGGTGTCGGGCAGCAGCAGCGCCGCAATTTCATTTCGTGCTCGAAGGCGCTCGCAGACGCCTTCCATCGCCGCGCGAACCGCCGCCGCATTGACGATATTGGTTTCAACCGCCGAGGGAGCGATGGCTCCCGAAGGAAGCGCTTCGACGGCAAAGCCGTCGAGTGAGCCGGCGCGCGTAAACCGCGCTCCAGAAATACGGTCCGAAGCGATTTCAATGGCGACCGGCGGATGGGGCTGAGCGTCCATCCACAGAGCCACCTTGCGAGCGAGATCGCTCTTGTAAATGCCCTGGCGGTATGTGCCGGCTTCAATCAACGAAGGTCACCTTGTTAATTTCTCGCAGTGTCGTAATGCCGAGTTTCGCTTTCGCCAAACCGCTTTCGCGCAGCGTGATCATGCCCTCTTCCCTGGCGATCCGCTTGATTTCAGAGGTCGGCCGCCTGTCGATAATCATCTCGCGTATCCGGTCGGAAAGGTCCAGCAATTCGCAGATGGCGGTTCGCCCATGATACCCCGTGCCGGAACACTCCAGGCAGCCGGCGCCTTCGCTGAGTTCCGCTTTTTGCACGTCTTCAGGCTTCAGGCCAGCTTCGAGCAGCTCGTCTCCGGAAATCTTTTTGGCCCGTTTGCAGTTGGGACAAATGATGCGGACCAGGCGTTGGGCCATGATGCAATTGAGTGCCGATACGAAGTTGTAGGGCTCGACACCCATATTGATGAAGCGGCCGATGACGTCCGTTACGTTGTTGGCGTGCACAGTGGTGAAAACCAAGTGTCCGGTGAGGGCGGATTGGATCGCGATTTGCGCAGTTTCCTGGTCGCGGATTTCGCCCACCATGATCTTGTCGGGATCGTGACGCAAAATCGACCGCAAGCCTCGGGCAAATGTGAGCCCCTTCTTCTCGTTCACCGGAATTTGGGTAATTCCTCGAAGCTGGTATTCCACCGGGTCTTCGATCGTAATGATTTTGTCTTCGTCGGTCTTGATTTCGTTGATGGCAGCGTAGAGGGTGGTCGTCTTACCCGAACCCGTGGGCCCGGTGACCAGCACCATGCCGTACGGCTCGCGAATATAGCGGCGGAATCGCGCCATTTCGTCCTGAGAGAATCCGACAACGTCGAGACTCAAGCTCTGGAATTTTTCTGACAGCGTTTCCTTGTCCAGGACGCGCAATACGGCGTCTTCGCCGTGGCTCGCGGGCATGATGGAAACGCGCAAATCGATGAAACGCCCCTTGTACTTCACTCGGAAGCGGCCGTCTTGCGGAATGCGGCGCTCGGCGATGTCCAGGTCGCTGAGCACCTTGATGCGGGAGATCACCGCGGAATGCCAGTCTTTCGAGATCGGCTGCATCGCGTGCTGCAGAACGCCGTCGATGCGGTACTTCACGGCGACTTCGGAGTCGCGCGCTTCGATATGGACGTCGCTGGCACGGCGCTCGAGAGCGGTAAAGATCACCGTTTCGACGAGCTTAACGACCGGGCTGCCGGTAGTGTCGCGGGTGAGCCGGTCGCCGGAAATGGTTTCTTCCGTGTCTTCCTCGGTTTTGGTGACCTGCAGGGTAAAGGCTTCGGTCGCCTGTTCAAGCACGCGCTGCGACTGTTCCGTACGCTTCAGCAGGTCGCCAATCTGTTTTGCCGTGGCTACGCGGGGAGCGAGTTTCTTTCCAAGCAGCAGGGCCAGTTCATCGCTCAAGAGCACCAGGCTGGGGTCCGCTGCGGCGATCGTCAGAACGTTGTCGTGCTGCTCGAGCGGAACGAAGTTGTAGCGGAACATCAGATCCGCTTGAATCGTGCGGAAAAGCTCCGGGTCGATACGCTGCTCGCGCAAATCGATGAACGGCACGCGATACCGTTCCGCAAGACGTCGAGCATTCTCGCGGTCGTGCTGTTCTTCCGCGGTAAAAGTCGCCGTCGAAACGGATGGATTATGTTGCATGGTTCCCATAGTGTCCTAACGGCCCGTGGCGCCGGTAATCGAAAACGAGAATATCGGCAAATAAAGTGAAATCAGAATGAATGCAACCAGAAGTCCCATAAAAATCAGAATGGCCGGCTCGATCAGTGAAACCATCGCTGAAAGCCTAAGGTTCACTTCTTCTTCGTAAAATTCCGCGACGCTGGTGAGCATGGGGGCGAGGGCGCCGCTTGATTCGCCGACTTCGATCATGTCCAGTGCGAGCGCCGGCATGATCTGCGTAGACGCCAGGGCGGTGTTCAGCGAATCCCCTTCACGGACCATCTGTGTCGCGCGCGTCATGGAGCTGCGCAGCAGTTGGCTGTCGATGGCGTCTCCCGCGGTCTGCAGCCCTGCGACCAGTGGCGTTCCTCCGGTCAGCAAGGTCGCAAGCGTCCGGCAAAATTGCGCAACCTGAAACTTCAAACTGGTGTCTCCGATCAGCGGAAGACGAAACTTCAAGCGATCAAACGCCTTCCCGCCTTCCTCCGAACGCGACCAGAAAAACACCCCAAGAGCAAGGACCGCGAGAGCAGCCAATATGACCAGTATCGCAGAGCGATAGTCCACCGTGAGAGCAATCAAAATTCGCGTCGGCGTCGGCAGATCCACGTTCATGTCGCGGTAAAGTTGGCCGAATTTTGGAACGACAAACGTAACCAGGTACGTGACCACCAGGGTTGCGACCGTCACCAGCAATACCGGGTAGACGAGCGTAGCGAGGATTTTCTTCCGCACTCCCGTGCTAACCTTTTGGTACGCGATGTAATAGTCCAGGACCCCGGAAAGATTGCCGCTCTTTTCACCGGCGAGAATCGCCGTTGAAAACACTTTGGAGAAAACGCCAGCCTCGTTGACCGCCTCGGAGAGCGACTTTCCTTCCCGCACCCGATCGCGAATTTGCGCGACGATGGGACGCAGGCGAGGCGACGCGGCGCGTTCGGTAAGCAAATCGAGCGCTCTCAGAATGGGCAAGCCGGCTTTGATGAGGGTGTTGAACTGCTGGTTGAGGATCAAGAAATCCGAGCCGCCGACCTGACGGCTGCTTTGCCGTTGCAGCATACCGCTGAGCAAACTGTTGCGGTTTTCGACTGAATACACATATAGCCCGCGGTCCGCAAGTTTCTGCCGCGCTTCCGCTTGCGTGCCGGCGGCCTCGACGTGTGAGTAGACCCGGCCGTTGGCGTCAGCCACACGGCAAACGAATTCCCCCATGCTCCCCAGTGTACCTCATTTGAAAATATACCGGATAGCGCCGAAGGGTTGCCGTATCGATCCGTACACGGGCGTCCTCGGGGCTGTCAGGAGCCTATGGAGGAGCACTCTGACGACCGAGCGGACCTGGTGTCGCGCCTGGGCGATCTCGTTGACCCTCTGGCGCTGTGCCCGGATCTCCGTCGACAATGGCGACCCCTGGAGGGGGCGAGAATCGGAAGGTAGCGTCTGCCACCCGTGGATTGTACTCCCAGTTGGCAAACTGAAATTCTACCCGCACGCCGCCCGGATCGGCGACGACAACTCGGCGCAATTCGCCGGTGCTCTCCCTCAGCTCAAAGAGCACGTAGCTGCCGGAAGGCGCATCAGCCGCTCCGGTCGTCAGAAGACTGCATTTGAGGACCACGCTATCCGGATCGCTTGGGCGCACCGATTTTTCCGCCGCCACGCTCTTGCAGAACCGCGATACCTTCATTTCACCTGCAAGCAGCGCGAACGGCGTTCGGGTGTCCGCGCTCTGTTTCGCTCGAACTCGCGTCACCGTGTGATCTGCCGGCACGTAAAACCAGGACCACTTTCCATCGACAATGTAGAGATTCGCTTCGGGCGATTCGTATTCCCAGCGCATCTTGCCGGGCTTGCCGAAGTAGGCGACACCCGCTTCCGACCGTACGAGTTTGCCGTTGTCGAAGTATTTCTGAAGGAAGGTTGCGCGCAGAGTTTTCGAGGAACGGTAGGTTCCCTCAAATTTCCTCAGCAGGGGCGCGATTCCTGAACTCGACTGTTCCGGTGCGGAGAATGCAATTGCAAGGATTAACGCCAGGCTCAGCTTCATGAATTGAGTCTAGCAAACCGGCCTACTGAAGGGGCACGTCAGACGATGAAGCTACGGCCAACGGGTTGGCTCGCGTCACGTTGCTGTCGCTCGAAAAGAAGCTGCGCTGACCCGAAACGCCGCGCGAAATTGGGTCGACATTGACCGAGTAATGCAGGGACGGCGTCGTGGTGTCCGCAACATACGTGAAGATGTATCCGCTCTTTGTGCCACTGGACAGGCTCGGATCAAGGTAACAGGAAGCTGTCGACGAACCCGGACACGGAGAAGTACCGCCGTCTCCTAAATGCGGGAGACTCGCCGCATAGCCGATCGTCGGATACGAGGAAAAGTAGGAGATTTCAGCGGTATTGATCGCGTGAATCGATGCGACGGCAGAAGCCTCGTTGGCTTGAATGCGGGCACGCAAGAGATTCGGAATGGCTATGGCTGCGACGATCAAAATGATCGCTACCACGATCAGCAACTCGATCAGCGAAAACCCTGCCTGTCGCCGCTTCATAGAGATTGACTCCATCCTCTTCGACACAATTCGAAACGCTTTGTTTGGCCCAAGTCCTACTAGGCTTGCAGCAAATGGGAGGCCAAACCCCGGCGCCCAGGGATTCGCTTTTCATTGATTCCGGACCACTTAGGAATTAACTAGGGCTCGACCTTTTCAGCAGAAGGACGGTTTACGTCAATTCCGCAGTCCTGAAAGCATTTTTCGTCACCTGTCTTTGGTCGCTTCTCTGGGTGACGGAGCAAAAATAAAGGGCGCGGATGTGAAATCCGCGCCCTTTGACTTCTAAACGTGTTGCGCCCACGAGCCTTACTGGATCGGCGGCGTGGTAGCGGTCGGAGCTCCACCGGCTGGGTCCTTACGGATGACCGCAGTCTGGTCAGTGAAGAACGAGCTCTGACCCGACGTGCCGGGCGCTACGGGCAGTGCCGTGACGGAGTAGCCCGTCGAAGGAGTGCCGGTTCCCGCGGTAAACGTAAAGGTATAGCCGCTCTTCGTGCCGCCAGCCAGAACGCTGTCAATCAAGTCGGCTGTAGCCGAAGTCGCCGTAGCAGCTGGCCCAAGGTTCGCAAGCGAACCAGGATAACCGACCGTCTGATACGTGGATGAATACGTCACAGCGGCCGTATTAATCGTACGCAAAGAACCAACCGCGGACGCTTCATTGGCCGCCATACGCGAACGGAGCAGGTTCGGGATGGCGATCGCCGCGATGATCAAAATGATCGCCACGACGATCAGCAACTCGATAAGAGAGAAACCCTTTTGCTTTTTCAAGTTCAAACACCTCGTTTTGAGAAGATTAAAGATCAGGGGCACAAACTCGCCGCCTCACGCTAGGAAATATGGGCAAGTGGCCTTCCAATTGTGCCCAATCGTGCCAAACAGCCAATGTCTCCTGTAAGTGCTCTGTTTTCATGATGAAGCAAGATCGCCAGAAAGGCTAGGATCTGTGATTTGCCGGCAGCTGGCTCCAAAGTGACCATTTTCGGCATACCGGATTGACCGAATGCGGCGCCTCGGCAGGCGTCCGTGGTTGTTGATTCCGAACACCGTTCCGATGGCCCACCATTTTTGGAAAATCGGGACATCGATGTCGAACCCCGCCATGTTGTTTTACAAAGATCAGTATTAATCGATCCGTAACCTACAGACCGTGCTTCTTCGCGTAGTGCCGGAAAGACCGGTAGGTAATCTTGAGAAGCTCGGAAGCGCGCGTTCGCACTCCGCCCGCCTTTTCGAGCGCTGCCATCAGGTATCTGCGTTCCGTATCCGCAATTTCCTTTTCAAAATCAACGCCGCCTTCGGGAAACGCAGTGCCTGCCGGGCTGGAATTCATTCCTGGAGTGTTAGCATACCCGGCAATTCGGTCCGGAAGAACGCGCAGGGAAATTTCGTTGCTGGATTCGAGCGCAACGGCGCGCTCCATCGTGTTCTCCAGCTCGCGAACATTCCCCGGCCAGTCGTAAGATTCAAGCTTCCGCACCGCCTCCGGCGAGATTCCTTCCACCGGCTTTTCCATCGTGCGGCGGAAGCGTTCAAGGAAGTGGCGTGCCAGTAGAGGGATGTCTTCTTTTCTTTCCCGCAGCGACGGCAATTGAATCGGAATCACGCTCAGGCGGTAGTACAAATCCTCGCGGAACCGTCCTTCCGCAATCTCCTTCTCGAAATCCTTGTTGGTGGCGGCGATCACCCGAACATCGACATCCACCTCATCGTTGCTGCCGATAGGCCGAACCTTTCCCTCCTGTAGCACTCGATACAGTTTCACCTGCATGGTGAGCGTCATATTGCCGATCTCATCCATGAAGAGGGTTCCCCCATGCGCTGCCTGAAACAGTCCCTGACGGTTCTCGTTCGCGCCTGTGAATGCCCCTTTCATATAGCCGAACAGTTCGGACTCCAGCAGCGTCTCGGGGAATGCGCCGCAGTTAATGGTGATGAACGGAGCCTGGGCGCGCTGGCTGTTTTCGTGAATGGCACGCGCAACCAGTTCCTTTCCCGTTCCGCTCTCTCCGGTAATCAGCACGCGGCTCGATTGCGGAGCCACAGTCTGGATGAGATCAAAAATCGCTCGCATCTTGGGGCTCTGGCCGACGATGTTGTCGAGCCCGGTCAGACGCCGAAGCTCCCTTCTGAGGTACCCCGCTTCTTTCTTCCACTTCAGGCTTTCAGTGACGCTACGAACGGCGCGGCGCAATTGATCCACCAGTTCGTGATCCTTGATGACGTAGCGGTCCGCTCCCGCATTGATCGCTGCGATCGCGGTGTCCAGCGTCGGAACTCCCGTTACCAACAGAAAAAAACTGTCCGGAGCGATTTCTTTCGTGAACTTCAGGAGATCCACGCCGCCTTCTCCGGGCATGCGGATATCGGAAATCACGATGTCGAAAATCTGCGATTTCAGTTTGCGCCGGGCCGATTCGACGTCGTTGGCAATCTCGACGCGGTGCCCGTCTTTGCGGAAGGTAATTTCCAACAACTCGCAAATGGAGCGCTCGTCGTCCACCACCAGGATGTGAGCCATCTCGCGAGTCGGCTCTTTTGCCGCTGTTTTTGTGGCTTGCATAGTCCCTCAGACGATGCGCGGCAGTTCAACGATGAACTCCGCTCCTTTGTCCCTTTCTGAAATTACGCTGATGTGCCCGCTGTGCGCCTGAACAATCTGATAAACGATGGAAAGTCCGAGTCCTGTGCCGCCCTCGAAACCCGACTGGAGCGGCTCGAAAATCTTCGCCTTTTGCTTGGCATCGAGACCAACGCCCGTGTCGCGGAACCCGATTCTCAGCCAGAGCGGACGCTCTTCAAGCCGCACAGTGAGCTTTCCGCCCGCCGGCATCGCCCGCAGTGCGTTATCGCAGAGGTTCCAGAACACCTGCTTGATCTTGCTGGCGTCCACCCGGGCCTTCAATGCTTTTCCGTTATACGCGCGCTCGATTTGGTATTTCGTCCCAACTTCCGGCTTCTTCTCCATCAACATGAGCGCATCGTCAAGCAATGACCGGACGTCCTCTTCCTGAAATTCGTAGCTCTTTTCCCGGGAGTAATTCAGGAAGTCTGTAATAATTCGGTTAAGACGTTCTGACTCTCTGCTCACGATCTGTACCAAGTGCTGCTCGTCTTCCTCCAGCGGTACCATGCGGCCCAGTTCCTTCACTGCTCCGGCCATGGCCGTCAGCGGCTGGCGAATCTCGTGGGCAATGGCCGCAGAAAGCCTGCCGAGTGCGGCCATTCGATCCTTTGTCGCAACCTCCTGTTCCAGGCGCCGGAGGTCCGTCAGGTCTTGGAAATTGAAAACATAGCCGCTGCGGTCCGAATCACGGGAACGCAGAAACGATACGCTGATTCCGAGAAACCGCTGCTTGCCACTCGGCATCTTGTAGTCGATTTCTTTGCGCAATCCGGCTTTCTCGCGGCCAGTCATCAGGCCCGGAAGCCAGAAATCGCTGTTCCACTCCCGAAGCGATACGCCTCGCAGCTCGCCGAATGTCTTTCCGAGGATCTCCTCGCCGGTGCGATTCAAAACCACAATTCTCCCTTCGCCGTCCGTCGTCAGCAGTCCGCCGCGCATGGAATGAATGATGTCCTGCGTGAAGTCCTGCAGTTCCAGCAGTTCCTCCCGCTTGGCTTCCAACTCCTGCCCCTTGCTGCGCAGCAGGTGAGACAGCAGGCTCGCAAGGTACGCCACCGCGATAAACCCCAGGCCGTGACTGACAAACCAGACGGCGATTGCCCCTTTCGAACCAAGAATCGCGCCGGAAGCCGGAATCTTTCCTGCATAGGCCAGCATCTCCAGCGCAAACAACGTCACCAGGCAGGCCCCAGCGGTGAGGAATGTCCCTTGGCGGGAGAACAGGATACTTCCGACGATGATCACCAGCAGGTACAGGGTGATGAAATAGCTGTCCTGGATTCCCGTTGCGTACACCACGCCGGTGATGACTAGAATGTCGCAAGCGACCTGCAAACCGCCTTGCCAAGAGGCATCTGGGATCCAGCGAACCAGGATTAGCTCCAGGCAGGCGAGGGTGATCCAGAAAATGATGATGGAGAGAAACAGGCGGCTGGCTGACTGGCCGTTCGCGTATTGCGGCCAGAAGAAACTGACCGCGAGGATCAACACAATCATCAACAGCCGGACTCGTGCCAGCCACTGCAACCACTCACGTTTGGTGCGCTGAGAGTCCATGCGACTCGATTTACCCTTCCCCAAAATCAGACGAGGGAAGACCGCCGTTTCCGGCCCGTCTTCCCTCGTCCAGAGTGCTCCTGAAGCTCCGGATAAGGCGCCGGATTAGTGCATCGAGCTTAGCTTTCCGATCAGCGAGAACAGCGGCAAATACATCGAAATAACCACGCCGCCGACCACAACGCCGAGAAATACGATCATGACCGGTTCCAGCGCGGTCAACAAGTCCTTTACCGCTGCGTCCACCTCTTCTTCGTAGAAGTCCGCAATCTTCTGCAGCATCGCGTCCATCGCGCCGGTCTGTTCGCCGACCGCTATCATCTGGGTAACCATCCCTGGAAATACTTGTGAGTCCTTCAAGGGTTCCGTAAGCGACTTGCCCTCTTCGAGCGACCTCCGCACCCTGTTCAGCGCTTGCTCAACCACAGCGTTTCCGGCGGTCTTTGCGGTGATATCCAATCCTTCGAGGATCGGTACGCCGCTCGAGATCAGGGTGCCAAGCGTGCGCGTGAAGCGTGCCACGGCGATTTTTCTCATCAGAATACCGATCACCGGCAGCTTCAAGACAACGGTGTCCAGCGCCATTCTTCCGCCCGGAGTGCCGTACCATGCTTTCAGCGCAAAAATGGTACCCACAAAACCCAATAGAAACAGAAAACCAAACCAACTTCCGATCATGTGGCTCATTCCGATGACGATTCTGGTGGGAAGCGGCAGGTCCACCCCCAGGCCAGCAAACAAGGTCGCGAAAATCGGCACAACTTTCCATAGCAACAGGATGATCACGAGCCCCGCCACGGTCAGTACGCCCACCGGATAGACCAGGGCTGACTTTACGGCGCGCTGCAACTTCACGTTCTTTTCGATATACGTCGAAAGTCGCTGCAGGATGGTGTCGAGAATACCGCCGGTCTCACCTGCCTCCACCATGTTGGTGTAGAGTGGATCGAATACCTTCGGCGATTGCTTCATGGCCGCAGAAAGCGTGGTACCACCCTCGACCGACGACCTGGTGTTGGTCAATACCTTCTGAAAGGTCTTGTTCTCCTGCTGTGAAGCGAGAATTTCCAGGCACTGAACTAACGGAAGGCCGGCGTCGATCATCACCGAGAATTGCCTAGTGAAGATGGCCAGCTCCTTGGCGCTTACCCCGGAACCAAACGTCGGTAGATTGATCTCTCTGCCCTTCTCGCTCATCTTCGTGGCGGTGATTTGCTGGCGCTTCAGGAGGTTCTGGAGCTCCCCCTTGTTCGACGCAATCATTTCGCCGGTGACATTTCCACCAGCGCGATTTGTTCCTCGGTATGTATAGACCGGCATCGTTTCCTCCTCGGCCGTTAGTTCCTTTTCCGCTTTTGTTCAGATCCCACGCAAAATTTGTCTAACGCTTGGCCGTAACAGGCGCTCTCGTCGAACCGGTCGGCACCCTGGCCGAACCCGGCGGCGCCGACGCCACGCCGCGATTGATCATGTCTTGCAGTTCGTCAGGATTTGACGAGCGCGCAAGCGCCACTTCCAATGTGATCTGTTTGGCAAAATAGGTGTTCGCAAGGCTCTGGTTAAATGTCTGCATGCCCGACTGGCCGGTGCCGGTCTGCATCGCGGAATAGATCTGGTGAATCTTGTCCTCGCGAATGAGGTTGCGGATGGCAGGGTTGGGCACCAGAATTTCCATCACCATCGCGCGACCACGTCCGTCAACGCGGGGCAGCAGGGCCTGACAAAGAACGCCTTCAAGCACCATCGAAAGCTGCGCGCGGATCTGCGGCTGCTGGTGCGCCGGAAAAACGTCGATGATACGGTTGATCGTGGACGCCGCCGAATTGGTGTGCAGCGTTGCGAACGTCAAGTGGCCCGTCTCTGCGATGCGCAACGCGGACTCAATCGTTTCGAGGTCGCGCATTTCGCCGATGAGCACCACGTCCGGGTCTTCGCGTAATGCGGCGCGCAGCGAATTCGAAAACGAGTGGGTATCGGCGTGGACTTCGCGCTGATTCACCAGGCATTTCTTATGATTGTGGAGAAATTCGATCGGGTCTTCGATCGTAATCATGTGCTCTTCGCGTTCGCTGTTGATCTTATCCAGCATCGCGGCCAGCGTGGTCGATTTTCCGGAGCCTGTCGGACCGGTCACCAGAATCAGCCCGCGCGGCTTGTCGCACAGCGCCTTCACGACCGGCGGAAGGCCCAACGCATCAAACCCCTTGATTTCCCACGGAATCGTACGGAAGACGGCGCCGACGGCGCCGCGCTGATTGAATACGTTGCCGCGGAAACGGGCTAGATTCTTTAAGCCAAAGGAAAAGTCGAGCTCCAGGTTTTCCTCAAAGCGATGCTTCTGCGCGTCCGTCAGAACGCTATACGCCAGCGACTTGGTGTCCGCGGCAGTTAATGGCGGCATTTCAAGCGGCCGCAACCGGCCGTGCACCCGCACGCGTGGCGCACTGTTCGTGGTGATGTGCAGGTCGCTACCACCCATCTCGATCATCTTCTTCAGCAGTTCGCTTAGCGTAATTCCAGACATCGTCGCACCCTCTTTTTTGCTCAGAGTTCGTAAGAACGAACCCTGAAGTCTCGTTTCGTTCAGGTTGGTAAGTACAACCTGTTTCTGTCCGGGCTTAGAAGCGCAAGCCCTGAGACTGTGAAATCCGTTTCTACAAAACCGTTTCGCGCAGCACTTCATCCATGGTCGTCATCCCCGCCGCAATCTTCACCAGGCCACTGCGCCTGAGAGTCAACATCCCTTGCTCCACAGCCTTCTTTTTCAGCTCCAAAGCCGATGCTCCGACCAGGATCAACTCGCGGAGTTCATCATTGATTTCCATCACTTCGTACAAGCCTGTTCTTCCCTTATAGCCGCCCTTGTTGCAAATGCTGCAGCCCTTGCCGTGGTAAATCTTCGTGGTCTTTAGCTCCGCTTCGCTGAAACCAGCGTCGATCAGCACCTGCGGTGGAACTTCCACTTCTTCCTTGCAGTTCGAGCAAATCCTACGCACCAGACGCTGCGCGCAAATCAAGTTGACGGACGTCGCCACGAGAAACGGCTCGATGCCCATGTTCATCAAACGGCTGATGGTCGACGGAGCATCGTTGGTGTGCAGCGTCGATAGCACAAGGTGTCCGGTCAGCGCCGCCTTGACCGCTATTTCCGCCGTTTCAAAGTCGCGGATTTCGCCGACCAAAATGATGTTAGGGTCTTGCCGCAAGAACGCGCGCAGCGCCGCGGCGAAGTTCAACCCGATCTGCTCTTTCATCTGAACCTGGTTGATTCCGCCCAGTTGGAACTCGACCGGGTCTTCCGCGGTCATGATGTTCGTGTCCACCTGATTCAGCCGCGCGACAGAAGAGTACAGGGTATTGGTCTTGCCCGATCCCGTTGGCCCTGTCACCAGCACCATGCCGTAGGGCTTGAGAATGTTGCGCTCGAACTTCGTCAGCGACTCCGCCTCAAAACCCAACTTGGTCATGTCCAGCCGCAGGTTCTCTTTGTCCAGCAACCGAAGCACGATTTTTTCGCCGTAGAGCGTCGGTACGGTGGAAACGCGGAAGTCAAGTTCCTTCTTCTTGCCGTCGGCCTTGTACTTGATCATGATGCGGCCGTCTTGCGGCAAGCGCTTTTCCGCAATGTCCAGCTTGGCCATGATCTTCATACGGCTGGTAATGGCGTCCTTTACCTTCAGCGGCGGACTCATCACCGTCTGCAGCATTCCGTCAACGCGGAACCTCACGCGCAATTCGGTCTCGTAAGGCTCCAGATGAATGTCGCTGGCCCCGCGCTTTACAGAATCCGTCAAAATCAGGTTCACCAGCTTGATGATCGGCGCTTCTTCCGCGGCCTTTTCGAGCGACGCGGCGTCCAATTCTGCTTCGTCGGAAGCGAGCTCCAGTTCCTCTTCCACCAAATCCCGCATCAGGTTGGTGAGCTCTTCGCCGTTGGAATGCGCCCCGCCGTAGAATCGGGCGATGGCATCGGCAATCGCCGATTCCGACGCCACTACCGGCTCAACGTTGAAGCCGGTCATAAACTTGACGTCATCCATCGCGAAGACATTGGTCGGGTCGGTCATCGCGATCGTCAGCACCGAACCGACACGCGACAGCGGGACCACTTGATAGCGCAGCGCGGTGTCCTGCGGAATCAGCCGAATCACGTTCGGATCTATCTCGTAGTATTTGAGGTTGATAGACGGAACGCCGTATTGGCGCGACAATACGCCGGTGATGTCGTCGTCCGTAATGAACCCCATCTTGGTCAGGCAGCTTCCGAGCTTGCCGCCGTTCGCTCGTTGGTATTCGAGCGCCTTTTGCAGCTGGTCTTGCGAGATCAAGCTTTCTTTGACCAGGATTTCGCCTAAGCGGACGGACATCCGTGGTGCTCCAACCGTTGGTTCACTCACGGCTAAAAGTAACAAAAGTTGTCACCCCTGGCGGGGCGAATTTCGCGCGTCGTTCTAAAGTTGCTAACCCCTGTACGGGCGGACAGTGCCTCTGTAGTAGCCTAGCTGGCGTTCCTTGACTCACTTCCCCGGCGCCGTTATCGTGCTCTTAGGATGCCTGCGTCTCGCGTTTTCTCACAGAAGGCCGGGCCATTGACCCCGCCGCGTACGAGTGTCTCTTTCCCCGTTGGCGACAGGTTTTCCAGCGCTCAGCCGCAGCTGTCGGGAAGTCATGCCCCGTCGCCAGGCGCTCCAGTCTGGCCTTCTCCGCTTCGCGCCTATTTCGATTCCCTCCTCGCGGCCCACGGTCCGCAGCACTGGTGGCCCGGACGCACGCGATTTGAAATCATCGTCGGGGCTATCCTCACTCAGAATACGTCCTGGAGTAATGTCGAAGGTGCGCTCCGGAACTTGCGCACCGCGCGGTTACTTTCGCCGGATGCGGTCCGCCGCGTTCGCTCGGACAAACTTGCGCGGCTTCTGCGGCCGTCCGGTTACTTTCGCCAGAAAGCCAAGACCCTAAAGTGCTTCGTCGAGTTTCTCTACGCCTCGCACGGCGGCTCGCTTGCGCACCTCTTCCGGACGCCAACCACGATTCTTCGTCATCAACTGCTCAGTCTTCGCGGCATCGGCCCCGAAACAGCCGACGCCATCCTGCTCTACGCAGGCAATCATTCCGTCTTTGTCGTGGATGCCTATTCGCGGCGGATCCTGGAACGCCACGGCTTGGTCCACTCAAAAGCTAGCTACGACGAGATCCGGAGCCTTTTTGAGACTTCGCTTCCCGACGATCAAGGGCTCTTCAACGAGTTCCACGCGCTGCTCGTTCACGTAGGCAAGACCTACTGCCGTCCCGGCAATCCGCGCTGCTCTGAGTGCTCTCTCGCTCGCTTTCTGCCACAATCGCATCAGCCCCGAACATGACTTCCACCAGTTCCAGCCAGCGCCGCCGGCTCGTTTTTGCGGGGGTCGTTCTCACGCTGCTCCTTGCGGCAGTCTTTACCCTGGGCTCGCTCGACACACCCTTCGATCCCCGCAACTGGCGCGAGGTTCTTACCCTCTACGCCGTCTCGTCGTTCATCACTGCTGCACTGATCGTTTTCGCTTTGATCTTGTCGCGCACGGTCTTGCGGCTTTGGGCGGAACGCAGCCACGAACAATTCGGCGCCCGGTTCAAAACCAAGATGGTCGTCGGCGCCGTGGCCATTTCCCTGCTGCCGGTCATTTTCATGTTCTTCGTCAGCTACTCGCTGCTGAATCGAACTCTCGCGCGCTGGTTCCCGCGCCCCATCGAAATCGCTGCAGAACAAAGCCGAGGGCTCCAACAGGAAATGGCCCAGGCTGAGCAGGCGCGTCTTTCCAGGCTAGCCAACGCCTGGGATCTGGCCTCGGGAGCAAAACGCTCATTGTCCCAGAGCACAAAGGACGAGCTCTGCCGTTCCGCCGATGCCTTCTGGCGCGTATCTCCGACCCGCTCGATAGAAGGATTTGTCGCCTGCCCCCACGATTCTGAGCCTGGAGAGCAGTTGTTGCCCGCGGCAAACGCGCCTCCGCCGGCGTTCGTCCAAAAACTGCTTGCCGGAGCCGAGGTGTGGCGAGGTGCGAACGCCCTTTATCTAGCAGGCCATTCCCCCGAACACGCCGTCAAAGGAATGACTTACGCAGCGCGTGTTGTTCCAAGTGACTTTCTGGATCGTCTTAACGAAATACAAAAACAATCTCTCGCCTACGATCAGGAAAAACAACATCTCCGGGCCCTGAAGCGCCAGCTTCTGCTCATTTTGTCGCTCTTCACGGTTTTGCTCCTGTCCTCCGTACTCTGGCTTGCCTTGTACCTCGCGAAACAAGTTACCGTTCCTATTCAGGCCCTTGCTGAAGGCACGCGGGAGATTTCCGCCGGCAATTTTGAATACCAGGTCCCGGAACAGACCCACGACGAACTTGGCACCTTGGTCCGCTCGTTCAATAGCATGACGACGCAGCTGCGCGATTCGCGATCCCAAATCGATCAGTTCACGCGCAATCTGCAACAAGCGGTGCAGGAACTGGAGCGCCGGCGCCAGCTTATCGAAACCGTGCTTGAAAATATTCCTACGGGAGTTCTCTCGCTGGACCCTGACGGCAACATTCTTCGCGCAAACCCCGCGGTCATGGAAATCTTCGGCACAAGAGCCAAAGACGCCCGCAACATCGAAGAACTTGTCGGCGCGGAAGACGCGCGCGCCATCCGCTATTTATTCCGCCGCGCGCTACGCACCGGCGTTGTTTCGCGGGAACTTGAAATCGTTGCAAGTGGCCGCCTGATGCACGCCGCCGTGACCCTCAGCTCGCTTGGCCCGCGCCGCGCCAATTCAGGCTTCGTTCTCGTGCTCGACGATCTCACCGAGCTTCTCCGCGCGCAAAAGGCTGCGGCGTGGCAGGAAGTCGCCAGGCGAATTGCGCACGAAATCAAAAACCCCCTAACGCCGATTCAGCTCTCCGCACAACGCCTTTCGCGCTATCTGGAAAAACGCACCGAATCTGGCGATTCTGCGCATCGCGATCCGGAGCTTGCCCGGCTGGTGGAAGAGTCCTCGCGGCTCATCGAACGCGAAGTCGGCACACTAGCGGCGCTGGTGAATGAATTTTCCCAGTTCGTCCGCTTCCCTTCCGCGAAGTTCGATTCCGCCGATGTAAACAATATCGTTCGCGAAGCGGTTGAAGTATTCGCGAACCGGCTTGACGGCATCACGCTCAGCACCTCATTTGCGGCGCACGCGCTTCCGATTCGCGCGGATGCGCCTTTGCTTCGAAGCGTCATCGTCAACCTGATCGACAATGCCGCCGAAGCGCTGGAATCCTCTCCCCTCAAACACATCTCCGTCGAAACGCGCACCAGAGCAGAGCTCGATTCGGTCGAAATAATCGTTGCCGACACTGGCCACGGCATTTCGCCGCAGGACAAGGACAAACTCTTCCTTCCGCACTTTTCCACCAAGGACCGCGGCACCGGTCTCGGCCTGGCCATTGCCGCCCGCATCGTGGCCGAACACGGTGGCGGAATTCGCGTAGAAGACAATTCTCCCATCGGCTCGCGCTTCATTCTCGAACTTCCCGCCGCAGACTCCGTTCCAGTTCAAGCCACCAGCTGAAAATTCGATGCCACGGATCCTAGCCCCGCTCACGTCTGCTTCTCGCTCGCGCCTCGACGACGGAGCAAATCCGCGCGATCGGCAGCCAAGCTGGCGGCCGCGTATTTCTTTTTCTCCCTAGCAACGATTTTTGGCGTGATTACCACAGCATGCAATCGCGTGGTGTGAAGTTCTGCGAAGAGCCTGGTGAAGAGTCTTATGGAACGGTTGCGGTTCTTGAGGACCTGTACGGCACCCCATGGGACCCGCTGATGCCTTCTCCTTCGAGCATCTCGGTTTGATCGCTTGGGGCATCGTTCCCGGCAACCTTTGCTTCCTCGCTTCTCCTTGCGCTATTTTGTATGGGAGTTTGATACCTCATGGCGCCTCGCCCACACATTCTGATCGTTGACGACGAAGCTGGCATCCGCGAATCGCTTTCCTCCATCCTGACGGACGAAGGCTACATCGCCGAATCCGCGGATTCCGCCGAGCGCGCGCTCGAGCGCGCTACGCACGGAGGTTTGGACGTGGTGCTGCTGGACGTATGGCTTCCTGGAATGGACGGGCTCGAAGCCTTGAGCCGCATGCAGACGATGCCGCATCCGCCCGCCGTCATCATGATTTCGGGCCACGCCACGATCGACACTGCGGTGCGCGCCACCAAGCTCGGCGCATTCGATTTCATCGAAAAACCGCTCAGTCTTGAAAAAATTATCGTGCTGGTTCGCAATGCCGTGCAGCAGCGCCGGCTCGAAGAAGAAAATCAGTTGCTGCGTTCCGAGTTGGGTCACCGCTATCAGGTCATCGGTGAAAGCATCCCGATGAAAGCGCTGCGCCAGCAAATCGCCGTTACCGCTCCCACCAACGGCCGGGTGCTGATTTTCGGAGAAAGTGGAACAGGCAAGGAGCTTGTTGCGCGTTCGCTGCATGCGGCCAGCCTGCGCAACAAGGGTCCATTCGTGGAAGTGAATTGCGCAGCGATTCCCGAAGAGCTTATCGAGTCGGAACTTTTTGGTCACATCAAGGGTAGTTTCACCGGAGCGAGCGACGACAAAGTCGGCAAGTTTCAGCAAGCGGATGGAGGCACGCTATTCCTCGACGAGATCGGAGATATGAGTCTGCGCACGCAATCCAAAGTCCTACGGGTGCTGGAAGAGCAGCGCTTTGAGCCGGTTGGTTCGAACCAGACGGTTCGCGTGGACGTTCGGGTAATCGCCGCCACGAACAAAGACCTCGAACAGGAAATTCTGCACGGACGATTCCGCCAGGATCTTTTCTACCGCCTGAACGTGATTCCTTTTTTTGTGTCGCCGCTGCGCGATCGCACTTCAGATATTCCGGTGCTGGCTAGACATTTTCTGAATGAATTCAGTTCCGCTTACGGCAAGAAAACGCGCGAGCTGAGTGACGGTGCTCTTGAAATTCTCCTGCGCTACCCGTGGCCAGGAAACGTCCGTGAATTGCGTAATCTTGTGGAGCGGCTGGTCATTGTCTGCCCGCATGTGCGCATTGAACCGCACCACCTCCCGCCGGAGCTTTTCCGCGGCGTGGTCGAAAGCACCCAGCAACCGTATGGCACGCTGCACGAAGCTCGCAGCGCCTACGAACGCGAATTCATTTTGCGCAAGCTGCAGGAAAACCGCTGGAACATGACGCAAACCGCTGCGGCCATTGGACTTGAACGCTCTCACCTCTACCGCAAGATGAAAACCCTGGGCATCGCCGCGCCGGACTAGTGCTCATCGTCTTCAAAAGATATGCCTGAACTGGAACCAGGGTGCTGATCTCGTGGCTGGAGTGTCGTCCAAGAGGCTTCCCGAGCGATCGAACGGCATAAGCGATTTCTGGCTGTGGAGGCTCAAATCAACGATGCTCGATCGGCATCGGAAATAAGACTTGTGAGGAGTTCCCGAATCAACGGCTGCAGTTCTGATCCACAGTTCAGACTAGAGTCGCGAGATCATTCTTCGGTGGGCTTGGCGCCGAGGTGTTCGATCTGGGTGTGCCAGTCGAGTTCGCGAACGGCCATGGGATTTTCGCGCCAGTTCTCGCTGACTTTCACGAAGAGGCCAAGAAAAATCTTTGTGCCGAGGATCTGTTCGAGTTCCTTGCGGGCCTGGGTGCCGATCCTTTTGAGCATTTCTCCTTTGTGACCAATCAGAATCTTTTTCTGTGAACCGCGCTCGATGGTCAGGGTCATCTCAATTCGCAGAAGCTTCGGGGTTTCTTCCCACTTATCGACGGCCACGGCCAGGGCGTGGGGCACTTCGTGGTAGGTCAGCGCAATCGCCTTCTCGCGAACAATCTCGCTGGCGAGAAAACGTTCCGGCTGGTCGGTGACCTGGTCTTCGGGAAAGTACGGCTCGCCTTCCGGGAGGAGCCTGACCACTTCGTCCATCAACTCGTTGCAGCCGTCGCCCCTTAAGGCGGAAATTGGAACCATCGCCGCAAATTCATGGGCTTTATCGAAGGCATCCAGCAGGGGCAGGAGTTTTTGTTTCGGCAGTTTGTCGACTTTGTTCAAAACGAGAATCGTCTTTCCGGCGAAGCGCTTTGATTTGTCGATCAGCAGGCTGTCTACGTGCGGCTGCAGGGTACTGGCGTCTGCCATCAAAACCAGCACATCGATTCCCTCGAGCGCGGCCGCTACTTCCCTCATCATCTGCTTGTTTAAGACGGTTTTTGCTTCGTGCAGGCCTGGCGTATCGATCAACACCACCTGTGCGTTTTCGCGGTTTACAATTCCCTGAATCCGACTGCGCGTGGTCTGCGGTTTTGAGGTTACGATCGCGACTTTTTGTCCCACCAGCCTGTTCACCAGAGTGGATTTGCCGGCGTTGGGCCGGCCCACAATCGCAACAAAACCGGATTTGTGCTGTTTCGAGCGGTTGTCTGCCGCTTTCTTTTCGGGAGTATTCATGAGTGGCTCAGGGCTGGTTCGCATGCATCGCAGTGCCGGACAACTTTTGAATCTTCACACGCAACACTTTGCGCTGGTTTGCTTCCAAGACTTCAAAACGAAATCCTTCCAAGTCACATTTTTCGCCTGGCGCGGGGACCTTCCCACTCACGTGGCTCAGCAGGCCGGCAATGGTGGTTACGGTTTCGTCCGCGGAGTCGCCGAAATGGACACCCAGCATCTCTTCCACGTCGCCGATCGCGGTGCTGCCGCGCATGACGAGCGTACTGGTTCCTTCGCGCACCATTTCCAGTTTGGGATGGGTGCCGTCGGCTCCGCTCTCGCCGACGATTTCTTCCACCAGGTCCTCCATGGTGGCGATGCCCGCAACGCTTCCGTGCTCATCGATAATCATGGCCACGGACTGGTTCTTGCGGCGCATTTCCCGCAGCAGTTCGGAGCCAATTTTAGTTTCCGGCATAAACAGAACGGGCTTTATGAGTTCCCGCACGTGGCGGTGTGGAAGGTCGGTATCTGCTATCTGCAACAAGTCCTGGGAGTAGACAACGCCCTGAATGTCATCGAGCGAATTTTCATAGACAGGCAGCTTGGTGAATCCAGTTTCGGTGAGCTTTGCGTGCAGTTCTTCAAGCGTAGCGCCAGCCTGAATAGCGATGATTTCCGGCCGCGGCGTCATTACCTCTCGTACGCGTTTGTCGCTGAACTCCACGACCTGCTCGATGAGCTCCGCTTGCTCCGGCTCGATGATGCCTTCCTCTTCCGCAGCTTCGACCAACGCTTCGATGCCTTCTTCGGTGCGCTGCTCTTCGGTCCTTTCCGTTTCCTGTTCGGAGATGCGCGCCAGTGATTCGGCGCCTTCGAGAAAGACGCGCACCGGCCAGACCAGCACCAGGCAGGCGCGGATCAGCGGAAGCAGGGGAATGAGCCAGCGACCCGAAGTTCGGTACAGCAGGATATCCGGGACAAAGTGCATCGCGAAGACCACTTCCAGGCCAATGAATGCCGCGAGTTGAACCACGGATTCCCAGGTCCCGGGAACAAAAATGAAGACGCCCCGGGTCGTCTCCAGCACCAGAAACGCCAGCCAAAAATGGCCCAAGATTCGAAACGCGCGGCCCGCACTACGGCGGTTCAGTTTCAGTTTTGGCTCAATTTCCGCTTCAAAAATGTCCAGATGTTCGTGAACCGGACCCGTGGTCATGCGTCCGAGCTCGCGGTAAATCAAGGCAAGGTAGGAAAAGACCGGCAGGAACGACGCCAGCAGCACGACGCCAAGCGCAAAGAGCCAGGAGTATCCGTTCACGAGATTCCGAGCCTCCGCCGAAGCCTTTGCTCGATCTGGTTCATTTGACCGTTGTCGCTCTCGTGATCATACCCCATCAGGTGCAAAACACCGTGCAGGATGAGCACGCGAATTTCAGCGTCCATCGAGCGGCCATTCTTCTTGGCGTAACGCCGGGCAGTTTCAGGAGCGATGGCGATGTCCCCGAGAAATTGCGTTATCGCCGCAGGTGAGTTTCGACGCCGGTGCCCCGCATTCCTTCGCGCGGCTCCGTTCAACAGAGCACCCGCGGGAAACGACAGAACGTCGGTGGGACCTTTCTTCCGGCGATAACGCTCATTCCAGCGGGCAATTTCCTCGTCGCTCACGAAGGCGATTGAGACGTCCCTGTTTTCGAGCCTCAACTCCCGCTGAATCTTGCCGAGGAATGCAACCAGGGGACGCACCGCCAGACGGACCTTCTTCTGTCGATTGAGAATCATTTAGCTCAGGACTTCGAGTACAAGCCCTGAAACCCGGCGCTACGGCTGCTTCTCATGGGCGCGGGCACCAGTCTCCGCCTGCCGGTGCTCGATTTTTCCATTGCCGCGTTGCGGATGGTCCGTCTCATAGTCCTCGTACGCGCGAATGATCCGCTGAACAAGATTATGCCGGACCACATCTTTGTCGCTGAAATGCACGACGCCAATGCCTTCAATCTTGCCGCAAATCTCCAGGGCCTCGATCAGGCCGCTCTTTTTGCCGACCGGCAAATCGATTTGTGTAATGTCCCCGGTCACGACGGCCTTGGAATTGAATCCGAGGCGCGTCAGGAACATCTTCATTTGTTCGCTGGTGGTGTTCTGTGCTTCGTCCAGAATGACGAAGGAATCATTCAGCGTGCGGCCCCGCATGAATGCCAGCGGCGCAATTTCGATGATTCCCTTTTCAAGAAACGCTTCGAGCTTCTCCGGGTCCAGCATGTCGTACAACGCGTCATAGAGCGGCCGCATGTAGGGATCGACTTTTTCCTGCAGGGTGCCCGGCAAAAATCCAAGGCGTTCGCCGGCCTCGACCGCGGGCCGCGCGAGAATGATGCGGTTGACCTGCTTGGTGAGCAATGCGCTCACGGCCATGGCCACGGCGATGTAGGTTTTGCCTGTGCCGGCAGGCCCGATGCCGAACATCATGTCGTGATGTTCGATCTGCTCCATGTAGTGGCGCTGTGTAGAATTGCGCGGCGCGACGCTTTTCTTGCCGAAGGCGCGCAGTTTGCCAGGCTCAAACATGCCTCGCGGAGATTCCTGGGGCGCATCGAGAGAAACGCGCATCAACGACTTCACTTCCTCGCTGGTCAGTTCCTTCCCTTTGTGCGTTGCGTGGTTGTACTCCTCCACGATGCGCACGGCTTGCGCGACGGCTTGTGGTTCGCCCTCGATGGTGAGTTTTGTGTCGTGCAAATGAGTGCGCACGCGCAGAGAGTCTTCCAGGAGGCGTACATTTTCATCCAGGGTGCCAAAGAACGGTTCGATTTTTCCGGCGATGTGTATCGTGCGTCTCATCCACGTCGAGGACTGCTCAGACGAACCAACTGCGGGAGGATTGCCTAAAGCTGGAAATGATCCCGGTGCTGCGTACCGATGGACCGCTTCGCGGTCGCCCATAGTTCTGGTTTCCCTCCGACTCTAACCTCCAGGCAGAAAACGTTTCATGCCGGACACCACAACAGAGAGTAGGGCGCCGACCTTTCACCCTAACTCAGCCGTTGGGTGCGGTCAAGCCGCGTAGCCCGGCTTAAAGACGGAGCACTCGAATCGCCGTCAGCGTCTTGTCTTGGCAGCTTCCGCGATGGCTTTTTCGGCAAGGGGAGCCATAACGGCATACCCGGCCCTATTGGGGTGCAGGCCGTCTTCGCTGAGCTCTTTTTTGAGGGCACCGCGTTCGTCAACCATCGCCGAAAAATAGTCGAGATAGGTATCGCCGTGGTCGGCAGCATATCTTTTGATCCATTCGTTCAGAGCCAATATTTTTTCCGGCGGCCGGCGGTCGGTCATTATGAGGGCCGAGCCGTCGCCAGCATGGCCACCGTCGTAAACCGGCAAGAGAGAGGACAGCACGACGCGAATGCCGCTGGCGTGAGCGAGCTCCGACATCGAAGCGAGGTTTCCTTCGATTTCCTCGAGGGTCATCGGACCGGTATTTCCTGCGATGTCGTTTGTCCCCGCGAGAATCACGACGATGCGAGGATTGAGTGCAATCACATCGGGACGAAACCGGATCAACATCTGCGGGGTGGTTTGACCGCCGATTCCGCGGCCAACGTATGGTTTACCCGGAAAGAAGTCGCTTGCGAATTGCGGCATCACCCACATGTCGGTGATGGAGTCACCCATGAAAACCACGCGCAGCTGGTCCTTTGCCCGCGGGGCCAGCTGCGCGTTGGCAGAGCGATAGCGCGCGAGGTTCGCCCAGTCTTGGAGCGTACGATCCTGTCGCGCAGCTTTTTCTTCCAGTCTGGCGACGTCCTTCGAAAGGGGGCCCATTTCAGGCGCAGTTTGGGCAAGCGCATTGTGGACGCCGACGAGCGGAAGGGTCTGAAGCAAAACCAGGAGAACCAGGAACGGTTTCATCGGGTAGCCTCGCGAGTTTTCTTTGCGAACGTCCGGATCGAGAGGCGAAATTGTATACCAGCGGTGAATAAAACCCGAGCGGTCGACTTGCGCCATCGTAATTCGAGAACGCTCAGCCGGCGGGGACCGCGCGCGTGTGCGCCCATTCACGAATCGCGGTGACCTCTTCGGCGCGGGTGACGCTTAAGGGCTGCGTGGACTTGAGTTCGCCGAGCAGAATTTCGGTGTTCAACTGCTGTTTGGCCGCAAACGCGGTGTACAGACCGGCGGCGATTGCTTGCTCGATTTCGGCGCCGGAGAATCCGTCGCTCGAGGCAGCAAGCCGCTCTAAGTCGAAAGATTGCGGGTCGCGCCCGCGCTTTTTCAGGTGGAGCGCAAAGAGCACGGAGCGCGTCACGTTATCCGGCAGGTCCACAAAAAAGATTTCGTCGAAGCGGCCCTTGCGAAGCATTTCCGGCGGCAGCGCGGAAATGTTGTTTGAGGTTGCCGCAAGGAAGACGCCGCTCTCGCGATCCTGCATCCAGGTCAGGAGTGTTGCGAGCAGGCGCTGCGAAAGGCCGGCATCGGCATCGCCGCTGGAACCGGCGGATGCGAAAGCTTTTTCGATTTCGTCGATCCAAAGAACGATCGGAGCCATCTTCTGCGCGAGGTCGAGAGCTTTGCGCAGGCGCTTTTCGCTTTCACCGACGAATTTGTCATAGAGCGCCCCGGCGTCGAGGCGCGCGAGCTCAAAACCCCATTCGCCAGCGACCGCGCGCGCGGCCAGGCTCTTGCCACAACCTTGCACCCCGGTGATCAGGATGCCTTTGGGCGGAACCAGACCGAAGCGCTGGCCTTCGACAGTCAGTGCGCTTTTGCGTTTGCTGATCCAGTCGCGGAGCCGCTCCAGCCCGGCGATGTCCGAAAACGAGGCATCCCTTCGCACGGTTTCCAGCAGTCCATCGCTGCGAAGAACTTCTCGCTTGGCGTCGAGAACCGCATCGAGCACTGCTGTATCCGCTTTCCCCTGCTCCAGAATGCAGCGCCGCAAGGTGCGCATGGCTTCGGCAAATGCCAGGCCGGACAAATTTTTTGCAAGCTGCTGCATGCTGGCGAAGTCGAGCGAGACCGGCAGGTGATTTTCGCGACTCAAGTCCGCGAGAGTTTGTTTCACACCGGCCAGGAGCTCTTCCGTCGATGGAAAGCCCAGTGCAAACGGCAGCGCGTCGCCGTCGAGCTCCGGCGGAAGCTGAACCGAGCCTGCGGTGATGACGATGGAGCGGCGAGCGGTGCGGAATTTTTCGGCAAGTTCACGCAAGCGGCGGCTGACTTTGTCGTTTTCGCAATAGCGCGCGAAATCCTTCAAGAGAAAAATCCCATCGCCTTCGACGACCGCGATATTGGAAAGGGCCGATTCGGGAGCTTCCGAGTTGTAGATCGGAGCGCCGCGAAATCGCGCCAGGCCGGTCGTCACGCTCCACGTAAACAAGGGAACGGCGAGTTCTGTGGCGACTTCCAGCAGCAATTGTTCGGCACGCTCTTCTTCGGTTGTTTCGATGGTCAGAATCGGGTGGCGGGAGTTGATCAGCAGCAGCAACTCGTCGCGCTTGTCCGGCTTCTTTCCGCGCACGGGCAAACGTTTGTCGTCGTTCTTGGTCAGAGTCAATTTAGATCGGCCCGCAAGCGTATATTTGACAGACCTGCGAGCGTTCCTTAGACTTATATGTTTGAGCGATATGCAAAAGGAGCATCCGCTAGATGGCCCAAGGACAGGCTACCAAAGTTAAGAAGAAGAAAAAGTCAGTTTTAAAGCGTGCGGCGCAATCTCGTCAACGTGCAGAAGTGAACCGCGCCAACCGGACGCGGGTGAGGACGGCGATTAAGAAGCTGCGCGGCGCGATTACCGCGGGCGATGTGACGGCCGCCGGGAATTTGCTTCACCCGACGCTTTCTGCGATTGATCAGGCGATCACAAAGAATGTCTTGCATGAGAACACCGCGAACCGCTACAAGTCCCGCCTGACGCTGGCTTTCAACGGGCTGAAGGCCAAGGCGGCGAAGTAGACTTTTTGGGAGTCCGAATTGCGGAGCGAAGAGACCGGCTGACTGGCCGGTCTTTTCCTTTTCTTGTACGCCTAAACGGAAAAATCGTTCGCAGCGATGCTTGGCGCTACGTCGCCGCAAGTTCCGCAATCAAGAATTCCATCACCGCGCGGGAATCTTTTTCGCCGCTTTTGAGCCGGTTATCGGCGAGCTGCAGGGAACGGAGACCGGCAAGCAGCCGGGGCTTAGAGATTTTGCGCGCATTGCGAATGGCGAGCTCCGCCTTCTCCGGAGCCATTTGCAGGGCTCGCGCGGCCTGCCAGCCGTTCACGGCACCTTTAACTTCGCTGGCTTCGACGAGTTTCCTGTACATCCAGGACATTGCACCGAGCATTTGCAGGGGCTCTTCCCCATCTCGCAGGAGCCGGTTGAGAAAATCCAAGGCCTTTTTCGGTTGGCGCGAGGCAAGGAAGTCCGCCATTTCCCAGACCGTTGCCGCGCGCTCTGCGATCACCATCAAGGCCACATGTTCGCGACAAATCAGCTTTTGGTCGCCGGCGAAGGTGCTCAGCTTTTCGATTTCGGTTTTTAGGCGCTGCAGGTCTGCTGCCACAGACTCCGCCAAGTCCTCGGCCGCGCCCGGTTCAAGATCCACGCCTTGTTCCTTCGCGAACGACTTCGCCAGCGCGACCGCCGCGGCATTGCGCTGGTCCGGGTTGTCGCCCAATCCAACCTGCACGACCAACGATTTTTCCGTGAGTAACCTGGCAAGCTTCATGCGTTGGTCGAGGTGCGCCGCCTCGATCACGAGGACCGTGAATGGCGCCGGATCGGCAAAATAGGATTCCAGCTGCGCTACCGCGTGGTCCCGCTTCTTGTCGGGAAATTCTTCGAGGGCTTCAGCCTCTTCGAGAAAAACAACCTGTTGAGGAGACAGCATGGGCAAGGTCTGCGCCTGGTCCAGCGCAGACTGAAATTCGCCGCGTTCGGCGGAGAAGCGGGAGACGGCCCAGGTGCGCGCGGCTTCCGCAACATAGTGGTCGATCAGCTGAGCACGGCAGGTATCGCGCAGGTACGGCTCCTGACCGAGCAGGAGGACGGCGGGGATGATCTTCCCTTTTTTCAAACGAGCGAGCAACTCATTTGGGCCGACGGCGGGCATCAATAATTCTCCGTGACCGCAGCCACCAGGCGTTTCGCAAAATCCTGCGCCATGCGATCGAGCGCAGGGTCTTGTTCTTCGAAGAAACTCTTCACGTCGGTTGAAATCTCGTATTCATTTCGAAATAAGAAGTTGTCGGTGTGGAACAGGACCTTTTCACTGGAGGTCTCGGTGAGCGTAACTTCGCATTTCATGGTGACCAACATGGTGGTGGCGCGGGTGGTCGAGGCTGTGGTGCTAGTGGCGGGAGTGGTTACAAAGAGGAGCGGGACCGCTTCGACGCTGAGCACTTTCCCGCGCAGCACAGCGTCGCCGCTTTCGGGCGTCGAAACTACTTTGTAACTGGTGCGCACGAGGAATTCGTGGATGGTCGCAGAGGTCAAGCGCTGCTCGATGCGATAGCTTGACGTTTTGTTTTCAATGGCCGGCACCGCGATTACGTGGATGGTCTTTGGCAAAGCGTCCGTGCGGCCGGCAACATGGTATCCACAACCGGAAAGAAGGTCTATTGCAAGCAGAAGGCAAGCAAACGAGGCGCGGTTCATTCAAGCAGCTTCTCCGCTAGTTTGACTGCGTTTGCCGCCGGCAATCGTAGATTGTCCGCGGCCGACCAGAACCACCATGCGTTGGCCGCCGAGGCATCTCGGCGCGGCGGAGCAAGCTGGAGTGATGTTTCCCCCGCGGGAGTGATATTGCTCGGAGCGGCATCTTCCTTCGTGACGCCGAACCCCATCGATATGCAGGCCCTGGCAATCGCGGCCGCGTCCGACGCTCCGTCCAGAAAGGCGCACGCTGAGACCGCCGTTCCGTAGTACACAGGCGCGTGCAGCAATTGTAACGCGGGAAAGGCAATCTCGTTCGGCAAGCTGGAGCGAACTTCTCTGCGCAGAATTTCAAGCGATGCGTCGAGCTTCGGACTGCTTCGGTCGCCGAAACGATCGAGCATCGCAAATGCCACCTGGGCATCGAACACGTGCTTTCCGAGCGGTTGAAACGACAGCAATTGGCCGGTCTGCGATTCGAGTTCTTCGATGCCGGCCTTTCCGGCGCTGGCGGACACCGGCTGAAAAGCGACCGCTGCGAGAGTCCTGAGCTGCAACGGGCGAAGCGCGACCGCCAGCCGCGCGACAATCTCGGCAGGCGCAGACGGTATCGCGAAAATTCCCTTGTTGCCCCGGGGATTAGAGCCTGCCTGTGCTTCGAATTTTGGCAACCATGTTTGCGCACCTGTCTGACCTGCACAGCCGCCGGACAGATCCGCAATTCGCGCGCCGCTCTCCTTTGCCAGCCCGAGGTTGCGAGCGGTGAACGCCGGAGATCCGGTAAAGAACACGATCCAAGCCTTATGAAAGCTGTCGTCCTCGACAGGCTGAATGACGGCAGCTTCGCCGCCTGCTTCCGTAAGCGTGCCTGCCGCCGTTTCTTCATCGACGAGGCGAAACTCCGACGCCGCGAAGCGGCTTTCCTCGAGGAGCGTCTTCAGTTCCGCTCCGAGGAGCGACGAGGCGCCCGCGATGACAATTCTTCGCGATTCAAGCGGGGTGGTCATGAACTAGGGGGAGGCCGTCCGCGACACCAGCCGATGGCGGAGGAAGCGAATGAGATGGAGCACCACGCCAGTGACAGCGTAGGAACCGGCTATCAGCAGGAGGACGAACTCCGACCATCTCCAGATGGCGGCGCCCAAAAGTGCCAGGACGACAATCGTGAGGGAAGGTTGCTTCCGGCTCCAAGGCAAGTCCTTGAAACTGTAGAACCGGATGGTGCTGGTCATCAACGCTGCAAGAGCGAGTGCCAGCACGATCCATACGACGGACCAGTGCCAATCCTGGATGGGGTAGCCGCGCATCGAATGAACGGTTGCGGCGATAACGCCGGCGGCCGCAGGAGTCGGCATTCCAACAAAATGTTTCGAACCTCCAGGGGCCATGCCCTGCACATTGAAACGCGCAAGCCGCCAGGCGCAGCACACCACAAATGCAAGACAGAACCACCAACCAAACTGTGCGATCTGTTGAACTCCAGCAGAATCCGAACCGGGCAAATTCAGGACACCCCAGGAATACGCAAGTAAGCCGGGAGCGATACCGAAACTAACCACATCTGCCAGAGAATCGAATTGCACGCCGAATTCTGTATTGGTGCCGGTCATGCGGGCGATGCGGCCGTCGAGGGAATCGAACAAAATGGCAAGACCAATGGCCTTTGCAGCGCGGTCGAAGTCATCATGCGCGCCGCGAAGAGAAGCGACACTGGCGTAATAACCGCAGAGTAGATTTCCTACGGTAAAAAGGCTTGGAAGAAGAAAAATGCCGCGACGCAGCCGCGCTTGCGTGCGGGAGCGCCGGCCTTCCAACAGAATTTCGCGCTGCTCGAAGTCCGCCATGTTCTCTACTGCCTCTCCGCCGCGACGAAGGTGGCTTCGCCGGAAGATGTAGCGGTGCTGACGGGCCAACGCGCCAGAACACTGCTTCCGCCGCGCACACTGTCTCCTATTTTTACCAGAAGCTCGGAACCCAGTGGAACCCAGAGGTCAACGCGTGAACCGAAACGAACAAGGCCAATGCGTTCGCCCTTCGCCACGGCATCCAAGGGCTTCCTCCACGAAACAACCCGGCGGGCAACCAGGCCGGCGATCTGCTTGAACTCAATATTTCCCTGTGGTGCCGCCAGCGCGAAGATGTTTTGTTCGTTTTCGACCGAAGCTTTCGGATCCCACGCAGCCAGAAATTTCCCCGGACGATAGTCCAATTTTGTGATGATACCGGCAGCCGGAGATCGATTCACGTGCACGTTCCAAATGGCGAGAAAAATGCTGATGCGCGTGCCCGGGCGACCGCCTCTCTCTTCGCTGGTAATAACGACCACACGCCCATCGGCGGGAGAAACGATGGCCTCAGGATCGGCGGGAATCACCCGTTCCGGGTCGCGAAAGAACGAGAAGCAGAAGAATGCGAAAGCAATCAGTGCGAGTCCAAAAGCCCACCAATGAAAGCTGGCTGCGAGCCCGCCGAGCAGAAGCGGTGGGACACCGAAGTAATAGCCTTCTTTTACCATGCGCTAACGAAGATACCACAGCGCTCGCGCGCCGGGCAGACCGGGACACAACGGGCCCGAGCATGGCCGGCGGGCAAGGTTTTGCGGAAGCGAGGCGCGCGCGACAGTTCAGGCGTGTTGCGCACGCGATCGTTGGATACGTGCGGCAATCCGCTCCATTTCGTCCTTGCAGTGGAGCTTCATCTTTTTCAGCTTGATTTCTTCGAGGAGGTCTTCGGAACTGAGGTAGGGTTCTTTGAGGATTCGTTGCAATTCTGATTCGTATTTTTCGTGCTGCTCGAAAAGACGCTGATAGTCGGCGTCTGTATCGAGGAGTATGTCCCGAGGGTTGCGCTGGATTGCCGCCATGCGTTCCTCCTCCATAAAACGGATCAAATTGTGTGATGCGTTTGGTCGCCGGGCGTGGACAGGAAACCGCCTCGACTTGGGTTGAACGTAACTCCGCGTAAAGTCGGAGTCAAGTGGCAACGACCGGTATTTTGGTACTAGCCTGTGATTTTGAGACGAAGCAGGAGCGCCGCTTCGTCAGGATTACGATAGTAGTTTGGACGGCGGCCCGTGGCTGAAAACCCAAAGCTCCTGTAAAGCGCGATCGCAGGATCATTCGACTCGCGCACCTCCAGAAAGACTTCGCGAATTCCACTATCGCGGACGAGACGGACAAAATTCCCGAGTAAGAAACGCGCGTTGCCTTGACGGCGATACTTCTTGAGGACAGCGAGATCGAGGATCTCCGCTTCCTCGCCGAGATTCCGCCAAGCCAGGATTCCCGTGATTTTTCCTTGGCGCTCGCAGACGTAAACGGCGGAGCGGCCCAAGGCGAGGGCCGCATCTGGTTCGAGAGGCGCGGACAGCGTAAGGGTTAGCTGAGATTCCCCGAGGATGGCATCCACTTCGGCGAAGTCACTCGGAGCGAGGGCACGAATTGTCCTGCTGACGTCTGGGGACTGTCGGGGAGGCACCGCTTCCTCGGAATGATCCGGACGCGCCAATGATGAACCGTTAGTTCGTCCTCTGCGAGGGGACGAACTGCTCCATAACTGCTTGGCGAAGGAGAGCCGGGGGAAGCAAGCCTTGTGCCAGCAGAAAATCGTGATATTTCTTCTGATCAAATTTTGAGCCGAGGGCGGCTTCGACGTCCTGGCGGAGGCTAATTAGCTTTGTATAGCCATAGAAATAGGAACCGGCCTGGCCCGGCATGCGGAAGGTGTAACGCTCCACCTCCTGGTTGGCAAACGGCGCGGAAAAAACACAGTCGTCTGTAAGGACCCGCATTGCGTCCGGCGGTTGGAGTTTTCCGGCCTGAAGTTCCGGATCGAGATAAGCTCGCGCCGCCCGGAGCAGCCGGAATTGCAGGGAGATCAGTTGCCCTTCGAGAGGCATGTAGGGCTTTGTGATGTATTCGGCGTAAAGGCCCCAGCCTTCGACGTTGGTGCTGTTGAAAGCGTAGCGGGCCCGGGCGATGGAAACACCGTGTTCAATCATGGAGTCAAACTGCAGTTCGTGGCCCGGGCGCGCTTCGTGGGCGGTGAGCGTCCAGGCCGCAGCGTCAAACGTGTAGTCGTCCACCTTTTCGCTTTTGCTTGAGCCGGAGACCGCCGGCATGTTGAGGGGCAGAACGAATTCGCCCTGTTCTCCCTTGTTGTTCAAAAAAGGAGGCGGCGTCATGTGCGGCGCGGGTTGTTGCGCGCTCTCCGCCGGTGTTCCGATGCGAATTCGCGCCGGACGTTTCGGAAGCGCGACCAGGTTCTGCGCGACGATGATTTGCTCAATATCCTTGAGGCGCTGCTGGTAAAAAGGCAAAATCGTCTCACCCACCAACTGTTTTTCTTTGAGCTTCTTGATGACGTTGCGGTAGTCGCCAGATGGCCAGTTATTTTTCTTAGCGATCTGCCTCGAGATCGATTGCATTTCACCCTGGATCTCGGTAAAGGACTGGTGCGCCATCTCGGCGAGCTTCGCGGGAGGCAGGTCAATCCCAAAGGCTTCAAGGTCGAGCGCATATTCTTCCGGCGGTTCGCGGAAGTCGGAACGAGCTTTGGGCAGAATTTCCTTGGTGATCCACCCGTCATAGTCAGCGAGCTGGGTTTTCACTTTGGCGAAGGGTTCTTCCCAACCGGCGAGTTGGTAATGCTTGCAAAGGGCGGCTATGCCATCAATGAAGGACGGATTGCGGGCAAGGCTCGTCTCAACTTCGACTTTTGCCGGGTAGAGGACGCCGGTCTTGGCGATTTGCTCTTGCGTTCGCTCTTTGAGGATATCCGCAAGTGGACGATACCCCGGCTCGAGACCAGCGTACTTGCGCAGACGGACTACGGCTGCGTTGCGGCGTTCGGCAGCCACTTGGTCGTCCAAAAGGCCGCGCACACCTTGAAACACGAAAGCGCTGGCATTCCGATAGGGCACGTTGTGCACATCTGCGTACGCCTGTTGCTTCAAGTAAAGCTCGGAACGACGAATCATGATTTCCAGGTCTTGTCTTACGAAGGGATCGGACTCCTTGCCGAGAGCGGATTGGAACTCGCTCAATACGCCCTTCGTTTCGGCGATCGCTTCCTGCTCGTCTTTTCGCGTAGGCTGCGAGATCTGCGTGTCGTACTCGGCGAGTCCCTGCGCCGACGCCCCTTCCGGGCCATGCTTTTTCTGGATTTCAATTAGTTTCTGAGCGTAGCGGTTGCTATGTTCGACCCAGTCCGGAGTGGTGGGAGCCGTTTGCGCATGACACCGCGCAGAACCGGCCATCAGCGCAACGATCCCAAGAACTAATTGTTTCTTCATGAAGTAGGTCTCCAGACAAGAGAAGGATTGTCCCGGAAAGGGGTGAGCGCGTCCAGTGCCACAAGGAGGGCCAAGCAACCTAAGGCCTCAGTGCAGCGCTGCGGGTGCCCTTCCAAAAGATCTCGGCATCGGAACGTCGAACGTAATGAGCATCAAGTGAAATCGCGTCGGTGGTCTTTCCTTGCCGAAACTTCTGATACGCGAGGCGGCCGAGACAAGCCGCGAAAGGAGGAGCGATCTGCTCGAGGCTATGTCCGCCGCCGGCCAGGGTCCGCCACTGAGGCAACGGCCCGATCAGTTCCGGGTCAGGAGTGATCCAGTGAACCGCTTGTCCCGAGGACTCGACAGCAACGCGCTCGATAAATACGGAAAGCGCCGTCACGGACTCTTCGCCCAGAAGCTGAAATCCGTCGGCCTGGCGTTTGTAAAGAGCGGCGAAGACCTGGTTGCGCCGAGCGTCGATGTAGGCTGCGACGAAGTCCTGCTCAATTGTGGCGTTGGTCAGGGTAAGGGCTTCCAGCCCGGAGACCGGAGCGATGGGCTTTGGGTAGACTTCTGCCCAAGCTTTAACGGTCGTCAGCCCAACGCGCAACCCGGTGAACGAGCCTGGCCCCGCACAAACAGCGTAACCATCGAGTTCGGAGAGGGTTAGAGACCAACGACTGAGCACTCGCTCGACCGCGGGCAGTAACCAGCTCGAGTAGTCCTCTTCACCGGAATGCAGTTCGACACACGGTGTTTCCGCATCCTGACAGAGCGCGACGCTGCCGCGGGCATTCGCCGTATCCACCAGGATGAATCGCATTTCGTTAGTATAGGCGAACTCACAGGGTCGAGCTTCGACTTGGAGCGACTTGAGGTACTGTTACGGCAGTCAGGGCAATTTTAATGCCATCTCTCGAGGGCGCTCTCCCTAACCTTCTCATTTCAAACGATATATCTTGACTCCCAGCGTTTCTGCTTCTACACTAGACGCTGTACCTCAAGGGGGCACCCGAAATCATGGACTACAAAATCGGTGATAAGGTTGTATACCCGAACCACGGCGTTGGAGTCATTGAGCAGATCAATTACGGAGTGCTGAACGGAAAGACAGAACGTTACTTCATGATTCGTATTGTTTCGAGCGACTTGCGAGTGATGGTGCCCCAATCGAACGCGGAAAGCGTCGGGCTTCGTTCCGTGATGCGTTCAAACGACACAACGAAAGTGCTGGGATTTCTGGAACGCGGAAAACTCAATTGCCACCATGACTGGAAGCATCGCTTTAAAGAGAATTCAGAGCGCATGCGAACCGGTTCCCTCCTCGAAGTCGCGGTTGTCCTCAAGAGTCTCTGCTCTCTTAGCCGTAGCAAACCACTTTCCTTCCGCGAGAAAAAGATGCTGGAACGCGCCAAGTACTTGCTGGTGAGCGAGATGGCGACGGCGCGGAGCACATCGGCGGAATCCGCCGAAGCGATGGTTTTGAAATCGTTGGCCAAAGCCAAGCTGCAATTTCCGATTATGCAAGAAGGGTTCGAGCAGTAGCCGCTTCAGGTTAGCGACACGTTTTTCCGGGACAGGTCTCGATGGCCTGTCCTTTTTTCTTGCTCGACTCCCGCGCTTCGATATTACCTTTGTATCTTGCTTGGTTTTCCCCAACCTCCGCCGCCGGGAGTTTCGACCTTTAAGATATCGCCGCGATCGGCTTTGAAAGAACATTTTGCCGGAAGCGCTTTCTGATTTCCGTGCCGTATCAGGGTGTTTCGGCCCACCTTTCCATTTCGACCACCCGACAATCCATACGGCGCTATTTGTCTTCGATCCGTTAGCAGGCCGACTTCGACTGGAGACAAGAATTCCAACTCGCGGACAATTCCGTCCCCGCCGCGGTGGAATCCACCGCCGCCGGCACCAGTTCTGATTGCGTAACGCCGCACCCGAACGGGGTACGTCTCTTCGAGCACCTCGATCGGCGTGTTCCATGAATTGGTCATGTGGGAGTGCGTCGCGGAAGGGCCGTCGCCCGCCGGAGAAGCCCCGCATCCGCCCGCAATCGTCTCGTAGTAGGTAAAAGGAAGTTCGTCGCGCAAGGAGTTCGCGCCACCAAACGTCAGGTTGTTCATCGTTCCCTGGCTGGCCGCGGGAATTTTCCCGGGAGATGACTTCGCCAGCGCTCGAAGCAGCGTGTCGACTATGCGTTGAGATACTTCGACATTTCCGCCCGCCACGGCGGCGGGCGGCGCGGCGTGCACGATTGTTCCGCTCGGGGCGACAACCGAGATGGGACGCAGCAAACCCGACGTCGCGGGAACATCCTCGAGTATCAGGCATCGGAAGACGTAATAAACCGCGGAAATCGCAATCGCTTCGACCGCGTTGACGTTCCCTGCGCACTGCGGTGCCGAACCGCCAAGATCCACCACTACGGAATCCGACTTGATGCGAACGGCAACCCGGATTTTTAGTGGCTTCCCGCTGATGCCGTCGCCGTCGAGAAAGTCTATGGCACGATAAACTCCCGGTTTGAGGGACCGGATCGTGGCCCGCATTATCTTTTCGGAATAATCGAGCAGATGTCCGGCATAACGATCGACCTCTACCGCGCCATACCTGCGGACTACTTCTCGCAGGCGGCGCTCGCCGAGCCGGCACGAAGCAATTTGCGCGGCCAGGTCACCTTCCCGTTCGGCCGGCGTTCGCACGTTGGCCAGCAGCATTTTCAACATTTCGCCGCTCATCTTGCCTTGCCGGAAAATTTTGACCGGTGGAATGCGCAGTCCCTCCTGGAAAATTTCCCGCGCCGGACCCATGGAGCCCGCCAGAGCGCCGCCAATGTCTGCGTGATGCGCACGGCTGGCAATGAAGAAGTGTGGTTTCGTATCGGCCGGCAGGAATACCGGCATCACCAGCGTCAGGTCGGGTAGGTGCGTGCCCCCCTCAAACGGGTCGTTCAGCAGGGCGATATCGCCCGGTTCGAACGCCAAAGCGGTTCGGGCGGCCGCCACGGATGCCGGCATCGAGCCAAGATGCACGGGCATGTGATCGCCCATCGCGAGAACTTCGCCTTCGCCGTTGTACACCGCGCAGGAATAATCGCGGCGCTCCTTGATGTTTGGCGAGAACGCTGAGCGGCGCAGGGCTGCTCCCATTTCTTCGGCAATGGAGTGAAAAATATTCTTGAAGATTTCCAGCCGCATGGCGTCCGGTTGACGCGTTCTTGCGGCCTTCTTAGCGGACATGTCGCCTCGCGGTGTTTGATAAATGGATTTGGCCATTTGCGTCGACCTTGCCCCGCCAGTTTGGCGGCACCAAGGACGTGGCACTGTATTCCGAGATGATCGAGGGTCCGCGGAATTCGTGTCCGGCGCGCAGCTGGTCACGTTCATAGAGCGAAGCGTCGACGGGCTCGCCAGCAAAGAAACAACGGACGACGCGGGCTGGCTTTGCCGGTGTCCCTGGTCGCACGCGGCTGATTCGCGGCAGCTCGATTCTTGTCGAAATCCCGCTGGCCCGGCAGCGAACGCTTACAATTTCGACCGGGCGTTGCGGGTCGGCGTGGCCGTACGCGAGTTCATGGCCACGGTGGAAGGCAGTAACGAAATCGCCGGAAGCTGGAACGCTCAAGTCGTACGCCTGGCCGATGTAACGAATATCGAAGCGGTATTCGAACCGCGTCTGCTTTCTTCGAAATCCCTCCCGCGCGAGAAAGCGCTCGGCATCTCGCCGAAGCTGCCGCAAGACCCCTCCTGCTTTTCGGCGGGCTTCGATAGGACTCTGAACTCGGAGCAAGGCGGTACGAGAGAACTCCTGCACCACATCCGCACCGAGAATCCCGAGAGCCGAGAGTCCTCCGGGAAAGACCGGCAAGAGCACGCCGTTCATCTCCAGGGACTCTGCCAGGTCGCAGGCGTGCAATCCGCCCGCTCCGCCGAAGGCAACCAGAGCGTAATCCCGCGGATCGTGGCCGCGCTCGATCGAGATCAGCCGCACAGCGCGCTCGATCACCGAGTTTGAAACGCCAATAATTCCATGCGCGAATGCTTCTCCACTTTGGAAACGTCCGCGGCACCTTTCAAACGCCCTGCGCGTTCGTTCGATTTTTAAAGCGAACCGGCCGTTCAACAAGCCCCGGCCCCCAAAGTGGCCCAGCACCGCGTGCGCATCGGTCACCGTTGGGAGTTCCCCTCGGCCGTAGCTGATGGGACCCGGGTCGGCGCCTGCGCTTTCCGGTCCGACGCGCAGCGCTCCTCCGGCATCGAAACGGGCAATCGAGCCGCCACCCGCGCCTACGGTGTGAATTTCGAGCATGGGCACAGAAATCGGGAGTCCTGCAATGTGCGCCTCGGTGGTGATTTGAGTCTCGCCGGAAAGGAGTGCCACATCCGTAGAAGTTCCTCCCATGTCGAAGGTAATTACTTTTTTCAGCCCGGCCATCGAGGCCGCGTAACTGGCGCCCAGCACGCCCCCCGCGGGCCCCGAAAGTACGGTCCGAACGGGTTCAGCCGAGGCACTTTCCGCAGAGATGATTCCTCCATTGGATTGCATAACGCGAACCCGCACTGCGGCCGCCTCCTTTGGGTCGCGGCCACCGCTCCACACCGAATTCGCCTGACCTTGCGTTTCGCGCAGGTATGCACTCATTACGGGAGCGAGATACGCATTGATGACCGTGGTGGAAGTGCGTTCGAACTCGCGGAATTCCGGCAAGATTTCATGCGAAGCGCTGACGAGAAAACCTTGGCGGCGCAAAGCCTTGGCGAGCCTGCCTTCATGGCTCGGGTTGCGAAAAGAAAACAGGAAGCAAACTGCCACCGCGTCCGGACGAAGTCGTTTCACGCGTCGTACGAGGGAACGAATCTCCGATGATGTCAGTCTGTTCAAGGCGGCGCCGTCTGGGGCCAGGCGTTCCTGCGCCCCGATGCGACGATCTGTTGGCACGAGCGCCGGTGGCTTGCGAAACTGTAAGTCATAGAGTTTCGGGCGAGCCTGGCGCCCAATCTCCAGCACATCTTCGAACCCGGCCGTGGTGATCAACAAAACTCGTCCGCCGCGGCGCTCGAGGAGGGCGTTGGTTCCTACAGTCGTTCCGCAGACCAGGTCCAGGTCTTTTGAAGGGTCCCTACCGAGCTTCACCCGCGCGTCGCCGAGGGCACGAGCCACCGCACCCGCGGGATTCCTCGGCTGCGACGGGACCTTCAGAATTTCCAATTTGCCCCGATCGAGAAACACGCAGTCTGTAAACGTACCGCCTGTATCGATGGCAATGCGCATGAGGCGGGCATTTTACCTTGAGCGGGCGGAAAGATTCACATTGCGCGTGAACCTTCGTCCGCGCAAGGTGAGCTAGGCAATCGGCAGAGAAGCCGATGCGTTTAGCGAAACGTCGGCCAGCACGTTGTTTCGAAAACGCGGATAGGCCGCAGAGGCGATCATTGCAGCGTTGTCAGTCGAAAGATCCAGGCTCGGGAAATACACGTTCAGGCCGGCCCTGCGTGCACGATCCTCGAACGTCGCACGCAGCTGTTTGTTTGCCGCAACTCCCCCGGAAACCAGGACTGTCAAAACGCTCAATTCTTCCGCAGCTCGTAGTGTACGTTCGACTAAATCGCGCACCACAGCATTCTGAAACTCGCGAACCAAGCCCAGGGTTTCGGGTCCACACAACGGAAGCAACTGATCAAACTTGCGCTCACCTTTGGCGATGGCCAGTTCCCTGGCCTGAATTTCCGGCTGATAGTGCGGATTTTCGCGCAGGTGATAGAGCACGGCCGTTTTCAACCCGCTGAAACTAAAGTCGTAGGGGTTCCCCTTCATTCTTGTCGGGCCAAACTTCACGGGTGCGGGCACGTTCCCCGCAGCCGCGGCCAGCCGGTCCAGGATCGGCCCGCCGGGATAGCCAAGCCCGAGCAGTTTTGAAACCTTGTCGTATGCCTCGCCAGCCGCATCGTCGCGCGTTTGTCCTATTTTGCGGTAAGACCACAACGCGCTGGCATCCGTGCTCGCCCAATCTTTCGGCTTCACCTCGTAGAGCACCGTGTGGCCGCCTGAAACGACCAGGCAAAGCGCGGGCAACGCAGGCGAAATTCCCGCCTTGTGCGCTTCCAGAAACACCGCATGAATGTGACCTTCCAGATGATTTACCGGCACCAGCGGCTTGCCGAGGCACTCGGCGAGCGTTTTCCCGTAGGTGATTCCCACAAGCAATGACCCGACGAGTCCTGGCCCCTCGGTCACGCCGATCGCGTCCAAATCCTGTAAATTCAAATTGGCCTGTTCGAGCGCCTCGCGCACCACCGGCACAATTCTTCGCAAGTGCTCGCGCGAGGCGAGCTCCGGCACAACACCGCCATACTTGCGGTGAACGTCGATTTGCGATGCGACGACGCTGGACAAAATTTCGCGGCCGTCAGCCACAACGGCGGCTGCCGTTTCATCGCAGGACGATTCGATTCCCAAAATTCGAATGCTCATTTTTGCCGCCAACTCGACTCCTTCTCATACTAACACGCTCACCGGGCTCGGCTTTTCGCGTCCCAAACTCTACAGCAAGAATTCGATTGAAAATTTCCCAGTCTTCTTTAACCTGACTTCATGACTTCTTCGACGGGCTCACCTCTAAATTCCTTACACATCAAGAAAGTTCGCAAAGCGGTGCTGCCGGCCGCCGGACTCGGCACACGTTTCCTGCCGGCGACGAAAGCCCAGCCGAAAGAAATGCTGAACGTGGTGGACAAACCGCAGATTCAATATGTCGTTGAGGAATGCGTCGCCAGCGGAATCGAACACGTCATCATCGTCACCGGCAAAGGCAAGAATTCGATCGAAGACCACTTCGACTACAACCCCACCCTCGAACGCTTCCTCGAAGAAAAGGGAAAAATCGATCAGGCCGCCATGGTCCGCCGCATCAGCGACATGGTTCAGGTCAGCTACACGCGGCAGAAAGAGCCGCTGGGCCTCGGCCATGCCGTGCTCGTCGCCAAAGATCTGGTCGGTGATGAGCCGTTTGCGGTTCTCCTTGGGGATGTGCTGATTCCCGGAGAAAATCCCGCGACCAAGCAGCTGGTGAAAGTTTATGAAGCCACCGGCATCGGCGCGATTGCCGTCGAAGAAGTCCCGCGGGAAAAGACCCATCTTTACGGCATCGTCGCTGGAGACGCTGCGCCACAAGGCCAGTTTGACGAACGGCTCCTTCGCATTCGCGAACTCGTCGAAAAGCCGAAACCCGCGGACGCGCCGTCGAACCTCTCTATCACCGGACGTTACGTCCTTCCTCCTGCCGTATTCGATTGCCTGGAGCGTACCCTGCCCGGTGCAGGCGGCGAAATTCAGCTCACCGACGCGCTGAAAATTCTCGCGAAGGAACACGGATTGTGGGCTTACATCTATGAAGGAATCTCTTACGATGCGGGCGACAAGCTGGGATTTCTGATCGCTACGGTCCAACTGGCTCTGCAAAACAAGGAGCTCGGCGACCCTTTCCGGAGCTATCTAAAGGGCTTGAAGCTCTAGAATCTCTTGGTGCAGGGCTTAAAGCAGTTTATTTCTTGCCGGCAGGTTTCTCGGATTTCTTGTCTTTTGATTCCTTCGGCGTAGTATTTCCCTTAGTCGATGAGTCTTTCCCCACTGAATCTTTCTTGTCGGAGGACGCCGACGCGGTCTCCGGCACAGCGCTTTCCTTCGCGCTGGATTTCCCGGCATAATCCGTTACGTACCAACCTGAACCTTTGAACTGGATCGCCGGGGCCGACTGCAGCCGTTCCACTTTCCCGCCGCAGCGCGGACACTTTTTCAGGTGCGGACCCGAGACGTTCTCGATTTTTTCGGTCTTTTTGCCGCACTTCAGGCATTCGTACTCATACAGTGGCACTTCTGTCCCTCCAATGAATGGGTGAAGAGCGCAGTATAGCATGCGCGGCATCCATGAAGCCGCGTGCTAGACTGCTTCCATGGAACCGCACTCCAACAGCCGTCAAGCGTGCCTGTATCTGGTTGCCACGCCAATCGGCAATCTCGAGGACATCACTCTTCGCGCGCTTCGCGTCCTGAAAGAGGTCGACCAGATCGCTTGCGAGGATACGCGACACACACAAAAGCTCCTGAGCCACTACAACATTCAAAAGCCGCTTGTCAGCTACCATGAGCACAACGAACTGACTCGCGCGCCCGAGCTTGTGGTCGCGATGGAGGAAGGCGCGCAAATCGCGTTGGTCAGCGACGCTGGCGTCCCGCTGGTCAGCGATCCCGGCTATCGTCTGGTGACCCTGTGCTTGCGCCATCGTATTCCGATCGTCCCCATTCCCGGCCCGTCGGCCTTGCTCGCGGCCCTCTCTGCTTCGGGATTGCCAAACGAAGAATTTCTTTTTGCGGGATTCCTTCCCGCGCGGACCGGCGAACGCCGTCGCGCACTGGAGCGGCTTCGCATCGAGGATCGCACGATTATTCTCTACGAAGCCCCTCATCGGATCGAGGAAACGCTGGTCGACGCGCACGAAATCCTTGGCGATCGCCCGGCCTGCATCGCTCGCGAAGTTACCAAGCTTCACGAGGAGTTTCGGCGCGGCTCACTCGCCGAGCTCGCAGCTTCTCTCTCGGATAAGCCCGCGCGTGGCGAGATTACTTTGCTGATCGGCCCTGTGCCGGCCGAGGAAAAGTCCGCACAGCGCGACACTTCACAGAGCCTCGCCGAACGAGTGGACGAACTGATCCGCCAGGCAAAACTCGACCGCAAGGAAGCCTTGAAGTTAGCGGCCAAGGAACGCGGCTTGACCAAACGCGCGGCATACCACGAGCTTCATTTGGAGCCTGGGGATTCCGGCGGTTCGATTGAATAGAATCTCGAAGGTAGCTGCTAGTCTTGGGTTACGCTGCGGATTCTGACCGAAACATTCGCTGAAATCGCGGGCCGGTAAAATGAACGCCCACGAGTCGCTCACCGGGTCCGTTCGATGTCGCCACGTGCACGACGCGGCCCCGTGTGGCGAAGTCCGCATCCACCCTGCGAAATGCCTGGTGCGACATCGGTATCCGTATATCCAGGTCCGACCCGACGACCACCTCAAAGCGGGTCACGAACGCCGCTCCGTTCCTACACAAGTTTTCGCTGGACGTTTCTTCGGTAAACACTACGCCGCGCGAATCCGTCCCGGTTACCTGCATTGGCAGGCGCACGGAAATTCGCCGGTCAGTTCGCTGTTTCGAGCCTGGCATGCTCGTTTGCATCGTCGGACGGCCCCTCGTTTCGGAGTACCGCATCCGGTTCACTTCCCAAGCCCAACCTGCGCTCAAAAAACCGTTCCACCGCGTCAAGCACTTCGCCGGGCGTCCCCGCTTCGTGAACCGTTCGTCTGAGCTCGCTTCCGTTCCCCACCCCGTGCGTAAACCAGCAAGCGAACTGCTTCATTTTTCCCACAGCATCGGGCTGCCGGGCCAGCTTAATTTCTTTGTAGTAGCGAGACAGTAACTGGTGCCGGTCCGCGTCGGTGGGTTGCCGGTAACTGCCGGTTTCGCGAAATTCCGCCATCTGCGAAAAGATCCACGGATTGGTCGCGGCCGCTCTGCCAATCATCACGGCGTCACACTTCGTCTCCTCGCTAATGCGCGACGCATCCTCGGGGGTCTGGATATCGCCATTCCCGATGACCGGGATTCTTACCGTCTGCTTTACCGCCGCGATGATTTTCCAGTCCGCCCGTCCGCTGTAGCCCTGCATTCGCGTCCTCGGATGAACGGCAATGCCTTCGACTCCTGTCGATTCGGCCAACTTCGCCACCTCGATTGCGACAATCGACTTCTCATCCCATCCGGCGCGCAGCTTGACGGTCAGCGGGATTCGCACGGCAGCACGTACCGACCGAAGGATTTCTCCCAGCAAATCCAAATCGCGGAGAAGTCCCGACCCCCCGCACTTTACGACTTTCTTCGCCGGGCAGCCGAGGTTGATATCCACTGCATCGAAGCCGTGGTCCTCCACCAATTTGGCGGCGTCAGCCATAACGCGCGAGTCGGCACCGAACAGTTGTGCGGTAATGGGATGCTCGTCCGGCTGAAAAAAGAGATAGCGTAAAGTTTTCTTCGCACTCCGCGTAATCCCTTCGGAGCTGGTAAACTCCGTCATGAGCAGCCCGCACCCGCCAAGCCCGCGAATCACGCGGCGAAAGAGCGTGTCGGTTACCCCTGCCATGGGCGCGAGCACGGCTGCGGGCTGGATGGTGAGATCCCTGATTTGGAATTGTTCGGGAATCATTGTTTCAACTCTAACGCAATTCAGTCGCCTTGCTTGGCTTTTTCGGCGATGGGGTTCGCAGCTTTAAGGTAATGATCGAGCCTCAGGAATTTGCGTTGCAATGCGCCGCTGTAGGCGGACCAATCTTCGTCACCGGACTCGCTCGCCAGCGCGGCGCGCGCCGCTGCCATCTTTGAATCCAGATCATCAAGGTAGTGAAACACCAGCGCTTCGCGGATCATTGGAAGCTTGGGCGACCCAAACTCGTATTCCCCGTGATGGCTGATGAGCAGGTGCTGTACAACGGTTTTGAGCGCCGCAGGAAACCCGGGAATCCGATCGATCTCGTGCAGAACCGTGTCAAGCTCCATGATGATATGGCCGAGCAGCTGTCCTTCCGTCGTGTAGCCAATCGCGCGCGTGTAGCAAAGCTCATCCAGTTTCCCCACATCATGCAAGATTGCCGCAGTGAGCAGCAAGTCCACATCGAGCTCCGGATAATGCGCCGCGACCTGCTTGGCCAGCCCGCACAACCCGACTACGTGCTCGAGCAATCCACCTAGGTACGCGTGGTGCATGACTTTGGCGGCGGGCGCTTTCTTGTAACGCGTGGCAATCGAAGGATTGGTCACAATGGCGACGACCAAGGTCTGCAACCAGGCGTTCTGAATGCCCTTCGCATAGTCGAGCAACTGCGCATACAGGTTCTCGACATCTTCCTTCGTGTGAGGAAGGAAGTCCGCCAGCTCGATCTCTTCCGGTCTGGCCCTTCGCAATTGAAGTATCGAAAGTTGTGGCTTGTCGCGATAAAGCTCTACCCGTCCTTCTACTTTCACGAAGTCGTCGCGCACGATGTCGTGGGCCAGCAGTTCGAACTTGGTCCACATCCGCGCTTCGATCGTGCCGCTCCGGTCGCCAAGCTCCAACCGCAGATACGGCTTACCTTCCCTCGTATTGCGAAGCTCTTTCGCATGCACAAGGAAAAATGTAGTGATTGACAGTTCGCCAGTCAGATCAGAGACAAACAGCGTTTTCATCAGGCTGGGGTTTTCTTCTTCCCGAACAGAATGTATTTCTTGCGTCCCTTCTTTTGCTTCGTGGCTTCCGGAGTGGCGCTGACTTCCTGGATTTCCGAGTTGCCGCCGCCCGCTAGCTCCGCGTATCCCGGCTTAATCACAACGTAACTTTGTTCCCGCAGGGTCTTCAGATACTCGCGGACTGCAGGCTCCAGCTTTTCGTTGTACAACCGGTCCATGATCTCGTTCTTTACTTTTTCAAACGACTGCTCGCCTTCGTCATAGTGCTCGAGCACTTGCAAGACCAGGAAGCCCTGCTTCGTCTCGATGACGTCGGTCAGTTCGTTCTTCTTCATCTTGAAGAGGACGTCCTCGAGCTGCTTGGCAAGTTCGCCGCGCTTGAACATGCCTATATAGCCGCCTTGTTCTTTCGTGGAGCCATCGGAAAGGCGCTTGGCGATCTCGCCGAAATCTTCGCCATCCTTCACACGTTTCAGCGCAGTTTCTGCCTTTTTCTTCAAATCGGGAAGTTCTGCCTCTTTCTTTCCTTCGGTGCTTACTTTGATTTCGCGCAAAGCCACCTGCTCCGGCCTCACGAACTCACCTTTGTGCTCCTCATAATACTTGCGCCCATCGCTCTCGCCGATGGAGATATGGGAGCCAACTTCCTGGCTGACCACCTTCTGCGTGAGGATACGGTTTCGGATACTGTTCTTAAAGTCTTCCCAGTTCAATCCCTGGCTGCTGACTGCCTTTTCAAGGTCGTCCATGCTTGCCAGTTTGTTCTGCTGCCGGATCTGGTCCAGCTGCTTCACGACATCGGTCTCGACGCTAATGCCCATGTCCTTACCGCGTTGCGCCAGCAGCGATTGGTCAATCAGGTCGCGAAGCGTGGTCTTTTTGCGCTCTTCCAGAGCCGTCTGGAGTTGTTCCGGCGTGCATTTGCCCTGGCATTCTTGCCGCACTTCCTCTTCTGCGTTTGTGGTCGACTTGTCGTACTCCGACCGGGTGATAATTTCGTTGTTCACGCGGGCGATAATCTCTTCCACCGTCCTGCTGCTCTCCGGATTCGCTTTCACCGGAGAAGGCTTGGGCTTCGCCGCCGGTTTGGATTCTTCCGCTTCTGGCGCCATCTGAGGCTTTTCGAGTGTAGGCGCAGGAGGGGGCGGCTCCTGTTTCGGTTCCTGCGCCGTTAACGGCATGGCGGCAAGAAGAGCCGCGATGATTGCGATGTTTCGCATTCAGTTCCTCACCACTTCAGTTTATCCCTGCCCTTGAAGGCCGAGCAATACGTTTCTGAGCGATCCAACGACGGATTCGCCCCGCGACGTTTCCATCCACAATACTCCGGACGGATCGAGCCGTATTCCGTCCCGCGACCGCACCACCTGCACGAGCGCCGCAGGATCGAGCGGGGTCTCCGGGTGGAACCTCACCGCCACGCGGTTTCCCTGCCGCTCGACGGTGGAGATCCTCAGCCGCTCGCAGACGGATTTGAGTGCGGCATACTCTAAAAGGTTTGCCACGGAGACCGGAAGCGGACCAAAGCGGTCTTCCAGCTCCTTCGCCACATCGGCTTTTTCATCATCCGTTTTGATCGACGAAATCCGTTTGTACGTGCGCAAGCGAAGATTCTCGCTGGGGATGTAGTCCTGCGGAATTCGCACATCGAGCCCCAGGCTCAGCGTGGTGCGCAGCTCTGGCGCCGCTTCTTCACCCTTGAGTTTCGAAACCGCACGCTCCAGCATCTGGGTGTAAATATCGAAGCCTACCGCTTCGATGTGTCCATGTTGCTGCCGCCCGAGCATGTTCCCGGCGCCGCGTAGCTCCAGGTCTAGCGCAGCGATCCGGAATCCTGCCCCCAGTTCGCTGAACTCCTTCATGGCCGACAGTCGCTTTCGCGCAACCTCGGAAAGCACGGTCTCCGGCGGCACCAGCAAATACGCGTAAGCCCGCTGGTTCGACCGCCCCACCCGCCCGCGCAACTGGTACAACTCCGAAAGCCCCAATCGGTCGGCGCGATTGATCAAAATCGTGTTGGCGCGCGGGATGTCCAGCCCGTTCTCCACAATCGTCGTCGCCACCAGCACATCCGCCTCGTCGCGGATGAATTTCAGCATCACCTGCTCGAGTTCTTTTTCTCCCATCTGTCCGTGGGCCACCACCACTCGCGCGCGCGGCACCAGCTTGGTCACCAAAGTCGCCAGCGAGTAGATCGACTCCACGCGGTTGTGAATGAAGTACACTTGCCCGTCCCGCTGCAGCTCCGTTTCGACGGCCTTCCTGATCAGCTCCTCCTGAAAGGGCGCGACCACGGTCTGGATCGCGAGCCGGTCCCGCGGCGGCGTCTCAATGATGGACATGTCGCGCAGCCCCACCAGCGACATATGAAGTGTCCGCGGAATCGGCGTCGCCGAAAGCGCCAGCGCGTCTACATTCTTCCGCATTTCCTTCAACCGCTCTTTGTGCGCGACGCCAAACCGCTGTTCTTCATCGATCACCAGCAATCCCAAATCCTGAAACTGCACATCCTTTGAAAGCAGGCGGTGCGTTCCAATCACCACGTCCACTTTCCCTGCTTCAAGTTCAGTTAGGACCTTCTTTTGCTCGGCTGAAGTTCGAAAGCGACTCAACATTTCGATCTTCGCCGGAAACGCGGCAAAGCGTTTCTTGAATGTTTCAAAATGCTGGAACGCCAGCACTGTCGTCGGCGATAGCACCGCGACCTGTTTGCCGTCCGCAATGACTTTGAACGCCGCGCGCATCGCAACTTCCGTTTTTCCGTAGCCGACATCGCCGCACAACAACCGGTCCATCGGCACCGGCTTCTCCATATCCTTCTTGATGTCCGCAATCGCCAAGCTCTGGTCCTGCGTCTCTTCGAATTCGAATGCATCTTCAAATTCGCGCTGCCAGTTTCCATCCGCCGAAAATGCAAATCCCTCCGCAGTCTTTCGCGCGGCATACAACTCCAACAACTTTTCTGCCATGTCCTCCAGCGACTTCCGCACTTTCGCTTTTCGCGTCGTCCAACCCGTGCCGCCCAACTTGTCCAGCGGAGGCGGCGCGCCTTCCACGACCCGATAACTCTGGACGAGGTCCATGCGCTCCAGCGGCACATACAGCCTTGCCTCTTCGGCGTACCGCAGCAACATGAATTCGCCGCGCCGGCCGTCCGACTCGATCTGCCGCAACCCTTCGAACTGGCCGATTCCATGATC